>NZ_JBKIXC010000005.1:0-553663 GCF_046604225.1 Hydrogenophaga sp. RWCD_12
CACGCCCGAAGGGGTCGCGGTGGCCAAGCAGACGGCAGAAATCGGTCTGATCGCACACGCGGACATCGCGACCAAGATGGCGCCGTCGGGTGGTGCTGCGGGCCCACTCGGCGGGAGCGGCGTCCTGGTGGCGTCGGGCGCCGTCCGGGCAGACGCGTCCGGCACCCACAGCATCCAGGCGGATCTCTGGGCTCTGGGCGACAGCCATTCGAGCTACTCGGCACTTGGCGCGGCCGACGACCTGGCCAACGGTGCCACCGGGGGGGCGGCGCTGGGCCTGCGGGCACAGCTCTCGCGCTGGTCCGCGGGCTTCGGCCAGCGGCCGCTGACCCGCGGCGCCCTGCGCGCCTGAGGCGGTTGCTGGACGGGCGCGGCTTTTCAGCGCCCGCGCACCGCCTGCACCAAGGCGGCGGTGTTGGTCCGCATCATGGCCACGTAGGTCGCGGCCGGGCCTTTTCCGTCGGACAGCGAGTCGGAAAACAGCTCGCCCGCGGGCTTCACGCCTGTCTCGCGACCGATCTGCTCGATCAGGCGGGGATCGGAGATGTTCTCGACGAACAGGGCCTTGATGTTTTCCCTTTTGATCTGGCGCACCAGCTGCGCCACGCCCTTGGCCGAGGCCTCGCTCTCGGTGTTCACGCCTTGCGGGGCGAGGAACTTCACCCCGTAAGCCTTGGCGTAGTAGCCGAAGGCGTCGTGCGAGGTGATGACCTTGCGCTGCGCGACCGGGACCGTGGCCCAGGCGGAACGGATGTCGGCGTCCAGTAGCTTGAGCTGGTTGATGTAGGCACCGGCATTGCGCTGGTAGGAGTCGCAACCTGCTGCGTCGGCTTCGCACAGGCCCTTGGCGATGTTGCTGACATAGACCATCACGTTGGACACCGACTGCCACGCATGCGGGTCGCTCTCATCGCGGTGGTGACCTCCCTCGGCCGTGTGGTCGTGCCCGCCTTCGGTGTGCATGGGCTGGATGCCCTGGCTGGCGACGAGCTGGCGGCCCTTGTAGCTGGCGGCGTTCAGCAGCCGGCCCATCCAGCCTTCGAAGCCCAGACCGTTGGAGAACATGATCTGCGCCTGGCCTACCAGCCTGGCCTGCGAGGGCGTGGGCTGGAACACGTGGGCGTCACTGCCCGGGCCGACCAGCACATCGACCACCACGCGATCTCCGCCCACCTGCTGGACCAGGTCTCCCAGGACGCTGAAGGAAGCCACCGCCTTGACCCGTGTCGTGGTCTGGGCCAGCAGCGCGGGGCTGAGGGACAGGGCGGCGAGGCCGATGGCCGTGGCGATGAAAGGGCGGCGCAGCGTGGCGTTCATGGAGCTTCCTTGTAGATCAGGCTTGTAGATGGGAATAGGCGGGGCGCTGGTGGCGCATGGCACCGTGCGGAGCGGCGATCAGCGACAGCAGGTAGGTCGCACCCAGGCTGAGCACGATGGCGGGACTGGTGGGCAGGTCGGCGTGGTAAGAGAGCAGCAGGCCGGTGAGGCTGGCGGCCAGCGCGAGTGCGGTGGCCAGCAGCAACAGGGGGCCGAGGCGGCGCACCCAGAAGCGGGCGGTGGCAGCGGGCAGCACCATGATGCCGACCGCCATCAGCGTGCCCAGCGCATGGAAGCCGGCCACCAGGTTGATCACCAGCAGGCCCAGGAAACCGTAGTGCGCCACCGGGCTCCAGCGGCTGACCTGCCGCAGGAAGCCCGGGTCGAGGCATTCGAGCACCAGCGGCCGGTAGAGCAGGGCGAGCGAGACCAGCGTCACCGCGCTGATGCCGCCGAGCAGGGTCAGCGCCGCGCCGTCCAGCGCCAGCACGGTGCCGAACAGCACGTGCAGCAGGTCCACGCTGTTGCCGCGCACCGAGACGATGAGTACGCCCAGCGCCAGCGACAACAGGTAGAAGGCAGCGAGGCTGGTGTCCTCGCGCAGCACCGTGTTGCGCGAGACCAGCCCCGAACCCACCGCCACCGCGAGGCCCGCGAAGATGCCGCCGATGGTCATGGCCGTCAGGGACAGGCCTGCGACCAGGTAGCCGATGGCGGCGCCCGGAAGAATGGCGTGAGCCATGGCGTCGCCGGTCAGGCTCATGCGCCGCAACATCAGGAACACGCCCACCGGCGCCGCGCTCAGCGACAGCGCCACGCAGCCCAGCAGGGCGCTGCGCATGAACTCGAACTCCAGCAGCGGACCCAGCAGAGGGCTTGCCAGGATCAGGTCGTGCATGACAGGACCTCGTCCGTGGCGCCGTATTCAAAACCCTCGGGCTGCAGCAGCAGGGTGTGCGGAAAGTGGCGGCGCACCTGGTGCTCGTCGTGCAGCGCGACGATCACGGTCTTGCCCTGCTGTTGCCAGCGGCGCAGCAGGGCCAGCAGGTCGGCACAGGTGCCGCTGTCGACGGCGGCGAAGGGTTCGTCCAGCAGCACCACCGAGGCGTCCTGCAGGATCAGCCGGGCAAACCGCGCACGCTGCAACTGGCCTCCGGAGAGCGTGTCGAGACCTCGCGACGCCAGGCCGCTGAGACCGACCACCGCCAGGGCGCCGTCACAGAGTCGGCGGTGTTCCTGGGAGAAGCGGCCGAGGGCACTCACCTGGTGCCACAGGCCCATGGACACCAGGCCGCGCACGTCGATGGGGAAGCTGGCGTCGAGACCGCTGTGTTGCGGCAGCCAGGCGATGCGCTGTCCTGCCAGGCCGCGGATGGCACCCCCGAGGGGGCGCAGTTCGCCCGCCAGACTCTTGATCAGCGTGCTCTTGCCTGCACCGTTGGGTCCGACCAGCGCCACCAGCGAACCCGGCGGGATGCACAGACTCAGGATGGGACCGACCGGGCGTTCATAGCCCATCGTGAGAGCGGTCAGTTCGATCGGCAGCGGAAGAATGGCGCGGGGGAGGGGCATGTTGGGTGTCGATTTACACTGTTGCAACTGAATTGCAGTTACTTGATATTAACGCAACTTTGTTGCGATAATGAGGTGTGACCATGTCCGTTCGCTCCAACAAAGAACCCGCGACCGTGCCACCGGAGATCCAGGCCCGCCTGGAGTCCGCGGGACTGCGCCGCACGCTGGCGACCCGCGCGGTGCTGGGGTTGTTCCTGGCGAATCCGCAAGGCACCGTCAGCCATGCGCAGGCGCTGGCGTCGCTGCAAACGCGCGGGCTGGACATCAACCGCGTCACGCTCTACCGGCTGCTGGACCGGCTGGCCGCCTGTGGTGTGCTGCAGCGCCACGCCGACGACGGTGCCCGCACCTGGCGTTACAGCCTCGCCGATACTGGCGAAGGGCTGGCGCCGCGCTTCGAATGCGATGCCTGCCATCGCCAGTTCCGGCTCACCGAAGCGAGCGCGCCGACCCAGGCCGTGGCCAGCGACCTGCTGCGCACACTGGCCGGGCTGGGCCATCAGGGGATGCGTGTGGATGTCGCGATCCACGGCACCTGCGCCAGCTGCGTGCCCGGCGCTGGCGCGACCACGGAACAGGAGCCTCGGCCGTGATCGAGGCGCGGGACCTGTGCCACGCCTATCCGGACGGAGCCACGCTGCGCTTTGGCGACGTGTCGGTGCCACAGGGCGGCACGCTGCTGCTGCGCGGCGCTTCCGGCAGCGGCAAGTCCACCTGGCTGGCGCTGGCGGCCGGTCTGCTGACACCGCAGTCCGGCGAGCTGGTGGTGGCCGGGCAGGCGGTGGCGGCGCTGCGGGCCGGCGAGCGCGACCGCTGGCGCGCGCGCTGCATCGGTTTCCTGCCGCAGAAGCTGTTTCTCAGCGAGGCGCTCAGCGTGGCCGACAACCTCGCGCTGGTGTACTTCGCCAGTGGCCTGGGCGTGGACCGGGCAGCCATCCACGGGGCGCTGGAGGCGCTGGATCTGGGGACCCTCGCCGGGCGCAAGCCCTCGCAGCTTTCGGGCGGCCAGGCCCAGCGGGTGGCGCTGGCCCGGGCACTGCTGTTGCGCCCCCGTGTGCTGCTGGTGGACGAGCCGACGGCGAGCCTGGACGATGCGTCCTGCGCCGCGGCGCTGGCCCTGTTGCAGGACGGTGCCCGCACGACGGGCGCCACGCTGGTGATCGCCACCCACGATGCGCGGGTGGTCCGGGCACTGCCGGACACCATGACGCTGGCCTTTCCCGCACCGGTGCCGGAGGCCGCAACCGCATGAATGTGTTCAGCCTGTCCTGGCGCTACCTGTGGTCGCGGCCGCTGGCCACGGCGCTCAATCTGCTGCTGCTCACGCTGGGCCTGGCGTCGATGGCCTTCGTGCTCATCGCCCGGGACCAGATCGACCGCGCCTTCGAGCGCGATCTGCAGGGCATCGACGCGGTGGTCGGCGCCAAGGGCAGCCCGATGCAGCTGGTCCTGGCGGGGGTGTTCCACCTGGATGTGCCGCCCGGCAACATTTCGCTCGAAGAAATGAAGAAGCTGCAGGCGCTGCCGCAGGTGGCACAGGTGATTCCGCTGAGTCTGGGTGACAACCTGCAGGGCTTTCGCATCGTCGGTACGACGGCGGACTATGCAGCGAACTACGGTGCCGTCGTGGCGCAGGGCTCGCTCTGGGCAAAGCCCATGGAAGCCGTGCTGGGCGCACAGGTGGTGCGCGCGACCGGGCTGGCCGTGGGACAGCGTTTTGCGGGCGCACACGGACTGGGCAGCGGTGGCGCCGTGCATGGCAATTCGCCGTACGTGGTGACCGGCGTGCTGGCGGCGTGCGGGTGCGTGCTCGACCGCCTGGTGCTGACCGCGACCGAGTCGGTCTGGAAGGTGCACGACGACATGCACGCGACCGAAGACATGGACGAAGAGGACCGCGCCGCCATCGAAGCCGACCGCGAAGTCACGCTGGCGCTGGTCCGCTATGCGAGTCCGCTGGCCGCGGCGACCTTCCCGCGCTACATCAACGACAGCACGGACATGCAGGCCGCGGTGCCGGCGGTCGAAATCACCCGGCTGCTCAGCATGGTGGGGGTGGGAACGCGCGTGCTGCAGGGACTGGGAGCGGTGCTGCTGGGTGTGGCCGGGCTGTCGGTGTTCATTGCCTTGTGGAGTGCCGTGCGCGAACGCCGCGCCGATCTCGCGATGCTGCGCATGCTGGGTGCGCCGCCGCTGAAGGTGGGTGCGCTGCTGTGGTGTGAAGCGCTGTGGCTGGCGCTGATGGCCTGTGCGCTGGGTCTGCTGGCGGCGCATGCCCTCACGGCGCTGACGGGATCGATGTTGATGGCCGAGCAGTCGCTGGCCATCTCGGGCTGGCAATGGGTGTCCACCGAGTGGTGGGTGCCGGTGCTGGCCTTTGTGGTGGCGGTGGTGGCGGCGCTGGTGCCGGCGGTCACTGCCTATCGGGTCGATGTGACCCAGCTGTTGAACTCAAGGTGAACCGGATGAAGAAATCTGCCCTGTGGCTTGCTGCCATCGCTTTCATGACCACCGCGGCCATGGCCCAGCACTCCGACAAGGAACTCAAGGAAGACATCGCGCGCCACCGCGCCATGGCCGCCGCGCACGAAGGTGCCGCGAAGTGCCTTGAATCGGGCAAGAAGGAAGAAGTGTGCGAGGCGGAACTTCTGAAGTCTTGCAAGGGTCTGGCCATCGGGAAATACTGCGGCATGAAGCACCAGCACTGATCCGACATGAACCTCTTGATCCGACCACTCTGTGCCGCCCTGGCGTGGCTGCTGCTGGCGCCTGCATCGGCGCAGGTGCTGACGTCCCCGCTGGGAACGCCATCAGCGCCGCCGGCGGCAACTGGTGGTGCTGCCGCTGGCGCCGCGCCGGCCGCCGTGCCGCAGTCACCGGCCCAGGGCCAGGGGCCTGGCGTGCACAGTCCGCTGTCGCCGTTTGCGCCGCTCAAGCCGCGAGACGACATCGTTGCGTGGCCGGTGCTCACGGATCTCAAGACCGAGGTGAAGAACCGGCGCATCGTTCCGGTGTACCCGGCGGCGGTGAATGCGCTGAACCAGAAAACGCAACGGGTCCAGGGCTTCATGCTGCCGCTGAGTCCGGGCGAGCAGCAGCGCCATTTCCTGCTCGCCTCGGTCCCGCCGACCTGCCAGTTCTGCACCCCGGGAGGCCCGGAGAGCATGGTCGAAGTCCGCACGCGCGAGCCGGTCAAATACAGCCTCGGCGCGGTGGTGGTCGAAGGCAAGTTCCACGTGCTGCAGAACGACCCCTACGGTCTTTACTACCGCATGACCGAGGCGGTCGGCGTCAAGTGAGGGCCATCGGCGGTGCGGTCAGTACCGCGCCGTGCAGGCCCTGCACCATGGCCCAGGTCCACAGCGCCGCGTAGACCGCGACAAACGACCACAACACGGTGCGGCCCCGCGAGGGCGCCCAGGCGACCAGCAGCGCCCCCATCCAGGGAAAGAACTGTTGTGTGTGCATGCCCAGGAAGTGCGCCGGCCGCAGGTCGCCGCCACCCAGGTGCCAGCCGAACACCGGCAGGCCGACACCCGCCGGTGGCTGGAACGAGCCGAGCAGGCCCCCCGCTCCAGCGCCCAAGACGAAGGTCGCCACCAGGCCGACCACCACCGCCTCGCGCCACAGCGGATTCAGGTCGCTGCGTCCTTGGCGCGCAATGCGCCAGGCCAGCACCGGCTGCGTCGCCGTCATTGCCAGTGCGCCCAGTCCCATCAGCGTGTACATGACCTGGTGCCCCAGGCTGCTGAAGTTGAAGTGCGAGGCCTCGCCGCGCGCGGCCTGCCAGGTGATGTAGACGATCTCGAACAGCCCGGCCGCAATGGCGACCGCGGCGAGCCGGCGCACCACAGGGTGGCGCCGCTGCTCGTCGGGCAGCAGACCGAAGAACCAGGCGGTGCTGATCCAGAACAGGCCGATCGAGGCCATGAACTTCAGCGGCTTGACCCAGACATTGACGCCGCGCACCAGACGTTCGTCCATGCCCCAGGCCAGCAGCGTGGGCAGCATCGCGGCCCAGATCAGCATGGCGGCGAGTGTGAGCGCGCGCTGCCGCGTGAGCGCCTCCCGCAGCCAGGCCATCGGCTGGAAGGAAGGGCTGCGCAGCGCCCGCAGAACCGCAAACGCCAGCAGCCCGAGCGGCCCGAACAGGAAACACAGCAACAGCACCGGCACCAGCAGCGCGTGCGGCCATTGCAGGCGGGTGCTCTCGCGGGAGATCCAGCTGCCGACGAACAGGTCGAAGGCCAGGTAGTGCACCCAGCCCGCGACCAGCACACCCGGCACGTCGAACAGCGCCCTGACTTCTGCGGGCGTCCCGAAGCCGCCTTCGCCCCGCCAGTGGGTCAGCAGCATCCCGCCGTACACCGCACTCAGCAGCACGGGCAGGACATACCCGGTCAACTGGCGCACACGGTCGCTCCAGCGGGTGCTGCCCGGCGACAGGATCAGCGCGATCCAGCCCATGAGGGCCAGGCTGTTGCACAGCCGAAATACGAGGTCGGGCGTCATTTCTGGTCCTCCGAAGTTGACTAGACACTGTCAAGTGGGCGAATGCTAAAGTCCGGAGTAGACAGTGTCAAGTCGCACGCACTCCAATCATGTCCCCGCGTTCCCCCAGCCCCACACCCGATCTGCGCCAGCGCATCCTTGACGCCGCCGAACGGCTGATCGAGACCGAGGGTCTGGCCGCCTTGTCCATGCGCGAAGTGGCGCGGCGCAGCGGCGTCACGCACCAGGCCCCGTACCACCACTTCGCCGACCGCGAGGCGATCCTGGCCGAGCTTGTGGTGCGGGGGTTTGACGAGCTGGCATCGCGACTGGCCAGGGCCAACGACCTGAGCCCGGCGGTGGGGCGCATGGAGGCGGGCATCGCGTCCGGTCTGGCCTACGTGGGTTACGCGATCGACCACCCCGGCGTGTTCCGGGTCATGTTCCGGCCCGAGCTCTGCGACGTGACGCGCTACCCCCAGGCGCAGCAGGCGGGCACCTCGGCCTATGCAGAACTGGAGCGCCTGGTGGCCGGCATCCACGGGCCGGCGCTGGTGGCCTCGCTCTCGATGGTGTACTGGTCGCAGGTGCACGGCCTGGCCTGCCTGATCGTCGACGGGCCGGTCGGCGAGCAGTTGCCGGACGCGGACGAGCGGCGGGCGTTTGCGCGGTCGGTGCTCGAGCCGTTCGCGCGGCAGATGCTGGCCACGCCGCCGCAAGGCTGAATGCGCGCGGTTAGCATCGGCCGGTGAATCTCGCCAGCCACCCCGTCGTTGCCTCGCTCACTCCGGTCTTCATCCTGATCGCGCTCGGCTATCTGGCCGGTCGCGTGAACTGGATCCGGGACGAGGCGGTCCGCGACCTCTCCAATCTCGTCTTCCTGCTGCTGATCCCGGCGCTGTTGTTCCGCACCATGAGCGCGGTGCATGTCGAGACGCTGGACCTGCGGCCGCTGGCCGCCTATTTCCCCGCCGCGCTGCTGCTGTTGATGGGGTCGATCGCCTGGCGCGGTTTCAACCGGGCGAGCGTGGTGATGGCGCTGGGCGGCGTGTTTTCCAACATGGTGATGATCGGTGTCACCCTGGTGGATCTCGCCTATGGCAAGCAGGCGCTGGTGACGCTGCTGACCCTGGTCTCGGTGCACGCGCTGATCCTGCTGACGGTGGGCTCGGTGGTGCTGGAGCTGGTGGTGGCGCGCGAGGCCCGCGAAGGCGGACAGCAGGCCCCCCATGTCCTCGCAACCGCCTGGTCGGCGTTCAAAGGGGCGCTGATCCATCCGATTCCCCTGCCGATCATGAGCGGCTTGCTTTATGCGCAGACCGGCTGGGGGCTGCCCGCAGTGGTCGACAAGCCGATGCAACTGCTGGGCAATGCGTTCGGTCCGATCGCACTGGTACTGGTGGGGGTGACGCTGGCCCGCACGCCGCTTTCAGGGCACCTGCGGGCATCGCTCTGGATCAGCCTGTCCAAGAACCTGCTGCTGCCCCTGATGGTGGGCATTTCAGCCTGGCTCTGGGGCATCACCGGGCTGCCGCTGACCGTCATGGTGGTGGCGGCGGCCCTGCCGATGGGAGCCAACGTGTTCCTGTTCGCGCAGCGCTATGAGGTGGCACAGGGCCTGACCACGGCGGCGATGGGCCTGTCGACCGTGCTGGCCCTGTTCACGCTCAGCATCGTGATGCTGCTGATGTCCTACGTCGGTTGAAGCGGGCTTGATGTCCGGAACACCGCGGAACCGGCTTTGCCGGGCCGCAGGTGTTGCCCCTTGAGGGGTGACGCGCGCAGCGCGGCGCGGGGTGGCTCAGCTACTGGCTGAGTTTCCTGGCTTCCTCGACCTGGTACTCGTAGTAGCGCTGAAAGCCGAACGCCAGGCTGCTCATGAAGGCGATGGTGCCGACCAGCAGGCTCAGGATCAGAGCGCCGATGGTGAACCAGTTGGTGGCACCTGCAGCGTGTTCGCCATCCAGCGCCGGGTTGAACCAGCCGTTCCAGCGTTCTCGCGGCGCCAGTGCGTAGACGATGCCGGCCAGACAGCTGATCGCGATGCTCATGCCCAGGAACGGAATCAGCACCCACGACAGCGGATCGTCCTGCCCGAGTTCGCGCACGCGCTCGATGCCCCACCAGCCCAGCGCCGAAGCGATGGGGTGCAGCCAGCCGATCCAGTCACCGAGCCCGCGCAGGTAGAAGCGGTGCAGACCCATGTGGCCGCCGAGCAGGGCCAGCCAGACCGTGAGGGTCTTGTTCTTGGGCCGGCTCATGCCTGGCCTGCGGTTTCTTCGGGTGGCGTGCGGTCGCCGTGTCCCAGGCTGCGCTGCATCATCACGATGTCCAGCCAGCGGCCGAACTTCCAGCCGCAGGAGGGCACCACGCCCACCAGTTCGAATCCCAGGGCCTTGTGCACGCCAACCGAGCCGGCATTCGCCGAGTCGCCGATCACCGCCATCACCTTGCGGATGCCGCCACGCTCCAGCGCTGCCAGCAGCTCGGCCAGCAACGCGCGGCCCAGGCCTTTGCCGGCGGCTTCAGGGGCCATGTAGATCGAGTCTTCAACGGAGAAGCGGTAGGCCGGGCGCGGTTTGAACCAGTTGCCGTAGGCGTAGCCGAGAACCTGTCCGCCATCCTCGACCACCAGCCAGGGAAGGCCTTTGGCAAGCACGTCGGCCCGGCGGGCGGTCATTTCCGCCAGTGGGGGCGGCGTGGTTTCGAAGGTGCCGGTGCCGTGCAGCACGTGGTGGCCGTAGATGCGGGTGATGGCGTCGAGATCGTGGTCGGTGCTGGGGCGGATCAGTGGCATGGTGCGGGCGGGCTATAATCGACGGTTTCGTGGCGTTTCGCTGATCGGGTGGTCAGTCGTGTGTCTCAAGCGCTGCAATGAGCCCCGGGTTGTTCATCCCAAGAAACCCGTCGAAGACCCGAGCCGGATTCCCCGTGTGCGGGCTTCATCCACCGAAGGATAAATCATGGTCGTCATTCGACTTGCCCGCGGCGGCGCAAAGGCCCGCCCGTTCTACAACATCGTGGTTGCCGACAAGCGCAACCGCCGCGATGGCCGCTTCATCGAGCGCATCGGTTTCTACAACCCGCTGGCCCGCGGTGGTGAAGAGCCCCTGCGCATCGCCCTGGACCGCCTGACCTACTGGACCGGCGTTGGCGCCGAGCCGTCGGACACCGTGGCCCGCCTGGTCAAGCAGCAAGCCGCCAAAGCCGCTGCCTGATCCCGCTTCGGCCAGCCCCTGCGGGCTGGCCAGCCGGTGCTCCCGCGCATGTCCAGCAGCCCATTTGTCGCCACGTCCTTGCCGGACGACGCCGTCGAACTGGGCCGCATCCAGGAAGCGTGGGGCATCAAGGGCTGGGTCCGCATCCAGCCCCACAGCGCCGATACCTCGGCCCTGTTTGAATCACGAGAATGGTTCCTGCAACCGCCCGAAGCCCGCTTCGCGCGCGGTTTTTCGTCGTTTTCCGGCCAAGTGCAGGTGCAGATTGCGGAAATCAAGACGCATGCCGACGGCATCGTGGCGCGCCTGGAAGGTGTGGACGACCGCAATGGCGCCGAAGCCCTCAAGGGTGTGCGCATCAGCCTGCCGCGCAGCGCCTTTCCGGCGGCCGCCGACGGCGAGTACTACTGGGTCGATCTGATCGGCCTGGAAGTTGTCAACCGCGAGGGTGTGTTTCTGGGTGTGGTGCGCGACCTCATGCCCACCGGCCCAACCTCGGTGCTGGTGATGGAATACAACGAAACGGTGGACGGCGTCGAAAAGGCTGCCGAACGCCTGGTTCCCTTCGTCGGCGCCTACATCGACGACGTCGACCTCAAGGCGCGCCGCATCACCGCCGATTGGCAACCCGACTACTGACCGGAGCGCGCCATGCGCTTTGATGTCATCACCCTGTTTCCCGAGCTGTTCGAGCCGTTCTTCGTCAGCGGCATCAACCGCCGTGCGTTCGAATCGAAGCTGGTCGACGTGCGTCTGTGGAATCCACGCGACTTCGCGGAAGGCAGTTACCGCCGCGTCGACGACCGGCCGTTTGGTGGCGGCCCAGGCATGGTCATGATGGCCGAGCCGCTGTGGCGTTGTCTCCAGGCCATCCGCACCGACCGCGCCGAGCCGGACCAGGGCAGGGCGCCCGTGGTGCTGTTCTCCCCCATCGGCCAACGGCTGGACCACGCCATGGCCACCGGATGGTCGGAAAGCGTGGGCGCTGTGCTGGTCTGTGGCCGTTACGAAGGCATCGACCAGCGCTTCATTGACGCCTGTGTGGACCGCCAGATCAGTCTCGGCGATTTTGTGCTGTCGGGTGGCGAGATCGCGGCTCTGGCGCTGCTGGATTCGGTCGCGCGCCTGATGCCGGGCGTGCTGGGCGACGAAAGCAGCCACCAGCAGGACAGTTTCAATCCGGCACTGGACGGCCTGCTCGACAGCCCACACCACACCCGGCCCGAAGTCTGGGTCGGCCCGCAGGGCGAGTTGCCGGTTCCCGAAGTACTGCTGGGCGGCCATCACGAACGCATCGCCCGCTACCGGCGCGAACAGAGCCTGTCGCTCACCGCCAGCCTGCGTCCCGACCTGCTGGCACAGGCGCGGGCGGACGGTCGATTGAGTCGGGTCGATGAAGCTTTCCTGCACTCGCAGAAAAAGCTATAATTCAAGGCTTTTCGATCCTCTGTCCGGCCGCTTCGACCGGTGATCGCACGACATTCGTGTCCATGCTGATCAGGGAATCGCAGCCTTTAGTGCAGCGCGGACACGATCGTTGAACAGGAAACCATGAACCTCATCCAGACCCTTGAGCAAGAAGAAATTGCTCGCCTGAACAAGACCATTCCGGCATTCGCCCCTGGCGACACCGTGATCGTCAGCGTGAACGTGATCGAAGGCACCCGCAAGCGCGTGCAGGCCTACGAAGGCGTGGTGGTGGCTCGTCGCAACCGCGGCCTGAACTCCAGCTTCATCGTGCGCAAGATTTCCAACGGCGAAGGCGTGGAGCGTACGTTCCCCCTGTACAGCCCGTTGATCTCCGCGATCGAAGTCAAGCGCCGCGGTGATGTCCGTCGCGCCAAGCTGTACTACCTGCGCGAGCGCAGCGGCAAGTCGGCCCGCATCAAGGAAAAGCTGGGCGCCTGATCGCCCGCTTCCAGGAAAGCCGCTCTACCGAGCGGCTTTTTTTTGCCCGATCCATACTCGCCCGTCATGTCCCAGCGTTTTCCGCCTGCTTTTGACCCACGCCAGATCCCGGTGCTGCCAGGTGCCGCATCGCAGGGACTGCGCGCCGCGCCGGCCGAGCGCCTGACACCGGATGGGCTGCGCATGCACTTTGCCCACCCGCCTACGTGGATGCCCGAACTGGTGAAGGAGCGGAGGTTCACCGACCGGGCGCCGGCCGAAGCCGCCGTGCTGTTGCCGCTGGTGCAGCGCGACCGCCTGAGCCTGTTGCTGACGCAGCGCACCGCGCACCTGTCGACACATTCGGGACAGATTGCCTTTCCGGGCGGCAAGGTCGATGCCGACGACCGGGATGCCACGGCGGCCGCCCTGCGCGAAGCAGAAGAAGAAACAGGCCTCCCGCCCTCCCATGTGGAGGTGATCGGAACACTGCCGCAGTACGTGACTGGCACGCAGTTTTTCATCACACCAGTGGTGGCGCTGGTGCGGCCTGGATTCACGCTGCAACCCAACCCGGATGAAGTCGACGACGTGTTCGAGGTGCCGCTGGAGTTCCTGATGGACCCCACCAACCACCGTCGGCACGGCTTCGAGTGGGACGGTGAACTGCGCGAGTGGTACTCGATGCCTTACCAGGACGGTGCGACGGAGCGCTTCATCTGGGGCGCCACCGCCGGCATGTTGCGCAACCTATACCGCTTCCTGAGTGCCTGAGTGGGTGCTTCTGTGGCGGCGCTGGCTATGATCGGACCATGAGCTTTTTTGCCATCCTGCTGGCCCTGATGATCGAACAGGCGCGACCCCTGTCGATCGGCAACCCGGTCTTTGCCGGTCTGCGCAGCTGGGCGCGCCTGGTCCGGCGCAACCTTGACACCGGGCAGGTCGCGCATGGCTGGCTGGCCTGGGTCCTGGCAACGGCGGTGCCAGCGTTGGTCGCGGCGCTGGTGTACTGGGGGCTCTGGCCGTTCAGCACGGTGCTGTCGTTCGCGTGGCTGGTGGCGGTGCTCTACGTCACGCTCGGGTTCAGGCAGTTCAGCCATCATTTCACCGACATCCGTCAGGCGCTGGAGGAGGGCAACGACAACCTGGCCCGCGAAAAGCTGGCGCAGTGGCTGCATGTCGACACGGCCAGCCTGCCGCGGGCTGAACTGCTGCGGCAGGTGATCGAGCAGTCGGTGCTGGCCGCACACCGTCACGTCTTTGGTGTGCTCGCGTGTTTCGTGGTGTTCTGGCTGTTGGGTCTTGGTCCTGCAGGCGCGGTGTTCTACCGCATGGCCGAATACGTCTCGCGCAACTGGCGCGGACGTCCGGATGGAACGCCCAGCGCGGCCCTTCGGCGCGCGGCAGCCAAGGGCTGGGAATGGGTGGACCATTTTCCTGCGAGTGCCACCGCGCTCGGCTTTGCCGTGGTTGGCAACTTCGAGGAAGCCGTCGCGAGCTGGCGCGGCGAGGCAGAGCGATTTGCCGAAGGCAGCGACGGCGTGGTGCTGGCGGCAACCTCGGGAGCGATCAATGTCCGGCTGAACGCCCGCGACGGGCTGGGGGAGGATGCCGTCTCGGCGCGCCCCGAGCCCCAACTGGCCCATCTGGCCAGCGCGGTGGGGCTGGTCTGGCGCAGTGTCGTCCTGTGGCTGCTGCTGCTGGCGCTGCTGACGCTGGCGCGCCTGCTGGCCTGAGTTCCGGCTTTGCGCCGCCTCAGTAGGTCCGCTTCGAGGACAGCTCGGCGAACAGTTCCTGGTAGATGCGGTAGCGGTTGGCGGCGATGCTGCCGACGGCTTGCGCGTCCGTCGTCCGCACTTGGGCGCGGACCGCGCAGCCGGGTTCGTGCAGGTGGGTGCAGTTGTAGAAACGGCATTCGCCCAGGTGCGCGCGCAGGTCAGGCATGAGCGCGGCCAGCTGAGCTGCGTCGATGTGGTTCAGGCCGAATTCCTGGAAGCCCGGAGAGTCGATCAGCGCGGTCGTGCGGGCGTCGTCCATCCAGTACCAGGTGGTGCTGGTGGTGGTGTGTTTGCCGGAGTTCAGCGCCTTCGAGATTTCGCCGGTCAGGGCTCTGGCCTGGGGCACCAGCCGGTTCACCAGCGTGCTCTTTCCGGCGCCGGACGGGCCGAGCACCAGCGTGGTCTTGCCGTGCAGGCGTTCGAGCAGCTCGTCCACTCCCGACTCCTCGCCATCGCCGCCTTTGAGGCACAGTGGCAGCACGGGCGCACCCATGTCGCGGTACGGCGTCAGGCGCTGCCAGGCGCGCTCGAATGGCGCTCCGAGGTCGGCCTTGTTGAGCACGATCAGCGTGGCGATGTTCTCGGCTTCCGCGGCGACCAGGGCCCGGGTCAGCTGGCTCTCGGAGAACTCGGGTTCGGCCGCCAGCAGCACCAGCACTTGGTCCAGGTTGGCGGCAAACGACTTGGTGCGCAGTTCATCCTGCCGGTAGAACAGGTTGCGGCGGGGATCCACTGCCTCGATGCTGCCTTCGTCACCGGTGGGCATCCAGCGCACGCGGTCACCGACGACCGACTGGCTCTTCTTGCCACGCGGGTGGCAGATGCGCCGCTGGCCATCGGGGCTCTCGACCAGGCAATGGCGCCCGTGGGCGGCAACCACCAGACCCAGGTCCAGCGCGCCTTCGGATTCCGGGGCCCGTCCGGCGGCCTGCGCGCGGCTGCGCGAATGGTTCATGCGGTGGCACCCTGCAGGCGCGCGATGCGCTCGCTGGCCGGCGGATGCGAGTAGTAGAAACGCGCGTACACCGGGTCGGGCGTCAGCGTGCTGGCGTTGTCCTTGTAGAGCTTGAGCAGCGCACTGGCGAGGTCTGCGCCATTGGTGTGGCTGCTGGCGTAGGCATCGGCCTCGAACTCGTGCTTGCGCGAGAGCTGGGCCAGCAGCGGCGAGAGGAAGTAGGTGAACAGAGGCACGACCATCATGAACAGCAGCAGTGCCAGCGCATCGTTGGGAGCGTCCAGCGAGGGCTGCACACCCAGGCCGGTGTAGAACCAGGCCTGTCTCGACACCCAGCCCAGCAGTGCAAAGCCGACCAGGCTCAGCGCGAACATCAGCACTGTACGCTGCAGGATGTGGCGGCGCTTGTAGTGGCCCAGCTCGTGGGCCAGCACAGCGTCGATCTCCGGCGGACTCAGCTGCTGCAGCAGGGTGTCGAAGAACACCACGCGCTTGGCCGCGCCGAAGCCGGTGAAGTAGGCGTTGGCGTGCGCGCTGCGCTTGCTGCCGTCCATCACGAACAGCCCTTTGGCCGCGAAGCCGCAGCGCTGCATCAGCGCATTGACGCGCGCCTTGAGGTTCTCGTCCGGCAGCGGCTCGAACTTGTTGAACAGCGGCGCGATGAGGGTGGGGTAGAGCACCAGCAGCAGCAGGTTGAAGGCCATCCAGGCGCCCCAGGCCCAGAGCCACCAGGCCGGACCGGCCGCGCCCATGAGCCAGAGCACCAGCGCCGCGATCGGCAGGCCAATCACGGCGCCGACCACGCCACCCTTGACCAGGTCGGCGAGCCAGAGGCCCAGGCTCATCTTGTTGAAGCCGAACCTCTCCTCCAGCCGGAACGTGGCCCACCAGCCCATGGGCAGCGTGAGCAGCGCGCCGATCACGGCAAATGCGCCGAGCAGCACCAGCTGCTGCGGCAACCCGGGCGCCATCCAGGACAGCAGGGCCCGGTTCAGGGCATCCAGTCCACCCAGCAAGGTCCAGCCCAGCAAGAGAGCGGCTTCGACGGCAGCCTCGACCATGCCGAAACGAGCCTTTGCGATGGTGTAGTCCGCCGCCTTGCGGTGCGCTTCGATGTTGATGGTGGCGGCGAACGGCGCAGGCACCTGTCCGCGGTGGTGGGCGACGTGGCGTATCTGCCGGCTGGTGAGCAGCGTACGCACCACGAGCCCTCCCACCAGAAGGGCACAAAAAACGTAAGTGAAGGCGAGAGAGCTGCTGTCCATGGCGAGAGTCTATCGAAGCGGCGCCATTCCCCGGCGCCCGAGGTCATGCAGGGCTTCGGCGAAAATCACGCCATGACTCCAAATTCCACCGACGAAACCGAACTTTCCGCCCCCACCGCGCCCGCGACGCTGACCCGGAGCGACCAGAACCTCGTCTGGCTCGACTGCGAGATGAGTGGGCTGGACCCCGAAAAGGAGCGTCTGCTGGAGATCGCCGTCGTGATCACCGGCCCGAACCTGGAGCCCCGCGTCGAAGGTCCGGTATTCGCGATCCACCAGAGTGACGCCGTGCTCAACGCCATGGACGCCTGGAACAAGGGCACACATGGCAAAAGCGGGCTGATCGACAAGGTCAAGGCCAGCACCATCGACGAGGAGCAGGCGCAGGCCGAGTTGCTGGCCTTCATCGGGAAGTACGTGCCGAAGAACGGCTCACCGATGTGCGGCAACAGCATCGGGCAGGACCGGCGCTTTCTCGTCAAGTACATGCCCAAGCTGGAGGCGTATTTCCACTACCGCAATCTCGACGTCAGCACGATCAAGGAACTGGCCAAGCGCTGGAAGCCGGCGGTGTACGACAGCTTCAAGAAGCACCAGAAGCACACGGCACTGGCCGATGTGCACGAATCGATCGACGAACTGGCCCATTACCGCGAGCACTTCCTGCGCATGGAATGAGTTGTGCTCTGGCGCCAATAGGGAAGGGGCCATGCGGCCCCTTCCCTATTCGGAACACTGAAACGGAACTGTCGGTCAGAACACCTTGAGACTGATCCAGTAGGCCACCGCTGCCACGAAGGCCGAAGCGGGAATGGTCAGCACCCAGGCCCAGACGATGTTGCCCGCCACGCCCCAGCGAACCGCGCTGGCACGCTGTACCGATCCGACGCCAACGATCGCGCCAGTGATGGTGTGCGTAGTGGAGACCGGGATACCCAGCGCTGTCGCCAGGAACAGCGTCATGGCACCGCCGGTTTCGGCGCAGAAGCCTCCCACCGGCTTGAGCTTGGTGATCTTCTGGCCCATGGTGCGAACAATGCGCCAACCACCGAACATGGTGCCCAGGCCGATGGCCAGATAGCAGCACACGATGGTCCAGGTGGGCGGTGACTTGTCGGCCGACGAGGCATAGCCGGTCGCGATGAGCAGCATCCAGATGATGCCGATGGTTTTCTGCGCATCGTTGCCGCCATGACCCAGACTGTAGGCGCCCGCAGATACCAGTTGCAGCCGCCTGAACCAGCCGTCGACCCTGAGCGGACGCGCGCGCCGGAAAACCCAGGCCACCAGCACCATCATCAGCGAGCCCAGCAGGTAGCCGAGCAGGGGAGAGACGAAGATGAAGGAGACGGTACGGAAAACGCCGGTCGCGATGAGGGCTCCCGCGCCTGCCTTGGCGATCACGGCACCCACGATGCCGCCGATCAGTGCGTGCGACGAACTGCTGGGAATGCCGTAGTACCAGGTGATCAGGTTCCAGGTGATGGCGCCGGTGAGGGCGCCGAACACCACGTGTGTGTCGATCACCGACGGGTCGGCGATCCCCTTGCCGACGGTGGCCGCCACGCTGAGCTTGAAGATGAAGATCGCGACCACGTTGAAGAAGGCCGCGAACACCACCGCCTGGGCCGGCTTGAGCACCCCGGTGGAGACGATGGTCGCAATCGAGTTGGCGGCATCATGAAACCCGTTCATGAAGTCGAAAATCAGCGCCAGCGCCACCAGCATGACCACGACCCAGAGGGCCGTCTGAACGGTCGTCATGAGAAGACCCTTCCGATCAGGAGTTCTCGAGGACGATGCCCTCGATCAGGTTGGCGACGTCCTCGCACTTGTCGGTGATGGTTTCCAGCAGCTCGTAGATGGCCTTGAGCTTGATCACTTCGCGGACCTCGGGCTCTTCGCGGAACAGCTTGCTCATGGCCGAGCGCATCACGCGGTCGGCGTCCGATTCGAGGCGGTCGATCTCTTCGCAGGTCTTGACCGCGGCTTCGGCGGTCTTGGGATCGTTGACGTCCTTGAGCAGGCTGACGGCGTGCTTCAGGCGCTCGCAGCACTTGACACCCAGGTCGGTCAGGCGCGTGATCTCTTCGGTCATGTGGCGAACGTCGTACAGCGCCATGGTTTCGGCCGAATCCTGGATCAGGTCGGCCACGTCGTCCATCGTGTTGATCAGCGAGTGGATCTGCTCGCGGTCGATCGGGGTGATGAAGGTCGTGTGCAGCAGGCGGTTGACCTCGTGGGTGATCCGGTCCGCAGAGCGTTCGGCGTGGTCGACTTCCTGGTTGTATTTGTCCCGAAGGTGGGGGTCTGCGTAGTGGGCCACCAGTTGCGAGAAGGCGTGGGCGGCCTTGACGATCTGCTCGGCATGCTGGTTGAACAGCTCAAAAAAATTGCCCTCTTTGGGCAACAGCTTGCCAAAAAACATGGCGTCTCCAGTACGGAATGTTGAAGTTTTGATGACAGTAATGTGTCAAGTCGTCGGATTTTATCCCCCGGCACCTGAGGTTTTCGCCCGGCTCGGTGTGTCTGGCCCCAGCCCCGAAATCAAAACTTGGGGAAAACCCGGATCTGTGTGATAATCGCAGGCTGCTCTTCAAACGAAGGGCAGTTTTTGTGCATCTGCCTCACACAAGAGGTCTCCCGAATGCCTTCGGTCGCCAGTCAAGGCGCCTGGTGCAAAAGCCCAAACAGCTTTTGCCGGCACGGATGAGATCACTCGCTGAACCGGACAGGGTCTTCCCTGCGGAACTGCGCGGACCGTTTGTGGTTGATGTTTTGTAACCACGAACGGACCAGACGCCAGCGGGTTCCAGCTTTCAGGCTGGGGAGCCTCCCTGCGTTTGTTCTGCTCAATGACGCCTTTGATGGCGCCAGGACGAACATGAGCGACGCTTTTGAAGATCGCGGCGAATTCACGCCCGAGACCCTTTCCCCCGAACAGGTGACCGACCAGACGGTCGCAACCGAACCCAATGCCTTCGAGGTGCTGGGTCTGGCTCCCGAACTGATCCAAGCCACAAGCGACCTGGGCTACACCCAGCCGACCCAGGTGCAATCCCTGGTCATCCCCAAGGCCATCCGCCTGGAACACCAGGCCGACGAGCGTTACGCCGACCTGATGGTGTCCAGCCAGACCGGCAGTGGCAAGACCGCAGCGTTCCTGCTGCCGGTGCTGCACACTCTGCTCAAGCAGCAGGATGCGCGCGCCGAAGCCGAGCGCGTGGCCTTCGAGCAGGAGACCGCCGAGGCCCTGGCCGCCGGCAAGCCTGCACCCAAGCGCAGCAAGCGCAAGGACCCGACCAATCCGCGCAACTTCAAGGCCGCCACACCGGGCGCCCTGGTGCTTTGCCCGACGCGCGAACTGGCGCAACAGGTGGCGCACGACGCCATCGACCTGGTGCGTCATTGCCGCGGCCTGCGCATCGCCAGCGTGGTGGGCGGTATGCCTTACCAGCTGCAGATCGCGAAGCTGCAGAACGCCGACCTCGTGGTGGCCACGCCCGGCCGCCTGCTGGACCTGCAGCGCTCGATGCAGATCAAGCTCGACCAGGTGCAGTTCCTCGTGGTTGACGAAGCCGACCGCATGCTCGACCTCGGCTTCTCCGACGACCTGGCCGAAGTCAACCAGCTGACCAGCCAGCGTGACCAGACCATGATGTTCTCGGCGACCTTCGCCCCGCGCATCCAGCAACTGGCCATGCGCGTGATGCACGACGGCGGCAAGCACGTCCAGAAGGTGCAGATCGATTCGCCCCAGGAAAAACACGCCAACATCAAGCAGGTGCTGTTCTGGGCCGACAGCTCCGAGCACAAGCGCAAGCTGCTGGACCACTGGCTGCGTGATGCTTCGATCAACCAGGCGGTGGTGTTCTGCAGCACCCAGGTGGAATGTGACGGTCTGGCCACCGATCTGCAGCAGACCGGATTCCATGCAGTGGCCCTGCACGGCGCCCTGAGCCAGGGCCTGCGCAACCGCCGCCTGATGGCGCTGCGCAGCGGTCAGGTGCAGATCCTGGTGGCCACCGACGTGGCCGCCCGCGGCATCGACGTGCCGACGATCACCCACGTGTTCAACTTCGGCCTGCCGATGAAGGCCGAGGACTATACCCACCGCATCGGTCGCACCGGACGTGCCGGCCGCGACGGCCTGGCTGTCACTTTCGCCGAGTTCCGCGACCGTCGCAAGATTGGTGATATCGAGGCCTACACCCACCAGCGCCTGACGGCAGAAGTGGTGCCTGGTCTGGAGCCGCGTCAGCGTCCGCCGCAACCGGAGTTCAATGGCCGTGGCCGCCCCGGTGGCCGCCCGGGCGGTGACCGCTTCCAGCGCCCTGGCGGCGACCGTTTCGGCGACCGCCCGCCCCGTGGTCCTCGCGTCGAAGGCCGTCACGAAGCACCCCGTTTCGAGGGTCGCCATGACGCCCCCCGGTTTGAAGGTCGCCAGGATGCGCCCCGTTTCGAAGGTCGCCGCGAAGCACCGCGTTTCGAGGGCCGCGATTCGTTCGCGCCCCGCGGCGATGTGCGCTTCGAGCAGCGTCCGGACGCACGCCGTGACCGCGACACCGCGCGTCCGGCCGGTCGGTTCGGTGATGACCGTGGTCCCCGCAGCGCTGCTGCGCCCCGTCCGCACCAGGGCAACGGTGGTGGCAGTTGGTCGAACAGCGAACGTGCACCCGGTCGGCCGGCTGGTCCGCAGCGCCGTCCCCGCTAAGGCAGACAGCCAATAAGAAGCCCCCGCACTGCGGGGGCTTTTTTCATGGCGCCGTCTTCACGCCGTGTGACGTGGAGGTGGGCTCAGGCGTAGAGTTCGCGCGCGATCTTCAGCGCCAGAGTGTCCGGCAGTTCGACGTCGTCGAAGCTCAGCGTCTGCCCGGCGCTGACGGGGCGCGTGATCACGGCATCCTGGATCAGACCGATTGGCACGTGTCCCTTTGCATCGGCGATGCGGGCGGCCTCACCGCGCACCTGGAAGCCGCCGATGGCGCGGTCGACGCGGGTGCCCACCGGCAGGTCGGTCTTGGCAATGCCGACAATGGAAATGGTCGGTTTGCTGGAGTTGTTCAGCAGGACGCCGCCTCCACCCAGGACACGGCGGACCGTCTTGATGATCTCGTACTGGCACAGGTGGAACGGGCGCACCAGTACATAGTACGGACCGTCGCCGAGCTTCAAGTAGTTAAGTGCCTTCCATTCGGATTTGTCGTGCGTGCCGACCACGAACACACCGGCATTGCCCGGCGCGAGCACGTAGTCGGAGATCGCCTGGCCGCGCTCGGCGGCAGTGCGCGCCAGTTCGATGGCGGCCTTGGTCACGTCGGTGGCCTTGGGTCCTTCCATGCCCTGGCGGGTGATGGTGCCGCCAAAGCCGTTGGCCACCAGCGCCTGCTCGATCTGGATCTTGGTGCCGTCGGTGAAGGAGGTCGTCTGCTCTACGCTGATGCCTTGCTTGCCGGCCCAGTACGCCATTTCTTCGGGCGTGGGGTGGTGGTTGAGGAAGCCCTTCATGTTGCCGTAGACGAGCGGCTTGAAGCCCATCATCACCGCCTCTTCGCGCAGCGCGGCGATCGAACCGGGCTGGTCGCCCTCGGCCTCGGTGAGCAGACCCTTGTCGGCGAACCAGGAGCCGGTGGTCACGTGGAACTCGGAGTTCATCGTGACCACGGGTTTGCCGGCGCGCAAGGCGATGTCGATGATGCGCGTGGCGTGCAGCACGTCACCGCTGCACTCGACGATCAGGTCCGACTTGTCCAGCAGCTCCTGTTCGGAGTGGGTGAAACGGTCGGTCCAGGGGAAGAAGTCGACGCTGCCCTGGCGGCGGGTGAGCACGACACTGAGTTCCAGGTCGGGGGCATGGTTGTGCACCAGCCGGGCGAAGCCGCTGGCGATGAATCCTGTGCCGACGAGGCCGATCCGTTTTTTCGGGCTGTTCATTCGATGTGACTTTCTGGGGGAGCTTGCGTATCAGACGCTGTAGCGCAGCCGGCTGTCCGCGGCTTCAAAGTTCTGGTCCTGCGGGGCATAACCGGACACCAGCTCGACCAGCAGCAGCTTGGTGCCGTCCACGTCGCGGTGGTCCAGCACGGCTTCGAGCTGGCGCAGCTTCTCCTGCAGGACTGGCCAGGCGAGGAATTCCTCGTGGGCCTTCATGATCCGGGGATGCGAAGTCGGCCGCGGGTTGTTGCCGATCAGCAGTTCCTCGAACAGCTTTTCGCCCGGACGCAGGCCGGTGATCTCGATGGCGATGTCGCCTTCCGGATTGGTTTCGTCCTTCACGCACAGACCCGAGAGTTCGATCATGCGGGTCGCCAGATCGAGGATCTTCACCGGATCGCCCATGTCCAGCACGAACACGTCGCCGCCCTTGGCCATGGCACCTGCCTGGATGACCAGCTGCGCGGCTTCCGGGATGGTCATGAAGTATCGGGTCATGTCCGGGTGCGTCAGCGTGATCGGCCCGCCATCGCGGATCTGGCGCCGGAACTTGGGCACGACCGATCCCGACGACCCGAGCACGTTGCCAAAGCGCACCATCGAGAAGCGCGTCCGGGGCGAGGTGTCGGCCAGGGCCTGCAGTGCCATCTCGGCCAGGCGCTTGCTCGCGCCCATGATGTTGGTCGGACGCACCGCCTTGTCGGTGCTGATCAGCACGAAGTCGGCGACAGCGAATTCGGCGGCGATCTGGGCAGCGGTCAGCGTGCCCAGCGTGTTGTTGCGGATGCCCTCGATCGGGTTGTGTTCCACCAGCGGCACGTGCTTGTAGGCGGCGGCGTGGTAGACCGTGTCGGGTTTCCAGTCGGCCATGACTTCGCGCAACCGCTGGCCGTCCCGCACGGACGCAAGCACTGGGACGATCAGGACACTTTCCGATTCCAGCCGCTCCTGCAGTTCCTGCTGGATCTCGTACAGCGCGAACTCGCTCTGTTCGACCAGCACCAGGGTGCTGGGGCCGACCGCAAGGATCTGGCGGCACAGTTCGCTGCCAATGGAGCCACCGGCGCCGGTCACGAGCACGACCTTGTCGGTGATGTTCTTGCCCAGCAGGATGTGGTTGGGGCTGACCGCTTCGCGACCCAGCAGATCGTCGATGTCCAGCTCGCGCAGGTCCGAGGTGCTGACCACGCCCTGCGCCAGTTCGCTCACGGCCGGCAGGGTGCGCACCTGCACATGGGCACGCTGCATCTGGGCGATCAGCTCGTTGCGGCGGTGGCGGCTGAGCGACGGGATCGCCAGCAGCACGGTGCTGACCTGCAGCGAACTCACCAGGCCCGGCAGGTCGGCCGGGCTGTAGATCGACAGGCCGTTGAGCACGTGGCCGTGCAGGCGGTCGTCATCGTCCATGAAACCGACCACACGCATTTCATGGCTGTTGGCCATCGCAGCCGCAAGCTGGCGCCCGGCATTGCCAGCGCCATAGATCAGCACGCGGGGCAGGGCGATCAGGCGCAGCTGGTTGCGGTACAGGCCACCCAGCCAGAAGCGGGCGAGCATGCGCGACGCGCCGACGGTGAACAGCAGCAGCAGCGGCTGGATCAGGCCGACGGTGCGGGGCACACCGTCGATACCGAAGGCGGTGAACACGGTTGCGAACAGCAGGGCGTAGACCGCGCAGGCCTTGAGCACCGTCATCAGCGCTGCCATGCCCGAGTAGCGGAAGATGGCGCGGTAGAAGCCGTTGACGATGAAGATCGGCAGGGCCAGCACCAGCGAGACGCCGACCGCCGACATCGGCTGCCAGAAGCTGTCGCCGGACAGCTTGACCCATTCACCCAGCCGCAGGTAGTAGGCCAGCCAGACGGTCAAGACACACAGCGCGGCATCCACGGAGAGCACCACCACGCGCTTGGCGGGGCGGGGCATGGCCAGGATCGGAAGGGCAACTCGGTTGAGCATGGGTGTCGGAGGCGCCTCAGTGGGTCACGCCATCACGGCGCAGCACGCGCCACGCCGTGAGGAAGATGATCTTCAGGTCGAACCAGAACGACTGCTTCGCGAGGTACTCGGCGTCCAGTCGAACCTTCTGCGGGATGGGCAATTCGTCGCGTCCGTTGATCTGGGCCCAACCTGTGAGGCCCGGTGGCAGGCGGTGCACGCCAGCCTGAGTACGGGCTTCGATCAGATCGGTCTGGTTGAACAGCGCCGGCCTGGGGCCGACCAGACTCATGTCGCCTTTGAGGATGCTCCACAGCTGCGGCAATTCGTCCAAGCTGGATTTTCGCAGAAAGGAGCCCGCAGAAGTCAGATACTTTTCAGGATCTGAAAGAAGGTGGGTGGCCACGGCGGGGGTGTCCAGCCGCATGCTGCGGAATTTGGGCATCTTGAACAGCTGGTTGTCCCTTCCGACCCGGTCACTCCAGTACAGGGCAGGGCCGGGGGAGGAGCGGCGCACCCACAGCGCGATCAGCCCGATCGGCAGCAGCAGCACCAGTCCCACGAGCAGCGCAAAAGTCACATCGAAGGCACGCTTGATCACCGGACGTCCCGTGTCGCTGATTGCAGGCCCTGTTGCACCGTGCAAACAGGCGCCCACTGCAAAACCCGGCGAGTATGCCCGATGTCCGCCTGCAGGCTGCCGATCAGGCGCTCGATCTGGTCGGCGCGTCCCGTCAGGCGGCCGGCCAGCCGCAGCCCGGCTGGCGGGAAGGGAATCAGTCGGGCGGGGCGTCCCAGCGCCAGGGCCATGCCGCGGATCAGGTCGGGTGTCGACAGGTCCTGTCCGTCGGAGACCAGGAAAGTCTCGCCCGCAGCGGCCGGGCGCACGGCACAGAGCGCCAGCAGGTCCGTCAGGTTGTCCAGTGCCACCATGGAGCGCAGATTCCGGATGGAGCCCAGGGGCAGCGGAACGCCCCGGTGAACGGCCTGCATGAGGCGCAGGAAGTTGGCCTTGACGCCCGGGCCGTAGACCAGCGGCGGGCGCACGATCACCGTCTGCAGCGAGCTTTGAGCCGCCACGGCTAACAGTGCCTGCTCGGCTTCCCACTTGGATATCCCATAGGCATCCTCCGGGGCGGGCGGGCTGTCGGCGCGCAAGGGTTCACCGGGCCGCGACCGCTCGCCCAGCACCTTGATGGAGCTGACATGCACCAGGCGTTGCACGCCGCAGCGCACCGCCGCCTGCGCGAGGGACCGGGTGCCCTCGACGTTGATGCGCCGGCAGATCTCCAGATCCTGCGGGCCGGGACGCAAGGCAATGTGCGCGCGCGCCGCGCAATGGACGACGACATGGACACCTTCCAGAGCGTTCGTCCAGTCTGTGTCCGGTCCGAGCTCACCCACGATCCGGGCCTCGGGCCATTCAGGACGTGGAGTCCGCAGCATCGGGACCACAGGGTGCCCGAGGGCCTGCAGGTGGCGGCACAGGGCGCTGCCCACAAAGCCGCTGGCGCCGGTGACCGCAATCACCGGCTTCATGCGGTCAAAGGGCCCGCCAGGCCGGACAGCTGGTCGGCATACCAGGTGATGTGCTGCTCCGACACCCTGTGGTGCGTCGGCAGGAAGCTTGCTTCCATGACCGCACGGGCACCTGGGAACGTGCGCCGTGAGGACTCTTCCGCGCGCTGCACGACCTTCTCGTACATGCGCCCAGAGCTGATGCCCGGCCCTTCGAGGCTGGCACGCACGGGGTATCTCAGATAGGGAAGCACGGCCGGCATGTCGAACCGGAGGGCTTGGGGAATGCTGCGGTGGTAGAGGTCCGAGATGCGGGTCCGACCGGCACCGTCCCAGGTCTGCAGGCTGTGGGTGATCCAGCGGGCGCGGTCTTCGCACAGGGAGCGGATGTCGATGGAGCGCGATTCCTTGTCGATCGCATTGGCCGAATGGCGTCGCGTCACCTTCTGTCCGACCAGCGACCAGGCGGGGCCGAGCAGCACGCTGCCCACCAGCGACAGGGCCACCTGCCGTACCGCACCGCATTCCATGTCGAGAGCCGAGTACCCGCTGCGGAAGGCCTCACCGCCCAGCAGGGCGCCGCCGCCCATGCCGGACGCCTGCTTGCCGGGACCGAAGCTCAGCACCTGGAAATCCGCCCTGCTGTCCCGGTCGGGCAGGGTCTGGGCACGGTCCTCGATCACGAGGCAGTCCGGAAACAGCTGTTTGTAGGGGCGCACCGGGGCGCCGAACAGTGGCGTCGGCACCAGCGCGATCTTTCTGCCCGCCGACCGTTCAAGCCAGCCGCTCACGGCGGCCAGATCGAGATCCAGGTCGGCAGCGACGTCGACAAACACCATGTCCGCCCCGGCTTCGTCCAGCGCCTGCACCACGGAGTCGCAGGTGTAGGCAGGAACGATGAACAACAGGGACGGGTGCTGGCGCAGCAGGTTCTGCGCCAGGAACTTCATGGCCTGACGGCCCGCTCCGAAGAACAGCCATCCGGGCTCGCTGGGCCGGCTGCCATAGCGCACGTGGGGAATCAGCGGGGGAATGGGCAGGGGCGGGTGCATGGTGGGGGACGACATACAATTTGCCGTTTGTCCGCCCGGTCACCCGGCGCGTGCTTCACAGCGTCTGTCCACGCCGATTTTCCCCCATCTCCTGCGGGTGCCTTTTTCCGCAGGACCTCGGGCGATCCGGTTTCCAGTATTCACAGTCCTTTGCGCCACTCTCGCCCGCTTTCCCTGTTATTGCGCTCACAAGCGCTCCTGGCGTGGTGCCTGACGGTGCTGCCCCGGTGGAGGGGTGCGCTCCAGGTGCTCCGGCTGGTGCTGCTCAGCGGCCTGCTGACGTTCAACCTGGGCCTGCGTTCCAAGCCCTACCAGCTCGATGTGGTGCTGGACGCCAGCATTCCCGTGACCGCCACCGCGCAGGTGTTCTATTCGCTGGACGGGCTCTCGTATTACCCCGAGAACAGCCAGATCATGGCGCACAAGGTGGTCGACGGCCGCATGGCCATCGTCTTCCGGCTGCGCAGCGCCAGGCCGGTCAAGACCATCCGGCTGGACCCGCTGAACGAGGTGGGTGCGCTGACCTGGTCGGGCCTGACCCTGCATGGCAACGCCGGGACCTGGACACGCCGGGGTGCCGAGCTGCAGGGCCTGTTGCACCACCTGGACCAGTTGAAGATCGTGTCGTCGGACGACACTGGCCTGCGGCTGGAAGCCACGGGCATCGACTCGAAGCTGCTGATCGATGTGCCGGACGGACTGATGCGTCTTTCGTGGGGCCAGCGCGCGCTGCCCTGGCTGAAGTCGCTGGGGGTGAGTCTGCTGTTGGCCGGCCTGCTGGAACTGCTGATCTGGCTGTTGCGCCCCGGACACCGGTTCCGCCGCGCGGTCGATGCCGGGTTGGGCCGGGTGGCGAAGGCGGTGAGCGATCCCTCGGTGCTGACCGTCCCGGCGTCGGCCATCGGTGTCTATGCCGTGCTGCTCCTGCTGGCCAGCGTCTGGGTGGGCGGTAAGCTGCACCAGTCCTCGATCGGTCTGTGGGATGGCATGTACCCGCCCGAACACGTGGAGCGCACGGTGAGCCTGGGGTCGCCCAAGCCCATCCGCAGCGACGAATGGGGGACGCTGACGCCCTGGATCCTGAACCAGGCCCAGACGGGCATGAAGAACGACAACGCCAACATCGGCGCGCCCGGTTCGCCCATGCTGGCGGGGGCGCCGGTGCTGTCGCCGGTGATGGTGGCGCAGCCCAAGTACTGGGGCTTCGTGTTGCTGGACATCGAGCGCGGCTTCTCCTGGTACTGGGCCTACAAGTCGTTCGGTCTGGTCGCCGCGTTCTTCACCTTGCTGCTGCTTCTGACCCGGGGCGATACCGTCGTTTCTTTGGCGGGAGCGCTGGGCATGTTTGGCGCGTCCTATGTCCAGTGGTGGTACTCCAGCGTGCCCTCCGAGGTGATTTCCGGCTTCGTGATGGCGGTCGTGGGCAGCGTCTATCTGCTGCAGGCGCGCGGGGCCAAAGGAATGGCGGTCGGTGCCGTGCTGGCGGCGCTGTCGGTGCCCAATCTGCTGCTGCAGCTGTACCCGCCGTTCCTGCTCCAGATGGGCTATCTCGCGGCTTTCCTGCTGTTGGGGCTGCTGGGCAACAAGGCCGCACTGGAGAACTTCCGGTTCCGCCAACCGCAGCGCTGGGTAATCATGGGCCTGTCGGTGCTGATCGTGGCGCTGCTGGTGGGTTCCTGGTACCTGCAGGTGCGCGACGCGGCGCAGGTCATGATGAACACTGCCTATCCAGGCAAGCGCGTCAACCTGGGCGGCGACTATCCCTGGTACGCGATCTTCTACGGTGTGTTCGAGTCCTGGAAGATCGACGACTCGGTGATTCCGTTCCCGCCGGTCAATCCGTCGGAAGCCAGCACCTTCTGGATCCTTTTCCCGCTGGTGGCTGTGATGGTGCCGTGGCAACGCTGGCGGCAGCCGACCCTGCGCGTCGTGGCGTTGCTAATGGCCTACTGTCTGCTCCTGCTGGCCTGGACCTGCCTGCCTCTGCCGCATGTGCTCAAGTCGCTGCTCTCCAGCCTGGGCTGGTCGCTGGTGCCGGCCTCGCGCACGCAGATCGGATTTGCCGTGGCCTCGGCCCTGATGATGGCCATGCTGGTGTCGGCAACGGCACGGGGGGAACTGAAGCTGGTGAAGGTGCCGGGGGCGGTGCTCGCCGTCGGGCTGGCGCTGGTGGTGGCTGTGTATGGCAAGTACCTGGCGACCCACGATCCGGTGTTCTTCTCCAACGGCCGGATCGCGCTGGGCGCTTCGGTGGTCGGTCTGCTGGTCTATGCGGTGCACCGCGGGCTTCGCTGGATGTATCTTGTGCTGATGGTGCTGGTGGCCTTGCCGACGATGTACGTCAACCCTGTGCAGAACGGCCTGGGGCCGTACCTCAACAAACGCAGTTTCCAGCTGGCCAAGCAGTTCGGCGGTGAAACGCAGGACAAGTGGGCGGTGTTTGGCAATCTCCGCCTGGCACAGGGCTACCGTTCGCTGGGGCTGAGGGTCATCAACGGGACGTACTATTCGCCGCGGGCCAACCTGCTGGAACAGCTCGATCCGGACGGCCAGTACAAGGAAGTCTGGAACCGGTACGCACACGTGGAGCTGGTCAGCGGCGAGCCAGGCCTGGAGCCGCGGTTCGACCTGAAGTACGCCGACCACTACCGGATATTCCTGGACGTCTGCGGGCCCCACATCCGCGCTGCGGGAGTGACCCACGTGGCCTACACCTACGCGCCCAGTGCGCGCGAAACAGCCTGCATGGAGCCGTTGATCGTCAACGACTTCAGTGGCGAGAGTCTGTACCGCCTGCGGGCGCTGAACTGAGGACAATCTTGACTTCTCTGGACATTCTGGTTCCCTACTGGGGCGATCCGCGCCTGATGCGGGAGACCGTGGAAAGTGTGCTGGCGCAGGACTGCGACCGCTGGTTCCTGACCGTGCTGGACGATTGCTATTCCGATCCGGCCATCGGCGACTGGATGAAGACCCTGAACCACCCCCGGGTCAAATACCTGCGCAACGAAAAGAACCTGGGCATCGTCGGCAACTACCAGAAGATGCTGACCATGGCCACGCGCGAGCTGGTGATGTGGCTGGGTTGTGACGACGTGCTGCTGCCCAACTACGTGAGCACGGTGCTCAATGCACACGAGAAATTCCCCGACGCAGCCGTGATCCATCCCGGCACGCAGACCATCGACGAAAACGGCAAGGTGGTGTCGACGCTCACCGACTGGGCCAAGACGAAACTGGTCATGCCGCAGAGCAAGGAGCCGCAGCTGCTCAGCGGCGAATCGCTGGCGACCAACCTGCTGGTGGGTGACTGGATGTACTGGCCGGCGCTGACGTTCCGCGCCGACCGCCTGCACAAGGCGCAGTTCAACCCCGAGCTGAAGATCACCCACGACCTGGCCTTCGTTCTGGAGCTGGTGTTCTCCGGCGAGTCGCTGCTGGTCGATCCGACAGTGTGTTTCTCCTACCGCCGACATTCCAACAGTGCCTCGACCAACAGTCTGTTCGACGGGCGCCGCTTCAAGGAAGAGCGCCAGTACTTCGCGATCGCGCGTGCGCAGGCCGAGAAGGCCGGCTGGAAGAAGGCCGAGCGCGCGGCTCGATGGCACCTGACCTCGCGCGGCAATGCGCTGTGGATCCTGTGCAATGCCGTCGTGCAACGTCGCTGGTCGTCGGTGCCGATCCAGCTCGAACACATCTTCAACCGGGTGGGACCGTGAACGGCTTCGTGACCGAATTGCCACCGCTGCCGCCACCCCGGAACGTGCGTTCCCGGGCCGCGCGGCACCGCTCGCAGACGCAGGCCGACGTGGTGCCGGAGTCGCAGGTGTCGACCGCGCTGCACAGTGCCGATTTCGTGGCCCGCTGGCGCAACATGCTGGTCGAGCTCTATGGCTACCAGCAGCGCGAGGGTGTGCTGCTGGTGCCGGGTGTCACCGGCGGGCGCACGGCGGTGCATGTGCCACTGCTGAGCTACTCGGAGCTGTCGATGGACGAGGCCCGGGCGCTCCAGGGCCGGCTGGACAGCGGCAGCTTCCAGATCCGTGTGCTCGACGGCAGTGTCCAGTCGTTCCAGCCGAACGAGACGGTGACCATGCGCCTGAACCTGGCGTCGGGCTCCGAAGACGAGGTCTTCAATGGGCTCATTCCGTCCAAGTGCCGCAACCACATCCGCAAGTCGGAGAAGTCGGGCATCCAGATCCGCGTGGGTGTGGACGAAGACCTGATCGACGACTTCTACCGGGTCTGGGGCACGACCATGCACCGGTTCGGCACGCCGGTGTTCGCGCGGCGCCTGTTCTCGCTGCTGCCCAGACACGTCGACACCCGCTACCTGGTGGGTTACCTGGACGGCAAGCCGGTGTCTGGTGTCTGCCTGGTGCTGGATGAGAAGGTGGCGTGGGTGCCGTGGGCCGGGTCGTTGATGGAGTACCGCAACGTCAGCCCCAACCACATCCTGTATTGGCACGCGATCCGGATGTCGCTGGAGGCCGGTCGCCCGGTGTTCGACTTTGGTCGCTCGGGTTATCAGGCGCCGACCTTCGTCTTCAAGGAAGAGTGGGGCGCCGAGCCGGTGCGGGTGGTGACCCTGTCTTCGAGCCAGTCGGACGTGTATTCGAAGTACACGCTGGCGGCCAATGTGTGGAAACGCCTGCCGCGCGTGCTGGTCGATGCCGTGGGGCCGCGACTGTGCCGTTTTCTGCCGGACCTCTGACGGGCCGGTGCGGATTTGAATTGAGGTGATGTGAATGCAGGATTCTCTGAACAGGCCCTCGGGTGATCGCAAGGACGTGGCGGTCGTCTTGCCGGCGTACAACGAAGAGCTGACCATCGAAGCGACGGTCCGCGACTTTCATTCGGCGTTGCCCGAGGCCAGCATCTGGGTGATCAACAACCGGTCGGCCGACCGGACCGAAACCATTGCGCGCGAGACGATCGCCTCGCTGGGTTGCCGTGGTGGCGTGATCAACGAGATGCGACCGGGCAAGGGCAACGCGGTGCGGCGTGGTTTCCTGGAAATCGATGCCGACGTCTACATCCTGGCCGATGCGGACATGACCTATCCGGCCAGCGAGGTCGTGACCCTGATGGAGCCGGTGGTCTCGGGCAATGCCGACATGGTGGTGGGTGACCGCCACTCGGCCGGACACTACGCGGCCGAAAACAAGCGTGCCTTCCACGGTTTTGGCAACAAGATCGTGCGTGATCTGGTCAATGTGCTGTTCCGCAGCAAGCTGGCGGACATCATGAGCGGCTACCGCGTCTTCAGCCGCCGCTTCGTCAAGAACTACCCGATCCTGGTCGAGGGCTTCGAGATCGAGACCGACATGACCCTGCACGCGCTGGACAAGCGCTTTCGCATCATCGAGCTGCCGGTGAACTACAAGGACCGGCCCGATGGCAGCGTGTCCAAGCTCAATACCTTCAGCGACGGTCTCAAGGTGCTGTTCACCATCGGGAACATCCTGCGCTACTACCGCCCGATGCTGTTTTTCGGCGCCGTCGGATGCCTGATGGCGCTGGCCGGTCTGCTGGCTGGCCTGCCGGTGCTGCTGGAGTTTCTGGAGTACCGCTACATCCTGCATGTGCCGCTGGCCATTCTGGCGACCGGGCTGGAGATCGTGGCGGCCGTCGTGTTCGCCATTGCGCTGTTGCTCGATTCGATCGCGCACCAGGACCGCCGCAACTTTGAGCGCCAGCTGCTGAACCAGGAACAGCACTGAGCGATGCGCGGACTCCACCCCTGTCGGCTCGGCGGGTCATGAGCACTCCGGCGTTTCCGCGGTCTGTGCTCCGGGCGGGGCTGGCCGCAGGCGCGCTGTTTCTGCTGACGCTGCTGCTGTTGCGGGGGCTGTCCTTCGGTTGCAGCAACACCGTTTGCCATCCCTGGGGTTACCGCTTTGGCGCAGCCCTGTTGCTGGGGGGTCTTGCACTCGCTCTGCCGGGGTGGGTGCTTCTGAACCACTGTTGGCCCCGGGGTGGCCAGGGGCTTGGGTTCCCTTTGTTCACGTCCATGGCCGCCGGGCTGGTGACGGTGATGGTCTATGTGTACGTCCGGTCGCTGTTCAACCAGCTTGTGCGGGATGTGCCGGTGACGCGCTGGGAACTGGTGGGACTGGTCATGGTGGCGGGAGTCCTTGCGCTGCGAGGTGCGAGGCAACAGTGGTCTTCCCGTGGTGAGGGCGCGCGGGACGTCTGGCACCTGGTCCTGGAAGTGGTGCTGCTCGCGGTGGTCTGCGTGGTGATTGCCGGCCGGGAACTGCCGCGCACTGTGTTGCTGTCCAGCGATCCCGACTACCACGTGTTCTTCGGTCTGCAGGTCGAGCGCTTTGGCGGGGTTCCCTACCACCAGCGCGACTGGGGCGACCAGCCCTTCAACTATCCGGCCGGTTCGGGTGTGCTGCTTTTCGTCTGGCGCCAGATCAGCGGGCTGGACCTGCGCAATCTGGTGACGGCCCTGCCGATCCTGTTCCAGGTGGTGGCGGCCTTCGTGGTGGTCGAGCAGTTCATGACCCGGGTCGAGAGGACCTCCCACCGGGTCATCCTTCTGTTGTGCGCGCTTTGCATGACCGTGGCCGGATTCCTGTTCCCGCTGTTTGTCCAGTACGCCCACATGGAAAGCGGTGCGCGGCAGATGGCCATCCTGGTGGTGGCGCTGTTTCTGGCCTGGGTGATTGCCAGTGTGCGCGAACCCGGTGCGGGAACAGGCCGCTGGCTGGTGCCGCCAGCGCTCGCCTTCTTTGTCCTGATGGCGCTGAATCCGGCCCATGCGGCCTTGCCCGCCTGCGTGCTGGTGGCACTGGCGGTGTACGGCTTCTTCACCGGCAAGAGAAGCTGGATCCTGCTGCTGGTCCTGCTGGGTGGTTTGGCCATGGGCGTGCTCGACCCGTTCTATCAGACGATGGTGGGCTACACGCAGGGCGCGCGCACCGACACCGTCATCTACGGCCCGGCGCTGACCATCAAACCCTTGCCCGTCATCGTGCGCGACACGGTCGATGTCCTGTTGCACGGCTATCCGGGATTCTTCCGCCAGCTCTCCGTGCTGCTGACCGAGCAGCAATGGAAGATCTTCCTGTCCCTGCTCGTGTTCTATGCCGCCTGCCTCTTCGGGTTGTCGCCCGGGGCCAGGGTCTCCAGGGCGGCATTCCTGTCGCTGCTGGCGCTGCTGCTGTCGATGTACGGGGTATATGCCTTCACACAGGCGCTGGCGACCGACATCCGCACCTTCCTGCTGGCGCCCTACATCTTTTTCAATCTGGCCCAGTACAAGGCCTTGCTCCTGACCTTCATGGCCGCTTGCGTGCTGGGCACCCTGATGCAGGCCCGACGCCATGTGGTCTGGCTGGTGCTGGCCGGCGTCTGCCTGGTGTTGCCGGTCTGGTGGCTGGTGCGCGGTGCGCAGCCGATGGTGCTGGAGCCGCGGCGGGATGACTGTGGCGCCCTCGGCTGTATTGAAGACGATGACCTGGGGCTGCTGCGCCAGTTCGAACAGCTGGTGGCACGGGGCGAGCTGACGCTCCCGTCCGGAAAGACACCCAAGGTGCTGATTCCGAACGCGGTCGCCAAGATGGAGCTGGAAACCTGGATTTTTCCGGTCTCATCTGCACGGGTCTTGCCCTACTTCAAAGTGCTGCCTGCGGCCTTCTATTACTTTCAGGGCGATGCGCAATACGGCACAGCGTCGTATCTGGCGCATGTCTGTGAGCGACTGGACCGCGCGTGGCTTCTGTCCAAGGGCATTGCCTACGTGTATCTGCCGTCCGAGCGCGAGCAGGCCTGTGTGGCGGGCAGGGAGGCGCTCATTGGGACGGAGCAGGTGGTGCTGAACGAGGGTGGAGCCTATCTGCTCAAGTTGCGGGAACCGCTCGGGGAGCTGACGGTCCCAGCTGGACATTGAAAGACATTGGCATGGCTCGGTTTGGTGGTTTTCTGGTTCGTCTGACGAACCTCTGGTCGGCGGTCATGGCGCGCAGGTGGGTCCGCGTGCTGCTGACGCTGCTGGTGTTTGCCCTGCTGGGGGCGGCGGCACACCGGGCGCTGCCCAACCGCTACGTCCTGGATGTCGAGCTGAAGGCCGATACGCCGGCCGGCAGTTCGGCCCAGATCTACTTCTCCCAGGACGGCAAGAGCTTCTATCCGCAGAACATCGTCGGCATGGTCCGGATCTTCGAGGCGGGGCAGCAGAGCTTCGTCGGACGGATCTATTCGCGCAAGCCGGTCAAGGCCCTGCGGCTGGATCCGGTGGACCGCGTGGGAGCACTGGAGTGGCATTCGCTGACCATGCAGGGCCCGGGGGCCAGGCTCGATCTCCAGGGAGATGCGCTCCTGGCCCGTTCGCCGACGCTGGACCAGCTGGAATTGCAGAGTGCCAACCCGCAGCGACTGTCGTTCCTGTCGACCGGCGTGGACGCGAAGGTCGGGCTGGTGGTGCCACCCGAACTGGTGTCGCAGTCCGATCCGAACCGCAAGGCGCTGCGTCTGGAGGTCTTCTCGGCGCTGGCGGGCTTGTGTCTGTTGGTGCTCGTGCTGGACCTGCTGAAAATCCGTTTGTCGGTCCTGGGCCGGACCGTGCATGGGTGGGCTGCGCGGATGGCGAACTGGCTCAGCGATGAGGCCACGATCGTTTTTTCAGCGTGGGCCGTGATGGTCTATGCGGTGCTGCTCGTGCTGTCGGTCGTCTGGGTGGCACTGGGTCTGTACCAGTCGTCGATTGGTGTGTGGGACGAGATTTACAGTACCAGACCGGCGGAGCGGTCGATTTCCGTGGGCTATCCCAAGGAGATCCGCAGCGACGAGTGGGATGTGCTCACGCCCTGGATGCTCAACCAGGTGCAGACCGGCATGAAAGTGGACAACCCGAACATGGGCGCGCCTGCCGCGACCATCCTGGCCGGTGTCCCGGTCGACGGCCCCCTGATGCTGGCGCAACCCAAGTACTGGGGCTTCGAGCTGCTGGATGTCGAGCACGGCTTCTCCTGGTACTGGGCTTTCAAGACCTTCGGAATGATCGCGGCCGTGTTCACGCTGCTGCTGGCCCTGACACGTGGCGATGTGGTGGTGTCGCTGGCCGGTGCGATCGCGCTGTTTGGCTCTTCCACTGTTCAGTGGTGGTTCTCGGGTTTTGCTCCCGAGATGATCATTGGCCTGTCTGTGGCGGTGGTTGGGAGCCTGTACCTGCTGTGGGGCCGCAAGTCCGGGGGCATGGTGTTCGGTGCTGTGTCGGTGGCGCTGGTGGTGCCCAACCTGCTGATGCATCTGTACCCGCCACACCTTCTGCCCGTGGGGTATCTGGGAGTCTTCCTGTTGGGCGGCCTGATGCTGCGGCCTGGCGCTTTGGCAGGCGTTCTGGTGCGCTGGCGACCGCGGCTGGTCATGATGGTGATGGCGCTCGTGCTGATGGGGTGGCTGGTGTCGGTCTGGTATGCGGCGACCGCCGACACCGTGCGGCTTGTGATGAACACGGTGTATCCGGGCAAGCGCTTCTTTCTCGGTGGCGATCTGCCGCTGTACCTGGACTTCCACGGCATCTTTGAGTCCTGGAAGATCGAGGAGTGGCCGGTACCGTTTCCGCCCACCAACCAGACCAAGGCCAGCCGCTTCTGGGTGCTGTTTCCGCTGGTGCTGCTGATCGTGCCGGTCTGGCACTGGCTGAAGCCTTCGTACCGGGTCAAGGTTTCATTGCTGGCTTACTGTCTGCTGGTGCTGTGCTGGGCGTCGGCACCGCTGCCGGCGTTCGTTCGTCTGGGTCTGGCGCACCTGGGCTGGTCCATGTCCGATCCCTGGGACAGCGCGTTCGGCATGGGGGTGGCGTCAGCCCTGTTGCTCGCGGTGATGGTGGCCGAAAGGGCGCGTGGCGAGTTGACGGTGCTGCGGCCGTCCAGCTGGTTGCTGGCATTGGTGGCGTTTGCCCTGGTGCTTTCGTACGGCTTGTCGCTGGCGTCCTTGGATTCGGAATTCTTCGACATCAACCGGATCCTGCTGGCTTCGGTGGTCGTGTCGGCGGTGGTCTGGGCGGTTCACCGGGGCAACCGCTGGCTGTACCTGGGTCTGATGCTGATGGCCGCGGTTCCGCCGCTGCACGTCAATCCGGTGCAGAACGGCCTGAGGCTCTATCTGGACAAGGACCTGTTTTCCAACGGGCGGCACCTTGGCGGCGATGGCGCCATGTGGGCCGTCTACGGAGACCTCCGTGTGGCGCAGGGCTTCAAGGCCGAGGGGCTGCGCGTGGTCAACGGAACCAACTACGCCCCGCGGATGCAGGTGCTCGATGTGCTGGATCCGCAGAAGAACGGCCAGGACATCTGGAACCGGTACGCACACGTGGAGTACGTCTCCGGGAAGACCGGAGCCGAACCTTCCTTCGACCTGGTGTTCCCGGACCACTACCAGATCGCTCTGGATGTGTGTGGTCGGCACATCCGGGCGATCGGCGTGACGCATGTGGCCTACACCTTTGCACCTTCGGCCGCGGAACTGTCGTGCCTGGAACCTCTGCAACCACCGGTCTCCGATGGCGCTGTGCGCTACTTCCGCCTGAAGTGAGGGCGCACGAAGACGGGCAGGGCGTTCAGGTCCCGGCCTTGTCGGCCAGGTTGATGATCACCACACCAAAGCTGATCAACACAAGGCCAAACCACTGCCACCCATTCAGGCGCTCGTCGAAGAACACCCAGCTGGCCGCGGCCACCAGCAGATAGAAGAACGAGCCGTTGATGGCGAAGGCCACCGAAAGGCGTTCCTGCGCCAGCACGAAGAACCACAGCACGTAGCCGCCCACCTGCAGGGTCAGGGCTGCGTACACCCAGGGAGAGCTGATCGCGGCCAGCAGGAACTGGACGATGCCTTCGTTCTTGAGGATCGGCGAGATGCCATTGACGGCATTCTTCAGCACCAACTGGCTCGTGATGGTGAACGTGGTCGTCAGGATGATCAGCAGGATGACTTGCATGGCAGGAGGGAAAAATCAGACGGGTGTCTGGGAAAGCGCTTTGCGCTTGCGGTGCAGCCGGCGGTGGATGGCCACCTTGGGGACCGACTGCATGTCGTGTGAGAGGAAGGCCAGGATCAGCTGGAAACCCATGAGCACCGGCAGCGCGGCCAGCATGACCGTTCCTGGCGCCGTCATGACGTTCTGCTGGGCCGAGGACTGCCACTGGGTCGCTCCGTACACGGTACCCATGAGCAGCAGCAGGGGGCCGGCCAGCAACTCCAGCGACGCCGGAGACAGATCGCGAAGGAAATAGTTGTAGAAGATCCGCTTGAAGAAGTTGCGGATGTGCTTGAAGAGGAAGTCGAAAACGATCGACTTGATCTTGAGGTTGCTCTCTTCGTCGCCGTAGTTGGCGTCCATCGGCACGTCCAGCACCACGCAGCGAAGCGTGTTGAGCCGGAACAGCATGTCGCTTTCGAAAAAGTAGCGGCGGCTGATCTTGTCCAGGGGAAGGTGCTCGACGATCCGGGCGTGGATGGCCGTGTAGCCATTCGTGGGGTCAAACACGTCCCAGTAGCCGCTCGAGATCTTGGACATGAAGGACAGCACCGCGTTGCCGAACAGGCGCACGGCCGGCATCTGGCTGATCTCGCTCAGGTCAAAGAAGCGGTTTCCCTTGGTGTAGTCCGCATAGCCTTCGAGGATGGGGTCGATGAACTGCGGCAGCAGCTCGGGTGCCATCTGGCCGTCGCCATCGATCTTCACGATGACGTCGCAACCATCGTCCACGGCCACCCGGTAGCCATGCATGACCGCACCACCAACACCCAGATTGACTTCGTTGAAGACCACCTTGACCCGCGGGTCGCGGCAATGTTCCTGCACGAATCTGCCCGATCCGTCCGGACAGGCATCGTCCACGACATAGATCGCGTGACACCGTGGACCGACCCGCGTGACCACGTCCAGGATGTGGGCCGTCACCCGGTAGCTTGGAATGACAACCCCCACTTTGGCGTTGACAGGGCTCATGAATGGCAGGGCGAAACGGTGTGTTTTGGGGCAGCGCGCTAGTTTAACAGCGTGTAAACAGTCGCCTGTTTGGCCTTCTTATAATGCTCGATTGCTTCCGTTTTGCGTTGCCCCGTCGCCCATCGACGCTTCGTCTTCATGGGTGCCAGAACCCCCACCTGCGCCGGTCGGACCACCCGCGGCGGCCATCTTCAAATGAACTTCACCCCCCTGCAGATCCCGGATGTCATCGTGTTCGAGCCCAAGGTGTTCGGGGACGAGCGAGGTTTCTTCTACGAGAGCTTCAACCACGCCCGCTTTGAGGCCGCCGTGGGCTACCCGGTCAGCTTTGTTCAGGACAACCACTCCAAGTCGGTGCGAGGCGTGCTGCGGGGCCTGCACTACCAGATCCAGCAGGCCCAGGGCAAGCTGGTGCGCGTCGTGCAGGGCGAGGTCTTCGACGTGGCGGTGGACCTTCGCAAGTCTTCGCCGACGTTCGGTCGCTGGGTGGGCGAGCGTCTGAGCGCCGAGAACAAGAAGCAGCTCTGGGTGCCGGCCGGCTTTGCCCACGGCTTCATCGTCCTGAGTGAGACCGCCGAGTTCCTCTACAAGACCACCGACTACTACGCGCCGGCCCACGAGCGCAGCATCCTCTGGAACGATGCGGACCTGGCCATCGACTGGCAGTTCGCCGGCCAACCGGCGCTGTCGGCCAAAGACCAGGCGGGCGTCACCTTCCGACAAGCCGAAACCTACGCCTGAATCCGCGATGAAACTCGTTTCAGTTGTCCTTTCCGGTGGGGCTGGCACCCGCCTGTGGCCGGCCTCCCGCCAGGCGCTGCCCAAGCCATTCATGAAGCTCGGCGGCGGGAGTGCCTTGCTGGAGCAGGCGATTTCACGCGGCCAGGCCTGCGGCACCGACGACCTGTTGATCGTTACCAACCAGGATCACCTGTTCCTCACACAGGGCTTGCTGGGCGAGATGACCGATCCGCCCCATGCGCATTACCTGCTTGAGCCGAAAGGGCGCAATACCGCTCCAGCCATCGCCCTGGCGGCGCTGGCTTGCCAGAAGTCGCATGGCGATGATGTGGTGATGCTGGTGCTGCCTGCCGACCATCTGATTCCCGACACGGAGAGCTTCGTGGCCAACGCGCTGGAGGCTGCCCGGCGGGCACAGGAAGGCCATCTTGTGGTGTTCGGCATCCATCCGACGGGGCCGGAAACGGGGTTTGGCTACATCGAGGTGCCCAAGGTCGGGCGCGAGGTGCAGCCGGTCCTCAAGTTCGTCGAGAAGCCCGATCTGGCCACCGCCCAGGAATACCTGGCGACCGGGCGTTTCTACTGGAACAGCGGCATGTTCTGCTTCACGGCTGGCGGACTGCTGAAGGCACTGGCCGAGCATGCGCCAGATGTGCTGGCCGCGGCGCAGCACGCGATGGCCTCGGCCGACACCAAGGCCTTGCCCCTTCCCGACGCCACCAAGGCCCCGATGGTGACCCGTTTCGATGCGCACGCGTTTGGCCGCCAGCCCGACATCAGCATCGACTATGCGGTGATGGAGCGCGCCACCAATGTGGTGCTGGTGCCGGCCCGTTTCGGGTGGAGCGACGTCGGCGCCTGGCCGGCGGTGGCTCAGGCGCATACCCCCGACGCCAGCGGCAACACGCTGGGCTCGTCCGAAGGCACCGACTGGGTGGCCGTCAAGACCACCGGTACCCATGTGCACGTGGACAGCCATGGTCCCAAGGTTGTGGCCACGGTCGGCGTGTCCGACCTGGTGATCGTGGACACGCCCGACGCCTTGCTGGTCGCCAGCAAGCAGGAGGCACAGAACGTCAAGAAGGTGGTGGACGCCCTCAAGGAGCGGCACGCCAACAGCCACCAGCACCAGAGCACGGTGCAGCCAGCCACCGTGCACCGGCCCTGGGGTACCTACACCACGCTCAAGGAAGAAGAGGGTTACAAGGTCAAGCGGATCACGGTCAGGCCCGGACAGAGCCTGAGCCTGCAGTACCACCACCAGCGCGCCGAGCACTGGGTGGTGGTGCATGGCCGTGGCTTGGTGCAGGTCGGTGACAAGGAATTTCCGACCCGTCCCGGTGAGTACCGCTACATCCCGCTGCAGGAAAAGCACCGCCTGACCAACACCGGTCACGACGAGCTGGTGCTGATCGAGGTGCAGTGCGGCGACTATCTGGGCGAGGACGACATCGTGCGCCTGGCCGATACCTACGGACGCGTCTGATGAATGCATTGATGGCGCTGTGGCGCTACAGGGGATTCATCCTGGGCAGTGTCCAGCGGGAGTTCCAGAGCAAGTACCGCAATTCGCTGCTCGGCGCGGCCTGGAACATCGTCAACCCGCTCTCGATGATCATCGTCTACACGGTGATCTTCGCGAACCTGATGCGGACCCGCCTGCCCGGTGCGCAGGACCATTTCTCTTTCAGCATCTATCTGTGCGCCGGCATCCTGACCTGGGGCCTGTTTGCCGAGATCACCAACCGGGCGACCGGGATGTTCATCGAGAACGCCAACCTGATCAAGAAGCTCAGTTTCCCGCGCCTGTGCCTGCCGGTGGTGGTGGTCGCGAATTCGCTGCTGAACTTCGGCATCCTGTTCGGCCTCTTCCTGCTGTTTCTGGTGATCTCGGGGCACTTCCCCGGATGGGTGATCCTGGCGGTCATTCCGCTGCTGGTGCTGCAGGTGCTGTTTGCCATCGGGGTGGGGATCAGCCTGGGGGTGCTCAACGTGTTCTTCCGGGACGTCGGGCAGTTTTTTGCGCTGTTCCTGTCCTTCTGGTTCTGGTTCACCCCGATCGTCTATCCGGTCAGCGTGCTGCCGGAAAGCGTGCAGTCGTTGATGCGTTACAACCCGATGGCGCGCCTGATCGAGGGGTACCAGCAGGTGTTGCTGCACGCCAGCATGCCCAACTGGTACAGCCTCTGGCCGGTGGTCGTGCTGACGGCGCTGCTGTGTGTCTACGGGCTGTGGCAGTTCCGCCGCCATGTCGGCGAAATGGTCGACGAGCTTTGAAGGGTTGACGGGCATCCATGGGAACGATTTCGGTCAACAATCTGGGCAAGGCCTACAAGCAGTACCCCACACGCTGGGCCCGCCTGCTGGAGTGGCTGAGCCCGTTTCACCAGCAACGCCACACGCTCAAGTGGGTGTTGAAAGACATCCACTTTTCAGTCGGGCAGGGCGAAGCGGTCGGCATCATCGGCATCAACGGTGCCGGCAAGAGCACGCTGCTCAAACTCATCACCGGCACGACGCAGCCCACCACCGGCAGCGTGCGCATGTCCGGTCGCGTGGCCGCGATGCTGGAACTCGGCATGGGTTTCCATCCGGACTTCACCGGCCGCCAGAATGCTTTCATGGCCGGGCAGCTGCTGGGTTACACGGTCAGCGACATCGAGAAGCACATGCCGGAGATCGAGGCGTTTGCCGAGATCGGTGATTACATCGACCAGCCGGTGCGCGTCTACAGCAGCGGCATGCAGATGCGTCTGGCCTTCAGCGTGGCCACGGCGATCCGCCCCGACGTGCTGATCGTCGACGAGGCACTGTCGGTGGGTGATGCCTACTTCGTGCACAAGAGCTTTGCGCGCATCCGCGCGTTCCGGGAGCAGGGCACGACGCTGCTCATCGTCAGCCACGACAAGGGCGCCATCCAGGCAATCTGCGACCGCGCGATCCTGCTCAACGAAGGCACCATCGCCATGGAGGGCGAGCCCGAGGCGGTGATGGACTACTACAACGCCATGCTCGCCTCGCATCAGAGCCAGAGCGTGCGCCAGGACGTCGTTTCCGGCGGCAAGATCCAGACAGTCTCCGGGACCGGTGAGGCCAATGTGACGGAGATTGCCCTGCTCGATGCCGCAGGCCAGCCGATCGAGCACGTCAATGTCGGACAGAGCGTCACGTTGCGGGTGGAAGTCGCGGCCAGGGAACCCATCGAGCGGCTGGTGCTGGGCTTTGGCATCAAGGACCGGCTCGGGCAGATCATTTTCGGATCGAACACCCACCACACCAACCAGGCGGTCGAGGATGTGCCGGCGAGCAGCGTGGTCCGGTTCGACATCAGCTTTCCCGCCAACTTCGGGTTCGGAACCTATTCCATCCAGACCGCACTGCACAGCACGGACACCCATCTGGTGAACAACTACGAGTGGCGGGAGCGCTCGCTGGTGTTCAACGTCATCAACACCAGCAAGCCCCATTTCGTCGGCGTGTCCTGGCTCGATCACAAGGTGAACGTGACATCGACGGCCCCGGCGCCGGTGCGTTCATGAGCACCACCGTCCCTTTTTACCGGGCCTTCGAGGACCGTTACCGAGGCAGCCGCGATGTCATCAAGGCGCGTCTGGCGATTTACCTGGATTTCCTTCGGCCGCTGATCGGCCAGGGTGTGGGTGTGCCGAAGGCGGTCGACCTCGGTTGCGGACGTGGCGAATGGCTGGAACTGCTGGTCGAGAGCGGGTTTGATGCCACCGGCATCGACCTGGACGAGGGCATGCTAGCCGCCAGCCGCGAACGTGGGCTGGCGGTGGTGCGGGGCGATGCGCTCGCGCACCTGTCTTCTCTCCCGGACAACAGCCAGGCGGTGGTCTCCGCGTTTCACCTGGTCGAGCATCTGCCGTTCGATGCGGTGCAGACCCTGATTTCCCAGAGCCTGCGGGTGCTCCGGCCCGGGGGGCTGCTGATCCTGGAGACGCCCAATTCGGAAAACCTGGTCGTTGGTACCAGCCATTTCTATCTGGACCCGACGCACCAGAAGCCGATACCGCATCAGCTGTTGGGTTTTCTCGCCGAATACCACGGTTTTGTCCGCAACAAGATCCTGCGGTTGCAAGAGGCCGAGGCCACGGCGATCAGCCCTTCGCCCACGCTCTGGGAGGTGCTGGTCGGCGCGAGCCCGGACTATGCGGTGGTGGCCCAGAAGGGCGGGGCAGAGGAAGACCTGGCGCGATTCAACGACGCGTTTGGCCGTGAGTACGGTCTGTCGCTGGAGGCACTGGCCCACCGCCATGAAGTGCATGTCCGCGGGCTAGGTGAGCAGATGCAACGGGGCTTGCATGCCCTGGATGCAGAGCTCACGCAGACCGGCGAGGTGTTGCGTCAGGCCGCGCGGAAGGTGCAGCAGCTGACGGCTTCGGTCGAGCAACTGAACGCCGAAGTGGAGCGGCTGCAGTCCGAGCTGTCGTCGCAGCGCGAGGCGTCCAGCCGTGGGGTGGAAGACCTGTCCTCGCAGCTGCAACAAAGCCGGGAGATGGTTGAATCGCTGTCCCATCAACTGGCGGCATGGCGCGCAGGTACCGACGCCAGCATGGCGAATGCGGTGGAGCGCCTGAACCGGCTCGAACGCAGCGGTCTGTCGGCCTGGATCAAGTATGGACTGGTGCGCCCTGTTGTCGGCGCCAGTCTCGCACTGGGGGCTGCCGTGCTGGCGCCATTCCCTGGTGTGCGGCAGCGCAGCGGACAGTGGCTGGCTTCCCGTGTGCCGGGGCTGCACCGCCGGCTGGCTTTGTTGCGCAATGGCGGGGTGGAGCAATCTGCGCAGCCCGCAGTTGCCGAAGTGGTGATGCCTGTGCCAGAGGTTCCCCGGGGCGCTTTCAAGCGCGCCGCTGCCGTGGCACCGGCCGTGCTGCTTGCGGACCCTTCGCTGTCGACGATGGCGCGCCCCGTCGATCTGGAAAGCTGTCTGTCTCCCATCAGTGTCAAGCGCGAGCATGAGTCCCTGGAGACCGTGACCACGCTGGGTCAGATGCGGCGCAGCGCCACTTCGTTGGCGTTTGTGTTGACCATTCACGACGGTGACCGTGCTGCACTGACCCGCAGTGTCCAGTCGGTGCTGCGCCAGACCGATCCGGCCTGGGAACTGCTGTTGTGTGCACCCGCCGAGCTGCAGCCATTGGTTGACGAGTGGCTGGACATCGACTGGCGCATCCGACGCGTCACCGGTACTTCGGACGACGAGGTGCAGAACCTGCTCAAGGCCAGTGCCCAGTGCACCACGGCCTTCATGGGGCTGCTGACACAGGGCGATGGTGTCGACGACGACCTCGTGAAACACCTCAGCCAGGCACTGGCCGCTGATCCCGGCCTGGACCTTGTGTATTCCGACGAAGCGACGCTGCTCGACGACGGGTCGGTCGTATCGCCCTTCTTCAAACCCGACTGGTCGCCCGAACATCACCATTCGGTGAATCTGCTGGGCCGCTTCCTGGCGGTTCGAAAGGCGCTGCTGCTCAATCTCGCTGTGCCAGGCAGTGGCTCGCCGGAAGCCGACGAATATGCGCTCTCCCTGGCGGTATCGGCCAAGGCGCGTCGATTCGCTCACCTGGAAGACCTGCTGTACGTGCGTCGGCGTGAGAGCGATGTGCCTGCCGGAGGTTTCTTTTCGCCCGAAGCGCTGGAGCCTGCAAGGACGGTGCTTCAGGCGCACCTGTCGGCGACCGACCCGGGTGTGCAGGTGATGGCCCATGCGAGTCCGGGCTGCCTGCAGGTCCGCTGGCCAATCCCCGAGGGTCTGGAAGTGACCCTGCTCATCCTGACCAACATGCAGGAGCGTGAGTTGCCGGGGCGTGGCAAGCTGGTGCTGGCGACCAATTTCGTCGAATCCATCATCGCCAAGTCCACCTACCCGGGCTACAAGATCATCGTGGTCGACGACGGCCATGTGCCCGACGACCTGCGTGACCTGCTGGCACGGCACGGTCACTCCACCGCGACCTTCGTCAAGGATGGTGACTTTTCATTTGCAGCGAAGTCCAACTTTGCAACGTCGCTGGTGAAGTCGGGTGTGGCGCTGCTGCTCAACGACGACCTTGAAGTCATTGCCCCCGACTGGATCGAGGCGCTTGTGAGTCACGCTGCGAGACCCGATGTCGGGGTGGTCGGTGGCAAGCTGCTGTTCCCCAACAACCGCATCCAGCACGCCGGCATTTCGACCGGGCTCAATGGCTCGGCCGGCCACGTGTTCATGAACAGCCCTGCGGACGCGCTGGAATACGGTGGTTACGCCTCGGTGGACCGCAACTACGGCGCGGTGACGGGCGCGGTGATGGCCTACCGCAAGGAGTTCTTCGACCGCATGGGCGGCTTCGACGAGTTCTTCCGGGTGGACTACAACGATATCGACTTCTGCCTGCGCTGCGTGCGCGACGGCTACCGTGTCGTCTACACGCCGCACGCCTTGCTTTACCACTTCCACAACTCCAGCTTCAAGCGCAAGCACGACAAGAGCGCGGAGCGGCAGGAATTCCTTTCGCGCTGGCAGCACCTGGTGGAACGCGATCCCTATTGCGGCCTGCACCTGCGCACCATCAGCGCCGAACAGGCACACGCCGAGGTCACAGCATGACGACCGCGACCAACGACAAATCCAGGACCGTGGTCGACCCCTACGACGCGGTTGCCTACGACCAACTGCTGGACCGGCTCGAACAACTGGCCCGCGACGAAGCGGAGCGCCGTGGCGCTGACTGGAACGTGGCGATGGGTGCTGCCGATGAAAGCCATCCGGTGATGCGCCAGGCGCTGACACTGGTGATGTGGGGCCTGTTCGATCTCGATCACTACCTGACCACCTACCCGGACATCGCGGCTTGCGGCGCCGATGCGCTGATGCACTACGTGCAGTACGGCGACCGGGAAGGCCGGTGGCCGAACGCCCATTTCAACCCGAGCACCTACCGCCACCACTTCGCGCCAGGGGCGCTGGATGATGTGTGTGCGCTCTATCACTACGCCGTGTTCGGCGAAGACCTGGGGCTGGACTCTCCCACGGCTTTTGCGCCCCGGCGCTACCTGTCGTCCAACCCCGAATTGCAGGGCTGGGTGGACCGGCCAATGACGCACTTCCTGCATCTGGGCAAGCCGGCCGGTCTGGTCCTGCACCACCGCATCCGCCTCTCCAGCGACCAGAACGTGGCCGTGCCGGAACGCCTGGCGCTGCCAGTGCCTCTGCCGCTGCAACCGGAGCAGGGCATCAACGTCGTTGGCCCGCTGGACAAGATCTCCGGCCTGGGCGTCAGTGCGCGCGGCTATCTCGAAGGGCTGACGCGGGCCGGCGCACCGAAGCTCGGTACGCGCGCCCAGCAACGGGAGTTCCCGCGCCAGACCAGCCTGGGCAGTGACCAGCTGGTGCTCCCGGCGTTCATCGATGGCGCCAGGGTCAACGTCGTGCACATGAACGGCGACACCTTGCCGATGATGCTGGAGCTGGGTGGGGACGCCCTGTTTCGCGACACCTACAACATCGCGGTCTGGTACTGGGAGCTGCCCACGCTGCGGCCCGAGTGGCAGGTGTCGATGAAGTACTTCCACGAGTTCTGGGCACCGACGCCCTTCATCGCCGAAACGCTGCAACGATCCACCGCCAAGCGGGTCACGCTGCTGCCACCGTACCTCGCCTACCTGGATGGCATCCGTCCGGAGTCGGAAGCCTCCGGCACGCACAACTTCGTCTATTGCTTCGACGCCAACAGCATTCTCGAGCGCAAGAACCCGGGTGCGCTGCTTGACGCGTTCTGGCAGGCCTTTCCGGCCGACCAGGGCCATGGCGACGTCCGCCTGACCTTCAAGATCACTTACCCGGACCACAGCAATCCCGAGGTCAAGCGGCTCTACGAAGCCGCCGCGGCCGATTCACGTGTGCAGATCATCGACTACCTGCTCAGCGACGAGGAACTGCATCGACTGATCGGCACGGCGTCCGCCTATGTCTCTCCCCACCGCTCCGAAGGGCTGGGGCTCACGGTGGTGGAGGCGATGGGGGCGGAGGTCCCGGTGATCACGATTTCTTTTGGCGGACTGAGCCATTTCATCTCGCCGGAAACCGCGTTGCCGGTCCGCTTCGACCGGGTCGAACTGCCGGTCGACTACTTCCCGTATCCGCAAGGCTTCGTGTGGGCCGATCCCGATGTCGATTCCCTCGCCGAGAACCTGAGATTCGTGCTCGAATCGCCTGCCGAGGTGCGACGCCGCGCGGTCGCTGCCCGTGCGCATGTGCTCGACTTCTTCTGTTCGGAGCGCCTGGTCGCCGCCTACCGGGCGGAACTGGATCGCCTGACGGAACTGGAGCCGTGAGGCCGCTGCCTCGGACCAAGGGAGGCGCCACATGAAACTGTTCATTCAGATCCCCTGCTACAACGAGGGTGCGACCCTCGCGGTGGCGCTGGCCGCGCTGCCCCGGCAGGTGCCTGGGTTCGACGCCGTGCACTGGCTGGTGATCGACGACGGTAGCAGCGACGACACGGTGGAGGTCGCTCGCGCCAACGGGGTGGACCACATCGTTCGCCACTCCGGCAACCGGGGCCTGGCACGGGCCTTCATGACGGGCATCGAAACCGCGCTCTCGCTGGGCGCCGACGTGATTGTCAACACCGACGCCGACAACCAGTACAACGCCGCCGACATTCCGTCACTGACCGGCCCGATCGTCCGGGGGCAGGCGGAAATGGTCATCGGCGCCAGGCCGATCAGCGACATCACTCATTTTTCCCCTGTGAAGAAGGCCTTGCAGAAGCTGGGCAGCTGGGCTGTGCGTGTTGCCAGCAAGACCTCCATTCCCGACGCGCCCAGCGGGTTCCGGGCGATCAGCCGGGCCGCCGCCAGCCGCCTGATGGTGTTCAACGACTACACCTACACGCTGGAGACCATCATCCAGGCGGGACAGAAGAACATCCGCACGGTGTCGGTACCGATCCGCGTGAATGCAGACCTGCGTCCCTCGCGGCTGGTCAAGAGCATTCCTTCGTACATCCGGCGCAGTGTCATCACGATCATCCGCATCTTCGTGATCTACCGGCCGTTCCGTTTCTTCTTCACCATCGGCATGGTGCTGTTCCTGGCGGGGCTGCTGCTTGGTCTGCGTTTCCTCTGGAAATACCTCACCGGGGATGGCAACGGACACATCCAGTCGCTGATCCTGGCGTCGGTGTTGCTGGGCATGGGGTTCCAGACCTTTCTGGTCGCCTTCGTCGCCGACATCCTGGCGGCCAACCGCATGCTGCTGGAAGACATCCGCTACAAGCTCAACGTCTCCGACCAGCGGATCAGCCCCACCGTTTGGTCCGCCGACAGCACGCCAGCGCCCGTCGCGCCTGAGGAGCAACAGGCTTCATGAACACACGCGTCACGGGCGGCACCAGCGAAGGAGGGGTGGTTGTCGGCAACACCTTCGACAAGTACGGCAGCCGCAACCCTGTTGTCCGCTATCTGATGAACGGATTCACGCAGTCTCTGGAGGGATTCATCCGGCAGGCTGCACCCGAATCGATCAACGAGATCGGTTGCGGCGAAGGGCACTGGGTCATCCGATGCCAGGAAATGGGCTATCGCGTGAGGGGATGCGACTACTCCAGCACCGCCATCGGGATGGCGCGAGAGAACGCGGCCAGGCATGGCGTCGACCCGTCGTGCTTTGCCGTGAAGAGCATCTATGAGCTGGACCCGCAGCAGGAGGCGGCCGATCTGGTGATGTGCTGTGAGGTGCTGGAACATCTCGAACACCCCGAGCAGGCCTTGCAGAAGCTGCGGCAGATCCCCGCGCGGCACTACATCCTCAGCGTACCGCGGGAGCCGCTGTGGTGCGCCCTCAACCTGGTGCGCGGCAAGTACGTGGGTGCGCTGGGCAACACCCCCGGCCACCTGCAGCACTGGAGCAAGGCCGGATTCGTCCGTGCCGTCTCGGCACACTTCGACGTGCTGGCGGTGGCTTCGCCATTGCCGTGGACGATGCTGCTCTGCCGCCCCAAAGCGGGCCGCTGAATGGCCAGGCCGCTCAAGCCGATCCTGGCCCGCCTCGGCTCGGTGCTGGCGGTGGCGGGACTGGCGTTTGTCGGTGTCCGCCTGGTCGACTACTGGCCGCAACTGAAGGCTGCGCCGTTGTCCGGCACGCTGGTATTCCTGCTGGTGTTGCTGGCCGTGGGCTACGGGCTGGCGAACGTGCTGCTGGCGCTGGCCTGGCGGGATATTCTGCGTGAGCTGGGCGCGCCGCTGTCCGTGGTGCGGAGCGTCGCGGTCTACGGACGTTCGCAGATCGCCAAGTACGCTCCGGGCAATGTGTTCCACCTGGCAGGTCGCCAGGTGCTGGGCATGGCCGAAGGTGTGCCGGCGCAGCCGCTCGCAAAGTCGATCGGACTGGAGCTGGGGCTGCTGGTCGTGTGCGCCATCGGGCTGATCGGCCTGCTGCTGCAGCGCTGGCTGGCATCGCAGGTGGGAGCCCTTGCCTGGGTCGTGCCGGCTGCGTTGGCGGTGGTGGTCGTTGGTGCGGTGTGGCACTGGCGCTGGTTCCGCGCTGGCAGGGCCTTGGTCGCGCAATCGCTGTTCCTGCTGTTCTCGGCCGGCGTGTACTGGGCGGTGCTGGCCAGCCTGGCGCCCGAGGCGGTGTCCCGGGTGCCGGCAGGTGTGGTGCCGGGAGCCGCGATCGCGGCATGGCTGATCGGGCTGGTGACTCCCGGGGCGCCCGCGGGGCTGGGCGTGCGTGAAGCCGTGATGCTGCTGATCCTCGGGGTCTGGGTGCCGCAGGCCGATCTGGTGCTGGCTGTGCTGCTGGCGAGGCTGGTCAACATTGCCGGGGATGTGGGCTTCTTCCTGGTCGCGCTGTGGCTGGCGCGCCGGTCGGTCGGGCAGGTCACCGCAATGCGAACCCCCGAGCGACCCCATGGCTGATCCCCGCCTGTTCGGGAGGTCACAGTGGTGGCCTGATGCGCTGCTGGCGCTGTGCGGGCTGTTGCTGGCCTGTTCGGTGCATGGTGCGCTGCCCAGGTGGATGGTGCCGGTGCAGTGGCAGATGGTCTGGAGCGGTGGCTTCGCCGAGTCGCTGGCAAACCAGGGCTGGTTTTCTCTGTATGCGAACAACTTTGGCGCGCCGGCGCGAGCGCCGATTTCGTTTGGCCTGAGCGGAGTCTGGCCCATGGCGGTGCTGATCCGTCTGGGGCTTGCGCTGCCGGATGCCTATGCGATGACCGTGGCGCTGTGGCTGGCGGTCGCGTTTGCCGGGGCCGCCGCACTCGCCCTCCGCCTGGGGGCGCACCGGAGGGTGGCCCTGATGCTCGCCACCTGCTGGCTCACTCTGCCCATGGTGTGGGGCCACGCCTGGTACAGCATGTTGGCGCTGGGCATCGCTTTGTTGCCAACGTATCTGCTGGTGACCCTGGGCCTGCTGCAGTCGCAGCGCGGCAGCCTGAACCTGAAGGTGAGGTGGACGGTTCTGACGCTGGTGGTGGCGGGCGTGGCCGTGTTCATGGATGGCTACACCTTTGTCATGTATGGCGTCGGATCGTTGCTGCTGGTGGCGACCGCATTCGTGATGGCGCCCGGGGCGCGCAAGCCTGCGCTGAGGGCACTGGCGGTGCAGCTGATGGCGCTGGCAGTGGCCTACCTGGCCTACAGACGCTACGTGGGCGAACTGCCGCTGGAGTCCACGCCGCTGGACATGTTCCGGGGGATGGCGTTGGACCTGCATTACCTCGTGGTGCCGACGCTGCGAGCCTATCCGCTCTGGGATGTCATCGGTTGGTCGAGCGCCCGCAGTGCCCTGGACCAGTTCGGCGACGCCTCGGTCTGGACCACAACATTCGCGTTGCCGCTGGTGGTCACGGGCCTGGTGGCGTGGGTGGGCTGCCGATCGAGGTCGGTCGTCACGGTGGCGGCCAGTGTCATTGTGGTGCTCGCGTTCTACCTGGCTCTGGGGCCATCGCTCAAAGTACTGAGCGCCGCCAGCTTTGCACTCCATCCTTCCGCGCCTGGCCAGATGCTTGCCGCCGCCGGACGGGTCGAGACGGGCAATGCATGGCTCTTCTCTTTGCCTGGTTTCTCGTCCATGCGTGCCACCTACCGTTGGCTGGCGTTGGCATTGCTCGGTCTATGGATCCTCATCGCGGTCTGGATGGGGCGCCGATGGCAGGGCCGGCAGACGGTGCCACTATTGATCGTGTCGGCGGTGATCGCGCTGCAGCTGCCAGACCTTACCGGGCAATGGCGACAGAAGCGAGACCTTCGCAAGATGTTCGTAGCGATGGAGCAGGCAATCGCACAGGACATGGCCTCCCTGCACCTCGGCAACGAACGCACGGTATTCCTGCCGACGGGCAATGATTTCCTGGTCAACCACATCGCAGCCAGGTACTGGCTTGCCACCTACAACATCGGTGGCGACAAGAATCTGGAGCTGGCCCGCCGCCAGTGGCCAGCGTCGGTCCGCAACGCGCGTGCAATGCCCGGACCCGGCATGGCGCTGGAAATCCGCAACATCCTGCTCAGGGGGGACGCCCAGACGGTGGTGCTGCCACATTTCGGGCTGCTGGACGCTTCGCACGAGTGGCCGTGTCAGGCCTTGAGTCCCCTGTCTGGCGTGCAACCCTGGTCCAGATACGGCCGGGACGCGGGACCTCTGGGTCTGCAGGTGAGTGTGCCGATTGACATGGTGCGGAATGAACAAGCGATCTATCTGAGCAAGGCCCCGTCGGCGACCGATGTCCAGCTGCCAGCGCTTTCGCTGCGGTCGGCGCCGGTGGGGTCCGTGTTGCAGCAGCGCTCGGTGAACGGTGGATGGGAGAGCGTTGCATCTCTTCGACTGGGGGCAGCGCCAGAGGCGCGGCTGTTGCTGTCCACTCCACAGGCCTGCCGAGTCGGCATCTGCGAGCAGGAAGTGACACTGGGTTGGCGCGGCGGCGGCGCTGTGCCGGCCGACAGGGTGGTGTTCACCAATGTCGGACCCGAATGTCCGCAGCCCATGCACGAGGCGCTCCGGCCGGTGCTGCTGGAACTGCGTGCCGATCCCTGGTTTGAGGTGCAGGAGGCAAAGTTCTTCTCGGTGATCCGGCCGTCGCTCAGGCTGCGGAACACCGCCGTGCAGGAACGCAACGCTGCTCTCGCCGACTTCCTGGCCTTCCCTTTGCAGACCAGCAGCTCGGAGCCGCGGCTGGGCATGGTGCTGCTCGATGGCTGGCACGATCCGGAGCCGGCGCACATCTGGTCGAAAGCAAACGCTTCTCTGTCTTTGCCGGTGCCGACGCATTGCCGTGTCACCGCTTGCGAGATCCGGCTGAGGTTTTCGGCCTTTGGCGCGAGTTCCGCACAGCCACTGACGGTGACCGCCACCCACGTGCGCAGTGGAGCAGCTGTGACCTGGAACGTGAGGTCGCCGGATCGGTTCGTCGGCCGACTGCCGCTGGAGGCCGGCGAGGGCGTTGACGACATCCGGCTGTCCATCCCGCAGGCGGCGTCACCTCGCCAGCGGGGTGTTTCCCCGGACGACAGGGTGCTCGGTATCGGCCTGATGCAGATCGACATCCAGCCCGCGCCGGAACCCTGAGGCGGGATGGAGCAGGGCGCCTAAAATCAAGGATTGCCTCAGCGACACCCACTCGACACATGAAAACTGCACTCCTCACCGGCATCACTGGTCAAGACGGCGCCTACCTGGCAGAACTCCTGCTGGGCAAGGGCTACACGGTGTACGGCACCTACCGCCGCACCAGTTCGGTCAACTTCTGGCGCATCGAAGAGCTGGGCATCCAGAATCATCCCAACCTGCACCTGGTCGAATACGACCTGACCGACCTGGGCTCCAGCATTGCCCTGGTGCAGAAGGTCCAGCCCGACGAAATCTACAATCTGGCGGCGCAGAGCTTCGTGGGCGTGAGCTTCGACCAACCGACCACGACGGCGCAGATCACCGGGGTCGGCGCGCTGAACCTGCTCGAAGCCATCCGTCTGGTCAACCGCAAGATCCGCTTCTACCAGGCCAGCACCTCCGAAATGTTCGGCAAGGTGCAGGCCATTCCGCAGGTCGAAGACACCCCGTTCTATCCGCGCAGCCCCTATGGTGTGGCCAAGCTGTACGCGCACTGGATGACGGTGAACTACCGCGAGAGCTACGACATCTTCGGCAGCAGCGGCATCCTGTTCAACCACGAAAGCCCGCTGCGTGGCCGTGAATTCGTCACCCGCAAGATCACCGACTCGGTCGCCAAGATCAAGCTGGGCAAGCTGGATGTGCTCGAGCTGGGCAACATCGACGCCAAGCGCGACTGGGGCTTTGCCAAGGAGTACGTCGAGGGCATGTGGCGCATGCTCCAGGCCGACCAGCCCGATACCTTCGTGCTGGCGACCAACCGGACCGAAACCGTGCGCGATTTCGTGCGCATGGCGTTCAAGGGTGCTGGCGTCGACGTCGATTTCCGTGGCCAGGCTGAAGGCGAGACCGCGGTCGATGTCGCCACCGGCAAGACGGTGATGCGCGTCAATCCGCGCTTCTACCGCCCGGCGGAGGTCGAGCTGCTGATCGGCAATCCCGCGCGCGCCAAGGACAAGCTGGGCTGGGAGCCCAAGACCACGCTGGAACAGCTGTGCCAGATGATGGTCGAGGCCGACATGCGTCGCAACGAAGCCGGGTTCTCGTTTTGAAGATTCTGCTGACGGGCGCGGACGGTTTCACCGGCCGCGCGTTCGCCCGCCTGGCGCAAACCGCCGGGCATGAGATCGCTGCGCTGGGCTGCGATCTGACCGATGCCGCGGCGGTGGCCGAGCAGGTGGACGCGATCCGACCCGAGGCCGTGGTCCATCTCGCCGCCATCGCTTTCGTGGCCCATGAGGATGCGACCGCGCTGTACGCCGTGAACGTCGTGGGCACGATGAACCTGCTCGATGCGCTGTGCCGCCTGCCGCAGCGGCCCCGGCGCGTGCTGGTGGCCAGCAGCGCCAATGTGTACGGCAACTGCGAGACGTCGCCGATCGCCGAGACCACGCCGCCCGCGCCAGTGAACCACTACGCGGCCAGCAAGCTGGCCATGGAGCACATGGCGCTGACGTGTGCGGACCGGCTGTCGCTGGTGCTGGCGCGTCCGTTCAACTACACAGGCCCGGGACAGGCAGGGCAGTTTCTCATCCCCAAGCTGGTCGACCATTTCGTGCGCCGCGCGCCCCGCATCGAGCTGGGCAACCTGCATGTCGAGCGCGAGTACAACGATGTGCGCATGGTCTGTGAGACTTACCTGCGGCTGCTGGTCGCAGACGCTGCGCCAGCCATTGTCAACGTCTGCACCGGCCAGACCCATTCGATCCGGCAGGTGCTTGATGCCCTGACCGACATCACCGGGCACACCATCGAGGTGGCGGTCAATCCGGCCTTCGTGCGCGCCAACGAAGTACACCGTCTCTGCGGGGATGCCGCACGCCTTCGGGCCGCAACCGGTCCTTTGCCCGCCTACACCCTGAGCGACACCCTGCGCAGCATGCTGGGCGCTGCGTGATCGCGGCGCAAGCATGAAGGCTGCGATCGTGCGGGTGGTCTGGGCCTTGCTGGCCCTGGCCGTCAGCGCTTCGCTGCTGTCAAACAGGGTCCCCGACCGGGAGTGGGTGCCGTTTGGCGACCAGTCGGCGCACCTGCTGGCCACCATGAGCCTGTGGAACGACCAAGACCTGCGTTTCGATGCAGGGGATCTGCATCGGTTCGATGCGCAGTTTCCCCAGGCGGGTGGCCCCCGCGGCGCCTATTTCAAGCAGGTGGGCGAGCAGCGGTTCTACTTCGCCAAGCCGGTGCTGTACGCCGTGTTGGCTGCCCCGCTGTATGGGCTGCTTGGAACCGCCGGTTTCATTGTCCTCAACCTCGTGGCGCTGGGGATCCTGGTCTTTGTGACGGTCCGCTGTGCGACCCCGGTGTTTGGATCGCTGGCGGGGCAACTGTTGGCCGCGGGACTGTTCCTGATCGGGCCTGCGGTGGTCTGGGCCGGGGTCATCCATCCGGACCTGTTCGCAGCGGCGCTGCTGGCCATGGGCAGCTTCATCGTCTTGCGGCCTGGAGTGGCCTGGCGGCTATGCCTGGGCGGATTGCTGCTGGGCATGGCGTTCTACGAGCGCCCGCCGCTGCTGGCGGTGTTCCCCTTCTTGCTGTTCGTCGCCGCCCCAGTGCTTGGGCGCCGGCTCGGTTGGGCACTGCTCGGTGCTTCGATCGGATGGGCCGGGCCGTCCTTTGTCAACCTCTTGCAGGACGCTCACCTGCTGGCGTACCAGGGCAACCGATTCGGCGTCTGGGCCCGGCCCTTTCCATTCGAGGCCGGTTGGGTATTGCCGACGGGGCGCGACTACAACCACATCTTCGACCTGCGCCACCTGTGGGGGGCCGTTCGGACGAACTGGCCGTTGTTGCCGGAGAAGCTGCTGGACTTCCTGATTGGGCGCCAAACAGGAATCCTGCTCTACTTCCCCGTGGCCCTGCTGTTTCTCGCGACAGCGTTGTGGCGCGGAAACCGGGCAGCGCGATTGTTGTGCGCCGGGGTGGGGGTCTACTGGCTGCTCAACACCCTCGCTTTCCCCACCAACGGCTTCGGCGGTGCGCAGAGCTACGGTTCGCGCTACCTGCTGCAGGTCATTCCGGTGTTGATCGTGGCGTTGCTGTTCGTGCGGCGCGAACCGTCAGGGCAGACCGGGCCGTGGCGCCATTGGCCGGTGATCGGTGCGCTGGGCCTTGCTGCTCTGTTCCAGCACGGAACCCTGCCGCCTTCGGCGGCGCTCGTGGCCCGGCCTGCCATGTTTTTGACGCAGGCGCCTGCGATATGGTTTCCCCTGGAAACCTCGCTGCTGCCGTACATGCCGATCGACAGTCCCGGGTTTGAGCTGCGCCCCGACCGCACGACCACCAGCCTCTACCGGATCGAGGGTTTCGAGCAAGGGTTGATGCCGCTGCAGGCGGCCGTGAACCATGCGCAGTTCACGGTGTTCCAGCACGACAGCCGCGATCCGCTGCCAGAGTTGTCGCTGGTGTCCTCCGTCGATGCTGCGGGGGCCCTGATGCACGCGGGCCTTCCGGTCTGGCAGGGCGCCCTCCGTGCGGGAGTGCCGACGCCTGTTCGGGTGCCGTCGCATGAGCTGTCCCGGCATGCGTTCGACATGATCAGCAACGCGCCCCTGCGCTGGGGAACGTTCGCGGTGGAGTTGCGGACCGCCAGCTTCGGGCCCACAGCTTTGGCCGAGATTGTGTTTGCCGCGCCGAAGAGCGCAGCCCGGACCCCGTGGGCCCAGGACATTGCACCCACCCAGTTTGGCGAGTCCGGCGTCGCCTCCCGCTTCGGCTGGGGTTCGCCAGAACCCTGGGGCGTGTGGACGCTGGGGCACTACGCAGAACTGGCGCTGGAGCCAGCGTCGGCTGAGCAGCCCATGGACCTGGTGCTGGAAGCCACAGCCTTTGTTCCCCCCGGGGCGCCCGCGCAGTCCTTTGATGTGTCGGTCAACGGAGGCAAGGCTGTAGCGTGGCGATTTTCGAACAGCGATGTGCAACGCCTGCGGATGGCGGTGCCCCCGCTGGGGCCGACCGGCGTGCTGCGGGTGGGCATCGCCGTCCGGCAGCCACGCTCTCCGAGTGCCCACGGGGCCGGGCCTGATGAACGACTGCTGGGTCTTGGCTTGCGGAGCTTGCGCCTGGAACCCGCGACCGGAACACCCCCATGAAGCTCAGTTTCGTGATCCCCGCCCACAACGAAGAGTCCAGCCTCGCACCGCTGGTGGAGCAGATCCGCGTCGCGGTGCAGGGTTGCTCCGGGGTGGAGTCGCTGGAGGTGCTGCTGGTCGACGACGGGAGCCGCGACAGCACCTGGAAGGTCATCCGGGCCCTCGCCTTGAGCGATCCCGCCACTGTCCGGGGCATCCGCCTGCGGCGCAACTTTGGCAAAGCCCAGGCACTGGCGGCCGGTTTCGAGGCCTGCAGTGGAGAGGTGGTGTTCACGCTGGACGCTGACCTGCAGGACGATCCACGCGAGATCCCCCGTTTCCTGGCCAAACTGCATGAGGGCCATGATCTGGTGTCGGGCTGGAAGCAGAACCGGCAGGACCCGGCGTCCCGGCTGCTGCTGTCCACCGTCTTCAACCACATCACGGCCCGCATGACCGGTGTGCCGCTGCACGATTTCAACTGTGGGTTCAAGTGCTACCGGCGCGAGGTGGTGGAGTCCCTGCGGTTGTACGGCGAGCTGCACCGCTACATCCCGGTGCTGGCCCACGACCTGGGGTTTCGCGTGACCGAGATCCCTGTGGTGCATCACCCCCGGCGCCACGGCTCGTCCCGATACGGCTGGGAGCGCTGTGCGCGAGGCTCACTGGACCTGTTGACCGTGCTGTCGACGACCCGCTGGCTGCACAAGCCTGGTCACCTGTTCGGTGGTCTGGGCCTGTTGCTGGGACTGATCGGGTCGGTCGTGCTGGCCTATCTCGCCGGGCTCTGGCTGCTCGGCCACGGACCCATCGGCGGACGTCCGCTGCTGCTGTTCGGCATGCTGGCGGTCATCGTGGGCGTGCACCTGCTGTCGCTGGGCGTCGTGGTGGAGTTTTTCGTGAAGTTCAACCAGCCGACGGACCAGCGCCGCTTCATTGCCGAGCGCGTCGGCGGGGCTCCAGGGGACTCTGTCGCATGAAAGAAGCCGCCTACCTGCGCTATGTGAACGAGGCCAGTGGCTGGCTGCACGAGGGCCGCCGTGCGCTGATCGACCGTGTGCTGGGCTTTCACCTGCCGCCGCTGGACCGCGAGCGCGAGATTCTCGAACTGGGAGCCGGCGTCGGCCAGAACATCCCGACCCTGGCGCGCCATGGCGTGGTCGATGCTCTGGAGATTGATCCCCTGGGACTGGCGGTGCTGCGCCAGCGCGCCGACCTGCGGACGCTGCTCGACCAGCCGATTCCCTGCGCCCTGGGCCAGCGCTACGACCTGATCTGTGCATTCGACGTCATCGAGCACCTCGAGGACGACCGGGGCGCACTGCGCTGGATCGCGGACCACCTGAATCCAGGCGGTCTGTTCCTGGCGACCGTGCCCGCCCATCCCTGGTTCTTCAGCCGGCACGACGTCGCGGTCGGGCACTACCGGCGTTACACGGCCGCTTCGTTCCAGGCCATCGTGCCCGATGGGCTCGAATGGCTGTCCGGCAGCCACTTCAACACCCGTCTGTTTCCGGTCGCGGTCGCGGCACGTGCGCTGTGGGTGGCCAAGCACCGGCTGCTCCGCACGCCGCCCGAGGACAAGCAGGGCGTGCCAGGGCAGGGCATGGTGGGTCGACTGCTCTCCGCGGTGTTTCTTGACGAGGTCGCCGGCTTCACGCCGCAGACCCGCCGCAGCTTCGGGCTGTCCTACTACGCCTGCCTTCGCCGGAAGGGGTCGGCCGGGGCCCCGAACCTATAATCCTCTGTTGCCCTGCGCTCGGGTGCGCAGGACGTTTCCATCAGGCTCGACGGCCGGCCCGACAGGGCTTCTGAACACAGGAACGTGGTGATTTCTCATACCGCCTGGTCTGCCCGGGCGCCCGCCAGACAGGCGGACTGGCCAATCGGCGTGCCCGCCGGTCTGCAGGCCATGGTGGCCATCCGCCCCGACCTCATGCACCTCGATCTCGGCCGGGTGCAGGACCGCATCGTCCTGTTCGCGTGGTGGGAGCGGCAACTGCACCAGGAATACCACCAGATCGAGTGGTCCCTGAGCGACGCGGACCGCGTGTTCCTTCGGTCCTACGCCGTGTCCCGCTTTGTCGACGAGGGCGGGTGCGGTCTCTCGTATGTGCTCAAGGGCAACTGGCCGACCGCGGTGGCGCTGATGCCCGAATGGCGCGACCAGTACCTGTCGTTCGTGCTGGATGAAAAGTCACTCACCACCGAACTGCCACCGCCACTGCGGCTGATCTGGAATGACCGCCAGGACCTGCAGGGCGCGTATCCCATCGACACGACCGAAGGCCGTTTTGCGCTGCTGGGCTGGTGGCGCAAGTTTGGACAACAGGAATACACCCGGGTGCGCTGGTCGGTGGATCCGGCCCTGCGCGAGGTGCAGCCGCACGGTGACGGACGCTGGCCGATGCCGCGCTTCCTGTCGCTCATCCTGGATGGCCGGCGCGACCTGGCGCCCGATCTGTACGCGCCAGTGTCCGACGGCAACTGGGTCAACGCGCTGTTGTGGTGGCACCTCTACGGCGCCGGCGAGTTCGACATCGACGCGTGGGCGCTGGACCGGCAGGTGTCGCTGCGCCGGTTGATGCACCGGCGCGTGACCGAGTTCGAGGCGAACCGGCCGAGTTACACGCCGTGTGTCGACATTCGTCTGCCATATCCGCTCTATCTGGTCTGGAGCACGCGCAGCGACCTGCCGACGCTGTTCGACATCAAGACCCCCGAAGGAAGCCGTGCGCTGCTGGCCTGGTGGGAGCAGAACCGGCAGGCCGAGTACGGCAGCTTTCCGCAGCTGTTCGACGATCCGGACCAGGAACTGCCGGGGATGAACATCCTGGGCTATGCCCAGAGCGTGATCGGCATCGCCGAAGACGTGCGCATGGCCGCCCGCTCGGCCGAAATCGCCGGCGTCCCATTCGGTGTGATCGACGTGCCCATGCCCGGCCCCGCCAAGCTGGACCACACGCTGGACGACCGACTCACGCAGCGAGCCCGCTGGCCGCTGTCTCTCGTCTGCCTGCCGCCGACGGAAATCATTCGCCTGGGCATGGAAGGCGGGCGGCAACTGCTCGACAGCGGCAACCACATCGTCGGCGCCTGGCACTGGGAACTGCCGGTGTGGCCGGAGCACCTGATGGGGGTGATTGGCTCGGTGGACGAAATCTGGGTCTTCAGCGAGTTCGTGCGCGCCGCTTTCCACGGCAAGACCGACAAGCCGGTGCGCAAGATGCCGCTGGCGGTCAAGCTGCCCGCCCGGCCCGCGCCCGCCCGCGAACGCTTCGGCCTTGCGCCCAAGCGCTTCCATTTCCTCATCATGTTCGACGGCAATTCGTGGCTGTCCCGCAAGAACCCGATCGCCGCCGTGCGCGCTTTCAAGCAGGCGTTTCCCAGCGATCCCAACGTGGGCCTGGTGATCAAGGCCATCAGCCTGAACCGCCAGTCCGCGGGCTGGCAGGCGGTTGAGCGGGAACTGCAGGGCGATGCGCGCGTGACCGTGATCGACAAGACGCTGGACCGCGTGGAGCTGGTCCAGCTGATGGCGTCGTGCGATGCCTATGTCTCGCTGCACCGCTCCGAAGGCTTCGGCCGCATCATTGCGGAATCGATGCTGCTGGGCCTGCCGACCGTCACCACGGCCTTCTCCGGCAATGCGGATTTCTGCCGCGAAGACACCAGCTTCCTGGTGAACGGGCCGATGGTGCCGCTCACCGCCGACGACTACATCCTGCACGAGGGCCAGTACTGGTGCGACCCGGAAGTGCCGCAGGCGGTGGAGCAGATGCGCCGTGTGGTGGAAGACCGTGCGCTGGCGCGGCGCACCGCCAGCCAGGCCCAGCAACTGATGCAGAACGACTATTCGATCCAGGCAGTGGCCCGGGCCTACGGTCAGCGCCTGCGCGAGCTGCGCGCGACCGGAACGATCTGAACACCCGCCGAGAAACACATGACCGACAACGCGACCCCCCCACTGTTTGCCAAGCCCGAGAAGTATTCTTCGGATCCTCAAGTGCTGATCGAGGAGCTCAAGGCGCGCGACGAGCACCTGCTGGACCTGCTCAACGACTACCAGGAACGCAGCCAGCAGCTCGTGCACGCCTACCAGGCCCTGGCGCGGCAGAACAAGGAAATCCTGGAGCTCAAGGAGCTGGAGAAGGTCTACCTGTCCACCAGCTGGCGCATCACGGCGCCGATGCGTGCGGTGAGCCAGGCGGTGCAGGACCTGCGCCACTCGATCGGTGTGTTCCGCCAGGGCATGCGTTCGGGCCACGGCTTCGGCCGTTCCATGGACGAGGCCCGCCGTGCCGGCAACCGCCACCAGCCCGCGGCGCCACAGGAAGGTGCAGAGACTTCCTCGCTGGAGCAGCGCAACTACCAGACTTGGGTGCGGCTGTACGACACGCCCGATGCGAAGGCAGTCGAAGTCATGCGCGACCAGGTGGCAGCCATGCCTCGGCGCCCGCTGGTATCGGTGGTCATGCCGACCTACAACGCCAACCTTGTCTGGCTGGAAGAGGCAATCGTCTCGGTGCAGAACCAGGTCTATGGCGACTGGGAGCTGTGCATTGCCGACGATGCGTCGACCAGCGCCGAGGTGCGGCCCTTCCTGGAAAAAATGGCCGCTGCGGATGCGCGCGTCAAGGTCGTGTTCCGCCCGACCAACGGCCACATCTCGGCCGCGACCAACAGTGCGCTGGAAGTCGCCACGGGTGAGTGGATCACCTTCCTGGACCACGACGACCTGCTGCCACCGCACGCGCTCTACTACATGGTCAAGGCTGCCGTCGAAAACCCACGGGCGCGGATGATCTATTCGGACGAAGACAAGGTCGACGAACAGGGCCGCCGCCACGACCCGTACTTCAAGTCCGACTGGAACCCGGACCTGTTCTACGCCCACAACCTGGTGACGCACCTGGCCTTCTACCACCGCGAGGTGATGGACCAGGTGGGTGGCCTGCGCGACGCCTACGCCGGCGCGCAGGACTACGACCTGGTGCTGCGCGTGATCGAGAAGATCTCGGCCGACCAGATCGTGCACGTGCCGTTCCTGCTCTACCACTGGCGCGCCCACGCGGCCAGCACGGCCAAGGCCGACCTGACGATCAAGCCCTACGCCATGCTGGCCGGCGAGCGCGCGCTCAACGACCACTTCCGCCGCATCGGCAACGGTGCGCGCGCACAGTTCGTGGGCCACGGCTTCCGGGCCCGCTTCCGCCTGCCGGACGAGCCGCCCATGGCCAGCATCATCATCCCGACGCGCAACGCGCTGAAGCTGGTCGAGGTCTGCATCAAGAGCATCCGCGACATGACACGCTACCGCAACTACGAGGTCATCCTCGTGGACAACGGTTCGGACGATCCGGCGGCACTGGCCTACTTTGCCGAGATCAACAAGCTCGACAACATCCGCGTGATCCGCGACGAGCAGCCGTTCTGCTATTCGGCGATCAACAACCGCGCGGCCGAGCAGGCCAAGGGTGAGATCCTGGTCTTCCTCAACAACGACATCGAAGTCATCAACCCCGAGTGGCTGGACGAGCTGATCAGCCACGCCTGCCGCCCGGGCATCGGTGCCGTGGGTGCGCGCCTGATCTACCCCAACGGCACGATCCAGCACGCCGGCATCGTGCTGGGCATCGGCGGCTGGGCCGGCCATGCGCACAAGTCGTTCTCGTCGCTGGCCCACGGCTACGTCGGCCGCCTCACGCTGCAGAACAATTTCAGCGCGGTGACGGGCGCCTGCCTGGCCGTCCAGAAGAAGTACTTCCTGCAGGTCGGTGGCTTCGACGAAGTCAACCTGCGCGTGGCCTGCAACGACGTGGACCTGTGCCTGAAGTTCACCGAACTTGGCCTGCGCAACCTCTACACGCCATTCGCCTCGCTCTACCACCACGAGTCGGCGACCCGAGGTTTCGAAGACACGCCCGAGAAGAAGGAGCGCTTCGCGAAGGAAGTTGCCTACATGTGGAAGCGCTGGCCCAAGCTGATGGCCTTCGACCCGTACTACAGCCCGAACCTGACGCTGGACGCCGAAGACTTCGGCATTGCCTGGCCACCGCGGACGCGGCATGCCTGGGTGCCAGCCGAAACCGTCAGCGCTGCATAAAGAACGGGGCCCGATGGGCCCCGTTTCAGTTCTGTGCCAGGTGCAACCGGCGGTAGGCGTCGGCCTTGTCCTGAAAGCGCTGGTAGTCGCTGAAGTTGCGGCGCTCATAGAGCATCGGCCCTTCGTGCGGACGCTCAAAGACGCGTGCCGTGCTGACCGGCTGGCGGACCTGGGTGCCGCGGAACAGGTAGTGCAGCACGAAGAAGGGGCCCAGTCCGATCCAGGTCGTGAGCTGGGATTTGTAGCGGGTCAGGTAGCCCAGGTAGCGCAGGCGCTGCCCGAAACCGATGCGGTCGTGCTGCACCGGTCCGTTGGGCGCCAGAGGGCTTAGCGTGCGGAACAGGATGCCCGGCAGGTTGCGCCCGTGGTAGTAGGGGAACTGGCGGGCACGGGGCAGGGCCTGGTGTTCGGCGGCGAGCGCCACGCCCAGCAAGTGCGCGGCGTCGTGGTCCTGGTGACCGCCTTCCCAGGCCGGCATGTGCAGGCTGGCCAGGCCGCCGCCACGGGCGATCAGGTCGTTCAGCCAGCCGTGCAGCGCTTGCAGGTGCGACATCAGGTCGCCGTCGGGTACCCGCATGTCCGACCCCACAAAGTGGATCGCGTCCCGCGGCACGCCGAGATCCCCCAGCACCGACAGGCTTTCCGCCGTGCGGCGCAGTTCGGGCTCACCGCTGCGCGCACCCGAGGTCAGGTAGACCAGGGCCATCGGTTCCCCGGCCTTGAGCAGCCGTTCGATTTCCAGAAGCACCGGAACTTCGTCGTCCTGGTGCGGGAACAGAAAAACGTGCAGGGCCATGTCGGAGCGTTCTGGGTCAGGGTTTGCCGAGGATGATCGGTGCGATCTGTTCGGCGTAGTACTTCACCGCCGGAATCGACAGATGCCCGTAGTCGTAGCTCAGGGGTTCGGTGGACTTCGGCGTCATGCGGGTCAGGCAGCCTTCCTGGTTGCAGAAGTAGTCCATGCCAGAAATGAACTCGATGCCCATGGCCTTGGCGCGCTGCCGCATCTCCGCCGTGGTGGTGCGCACCAGCGGATCGAGGTATTCGTCGCCCAGCCGCAGCGGAATGGTCTTCTTGTCTTTCCAGACCTTGAGCAGCAGTTGCGGCAGGTCTTCCTTCCAGTACGGCACGGCACCCAGCAGGATCACGCGCGGCACGCCCGCCTTCTTGATCTCCGCGACCGTCGCTTCCAGACCGGAGATGTCCGCGTAGCGGCCGTGCACCTTGCCCTCGTGCCACCACGCGTACAGCACGACGACGTCGGGCTTGGTCTCGCGGATCACGCGGATGGTGTCGTCGTTCAGGCTCTTGCACAGCGGGCGTGGTTCGATGCCCAGGATCGGCGGGCAGATCGCGCCGGCGCGCTGTCCGATGCCGAAGCTGTACTTGCCGCTGTCCTGCAAGGCCTTGAATCCCGGGTAGAGCGAACCGGCGTGCGAGTCGCCCCAGAAGAAAATCAGGGGGCGCTTCTTCTCGACGCAGAAAGGCTTGTAGTTGCTCGGTGGCAGGTCGTAGTCCAGCACGCAGTCGCCATCGCGCCAGCCCTCGACGATGGCGGCGCGCCCCCCCTTGGTGGTCAGGTTGGACAGCAGCTCGGGGAAGCGCTCGGGCACGCCATCCTTCTTGAGAATGGCGAAGCCCGTCAGACCCGTCATGGCCACGGTGGCGCACAGGAAGACGGTCATGAAGCGGTGCTTGCGCCACTGCCCGAACCGGATCGGCTTCTCGACGAACTGATAGGTCAGCCAGGACAGCACGACGGCGAGCAACACCCAGCCGATCTGTTCACGGACGCGCGGCATCGAGCCGATGTCGATGTGTGCATAGGACAGCAGCGGCCAGTGCCAGAGGTAGAGGGGGTAGCTGATCAATCCGATCCAGACCATGGGTTTGTTCGACAGCACAAAGCGGTTGAACCAGCCCCGGGGACCGGCCGCGATCAGCAGACAGGTGGCCAGGGTACCAGCGAAGGCCCATCCACCCGGGAAGCGCCGCTCCGGAGTCAGTTTGACCAGAACCACCGCCATCAGCAAGAAGCCCAGTGTCGATAGCCATTGCGCCCGGGTGGTTGATGCCGGCCCCTCGCTGCCGGGAGCAGGGCGGCTGGCTGCCAGGAACGCGCCCATCATCATTTCCCAGAAGCGTCCCAGCGGGTTGTAGAAGGCGGCGTTCAGGTCGTGACGAACCAGCCAGAAATTGAAGGCCAGCGACAGGAGCAGCAGACCCAGGATCCAGATCCGCTTGGCCTGGCCGAAACGGTGCAGCGCGAACAGGATCAGCGGCCAGAAGATGTAGAACTGTTCTTCGATCGCCAGCGACCACAGGTGCAACAGCGGCTTCTCGACCGCGGAGGCGTCGAAGTAACCGGCCTCGGACCAGAACGCGAAGTTGGACAGAAAGAAGCTGCCCGCCATCGTGTGCTTGCCCAGCGCCTGGTATTCGTTGGGCGTCAGCGCGTACCAGCCGAACCCGAGCGTGAAGGCCAGCACCAGGAACAGCGCCGGAAAGATGCGTTTGACCCGCCGCGCGTAGAAGTCGGCGAAGCTGAACTTGCCGCTGGCCAGGTTGTCCAGCAGGATCGAGCTGATCAGGTAGCCCGAGATGACGAAGAAGATGTCGACGCCAATGAAGCCACCATGGATGAATTGCGGGAAGGCGTGGTGGAGCACCACGGCCGACACGGCGATGGCGCGCAGGCCGTCAATGTCGGGGCGGTAGTTGTCCAGGTGGGGTGTTGTCGACATGCGTTCAGGCAGACAAAACAAAAAGCCATGCCCGGGGTGGGCATGGCGTCCGACCGGTGGTGACGGTCACGCTTCTTTCAGAAGCTGCAGGAGGTACTGGCCGTAGCCGTTCTTGGCCAGCGGTTTGGCCAGGGCGCCCAGGCGCTCGGCGTCGATCCACTTGCTGCGGAAGGCGATCTCTTCGGGGCAGGCGACCTTCAGGCCCTGGCGCTTCTCCAGCGTGGCGATGAACTGACCGGCTTCGAGCAGGCTGTCGTGCGTGCCGGTGTCCAGCCAGGCATAGCCGCGGCCCATCACCTCGACCTGCAGTGTGCCCGCTTCCAGATACAGCCGGTTCAGGTCGGTGATCTCCAGTTCGCCGCGCGGCGAAGGCTTGAGGTCCTTGGCCAGGGCTGCGACCTGGTTGTCGTAGAAGTAAAGGCCCGTGACCGCGTAGTTGCTCTTGGGCTGCGCCGGCTTTTCTTCCAGGCTGAGCACCTTGCCAGCGGGGTCGAACTCGGCCACGCCGTAGCGGTGCGGGTCGTTGACGTGGTAGGCGAACACGGTCGCACCATCGGGGCGGGCCGAAGCATTGCCCAGCAGCGATGCGAAGTCGTGGCCGTAGAAGATGTTGTCGCCCAGCACCAGCGAAGACGGGTCGTTGCCGATGAACTGCTCGCCGATGATGAAGGCCTGCGCCAGACCATCGGGGCTGGGCTGCACCGCGTACTGCAGGTTCAGGCCCCACTGGCTGCCGTCCCCCAGCAGCTCGGTAAAGCGCGGTGTGTCCTGCGGCGTCGAGATGATCAGGATATCCCGGATGCCGGCCAGCATCAGCGTGGTCAGCGGGTAATAGATCATCGGCTTGTCGTACACCGGCATGAGCTGCTTGCTCACCGCCTGGGTCACCGGGTAGAGCCGCGTGCCGGAACCGCCGGCGAGGATGATGCCTTTTCTGTTCATGGCGTTCTCAGGATCTGTTGCAGGACATGTCCGAGGCCTTCCTGCCAGTGCGGCAGTTCAAGCCCGAAGGTGGAGCGAAACAGGGTGGTGTCCAGGCGCGAATTCGCCGGACGCCGCGCTGCCGTGGGGTACTGGTCGGAGCCGATGGGGAGCACCTCGTTGGGCGTCACGCGCAGGGCGTGTCCGGTGCGCAGGGCGTAGCCGATCACAAAGCGGGCGTAGTCGCACCAGCTGGTCTCCCCGCTGGCCGTCGCGTGGTACAGGCCGTAGGGGAACGGCTCGGAGCCCGGACGCTGCAGCTGGCGAACCAGGTGCGCCGTCACGTCGGCCATCAGTGCGGCCGAGGTGGGTGCGCCCAATTGGTCGCTGACGACACGCAGTTCATCGCGCTCGGCTGCGAGTCGCAGCATGGTCTTGGCGAAGTTGCTGCCGTGGGCGCCGACCACCCAGCTGGTGCGCAGGATCAGGTGGCGCGCCGTGGCCCGGGCCAGCGCACGCTCGCCGTCAAGCTTGCTGCGGCCATAGGCACCCAGGGGGGCCGTGGCATCGCTCTCGACGTAGGGCGTGGCTTTGCTGCCATCGAACACGTAATCGGTGGAGTAGTGGATGACGCTGGCGCCCAGGCGCTCGGCTTCTTCGCCCAGCACTCCCGGCGCCACGGCGTTGACCGCCATCGCCTGCTGCAGGTCGCTTTCGGCGCGGTCCACCGCGGTGTAGGCGGCAGGGTTGACGATGACCTGCGGCTGCAGCTTGCGCACCAGCGCGCGCAGCGCATCCGCATCGGCAAGGTTGCAGTCGCCCGAGTCGACCGCGTGCACCTGCCCCAGCGGCGCCAGTGCCCGCTGCAATTCGAATCCGACCTGGCCGTTCCTGCCGGTCAGGAGAATCTTCATGCAAGCGCCCCGTACTGCTGGCCGATCCAGTTGCGGTAGTCACCGCTCTGCACACTGGTCACCCAGTCGGCGTTCTCCAGATACCACTGCACGGTCTTGCGGATGCCGGTGTCGAAGGTCTCGGCCGGCTTCCAGCCCAGCTCGCGGTGGATCTTGGTGGCGTCGATCGCGTAGCGGCGGTCGTGGCCGGGACGGTCCTTGACGTAGGTGATCTGCGTCTCGTAACTCTGGCCGTCGGCGCGTGGGCGCAACTCGCCCAGCAGCGCGCAGACCGTCTTGACGATCTCGATGTTGGGCTTCTCGTTCCAGCCGCCCACGTTGTAGGTCTCGCCCACGCGGCCGGCTTCGAGCACGCGGCGGATCGCGCTGCAGTGGTCCTTCACGAACAGCCAGTCGCGCACCTGCATGCCGTCGCCGTACACCGGCAGCGGCTTGCCGGCCAGGGCGTTGACGATCATCAGCGGGATCAGCTTCTCGGGGAAGTGGTACGGGCCGTAGTTGTTGCTGCAGTTGGTGGTCAGCACCGGCAGGCCATAGGTGTGGTGGTAGGCACGCACCAGGTGGTCGCTGGCGGCCTTGGAGGCCGAGTACGGGCTGTTGGGGGTGTAGGGAGTGGTTTCGGTGAAGGGCGCGTCCTTCGGACCCAGCGTGCCGTAGACCTCGTCGGTCGAGACGTGCAGGAAGCGGAAGGATTCCTTGGCTTCTCCTTCGAGCGAGCCCCAGTAGGCGCGCACCGATTCGAGCAGGTGGAAGGTGCCGACCACGTTGGTCTGGATGAAGTCTTCCGGGCCGTGGATCGAGCGGTCGACGTGGCTCTCGGCGGCGAAGTTGACCACCGCGCGCGGGCGGTGTTCGGCGAGCAGTTTGTCCACCAGCGCACGGTCGCCGATGTCGCCCTGCACGAACTGGTGCGCCGGATTGCCCTGCAGGCTCGCCAGGTTCTGCAGATTGCCTGCGTAGGTCAGCTTGTCCAGATTGACCACGGGTTCGCTGGACTGGGCCAGCCAGTCAAGCACGAAATTTGCGCCAATGAAGCCTGCGGCGCCGGTAACCAGAATCATCTTTGCTCCTGCTTGGAATGGTGGGGGGCGCCCGGGGCGCACCCGCAGTTCAACCTGGATGGTTGCAATGGGTGTTTCAAGGGGAAGTGCTCCCGTGCGCCACAGCAGGCACGGGCGGCAGTCGGCCCAGATGTTTGAAGAAGTAGCGGGCCATGCTCGCGGCGTGCCATCTCATGTAACGCGGGTTGTGCCGGCTGGCACGCTGGGCTTCGTGCACCACCGTGACCCCCGGATCGCAGACCACCTTCCAGCCCGCTTTCCACAGGCGGGCGCAGATGTCCACATCCTCGTAATAGAGGTGGAATTTAGCATCAAAGCCTCCCACATCCCGAAAGGCCTCGGCCCGGAACAGCAGAAACATCCCGGCCGTCCATTCCACGGGCCGGGGCGAGGGGCGTTCGGTCGGCGTCAGGTGGTAACGGCCGTCGTCGAGTCCCGCCAGCTTCAGGCCGAGGTTCCAGGGCGTCGGAAAGCGCCGCGCATTGTCTTCTGGCATCCCTTGCGGCGACAGCACCAGCGGAGCGACCACCCCGACCCGGGGATCGTCCATGGCGGCCAGCAAGCCCGGAAGCGGGTTGGTGACCAGCCGGATGTCGGGGTTGGCGACACAGAAGAAGCGTTTCTGGTTGCCCTCGAAGGCACGGTTGTGGTTTTCGGCGAAACCGGTCGGCGTTGCGTTGGTGTGGCGCGTGGCGGCAAGGCCGTCGGGCAACACCAGCGGTGCATCGGGGATGTTTTCTGTCACCACCAGCTCATCGACCTCCGGTGTCTGCTGCAGATCCTGCAGGAACCGGTTGGCCAGCTGGGACTGGCCGTGGCTGACCATCGACAGGCGAATGCTCAAGTCTGGCCTCACAGGCGCCTCAGGATCAGGAAAATCGACCGCTGCATGGGCGGGATCGGCCAGACGAGCAGCTTGACGCAGCGCAGCGTCATGGCCTGTTTCAGGCTCAGCTGGCGGCGATAGCGGTGCAGGAAGGCGCCGGCCTGGCGCGCGTTGAGGCCGAAGATCGTCCGGTGCCGCTGGTCGAAAAAGCCGGCCAGCCGCTTGAGGAAGCGCTTTTCCCGCGGGTTGTCGTCCTTGGCCTTGGCGCCAATGGCGTTGCGTTCGTGCTGACGGTAGTCGATCAGGGCGCGGTCCAGGTAGGTCCGGGAGCCCAGCGCGCTGGCGACCAGGGAGAGCCACCAGTCGTGCATGATGGCTTCGGGTGGCACCGGCAGACCGAGTTCGAGCAGCTCGCGGTTCATCAGGCTGGTGCAGCCGGTCAACGTGTTGCTCAGCGCCTGTGCCGCCAGGCTGGGGCGCCCTACCTGCAGGCCCTGGTAGCGCGCCATCGACGGCGCAATCTCGCGGCCGTCGTCCGCGATCACCCGCAGGTCGCTGTGTACCAGCGCCGGTTGCCCGGGCCTGGCCTGCTCCAGCTGGCGCATCGCGGTCATGCACGACCGCAGTTTGTCGGCGTGCCAGAGGTCGTCCTGGTCGGACAGTGCCACATAACGCACCGGACCGGACCAGGGTGCGGGCGCCTGGAAAGCCAGCGCCAGGTCCATCAGGCGCGAGAAGTTGCCGCTGGCGCCCAGGTTGCCCAGGCCGTCTGCCACGGGCTCGATGCGACCCGGCCAGCGTGCCTGCAGCTCTGCGAGGACGCGGACAGAGTCGTCGGTCGATCCGTCGTCGCGGCAAAGCACGTGCGCACGCACGCCTTCCTGCCGGAGGATCGACTCCACCTGCTCGGCCAGATAGGTCGCGCCGTTGTAGACCGGCAGCAGCACCAGCACCCACGGCAGGGATGGGTCGGTGGCAGGGGAGGTGGGAGACAGCGGAGCGTTCATCGCGGGCGGGCCTGGGCCCTGGCTCACATCCGGTTGAGTGCGAGGCCCAGCCAGAAGCTGGCGCGTCCGGCCCGGGTCTGGCGCCACAGGCCACTGCCGGCACCGGCGCGAAGCCGCGCGGCGAAATGGGGCAGGTGGCGCATGTGCTGGAAGTTGCGCAGCAGGCGCGTGGCCTCCGGTGTGAGGTGGTCCCTGATGTCGTTCATCGCGGCCTCGGTCAGGTCGCCCCAGACACGGTACTGGCCACGCAGCAGCATGCGCACGCGCTGCACCTGGTCCCGGGAGCGGCCCTGCGAGCCGATCAGGTTGTGGTCGTGCTGGCGGTACAGCAGACAGGGCTCCGGATCGAAGTGCATCCAGCCACCGCAGCCGGTCACGGCCTGGTAAGCCGTCCAGTCGTGCAGCACGGCGTGCGCCGGGTCGATGCGGCGCAGCAGGCGCAGCAGGGCGGCGTTGAACACCATGGTGTTGCCGCTGGCAATGTTCTGCAACAGTGCGTTGCCAAAGCCCAGCGGCCGTGCGGGCAAGCGGCTGATGCCGATGGGTTGCAGCGTGTGGTCGACCAGCCGGGTACGGGCGCCGTACAGCGCTGCCTGGCCGTCGCGCAAGGGCGCGTCTTGCAGCACCGCCACGGCGCGGGCCAGCTTTTCGGGCAGCCAGACGTCGTCCTGGTCGCAGAAGGCGAACAGGTCGTCTTCCTCAAAGCCGTCGATGGTGTTGATCAGGTGGAAGAAGTTGGCCGTGGAACGGCGCTTCGGGCCGGCGATCACGCGCACGCGGTGCTGCGGCTGGCTGGCCGCAAACGCCTGGCAGATCTCAAGGGTGGTGTCGTTGGAACCGTCGTCGCTGATCAGCAAGTTCCAGGCGGTGTGCGACTGTGCTGCGATCGACGCGAGCTGTTCGCCGATGTAGCGCTCACCCCGGTAGCTGGCCAGCAGGACATGCACCGTGGGCAGGCGACCCGATCGAACCGTCATCGCGGGGCGCTTTCAGAGGTCTTTGGTGAACAGGTCGCGCGAGTACTGCGGTTTGCCGAAGTGATCCAGCTCGGGCGACTTGCGGTTGGTCACGACCAGGTCGACTTCCTTCATGAAGGCATCCAGGTCCTTGACCACAGGGGAACCGAAGAATTCGTCGCCGTCGATCAGGGGCTCATAGATCACGGTCTTCACGCCCTTGGCCTTGATGCGCTTGAGCACACCCTGGATGCTGGACAGGCGGATGTTGTCCGAACCGGTCTTCATGATCAGGCGGTAGAAGCCGACCGTCTTCGCGCCCTGGCGCAAGATGTCGTCGGCGATGAAGTCCTTGCGCGTCGAGTTCGACTGCACGATCGCGTGGATCAGGTTCTGCGGCACATCCTGGTAGTTCGCCAGCATCTGCTTGGTGTCCTTGGGCAGGCAGTAGCCGCCGTAGCCGAAGGAGGGGTTGTTGTAGTGGCTGCCGATGCGCGGATCCAGGCCGACACCTTCGATGATCTGGCGAGTGTCCAGATTGTGTGAGGCGGCGTAGGTGTCCAGCTCATTGAAGAACGCGACCCGCATTGCCAGGTAGGTGTTGGAGAACAGCTTGACCGCTTCGGCTTCGGTCGAGTCCACGAACAGCGTCGGGATGTCTTTCTTGCGCGCGCCTTCGGCCAGCAGGCCGGCAAACACGCGGGCGCGCTCCGAGCGCTCGCCCACGATGATGCGCGAGGGGTGCAGGTTGTCGTAGAGGGCTTTGCCTTCGCGCAGGAACTCGGGCGAGAACATCAGGTTCTGGCTGCCGGTGTCCTGGCGGACCTTGGCGGTGTAGCCCACCGGCACGGTCGACTTGATCACCATCACCGCGTCCGGATTGATCTGCATTACGTCACGGATCACGGCCTCAACCGACTTCGTGTTGAAGTAGTTGGTCTCGGGGTCGTAGTCGGTGGGCGTCGCGACGATGACGAAGTCCGCGCCTTGGTAAGCATCGTGCTTGTCGAGCGTCGCACGCAGGTTCAACGGTTGATTGGCCAGGAAATCCTCGATTTCCTCATCAACGATCGGGCTCTTGCGAGCGTTGATCAGGGCCACCTTCTCGGGAAGGATGTCCAGGGCGACGACTTCGTGGTGCTGGGACAGCAGCACGGCGTTGGACAGACCGACGTAGCCGGTGCCAGCAACCGCAATCTTCATGAAAAACCCTTATTCGCGCGAGGTAAAACCCAAGGATTTTGCCACAAGGCCCCTGGCGGAACCGTCAGGAACCACTCAGGAAAGCAGACCCAGCGCAAAGGGCAGGCTCAGCATGCCGGCCAGGGTCGACAGCGTCACCAGGCCGGCGACGTACGGCCCGTCGTAACCCATGCGGGCGGCCAGCACATAGCAGCTGGAGGCGGTAGGCACCGCGGAAAACATGAGCAGGATGAGCGTCTGGGCCGGGTCCAGGCGGAACAGGTGGGCCACGCCGAAAGCCAGCAACGGCATCCCCAGGTGCTTGGCGCCCAGCACCGCCAGCCCCAGGGTCTTTGCCTTGTACAGGGTTCCCAGCTGCATCCCGGCCCCGGCGGCCATCAGGCCCAGCGCCAGCGAAGCCTGGCCGATGCGGTTGACGGTCGGATCCAGCCAGACCGGGATGCGAAAGCCCAGCAGGTTGGCGATCAGGCCGCTGGCGGTTGCGATGATCAGCGGGTTGCGCAGCAGTTCGCGGGCAAATCCGCGCTTGGCGTGGCGTGCCATCGGCCAGACCGCGCCCACATTGAACAGCGGCACGCAGCAGCCGATCAGCACCGCGATCATCAGCAGACCCTGAGGGCCGGCCAGCTTGTCGGCCAGCGCCAGGGCGATGAAAGAGTTGAACCGGAACCCGACCTGCGCGCTGGCGGCGTGCAGGCGCACGTCCAGCCGGCGTCCCAGCCAGGGCCAGTGCGGCAGCGAATACGACAGGGCGATGCCCGCCACGCCCAGGGTCAGTCCGGCGGCCATCAGGCTGGAGGCGGCTTGCAGGTCCAGCGGGCTTTTCACGATCGAGTGAAACAGCAGCACCGGGAACAGGAAGAAATACACCAGGCTTTCCAGCGGCTCCCAGACCGAGCGGTTCAGGGCGGTGAAGCGGCAGACCAGGTAGCCACAGAGGATCAGCGAGAAGTCGGGAAAGAGCAGTTGGGCGAAGTTCACGCGGGCAGCATAGCGCGGCTGGCAAGCCCCTTCCCGGGGTTTGTACTTATGTAGTCTCCCGCTGTTCAAACCGGCGGCTGCTCTCTACATTCGCGGCGAGGTGGGCAGGGGTAATATGCCTGTTGCTATCGTTTTTGTTGACTACACAAGGAGTGATTGCCATGGTTGATCGCCGTCGTCTGTTTGCACTGGGTCTGGCTGCTGCGTCGCTGGGTGCTGCGGGACCGTTGTGGGCGCAGGCCTACCCGAACAAGGTCATCCGGCTGCAGGTGCCATTCGCGCCGGGCGGCACGACCGACATCATTGCGCGCGTGATGTCCGAGCCGCTGGGCAAGTCCCTGGGGCAGGGCGTGGTGGTGGAAAACAAGGCCGGTGGCGGCGGCGTGGTCGGTGCGACCGAACTGGCGCGCACCGCGCCCGACGGGTACGTGCTCGGCATGGCGACGGTCTCGACCACCGCGGCCAACCCGGCGATCAATCCCAAGATTCCGTACAACACCCTCACCGACTTCACGCCGATCATCAACATCGCCGCGACGCCCAACGTGATCGCGGTGCACCCCAGCTTCCCGGCCAAGGACTACAAGGGCTTCCTGGCGGAAATCAAGAAGAACCCGGGCAAATACAGCTATTCCAGCTCCGGCACCGGCGGCATCGGCCACCTGCAGACCGAGCTGTTCAAGAGCCTGACCGGCACCTTCATCACCCACATCCCTTACCGCGGCGCGGGCCCGGCGCTGAACGACACCGTCGGCGGCCAGGTGCCGATCATCTTTGACAACCTGCCATCGGCGCTGCCGCACATCAAGGCCGGCCGCCTGATCGCGATCGTGGTGGCGGCGCCGCAGCGCCTGCCGGTGCTGCCCGATGTGCCGACCTTCAAGGAAGTGGGTCTGGAGCCGGTCAACCGCATGGCCTACTACGGTCTCATCGGCCCCAAGGGCATGCCCAAGGACGTGGTCGACAAGATCTACAACGCGACCAAGACGTCGCTGGCGGACCCGGCCGTGCGCAAGCGCATCGAAGACACGGGATCGCTGATCGTCGCCAACACGCCCGAGCAGTTCACGACCCAGATCAAGGCCGAGTTCGAGGTCTACAAGGACGTGGTCACCAAGCAGAAGCTCTCGCTGGAGTGATGGACGCGGCGGCGCTCGCGCGCAGCGAGGACAGCGCGGGCGCCTTCGTCGATGCCCTCTGGCTGGAAGAGGGGCTCTCGCGCAACACGCTCGACGCCTACCGGCGCGATCTGGTGCTGTTCGGGCAATGGCTGGCGGAGCACGGCGCACGCTCGCTGCTGCAAGCCGACGAGGCCGCCATCCACGGCTATTTCGCCAGCCGCCACGCACAGACCCGCGCCACCACCGCCAACCGGCGCCTGACGGTCTTCAAGCGCTATTTCCGCTGGGCGCTGCGCGAGCGCCTGATCGATGCCGACCCGACCCTGCGCCTGCTGGCCGCGCGCCAGCCGATGCGCGTGCCCAAGACGCTGTCCGAAGCCCAGGTCGAGGCCTTGCTCAATGCACCCGATACCTCCACGCCGCTTGGCATCCGCGACCGCGCCATGCTGGAGCTGATGTACGCCAGTGGTCTGCGTGTGAGCGAACTGGTGACCCTGCGCACCTTTCACGTCGGCCACCAGGACCATGTGCTGCGCGTGACCGGAAAAGGCAACAAGGAGCGGCTGGTGCCCTTCGGCCAGGTCGCCGGTGACTGGCTGCGCCGGTATCTCAAGGACGCCCGGCCCGAGATCCTGGGCACGCACGGCAGTGAAGACCTGTTCGTGACCGCGCGCGGCACCAAGGCCGGCGAGGCCATGAGCCGGGTCATGTTCTGGAACCTGGTCAAGCGATACGCGCTGCAGGCTGGCATCACCTCCCCGCTGTCGCCCCACACGCTGCGCCACGCCTTCGCGACCCATTTGCTCAACCACGGAGCCGACCTGCGCGCGGTGCAGATGCTGCTGGGCCACGCCGACATCTCGACCACCACGATCTACACCCACGTCGCGCGCGAACGGCTCAAGACCATCGTGGCGCAGCACCATCCACGCGGCTGACCTGAATGGTCCCGGGGGTATAAAGCGATATGGACCCCATCTTTCAGTCTTCCGTCGCCCAGGCGGCCCTGATCGCCGCCGCCGGTGCCCTTGCGTTCTGGCTCAAGGACGTGCCGGGCCTGCTGGTGTCCTGGGGCAAGCGCTTCTTCATCTCGACCCTCAGCATCGATTCGCGCGACGAGTTCCTGTTCTCGGCGCTGGTCGAATACATGGACGCACATCCCTCGCTGCGCCAGGTCAACCAGTTCACCGCCCGCAGCGTGCGCCAGGGCACGGCCTACCAGAGCCTGGAAGAAGACCTGCGCGCCGGCCAGGCGCCGCGTGCCTACCTCTCGCCGGGTGAAGGCCTGCACATCCTCTGGATCGACGGCCGGCTGGTCTGGATCCGGCGCGAGCTGCAGGTCACGCAGAGCGTGTTCGAGCGCATCAGCCTGTCGCATTTCGGCCGCTCGGGCGACTGGCTGGCGGGCTTCCTGCAGCGCGCGATCCAGGCGCGCGCCAACCGCGAGAGCGACACGCTCTCGGTCTACATTCCCAACCCCTTCCACGGCGGCGACTGGATGCGCGCCCGCCTGGGCTCGCGCCGGCCGCTCGCCTCGGTGGTGCTCAAGGCCGGGCAGGCCGAGGCCCTGCTGGGCGACCTGCAGCGCTTTTACAGTGCGCACGAGCGCTACGCCGAGCTGGGCATCCCTTGGCGCCGCGGCTACCTGCTGTATGGCCCGCCCGGCACCGGCAAGACCTCGCTGGTCACGGCGCTGGCGTCCGAGCTGCACCTGAATGTCTGCACGCTCAGTCTGGCCTCACCCGTGGTGACCGACGAGAAGATCCACACCCTGCTGGCCGCCGTGCCGCAGCGCTCGCTGCTGCTGATCGAGGACGTCGACGCGTTCTTCCGCCAGCGCGACGCCGCGCATGCGCAGGTCAGGCTGTCGTTCTCGGGCTTCCTCAACGCGCTCGACGGCGTGGCGACGCAGGAAGGCAATGTGCTGTTCATGACCACCAACCACGCCGACCGGCTGGACGAGGCGCTGATCCGCGCCGGCCGCATTGATGAGCGGGTGGAGCTGGGCCTGTGCGACGAAGAGCAGTTGCGCCGCCTGTACCTCAAGTTCGATCCGGACGAGGCCGCGGCCATGGCGTTCGCGGCCGAGTTCGCACCTCAGGGACTGTCACCAGCACAGGTTCAGGGGCAACTCATGCGTCGCTTCGGTGCTGTGCGCCGCCCTGGCTGACCCTGCGCGGATGGATCAGGACGGGGACTTGATAGCCAGTTCCACCAGCAGCCCTTGCTCGGTCACGCTGATGCGGCCGGGCCTCAGTCCCAGCAGGTCGGCCATGGCTGTTTCGCGTGGCTGCAGCTGGTAGAGCACGACCTCGCGCAAGGCCTGCTCGGCCAGCGCGGGCGCGTAGGTGTTGAGCATGTCCAGAGCCTCTGCCGGCAATCCAGGAAAGCGGAAGCGGTAGACCTTGAGCTGGTGGGCGCGCAGCGAGCGGTCGCTGTGTTCGTAGCGCAGCCCGAAATCGACGGTGAAGCTGCCCTGTTGCGTGCGCGCCAGCGCCGGACCGGCGGCGGTCACCGGCATCTGCGCGCGCATGCGGTTCTGCTCGGGCAGCAACCCCAGGCGCGGCGAGGCCAGATCGAGGTTGACCAGACCGGCCACCGGATAGCGCAGAGGGAACCGCTTGGCCACTTCTGTCTGCAGCAGGTCCAACGGCACGGTGAAGCGCGGGAGCGCGGTCGTGGAGCCGCTGTCGCCCGGTGCAGCAGAAGGCACCGGTGTTGGCGTGGCGGTTTGCGCTGCGGCCACACCCGTGCCCAGCAACAGGCCGGAGCAGACGAGTTGCCGACGTTGCATGCCGCAGCTTATTTGTAGAACACCGCGACCCGGCCCTTGAGCTGGATCAGCACCGGCTGTCCGCGGCGGTCGACGGTCTTCGTGGACTGCACCTTGACCCAGCCTTCGCTGATGCAGTACTCGGCAACGTCGAAGCGCTCCTTGTCGTTGAACAGGATGCCGATGTCGTGGTCGAACACGGCACGGACGTGGAAGGGGCTGCGCGGGTCGATGGCCAGCCGGTCGGGCAGGGCGGGTTTGGAGGTGGTGTCGTTCATGCCGCTATTGTCTCCGCCTCAAGGCCGGTAGACCGAGCAGGTCTTGCGCACATTGGGGGTCGGGTCGCCGCCGAAGCTGTGGGTGTCGCAGCCCAGGCCGTCGCGGGCCGGCATGACGCGGAAGAGCCCGTTGGCGCCGAAACGCACATGGGCCTGGCCGCGGAAGCGGCATTCCTGCGACTCGCGGGCGCATTCTGTCCAGAAGCGGTCGTCCAGCGGCGGAATCTCGTCGGCGTCGGGCTGGCGGGACACGGCCCGGTTCACCGGCACGGTGTTGATCTCGCAGGTCTTCTGCACACCCGGCTGGGGGTCGCCGAACAGGCGGCTGTCGCAGCGCACGGTGCCGCTCACCTGGCGGTAGTGGTAGTTGCCGGGCACGCCGTAGCGGATCACGGTCGGCATGGAGGTGGTGCAGGTCTTGCCCTCGTCGGCGCAGTAGGCCCAGCGGTTGGAGGGGCGGCCGAAGTCGGGCCGGTCACCACCCGCGATGCCAACGCCACCCGGCAGGTGGTCGTCGGGGCGGCCGCCGTAGCCCGGACGGTCGGGCTCATTGCGCACCTGGCACTTCTTGCGCACGCCGTAGACCGGATCGCCGAATTCGTCGATGCTGCACTCGATCTGTCCCACCTCGCGGCGGAAGTTGTAGGCCCCTTCGGCCCCGAAGCGCACGGTCCGCGCGCCCCGGAACCGGCAGACTTCGCCTTCGCGCGCGCAGTCTTCCCAGCCGCGTTCGCGGTCGTCGCGGTCGGGGCGCGGCAGGTTGCGGTCCCAGCCCAGGCGGTATTCGCAGTACTTGGACTGGCGGCGCGACGGGTCGCCGAAGACGCTGGTGTCGCACTCGACCCGACCATCCACGTTCTTCACGGCGAACTGGTTGTTGGCGCCGAACCGGACCTGCGCCAGCCCGGGCACATGGCAGGTCTGCCCCTCGCGGGCACAGGGCACCCATTCGCCGGAATCGTTGTCGCGGGCGCTGGCTTGGCCAAATGCGAGAGCGCCGAACAGCAGCGCAAGGAAGCGGATTCTGGTACGCATGAAAACCTCCGTGTCGTCCGAAGCAGTCAGTGTAGTGAGGCGCCGAGGGGCCGCCGCCTCAATCTGTAAGCACCCGTACCTTGACGCTCTTGCCCTTGATGCGGCCAGCATTGAGCCGGCTGGCCGCCTGTTCGGCGATGTCGCGGTCGACCGCGACGTAGGTGGACCACTCGTTGACGTTGATCTTGCCGACCTGCTCGCGCGTGTAGCCAAGATCGGCGGTGAGCGCGCCCAGCACGTCGCCGGGGCGGATCTTCTCCTTGCGGCCGCCCTGGATGTGCAGCGTGACCATCGGCGGCTGCAGTGGATCCTTGCTCACCGGCGTGAGTTCAGACACCGGGTGCCACTTCGACTCGCGGCCCTGCAACTGTTCGATGCGGCCGACGTAGCCCATTTCGTCCATGCTCGCGAGGTTCAGTGCCAGGCCGCTTTCGCCGGCGCGGCCGGTGCGGCCGATGCGGTGGATGTGCACCTCGGGGTCGGGCGTCACGTCCACGTTGATCACGGCGGCCAGGCTGGCGATGTCGAGCCCGCGGGCAGCCACATCGGTCGCCACCAGCACCGAGCAGCTGCGGTTGGCAAAGCGCACCAGCACCTGGTCGCGTTCGCGCTGTTCCAGTTCACCAAACAGCGCCAATGCGCTGAAGCCCTGGGCCTGCAGCACGGCCACCAGGTCGCGGCACTGGGCCTTGGTGTTGCAGAAGGCGAGCGTGCTGGCAGGGCGGAAGTGCAGCAGCAACTGGCTGACCACGTGCAGCCGCTCCTTCTCGCTGACCTCGTACCAGCGCTGCTCGATCTGCCCGCCGCTGTGCTGCGCCTCGACCTTGATGGTCAGCGGTTCGCGCATGAACTGCGCCGCCAGCTTGCCGATGCCTTCCGGATACGTGGCCGAGAACAGCAGGGTCTGGCGTTCTTTGGGGCACTGCCTGGCGACCTTGACGATGTCGTCGAAGAAGCCCATGTCGAGCATGCGGTCGGCCTCGTCGAGCACCAGGGTGTTGAGCGCTTCGAGCTGCAGGCTGCCGCGTTCCAGGTGGTCCATGAGACGGCCGGGCGTGCCGACCACGATGTGTGCGCCGTGCTCCAGCGTAGCCAGTTGCCCGCGCAGCGGCACACCGCCGCAGAGCGTGACGACCTTGATGTTGTCCTCGGCGCGCGCCAGGCGCCGGATTTCGGTGGTGACCTGGTCGGCCAGTTCGCGTGTGGGGCAGAGCACCATGGTCTGCACCGCGAAGCGGCGCGGGTTGAGGTTCGCCAGCAGGGTCAGTGCGAATGCGGCGGTCTTGCCGCTGCCGGTCTTGGCCTGTGCGATCAGGTCCTTGCCCAGCAGCGCGGACGGCAGGCAGGCGGCCTGGATCGGCGTCATGGCCAGATACCCCAGCTGCTGCAGGTTGGCCAGGGTGGCGGGGGAGAGGGGAAGGGTGCCGAAGTCGGTGGCGGGGGAATCAGAAGTCATTCCCGATTATCCGGCCCGCGCCACTTCGGCGGCTTCAGGCGCCCAGCAGGTAGTCCAGCTCCTGCTGGCTGAAGCCGGCGGCACGGCGCGCCGCTTCGTTGAACGGAGGCTTCAGGCGCGGGGCGCTGTGCGTGCGGGCGAGCTGCCGGTAGTGCGCGATCGGGTCGAGCTGCTGGCGTTCGCAGAGCCAGCCGTACCAGCGGTTGCCGATGGCGACATGGCCGATCTCGTCGCGCAGGATCACTTCCAGAATCTCGACCGCCCGCAGCGCGGCCGGGGTGCCGACCTTGCGCAGGCGGGCCTGGATCAGTGGGGTCGCGTCCAGTCCGCGCGCTTCCAGCGTGCGCGGCACCAGCGCCATGCGCGCCGTGATGTCGTCCTGCGTCTTGACGCACATCTCCCACAGGCCATCGTGCGCCGGGCAGTCGCCATAGTCGTGGCCCAGGCTGAGCAGGTGCGTGCGCAGCAGGGTGAAGTGGGTGGCCTCCTCGTCGGCCACGCGCAACCAGTCGCGGTAGAAATCCAGCGGCATGCCCGCAAAGCGCCAGACCGCGTCCAGCGCGAGATTGATGGCGTTGAACTCGATGTGGCAGACCGCGTGCAGCAGCGCGGCCAGGCCTTCGTCGGTGAACGGCGAGCGGTGCGGCACCTCGGTCGGCGGAACCAGTGGCGGGCGCTGCGGTCGGCCCGGCAGCGCCTGCGAGGGAGAGGCCATCGCGGTGCCTGGCGACAGGGCGTGTTTGCGTGCGGCCTCGTCCGCCAGTGCGGTCAGCGCGCTCCATAGCGCGTGGGTGGCCTCGACCTTGGCTTGCGGGTCGGATTGGCACAGTGCCGCGAGGGCGCCTTTGCGCAGGCCAGGCGAAGGGGAAAGTGGGGCAGCGGCGGCGTCACGGGAGGGCATCCCTACAATTCTAGGTTTGCAACCAGCGCCCACGGCGCGCACCCAACGGAGACACGGATGGCGATTTACGAACTCGACGGACGCAAACCCGACATCGCCGAATCGGCCTGGGTGGCCGACAGCGCGCAGGTGATGGGTGATGTCACGCTGGGTGATGGCGCCAGCGTCTGGTTCGGCGCGATTGCGCGCGGCGATTCCGACCGCATCGTGGTCGGCGCAGGCAGCAACATCCAGGACGGCAGCGTGCTGCACGCCGACGAAGGCATGCCGCTGGTGGTCGGCGAACGTGTGACGGTAGGGCACCTGGTCATGCTGCATGGCTGCACCATCGGTGACGAATCGCTGATTGGCATCGGCGCCGTCGTGCTCAACGGCGTGAAGATCGGCAGGAACTGCCTGGTCGGCGCAGGCTCGCTGGTCACCGAAGGCAAGGAGTTTCCCGACGGATCCATGATCATGGGCAGCCCGGCCCGGGTGGTTCGCCAGCTCACGCCAGAGCAGATCGAGGGGCTGCGCAAGAGCGCCTTGCACTACCGCGACAACGCCGAGCGCTTCCGTCAGGGCTTGAAAAAGATTGGTTGAGCCGCAGTTGTCGGCTTTTGTTTCGCAGAAAGACCCGCGTGTCCGAACTCCACAAATTCATGTTTGAAGGCCTGCCGGTGCGTGGCATGCTGGTGCGCCTGACCGACGGCTGGCAGGAAATCCTGCGCCGCCGCCAGCAGGCCGGCGGCTATCCCGCGGCCGTGACCGAACTGCTGGGCGAGATGACCGCCGCGGCCACATTGATGCAGGCCAACATCAAGTTCAACGGCGCGCTCATTCTTCAGGTGCAGGGTGACGGGCCGGTGAAGCTGGCGGTGGCAGAAGTGCAGCCCGACCTGACGCTGCGGGCGACCGCCAATGTGATGGGGGATGTGGCCGAAGACGCGCCGCTGTCGCACATGGTCAATGTGAACAACCAGGGCCGCTGCGCGATCACCCTCGATCCCAAAGACCGGCTGCCCGGCCAGCAACCCTACCAGGGCGTGGTGCCGCTGTTCGGTGACCAGCGAGAGAAGCTGGAAAAGCTCAGCGAGGTGATCGAGCACTACATGCTGCAGAGCGAGCAGCTGGACACTCGGCTGGTGTTGGCCGCCAACGACCAGGTCGCGGCCGGCCTGCTGATCCAGCGCCTGCCGCTGCAGGGCCAGGACAACCTGTCGGGTGCGGGCGCCGTGGCGCGCGACGAAGACCAGATCGGCCAGAACGAAGACTACAACCGCATCGCCATGCTGGCCGCCAGCCTCAAGCGGGAAGAACTGTTGACGCTGGACGCCGAGACCATCCTGCACCGCCTGTTCTGGGAAGAGGACGTGCGCCGCTTCGAGCCGCTGGCCGGTGCCGAAGGACCGCGTTTTGCCTGCACCTGCTCGCGCGAGCGGGTCAGCGGCATGCTGCGTTCACTGGGCCGCGACGAGATCGAATCGATCATCGCGGAGCAGGGCCAGGTGGAAGTGGGCTGCGACTTCTGTGGTGCGCAGTACCGCTTCGACCCGGTGGATGCCGCGCAGGTGTTCCTGCAGGCAGCCAGCCAGCCGCCGGGTTCCCCCGGCGTGCACTGAACCGGCGATCCGGCGCAGGGCCGCCCCAAGCCGGATCAGCCCCCTCGGGGGGCAGCGACCCGTGCACGGTGGAGCGTGGGGGGCATTCTCAGATCCCTGGCTGGGCCAGGTAGGCCGCGATGTCGTTGGCTTCGGCGGCGCCGATAGAGCCGCTGAGGAAGCCCATGCCGCCCTTGTTGCCGGCAATGGCGCCCAGCGTGTTGGACGCCGACGTGCCTCGCAGGATCTTGCTGATGTTCTGGGTCGGATCGCCGCCGTGGCAGGAGGCGCAGTTGCCCGCGTAGAGACTCTTGCCGTTGAGTGCCGAGGCACTTGCTGCAGGCGCCGGAGCAGGGGCGGGAGCCGGGGCCGGCGCCGGTGAGCCTGCCGTGGTGGAGCCTGTATCGGCCGGAGCCGCGGCAGTGGTGGTGCCGGTCGACGGGGCCGGGCAACTGGTGGCTTTGATCTGCACGCTCTTGTCGTGTTCGCGCTCGTTGTCGTCGTCGCCGTCATCGTCACGACTGTTGCTTGTCGCTGGCGCCGCCGCCGGTGCGGCCGCTGGCGTTGCCGCAGCAACCGGGGCCGGGGCGCTGGTGCTGCATTCGTTTTCGGTCACGGTGGTGTCACTGCCTCCGCCACAGGCGCTGAGGGTGGCAATGGCGAGCGTCAGGGCACAAAGGTGCAGGCCGGTGGCAGTTGACATGGTGTTCTCCCGGTGAGGTCAGATGTTGGGTTGGGCCAGGTAGGCGGCGATGTCGTTGGCTTGTGCGGCGCCGATGGTGCCGCTGAGGTAGCCCATGCCACCTGCGTTGCTGGCGATGGCGTTGAGCGTGTTGCCCGGCGCGGTGCCCTTGAGCACCTTGCTGATGTTTTGCGCCGGGTTGCCGCCGTGGCAGGAGGCGCAGTTGGCCTGGTACAGCGACTTGCCGTTGAGGGCCGACGGAGACGCGGCAGGGGCAGCCGCGGGTGCGGGTGTTGCGGTGGTGTCCGTGCCTGCGGTGGTCGTGGCGGCCGGCGTGGTGGAGTCGCCACCGCCTCCGCCGCCGCAGGCGGTGAGGGCGGCCAGGCTGGTGGTCAGGGCGATCAGGGTCAGGCGGTGCAGGTGGGTGTTCATGGTTGTGGACTCGTGGCGGTGGATGCTTGTGTCGATGTGAGGTGGAACTGGGGCGCGTTGGTGCGGACGTGTCCGCCGTGGCCGACGGCGAGGTAGCTGGCGCCCTGGCTTTCCAGCCAGGCGATGGCGCCTTCTTCCTTGAGCATGGCGATGGTGGTCAGGGCTCCCGCCGCGGTGGCGTTGGGGGCCAGCACACTGATCGACTGGTGGACGCTGACTGGCCATCCGGTCAGCGGGTTGAGGATGTGGCAGTAGCGGCGGCCGTCGACTTCGATGAATCGTTCGTAATCGCCACTGGTCGCCAGACCCCCCTGTTTCAGCGAAACGCGGGCGATGCTGGCCATCGGATGGGCCACTGGCGGGCGCGGGTGCTGGATGTCGATAGACCAGGGAACGGCCGACGCTGCGGACGGATCGCCGAGTGCGTGCAGATCGCCACCGAGGTTCACCAGGGCGTGTTCGACGCCGGCTTCGCGCAGCACGACCGCGGCGCGGTCGGCCGCGTACTCCTTGCCGAAGCCGCCGAAGTCGATCTCCATGCCCGCGTCGGCCAGGCGCACGCGGTCATCGCCGATGTGCACCCGCTCCCAGCCGATCCGCGACCGTGCATCGGCCAGGCGGTACGGCGAAGGCAGTGCCTGGGCCGAGAAGTTCCAGGCCTGGCGCAACACGCCAGAGGTGATGTCGAACAGACCATCGCTCTGGCGCCAGAGCTGGTCCGCGAACATCAGCAGCTGGCGGGTCTCTTCGTCAACCTGGACCGCCGCGTTTCCCGCTGCACGGTTGATGCGAGAGACCACGCTGTCTTCGAGATAGCGCGAGAACTTCGCCTCGATGCGCCGCACCTCGGCAATGGCCTTGCGCGCCGACTGCTCTGCGTGCGATCCGCTGGTGCCGCGCAGATGGAAGCTGCAGGGGCCTCCCATCGCGCGGAACTCGAACAGCAAGGTTTGCATGGCGGCGGCGTGTCCGTCAGAACTGGTGCGTCAACCCGACCTGGATGGTGCGGGCGTTCATCGGCGACAGACCCGGACTGCCGCCACCGATGCGCAGGCTGGACGACTGGCGGTAGAGATCGAGCTTGACGTCGGCCGTGGTGTTCTTGGACAGCGCGTAGGCCACCTTCATCGACCAGTTCCAGGCGCCGAAGGCCGACAGGCGCTGGTCGGCGGACCGGTAGCCCGAGATCCCGGCGGCGCGCTGCATGGTGGCAGCGGTGTTGTAGTTGCCGTTGCTGTCGAGCACCGGGTCGAAGTAGAACGACGCCGCGCTTTGCATGTAGTAACGCACGCCGGGCGTGAAGGTCCAGGGGCCGACTGCCTTGACCAGTTCCAGATCCACGGTGTGCGCGCGCACGCCGAAGGTGTCCGAGTAGTAGCGGTAGCTGGTGCGGGCTGTGGTGTCCAGCGACGCGATGTGGTGGTTCCAGCGCGCCAGGCCGATCCAGGTGTTGCGCTTGTCGGGCCGGTTGTCGAACAGCTTGTACGGGTCGTTGAAGTAGCCTGAACCCATGCCGCGGGTCAGGTTGAACTGCACGATGTCCGACGCGGTCAGCACCTGCGTGACGCCGCCCATGATTTCGTTGACACGCTTGCGCTGGTTGATGGCGGTGTTGACGCCGTTGGACTGGTTGTCGATGCGGTCGCGCGAGAAACCGGTGCCGACGGTCCAGGTGCGGTTGTTGTCGTCGCTCGACCAGCGCGCCTGCAGGCCCAGGGCCTTGGACGTGTAGTCGTGTTCGTCCGACAGCGCGAAGCTGGCGGAAACCGCGGCACGGCTGAAGTAGCGCGTGACCTTGACGTCGCCGGCCTTGCGGTCGTCTTCCATCCGGCTGGCGCCCGAACGCAGGGTGTGCATGCGCGGCGAGGCGCCCGAGACGCTGTCGACCACGCCAGAGGCTTCGACCGACCACTGCTCGCCGATGGGCGTCATCAGGTAGACCTGCGGCGCATTGACGGTGACGCGGGTCCAGCCGGACTCGCTGTCCTGGTAGTTGCCGTACTTCAGCGACAGGGTGGATTTTTCCGGTGGTGCTTCCGCGCGAGCGTCGGAGGGCAGTGCCATGGCAAGGGTCGCCAGGCCCGGCAGCATCAGCGAGGCGAGAAGGACGCTGCCGGAGGTGTTGTGGTGTGTTTGGTCGTTCATGTTCCGGTCCTCAGTTGCAGCCGCAGCCGCCGCCGCCCACGCCGTAGCCGCCGCTGGCGGCTTCCTTGCTGCCGTAGATGTGCTGCATGAAGCGCTGGTCCAGCGGATCGGCTTCAAAGGTCATGGCCGGCTTGGCCAACTGGCCTTTTTCCCAGGCCTGGACCTGGCCGAGGTTGGAGCAGCCGGTCAGCAGCGTCATGCCGGCCGCCAGCGCGAGCAGAAGTTGGGTGCGCATCGTCATTCCTTGATGTGGAGGGCTTGCTTGATCTGGGCTTCGAGTTCGTCCCGGCTTTCGGCCTTGAAGCCCTGGTGGACCATCAGGACCTTGCCGTCCGGGCCGATCAGCATCGAGGTGGGCATGCCCTTGACCCCGTACTGTTTGGGCGCCTGTCCTGCGCTGTCGAAGGCAATGTCGAACTGGGCCGGGGTGGCAGCCAGGAAGGCCTTGGCGTCTTCCGGCTTCTGGTCGAGGTTCACGCCGACCACCCGCAAGCCCTTGGCGCCGTACTTTTTCTGCATGTCGTTCATCCACGGAAACGACTGCTTGCAGGGGCCGCACCAGGACGCCCAGAAATCGAGGTACACCGTCTTGCCCTTGTAGGCGGAGAGCTGCACCGTGCCTTGCTGGCCCGGCAGTTCAAAGGCGGGGGCAGGTTGACCGACCTCGAGGGCGAAGGCACTGCAGGTCAGCAGGCCGGTCAGGGCGAGGGAGGCGATGTCCCTGAGGAGGCGGGGTTTTTGGTGCATGGAACTCCAGACAACTTTTAAATTTGGGAAAATTTCCCTTAAATGGTAACCTTGCTCCCGGTGATGTCAAGGCTTCGCCTGGAAATTTGGTAAATAAACCCATAAACTTGTTTCATTCGGCGTCTGCGCCAAGCGCCTTTTGGGGCGCGAAAATCCCCTCTCATGAGCCAGCCTCCCGATCCCGACAGCGCTTCGTCAGGCGCCGGATTGCCCCAGCCCGAACTGGCGGCAGCGGCGGTGCTGCGTCTGCTGCGGCCGCTGGCGCGGCTCATGATCGACCACGGCCTGCAGCTGCCGTCGATGGTGGAACTGCTCAAGAAAGCCCTGGTCGACGAAGCCGTGGCGAGTTACGGCCCGACAGACCGCAGCAATTCCGACTCGCGCATCGCGATCCAGACCGGCGTGCACCGCAAGGACGTGCGGCGCCTGCGCGAGCAGGTACCCGACGACTCCGGCCTGACGCCGCCCATGGTTCCGATCGCCACGGCCGTGGTGGCCCGGTGGATCAGCGATCCGCGTTTCCTGCGCGCCGACCGCACGCCGCTGCCGCTGGCGCGCACGCCGCGGCTGGGCCATCCGGGCGAGCCCGATTTCTCCATGCTGATTGCCGAGGTCAGCCGCGACGTGGGTGCCCGGGCCGTGCTGGAGGAGCTGCAGCGGCTGGGTGTGGCCACCGTGCAGGAGGACGGCTTGGTGCAACTCAATGACACCGCTTTCGTGCCCAAGGAGGGGTTGAATGACTCCTTCCACTTCCTGGCCAACAACGTGGGTGATCACCTGTCCACCGCCGCGCACAACCTCTCGCCGCACCGCGTGGGGCCGCCGCTGCTTGAGCAAAGCGCGTTTTCCGACGGTTTGACGGCGGAACAGGCAGCAGCCCTCCAGCAGGCCGCACGGCGGCTGTGGGCCGATGTGCTGCAGCAGTTTCTGGTGTCGGCCACCGTCGCCGAACAGCGCAGCCAGGCGCAGGAAGCCCCCAAGGTGCGGGTCCGTTTTGGTGTGTATTTCAGCCAGGTGGACCAGGAGGAGGTCGGCGCCGAAGCGGCGCCGAAGTCCACTGCCCGGCGTCACAAAAGAAAGAGCAATCCATGAGACAGGTTCCCACTCCCGCCGCCTCGGTCAGTCGCCGTCACTGGATTGCGCTGGCGGTGGCCGCGCTGGCGGGTTGCGGCGGCAGTTCGAACACCGCTGGCGACGGTACCGCCGCCAGCGACGCTGCGTCGGGAGGCTCCGGGTCGCCCGCTTCTCCCGCTCAGACCGGAAGCGACGGCTCCACGCAGACGGCCGGCACCCCCGGCACGGGTGGCACCGGTATTTCGGTGCTCGGTCCGATCTCTGGCTTTGGCAGCGTGATCATCAACGGCGTGCACTATGACGACAGCGGCGCCCGCATCACGATCGATGGCTCGGGCGCGAGCAGTTCGGCACTGCGCCTGGGCATGGTGGCCGGCATCAGCGGCACCCGCGCTGCCGACGGCCTGACCGGTGTGGCGCAGGCGATCGACGTCTGGTCGATTGCGCAAGGGACCGTGACCAGCGCTGGCGGTGACCGCTTCACGGTCATGGGCATGAGCATCTCGCTCAAAGCCTCGACCTTTGCCGACGTGTCGCCCTCCGTGGGCCAGACGGTCGTGGTCTGGGGGCTGCAGGCCGACGCCGATGGTCGCCAGTGGGTGGCGACACGGGTGGACGCCGCATCTGGCCACCGGGCGACCGTGACCGGCAGGGTCGAAGGCTCGGGCGAGAACCGCTCGGTCAACGGGATCCGCCTGACCGGCGACAAGGCCTCCGGCCTCGGCGGCGGTCTCTACCGCCTGACCGGGGAATGGGATGCCGAGAAGCAGCAGCTCGAAGTCAGCGCCGTGCGGCGCATCGACGTGCGCGGCGACACCGGCTCCGGCAAGGTGGTGGAGATCGAGGGCGTGGTGACCTCAGCATTCTCCGGCGCCTACTTCATGCTGGGCTCGGTGCAGGTCGACGCTTCGGCGGTGGCTGGTGCGGCGGCGGGTCTCCAGGTTGGGCAGGAAATCGAGGTCTATGGCAGCTGGCATGGCTCGGTCCTGGTGGCGACCAGGATCGAACACGAGGACCACGACTGAGGTCCTTGCAGCCCTGACCCCTGGTGGGCAGGGTGTCAGGGCGTCAGGGCGCGGTCCAGGCTGGCCTGGAACGCCTGGGCGTTCTGGAAGCCGATGACCTTGTGCACAACGCCTTCTTTGCGCGACGGGTTGAAGAAGAGCACGCCCGGCGGGCCGAAGAGGCCATAGCGCTTGAGCAGTTCGCGGTCGGCGCTGTTGTTGGCGGTGACGTCGACCTGCAGCAGCTTGACCGCCGACAGGCGCTGGCGAACCACCGGCTCGCTGAACGTGAGGGCCTCGAACTCCTTGCACGCGACGCACCAGTCGGCGTAGAAATCGAGCATCACACGCTGCCCTTCCTGGCCCGCCTTGGCCAGCATCGCATCGAGCTCGTGCAGATCCTTGACACGCTGGAACGGCAACCTGGCTTCGGTGGCCGGGGCGGCTGCCGTGACCCCTGTGGCGCCGCCGGGGCGCAGATGTGCCAGTGGCTGCAGCACCGAACTGCCGCCCGAGGCGGCACCGACCAGAAGAACGGCCGCGATGCCACCGAGCGCGAACGCGACCGCGCGGGCGGCGGGTCGCGTGGCGTTGCGGTCGGGGTGGTGACCGAACAGACCCAGCAGGGCGGCGCCCGCCAGCGCCCATGCCGCCCACAACAGCATGTGTACCGCTGGCGGCAGCACCGGCGAGACCAGCCAGATGGCGACACCGAAGAGCACCATGCCGAAGACCTTCTTGACCTGCTCCATCCAGGTGCCAGCGCGGGGCAGCAGGCTTCCGGCAGACAGTCCGACCAGCAGCAGCGGCACGCTCATGCCCATGGCCATCGCAAACAGCGCGGTACCGCCCATCACGACGTCCCTGGTCTGGCTGATGTAGACCAGTGCGCCCGCCAGCGGCGCGGCCACACAGGGGCCGACGACCAGCGCCGACACGCCGCCCATCAGGAACACACCGACGAACGAGCCGCCCGAGAAGCGGTTGGACCACTGGGTGGCCCGGGTCTGGACGAAGCTGGGCATCTGCAATTCATAGACGCCGAACATCGACAGCGCCATTGCGCTGAGCAAGGCGGCAAAAGCGCCCAGCACCCAAGGGTTCTGCAGGAACGCCGCCAGCCCTTCGCCCGCCAGCCCGGCGGCCACGCCAAAGGCCGCGTAGACCAGGGCCATGCCGACCGAATACGACAGTGAAAGCAGGAAGCCCCTGGTGCGGCCGACCGGAGCGCCCTGGCCCGCGATGAGCGAAGAGAGGATGGGCACCATGGGCAGCACGCAGGGCGTGAAGGCCAGCAGCAGTCCCGCCACGAGGAAGGCGCCGGTCACCTTGAGCAAGCTGCCCGAGGCCAGTGCGCGGGCGATCGCGTTGTCGTCGTCCGGGGCGGGTGTCGCCGGTGCGGGCTTGGCGGTGTAGGCCGTGTCCAGCTTCAGTTCACGCGACTCGGGCGGGTAGCACAGGCCGTCGTCGGCGCATCCCTGCCAGCCGATGGTCAGGCTGCGGCTGGTGCCCCGGACCAGGCGCACGTCGATGTCGACAGGTGCGGTGTAGACCGCCATCGCACGGTTGAAGTTGCTGTCGAAAACCTCTTTGGCCGGCGGAAGGGCGACGGCCTTCCATTCGGTCGCCGGGCCTTCGCCCTGGAACGACAGCCGGTCGCGGTAAAGGTGGTAGCCCGGTGCCACTTGCCAGTGGACGCGGATGGTCTGGTCTGGCTGCGGCGTGGTGGTCAGGACAAAGGCCTGCTCGGGTGGCAGGAAGTCCTCGGCGAGGACAGGTCCAGACAGGGCAAACAGGCCGAACAGGACGCCAAGCAGGCGCAGTGTCCAGCCACGAGACCGAACGCGCATGGCGGCTCTCCGTGGGATGGCAAGGCCGCTATTGAATCATGATTTGGGAATAAATCCCAAATTTAAGGAAAACTCAGTGTGTCGAACTGTTGTCGGCGCTGCGGGCCAGCAGCCCGCTGAAGAGGCGGTGTTCGCAGTCGGGGTCGCTGCACTTCTCGCAGCTCCAGGGGCGGCGACCCGACGCCCAGTCGGCATTGCCGGCCAGGAGGACACCGCCGAGGGAAGGTCCGAGAGCGCGGCCGATGGCGCGCAGCGCCTGCTGTTCACGGGCCTTCCCCTGGCCGTAGACCGTCTGGAAGGGCAGGCCGGCCGATTGGAGTTCGCGACGCAGCACCGCGTCGGTGGCGTCCCGCACCGCCGGGCTGTCGCGAAAAAAACCGTCCGACACCCAGGGCAGGTCCAGTCCCATGAGCAGCGTGAGGCCGACGGTCTGTTGCCAGCGCAGCGCATCGGGCAACAAGCTGAGGTCGTTGAAGTACAGCTCGCTGTAAGCGGCGATCACGAGCGGGGCCGTGTCGGCGATCACCACCTGCAGGGTCGCCTGGCGAGCCGCATCGTCGATCAGGCGGGCCTGTTCGAGTGCCAGGGCAGCCTGCTCGTCGGCGTGGGGCGCGCGGCCACGGGCTTCGCACCATTGGCGCAGGTGTTCGGGAACCAGGAGAGTGGACAGGCCCAGCGCTTGAAGCTGAGCGCACAGGGCGTGCTCGAGCGTGGTCTTGCCGGTGGATTCGCCGCCGAGCAGCGTGACAACCAGTGCCACGGCGTCGCTCAGGGCTTCTTGTGGGCGATCTGGACGAAGATCTCGTTGGGCCGGACCATGCCCAGGTCCTGGCGGGCCAGTTCCTCGACCATGCCCAGACCTTCGTGGAGGTCACGCACTTCGCTGGCCAGCCGGTCGTTGCGCCACTGCGCCTGCCGGTTGACCGATTCGAGCAGCGCCAACTCCGCCTTCATTCGATTCACCTGGGGCACGCTGCCCCGGCCGAACCACAGCTGCGCGTGCACGACGAGCAGCAGTGTGATCAGGAGGCCGGGGACAAAGCGGTTTGCCATGGGCGGAGTTTAGCGCTCGGCTGCGAGGCCTTACTTGAGGTTGTAGAAGGCAGCGCGGCCGGGGTACACGGCCACGTCGCCCAGGTCTTCCTCGATGCGCAGCAGCTGGTTGTACTTGGCCATCCGGTCCGAACGCGACAGCGAGCCGGTCTTGATCTGACCGGCGTTGGTGCCCACCGCGATGTCGGAGATGGTGCTGTCTTCGGTCTCACCCGAGCGGTGCGAAATCACAGCGGTGTAGCCGGCGCGCTTGGCCATTTCGATGGCTGCAAACGTTTCGGTCAGGGTGCCGATCTGGTTGATCTTGATCAGGATCGAGTTGGCGATGCCCTTGTCGATGCCTTCTTTCAGGATCTTGGTGTTGGTGACGTACAGGTCGTCGCCCACCAGCTGCACCTTCTTTCCCAGGCGCTCGGTCAGCACCTTCCAGCCGTCCCAGTCGCCTTCGGCCATGCCGTCTTCGATCGAGATGATGGGGTACTTGTCGGCCCAGGTGGCCAGCATGTCGGTCCACTGCTCGGCGGTCAGCGCGATGCCGCCTTCACCTTCGAGCACGTACTTGCCGTCCTTGTAGAACTCGCTGGCGGCGCAGTCCAGGCCCAGGGCGATCTGCTCGCCAGCGGTGTAACCGGCCTTGTCGATGGCCTGCAGGATCAGTTGCAGCGCGGCTTCATGGTTCTCGACCGAGGGGGCAAAGCCGCCTTCGTCGCCCACGGCGGTGCTGATGTGCTTGTCGTGCAGGATGGCCTTGAGGGCATGGAACACCTCGGCACCCCAGCGCAGGGCTTCGCGGAACGACGGCGCGCCCACGGGGATGATCATCAGCTCCTGCAGGTCCAGCGAGTTGTTGGCATGGGCGCCGCCGTTGATGATGTTCATCATCGGCACGGGCATCTGCACCGCGCTCATGCCGCCGAAGTAGCGGTACAGCGGCAGGCCGGCTTCTTCAGCTGCGGCGCGGGCCACGGCCATCGACACGGCCAACATGGCGTTGGCGCCCAGGCGGCCCTTGTTTTCGGTGCCATCGAGGTCGATCAGGGTCTTGTCCAGAAAGGCCTGCTCGGAGGCGTCCAAGCCCAGCACGGCTTCGCTGATTTCGGTGTTGATGTTTTCAACGGCCTTGAGCACGCCCTTGCCGAGGTAACGCTTCTTGTCGCCGTCGCGCAGCTCGATGGCTTCGCGCGAGCCGGTGGAGGCGCCCGACGGCACGGCCGCACGGCCCATCACGCCCGATTCCAGCAGGACGTCGCATTCGACGGTGGGGTTGCCACGGCTGTCCAGGACTTCGCGGCCGACGATATCAACGATTGCACTCATCTTTTCTACCTTTGGAACAAGTCAAACAAGAAAACAGGGAAGGGCGCTCACACGCCCTCGACAGCCAACATGCGGATCGAGCCCGCGCCCTCGCGCATCGTGCGCGCATGGGTATAGGTCTCGGACTGGTAATAGGCCTGCGCAGTGGCGATGTCCTTGAACTTCAGCACCACGACCCGTTGCGGGTTCCAGTCGCCTTCCAGCGGCTCGACACGGCCACCGCGCACCAGAACCTCGGCGCCGAACTCCTGCATGGCACGCGTGCTCCACTCGCGGTAGACCTTCATCTGCGCTTCGTCGGTGACGGTCACGTCCGCAATGATGTACCCGCTCATTGGAAATCGTCCTCCAGCAGCGGAGTTGTTTTGGTTACGGAATCGAGCGCGACCAGGGTTTCCAGCAGCGCCTTCATGCGGCCCAGCGGCACGGCGTTCGGGCCGTCGGACCAGGCTTCGGCCGGTTTGGGGTGCGTTTCCATGAAAAGGCCAGCCACGCCCGCAGCCACACCGGCCCGGGCCAGCACCGGCACCATCTCGCGCGCGCCACCGCTGACGTTGCCCAGGCCGCCAGGCTTCTGCACCGAGTGGGTCACGTCGAACACCACCGGCGCGCCGGACTTGCGCATCTCGGCCAGGCTGGTCATGTCGGCCACGAGGTTGTTGTAGCCAAAGCTCACGCCGCGCTCGCAGGCGAGAAAGCGGTCTTCCGACAGGCCGGCTTCCTTCGCGGCAGCGCGGGCCTTGTCGATCACGTTCTTCATGTCCCAGGGCGCGAGGAACTGGCCCTTCTTGATGTTCACCGGCTTGCCCGACTGGGCCACGGCGCGGATGAAATCGGTCTGGCGGCACAGGAAGGCCGGCGTCTGCAGCACGTCCACGACGCTGGCGACTTCGGCGATCTGCGACTCTTCGTGCACGTCGGTGAGCACGGGCAGGCCGGTCTGCCGGCGTACCTCGTCCAGGATCTTCAGGCCGGCGTCGATGCCGACACCGCGCTGGCTGGCGCCGGATGAGCGGTTGGCCTTGTCAAATGAGCCCTTGTAGATCAGCGGGATGCCGAGTGCCGAACAGATTTCCTTGAGCTGGCCGGCGACGTCGAGGGACATCTGCAGCCCCTCGATCGAGCAGGTGCCCGCGATCAGGAAAAAGCGCCTGTCCAGGCCGACGTCGAATCCGCAGAGTTGCATGGGCATGTTTCGCTCTGCCGATCAGGCCACGGCCTTAAGCTTCTGGCGGCCGTGGTGCTCGACCGCGGCCTTGATGAAGGCATTGAACAGCGGGTGGCCGTTCCACGGGGTGGACTTGAACTCGGGGTGGAACTGCACGCCGATGAACCAGGGGTGCACGGCCTTGGGCAGTTCGACGATCTCAGTCAGCTGTTCGCGTTGCGTCAGTGCCGAGATCACCAGTCCGGACTTGCGCAGCTGGTCGAGGTAGTTCACGTTCGCTTCGTAGCGATGCCGATGGCGCTCAGTCACCACGTCGCCGTAGATGCTGTGCGCCAGGGTGTCCTTGGCCACGTCGGAGCTTTGCGCGCCCAGGCGCATGGTGCCGCCGAGGTCGGAGCTGGCATCGCGCTTCTGGATGCTACCGTCGGCGTCTTTCCACTCCTCGATCAGCGCGATCACCGGGTGCGGTGTGGCGGCGTCGAACTCGGTGCTGTTGGCGCCTTCGAGGCCGGCCACGTGGCGGGCGTATTCGATGGTCGCGACCTGCATGCCCAGGCAGATGCCGAGGTAAGGCACCTTGTGCTCGCGGGCGTAGCGGGCGGTGTTGATCTTGCCTTCCACGCCGCGCTGGCCGAAGCCGCCGGGCACGAGGATGGCGTCGTACTGTGCCAGCTTCTGGGCGGCGTCAGAGCCTTCCATGGTCTCGGAATCGACGTGGTCGATCTTCACGCGCACATGGTTGCGCATGCCGGCGTGGCGCAGCGCTTCGTTGACCGACTTGTAGCTGTCCGACAGGTCGACGTACTTGCCGACCATGGCGATCTTGACCTCGCCCTGCGGGTGCTCGGTCTCGTAGACCAGATCGTCCCAGCGCTTGAGGCTGGTCGGCGGTGTGTTCAGGCGAAGCTTGTCGCAGATCAGGCCGTCCAGGCCCTGCTCATGCAGCATGCGCGGCACCTTGTAGATGGTGTCCACGTCCCACATGCTGATCACACCCCACTCGGGCACGTTGGTGAACAGCGAAATCTTGGCACGCTCTTCTTCGGGGATGCGGCGGTCTGCGCGGCAGAGCAGGGCGTCGGCCGAGATGCCGATCTCGCGCAGCTTCTGCACCGTGTGCTGGGTCGGCTTGGTTTTCAGCTCACCGGCCGCAGCGATCCACGGCAGGTAGGTCAGGTGGACGAAGGCCGAGTTGTTCGGGCCCATGCGCAGGCTCATCTGGCGCACGGCTTCCAGGAACGGCAAGGATTCGATGTCGCCCACTGTGCCGCCGATCTCGACGATGGCCACGTCCACCGCATCGGGCGTGCCGATGCCGGCGCCACGCTTGATGAATTCCTGGATCTCGTTGGTGACGTGCGGGATCACCTGCACCGTCTTGCCGAGGTAATCGCCGCGGCGTTCCTTCTCCAGCACCGACTGGTAGATCTTGCCGGTGGTGAAGTTGTTGGTCTTCTTCATGCGCGTTTCAATGAAACGCTCGTAGTGACCGAGGTCCAGGTCGGTTTCGGCGCCGTCGTCGGTGACGAACACCTCGCCGTGCTGGAACGGCGACATGGTGCCCGGGTCCACGTTGATGTACGGGTCGAGCTTGATGAGGGTGACTTTGAGGCCGCGCGATTCAAGGATCGCAGCCAGGGAAGCAGAAGCAATGCCCTTGCCAAGGGAGGACACCACACCGCCGGTGACGAACACGAATTTGGTCATGTCTCGGGCGAGCCTTTAGCTCGCAGGAGGTGGAAATGCCGATTATAGGCGGCACCCCCAGATCCACCCACCGCCAGGGGAGCGCCCAGGCGCCGGTTTTTAGTGTAGAAATTCGTATCAACCTGATACATTGCCGCCATGAACGAGCTCTCCGGAAAACACATCGTCCTCGGTCTGTCGGGCGGCATCGCCTGCTACAAGGCGGCCGAGTTCTGTCGCACGCTGATCAAAGCCGGTGCGACGGTGCAGGTCGTGATGACCGAGGCGGCCGGCCAGTTCATCACGCCGGTGACGATGCAGGCACTGTCGGGACGACCGGTGTTTTCTTCCCAGTGGGACGAGCGCAGCGCGGCGGGTGTGGACAACAACATGCCGCACATCAACCTCAGCCGCGATGCCGACGCGATCGTGATCGCACCTGCCAGTGCCGACTTCATGGCCAAGCTGCTGCACGGCCGGGCCGACGACCTGCTCAGCCTGATGTGCCTGGCCCGTCCGCTGGAGAAGGTGCCCCTGATCCTGGCGCCGGCCATGAACCGCGAGATGTGGGCGCACCCGGCCACGCAGCGCAATGTGGCACAGCTGCGCGCCGATGGCGCGACCGTGCTGGACGTGGGCATTGGCGAGCAGGCTTGTGGCGAGACGGGCGATGGCCGCATGCTCGAACCCGACGAACTGCTGTACGAGCTGGTCCGTTTCTTCACACCCAAGCTGCTTGCGGGGCAACACGTCCTGGTCAGTGCTGGCCCGACCTTCGAAGCCATCGACCCGGTGCGCGGCATCACCAACCTGTCCAGCGGGAAGATGGGCTTTGCCATTGCGCGCGCGGCCCACGAAGCCGGCGCCAACGTGACGCTGGTGGCCGGCCCGGTCAGCCTGGCCACACCACGCGGGGTCGGACGCATCAACGTCAAGACTGCGCTGAACATGCAGAAAACGCTCAACGTGTTGAGCCAGAACGCAACCGTCTTCATTTCCGCAGCGGCGGTGGCCGACTGGCGGCCCACCGAATCGGCGGTGCAGAAGATCAAGAAGGACGGCACCGGGCAGGTGCCGCCGCTGACCTTCGTCGAGAACCCCGACATCCTCAGCGGTATCGCCAAGAGCCCGCGCGCCCTCAACAACACCCTGTACTGCGTCGGCTTTGCCGCCGAGAGCGAAGACCTGCTGGCGCATGCGCAGGCCAAGCGGGTTCGCAAAGGCGTGCCGCTGCTGGTGGGCAACATCGGTCCGGACACCTTCGGTCAGGACGAGAACGCGCTGTTGCTGATCGACGATCAGGGCAACACCGAGCTGCCACGCGCGACCAAGCTGGAACTGGCGCGTCAGCTGGTGGCCGAGATCGCGCGCCGGTTGCCGAATCCTTCGCCGTTGCCGGTGCAGACGCCAGCCGTTCCGGTCGCTCCAGCGGCGCAAGCGACTGCCTGAGCCCGGCTGACGCCCGAAACCATCAGTCCCACCAAGGCAGGAGTCGCTTCATCGCGGCCACTTCACCACAGTGGTCGGTCGCGTAGCCGGGCAGGGCGTTGAGCGTGTCCTGCCAGGTGCGGCTGCGCAGCAGGGCCAGCAGCTTCAGCATCGCCGGCTGTTCCAGTGCCGACTTCAGGCTCACCAGCAGGTAGCGTTCGTCGGTCAGCGGCACGAAACCCAGACCGTAGTCGCGCGCCGCGTACAGCGTGCCCAGCCCGACGTCGGCTTCGCCGGCGGCAATAGCCTGTGCCACAGCCGCGTGTGAGGCTTCGTCGCGGTCGTAGCCCATCAGGCTCTCGGCCGCCAGACCACCCTGCGCCAGCAGCTCGTCCAGCAGCAACCGCGTGCCAGTGCCGCGCGAGCGGTTGACGAACCGGGCCCGGGTGCTGACCACGTCGCGCAGTTCGTTGAGCCTCAACGGATTGCCGGGGGCGACCATCAGCCCCTGTGCACGGCGCGCGAAGCCGATGATTTTGTGGGTGCCGGGTTTGAGCAGCGGGCGGTAGGTGCGGGCGCTGAGGCTGCCCGCCGCTGCGAACGGCTGCGTGTGAAAGGCTGCGAGCTGGCAGCGGCCTTCGTTGAGTGCGCGGATCGCGTCCACACTGCCGGTGAAACGGATGTCCAGGTGCAGGTTCGGGCGCGACGGCACCGTGGCCGGTGTCATGCCGGCGGCCACTTCCTGCAGCACGGTCAACGCGTGGTCGTGACTGGCATAGAGCGTGAGCAGGTCGCTGGGAGCAGTCTCGCTGTCTTCGAAGGCCAGCGAGAACGCCCGCTCCAGCTCGGCGCGAAGGGCCTCGGTCTGCGGGCCAAGACGCGCCTGCGCCAGCCGCTCGGCCATCAGCAGGCGCTGGCCGAACGGACTGAGTTGCGCCGCCTGGCCTCGCTCCCAAAGGATCAGCGGCTGGCCCAGTTCCTGCTCCCATTCCTTGAGTTGTCCCCACACGTGACGGTAGGACAACCCGATCAGTCGCGCCGCACCGGAAATCGATCCCTGATTGCGCACTGCCTGCAACAAATCGATCAAAGGATTGCGCAGCAAAGCCGCTCCCAGTGCCGGACCTTTGGGGCGTTGCTGGGCGATCGAATATGAAAGCTGAATCTTGCGCATCGCGCGAGTGTGCCAAAGCCGAAAGGACACGTCATCGACCCTTATGAAGTGATGTTCATACATGGTGCGCCCCAAGAAATAGAGGGCCCCGCGTCGCTTAAGCTCACTACAACCTATGAACACGTTTTCCGACAGTGCGGCCACCGCGCTGCAACTCATCGCCTCCGGAGATGCGGCCCTTTGGGCCATCGTGTTGCGCTCCCTGTCCGTGAGCGCCACCGCCTGCCTGCTGGCCTGCAGTCTGGGCCTGTTGCTCGGAGCCTGGCTGGCCGTGGCGCGTTTTCCGGGCCGCCCCGCGCTGCTGACTTTGCTCAACACCTTTCTGGCCATTCCGTCGGTGGTGGTCGGCCTGGTGATCTACCTGCTGCTCTCGCGCTCCGGACCACTGGGTTTTCTGGGCTGGCTGTTCAGCTTCAAGGCGATGGTGGTTGCGCAGACCATCCTCGTGCTGCCGCTGGTGACGGCGCTGACGCGGCAGGTGGTCGAAGACGCGGACCGCCAGCACGGCGAGCAGTTGACCTCGCTGGGCGCGCGCACCGGCCTGCGCAGCCTGCTGATGGCCTGGGACGAACGCTATGCGCTGCTCACGGTGCTGATCACAGCCTTCGGGCGTGCGATTTCCGAGGTCGGCGCGGTGATGATCGTGGGCGGCAATATCGACGGCTTCACCCGCGTGATGACCACGGCCATCGCACTGGAAACCAGCAAGGGCGACCTGCCGCTGGCGCTGGGACTGGGCATCGTGCTGCTCATGGTGGTGCTGGCGCTCAACACCGCGGTGTCGCTGCTGCGCCGCTGGCGCGAGCATCTGGACGGTGGCGACCTGCGGATGGCCACGACATGACTGGTCCGATCTTCAGCGCGGTGGTGCTGGCGCTGCGCGACGTGAACGTGAGCCTCGGCCCGGCGGCACAGGTCGAGGCCCTGCGCGGCATCGCACTGCAAGTGTCGGCGGGCGAGCGGGTGGCGCTGGTCGGGCCGAATGGCTGCGGCAAGAGCACGCTGCTGCGCACCTTGCACGGTCTGCTGCCGCTCGGAGGTGGAGAGCTGGTGTGCGCGCCGGGCGTGCGCCTCGCCATGTTGTTCCAGCGGCCGCACATGCTGCGCATGTCGGTGCGCCGCAACCTGCAACTGGGCCTTTGGCTGTCGGGCGTTCCGTGGGCGCAGACCGCCGCGCGGGCGAACGAGGCAATGGAGCGCGTGCAGCTTGCGCATCTGGCCGACCGCAACGGCCGTGCGTTGTCGGGCGGCCAGCAGCAGCGGCTGGCGCTGGCACGCGCCTGGGCGCTGCGTCCCGATGTGTGGCTGCTCGACGAGCCCACCGCCAGCCTGGACCCGCACGCCAAGCGCGACGTCGAAGCGCTGATCGCCGACTTCGCGTCCGAGCCTGCACCCGCCGGACGGCCCTTGCCCACGCTGGTGTTCGCCAGCCACAACCTCGGCCAGGTCAAGCGACTGGCCAGCCGCGTCATCTACATGGAGCAGGGACAGGTGCTGGCCGACCTGCCCGTGCAACAGTTTTTCGACCAGTCCCTGCTGGAAGCCCGCTTCCCGCAGGCCAGTGCTTTTGTCAAAGGAGAAACCCCGTGAAAAAGGAAATGAATCACCCCTGCCGCGCTGCGCGCGACCCCCTCAAGGGGGCGGCACTGGCCGTCCGGCAAAGCCGGCCCGGCGGTGCCCTGGTTCGAGCAGCTTCGCTCGTGGCGGCCGTCGCGACCGGATGGCTGGTCAGCACTGCCGCGCTGGCGCAGTCCAGCATCGTGATCGCGTCGACCACGTCGACCGAGCAGTCCGGCCTGTTCGCCCACCTGTTGCCCGAGTTCAAGAAGGCGACGAATATCGACGTCAAGGTCGTGGCCCTCGGTACCGGCCAGGCAATCGACATGGCGCGCCGCGGCGACGCCGACGTGCTGTTCGTGCACGACAAGCCAGCCGAAGAGAAGTTCGTCGCCGACGGCTTCGCAGCCAAGCGCTTCGAGGTCATGTACAACGACTTCATCCTCGTCGGTCCCAAGGCCGATCCGGCCGCGACCAAGGGCAACGACATCGTGGCCGCGTTCAAGAAGCTGGCCGCCGGCAATGCGCCCTTCGTCTCGCGCGGCGACAAGAGCGGCACGCACGCGGCCGAGCAGCGCTTCTGGAAGATGACCGACAACGAGGCCGCCAAGGGCAGCGGCTACAAGGAGTGCGGTTGCGGCATGGGTCCGGCGCTGAACATGGCGGCGTCAACCGGCGGTTATGTGTTGGCCGACCGTGGCACCTGGCTGAACTTCAAGAACCGCGCGGATCTGGCGGTGCTGGTCGAGGGTGACAAGCGCCTGTTCAACCAGTACGGCGTCATGCTGGTCAGCGCCGCCAAGTTCCCCAACGTCAAGACCGCCGAAGGCCAGAAGTTCGTCGACTGGGTGACCGGCGCCGCCGGCCAGAAGGTGATCGCCGACTACAAGATTGGCGGCGAGCAGCTGTTCTTCCCCAACGCTGCGAAGTAGGCCTGGCATTCAACGCACCATTGCTACGCCCTTGATCTGGGCGTAGACCCGCTTGCCCGGCGCGATGGCAAGCCGGCGGGCCGAGAGGCGGCTGATGCGCGAGAGCAACTGGGTGCCGCGCCCAGCGTCACCCAGTTGCAGGCGCACCAGCACCTGGCCGGGGGCATCGTCCACCACCTGCACCACCGTGCAGGCCAGCACGTTGAGGACGCTGCTCTGCTCCGGCTTCACCAGCGACAGGCTGACGTCGCGCGCCTGGATGTGCAGCCGCACGCGTGCACCGGTTGCCAGACATTGCTGCCGGGAGCGCGGCAGCATCAGTTGGCCGCCGTCGAAATCCAGCACCTGCAGCAGGTCTTCGGGTGAATAGCCGCTGGCCTTTGCGACGACCACCGACACCGCAGCATCGCCGCGCGAGAGCGGCAGGTCGGTGCGGGTCAGCATGTCGGCCAGCGGTCCTTGCGCCTGCACCCGCCCCTGCTCCAGCACGACCACGTGATCGGCCAGCCGCGCCACCTCGTCGGCCGCGTGGGTCACGTACACCACCGGCAGATCCAGCGCTTCGTGCAACTGCTCCAGCCAGGGCAGGATTTCGGCCTTGCGCGCCGCGTCCAGCGCCGCCAGCGGCTCGTCCATCAGCAGCAGGCGCGGGCTGGTCGCGAGCGCGCGAGCGATCGCCACGCGCTGGCGCTCTCCGCCTGACAGCTCGCGCGGACGGCGCTGCAGCAGTGGCCGGATGCCCAGCAGGTCCAGCCCGTGATCCCATCCGTGTCGCCGCTCGGCCGCGGGCGTGCGGACGTAACCAAAGCGCAGGTTGCCTTCGACCGTCAGGTGGTCGAACAGGCTGGCCTCCTGGAACACATAACCGACCGCGCGCCGGTGTGTGGGCAGGAATACACTGCGCGCGCTGTCCTGCCAGGTCTGGCCGTTGACGATGACTTCGCCGGCCGCCTGCCGTTCCAGCCCGGCGAGCACGCGCAGGCAGGTCGTCTTTCCCGAACCCGAAGGGCCGAAAAGGGCGGTGATGCCATGCGCGGGCAGTTCGAGCGCCACGTCGAGCGCGAAGTCCTGGCGGGCGAGTTGCGCCTTGAGGATCAGCGGGGCCGCCCTCATGCCCGGACCTCGCGTGCTTGCCGGCCGTTGTAGACCTGCAGCGCGAGCAGCACCACAAACGCGAACACCAGCATCACCGCGGCCAGCCGGTGCGCGTCGGCGTATTCGAGCGCCTCGACGTGATCGAAGATCTGCACCGACACCACGCGCGTCACGCCCGGGATGTTGCCGCCCACCATCAGCACCACGCCGAACTCGCCCACCGTGTGCGCGAAGCTCATGATGCAACCCGTCACGATGCCAGGCCTGCACAGCGGCAGCACCACGTGCAGGAATCGATCCAGCGGCGAGGCGCGCAGCGTGGCCGCGGCTTCGAGCGGACGCTCACCCAGCGCCTGCATGCTGTTCAGGATCGGCTGCACCATGAACGGCAGCGAATAGAACACCGACGCCACCACCAGCCCGGCGAAGGTGAAGGGCAGGGTGGGCAGACCCAGCGCCAGCATCCACTCGCCCACCGGCCCCTTCGGCCCGAGCGCCACCAGCAGATAGAAACCCAGTACCGACGGCGGCAACACCAGCGGCAACGCCACCAGCGCACCCACCGGCCGCGCGATCCAGGCCCGCGAACGCGCCAGCCACCAGGCCAGCGGCGTCCCCAGCAGCAGAAGGATCAGCGTGGTCAGCGCGGCGACCTCAAAGGTCAGCCAGAGCGCTTGCAGGTTGTCGGGGGTGAGAAACATCTCAGAGTTCGTAGCCATAGGACCGGATCAGGTCCTTGGTGTTGTGACTCTGCAGCAGCTTGACCAGCGCCTGCGCTGCTTCGTTGGCTGCACCTTTCTTCAGGATCACCGCGTCCTGCCGGATCGGTTCGTAGTGTGTCTGCGGGATCATCCAGACCGAACCCTCCTTGAGCCGGCCGCCTTCGAGCACCTGCGGCAGCGCCACGAAGCCCACGTCCGCGTTGCCGGTCTTCACGAAGCTGTAGGTCTGCCCGATGCTCTCGCCCTGCACCAGCTTCGGCGTGAGCGACGGCGTCAGGCCCAGCCGCGCCATCACCTGCACCGCTGCCGCGCCGTAGGGCGCGGTCTTCGGGTTCGCGTAGGCCACCTTGCCCAGCTTTGAAGACTTCAGCACCTCGCCCTTTGCATCGACCCGTTTGGCGTCGACCGACCAAAGCACCAGCTTGCCGGTGGCGTAGGTGAAGCGTGTGCCCGGCTGCGCCAGTCCGTCTTTCTCCAGCAGCTCAGGACGCTCGTTATCGGCCGAGAGGAACACGTCGAACGGCGCGCCGTTCCTGATCTGCGTGTAGAACGCGCCCGAAGCGCCGGTCGAGATCTTCAGCGTGTGGCCGGTGGTCTTCTGCAGCACCGCGGCAATCGCTTTGATCGGCTCGGCGAAGTTGGCGGCGACGGCGACCTGGGCTTCGGCGGCGCTGACCGCGCCATGGGTGAGCGCGATGAAGAGCAGGGCGGTCAGAGGGCGAACGGGGAAGTGCATGGAGACCTCGGCTCAGGAGCGCAACACAGTGGCTGGCATCGTTATCCCGAAATGGAATAGCGAGTGTAGCGGACCTGAGCTGGAAGCTGGCGCCACGTGGAGCCAGGGTCGCTCCGTGACTGCGGTAATCTGTCGGCACACACCAGATCCGGACGCCAGGCCTTGCGATGTCGCTTTTTGATTTGCCCCCGCTTTCCAGCAAGACCCGCGAAATGCGCAGGGTCTTCGGCGCAATCCATGCCAACAGGAGCTGGGGCGACTGCGAGTCGAGTTCGGGGCCCGGCTCAACGCGCGAGCGTGCGGCCCAGTTTCTGCCGGACCTCATCGCACTGGTGCGGTCGTTGGGCACCAGATGCCTGCTGGATGTGCCGTGTGGCGACTTCAACTGGGCGGCGCCGTTGGCCGATGCGGTGGATTGTTATCTCGGGGTGGATGTGGTTCCAGCGCTCGTCAGCGACAACGAGAAACGCTGGTCCTCTCCCCGCCGGCAATTCCTCTGCCGCGACATGGTTCGCCAGCGTCTGCCGGCGGCCGATCTGGTGCTCTGTCGCGATGCCTTGGTGCACCTCTGCGCAGAAGACGTCAAGCGCGCCATCGCCAATCTCCGGCGCACTGGCGCTAGCTATCTGGTTGCAACGACCTTTGTGGGTGATCGCGGCAACGAGGACATTCCGACCGGTGCGTGGCGCCCGCTCAACATGCAACGTCCGCCCTTCGGCTTTCCTGCTCCCCTCGCGCTGATTGATGAACGGTGCCATCACACCGGGGGCATCTATTCGGACAAGCACCTGGGGGTCTGGCGCTTTGAGGACCTGCCCGCATGGCAGAGCTGAGAGCGTCACCAGCCATGAAACAAGCCTTGAAGGGGCCGTTGCACGCCGCCTTCTCTGAAGCTTTGGGCCATGCTCCCAGCGACAAGCGCCTGGAAGTCCTGCGCCGCGTGGCTGAGACCGGGTCCATCTCGCAGGCCGCGCGCGATGCGGGCATCAGCTACAAGGCCGCCTGGCAGGCGATCGATACGCTGAGCAACCTGAGCGGGCAGTCGCTGGTGGAGCGCACGGTGGGTGGTGCGGGTGGTGGTGGCGCAGTGATCACGCCGCAGGGCATGCAGCTGCTGTCTCTCGCGGACGAGCTGGCGCGCGCACGCGAGGCGGTGCTGTCGCGTTTTGCCGGCGGGTCTTCGTTGTCGTTCGGTCTGGGTCTGCGCACGAGCATGCGCAACCAACTGCCGTGCCACGTGGAGTCGGTGGAGCCGCTGGGTCAGGACGACCCGACGGTGCTGGTGCGGCTGCGCACGCCGGGACAGTCGCTGCTGACGTCGAGCGTGACGCGCGAGAGTGTCGATCTGCTGGGGTTGCGCGCGGGGCTGGAGGTGCTGGTGCTGTGCAAGGCAACGGCGGTACGCATCGGGCGGGGTGACATTGCCGAGTCGCACGATCAGAGTGTGTTGCCCGGTCGCATCGAGCGGCTGGCGCGCGGGCAGGGGCGCGATGAGGTGGTGCTGTCGCTGGACGGTGGCGGGCAGTGGGTGGGTTTTGCGGCGCATCCGTTTGCAGCGCGCAAGGGGCAGCGGGCCTGGGCAGCGATGGACGTCTCGTCGTTGGTGGTGGGTCTCGCAGGCTGACGGCAGACCGACCGTCACTTATGCACGGCATTGCCGTACCTCGCTGGCGCAGTGTCACGCGCGCCGCGGCGGATGGATCACCCGAGTGTCAAAAAAGAGAGCAGTCGTCTCAATTTGAGTCGCTTCTGGGTCGCTTGTGGCCGGTGGCACGGATGTTGTGACAGAGAAGTCAGCCAATCAGGCTTCTCTTTCCAACCACCCTTCAGAGGACGACACATGAACTACGCAGCTCCCGGCGCCGCCGGCGCGAAGATCGCCTACAAATCGCAATACAACAACTTCATCGGTGGCAAGTGGGTTGCGCCGGTCAAGGGTCAGTACTTCGACGTCATCACGCCCGTCAGCGGCAAGGTCTACACCCAGGCCGCCCGCTCGACCGCGGAAGACATCGACCTGGCGCTGGACGCCGCCCACGCCGCTGCCGACGCCTGGGGCAAGACCGACGCCGCCACGCGTTCCAACCTGCTGCTGAAGATCGCCGACCGCCTCGAAGCCAACCTCGAGCTGCTGGCCTACGCCGAGACGGTGGACAACGGCAAGCCGATCCGCGAGACGCTCAACGCCGACATCCCGCTGACCATCGACCACTTCCGCTATTTCGCCGGTTGCGTGCGTGCCCAGGAAGGCGGCATCAGCGAGATCGACGAGAACACCATGGCGTACCACATCCAGGAGCCGCTGGGTGTCGTGGGCCAGATCATTCCGTGGAACTTCCCGATCCTGATGGCCGCCTGGAAACTGGCGCCTGCCCTGGGCGCCGGCAACTGCGTGGTGCTCAAGCCCGCCGAGTCGACCCCGATCTCGATCCTGATCCTGGCCGAGCTGATTGCCGACCTGGTGCCCCCGGGCGTGCTGAACATCGTCAACGGCTTTGGCCGTGAAGCCGGCATGCCGTTGGCCACCAGCAAGCGCATCGCCAAGATCGCGTTCACGGGTTCGACCAGCACCGGTCGCGTGATCGCGCAGGCCGCCGCCAACAACCTGATTCCTGCCACGCTGGAACTGGGCGGCAAGTCGCCCAACATCTTCTTTGCCGACATCATGGACAAAGACGATTCGTTCCTCGACAAGGCGATCGAAGGCCTGGTGCTGTTCGCGTTCAACCAGGGCGAGGTCTGCACCTGCCCGAGCCGTGCGCTGATCCAGGAAAGCATCTATGACAAGTTCATGGAGCGCGTGCTCAAGCGCGTCGCCGCCATCAAGATGGGCAGCCCGCTGGACACCGACACCATGATGGGTGCGCAGGCTTCCAAGGAACAGCTGACCAAGATCCTGTCCTACCTGGAGCTGGGCAAGGCCGAAGGCGCGCAGGTGCTGATCGGCGGCGAGCAGGCCAAGGTCGGTGGCGATCTGGACGGCGGCTACTACGTGCAGCCCACGCTGTTCAAGGGCCACAACAAGATGCGCATCTTCCAGGAAGAAATCTTTGGCCCCGTGCTGGCCGTGACCACCTTCAAGGACGAGGCCGAAGCCCTGGCGATCGCCAACGACACGCTGTACGGCCTGGGTGCCGGCGTGTGGAGTCGCAACGGCAACGTGGCCTACCGCATGGGCCGCGCCATCAAGGCCGGTCGCGTGTGGACCAACTGCTACCACGCCTACCCCGCGCACGCTGCCTTCGGTGGCTACAAGGAATCGGGCATCGGCCGTGAAACCCACAAGATGATGCTGGACCACTACCAGCAGACCAAGAACCTGCTGGTCAGCTACAGCGAGAACAAGCTGGGCTTCTTCTAAAGCCTGTGGCTCCCCCCGCGCCGCGCCTGCGGCGCGTCACCCCCCAGGGGGCAACGCTGGCGCGGCCCGGCAAAGCCGGTTCCGCTGCGTTCTTGATTGGGACATCTCCTTTCGGAGGTGTCCCTTTTTTCTTTCAGTACAAGGAGACAGACATGGTTGAGAAAGTCATTGCCACGCCGGCCGCGGTCGAGTTGGTCGAGTTCCTCAAGACCAAATACGGCCCGGGTCTGATGTTTCACCAGAGCGGCGGCTGCTGCGACAACAGCGCCGCCAACTGCTACCTGCTGGGCGAGATCACCATGGGCCCGGGCGACGTGCTTCTGGGTAACATCGGTGGCTGCGAGTTCTACATGAGCAAGTCGCAGTACGCGACCTGGCGCCACACCCAGCTGATCATCGACGTCATCGAAGGCCACGGCGGCACCTTCTCGCTCGAAGGGCCCGAGGGCAAGGCCTTTCACACGCGCTCGCGGGTGTTCACGCCGGAAGAAATGGCACAGATCGAGGCGGACGAGGCACGGGCAGCCAGCTGAATCGATGGGATGGCTGGGATGTTCCATTCCTGAACACTCCACGCCTGTAGCGCGTGGCATGGAACTTGTTGGAAGATCGGCATTGGTACAGCCGGCGACGACCGGCTCCATCCGGAGACAAGACATGACCCCACGCCCCACATTCGCCTTGCGCCGGTTCAACGCCGCGCTTCTCATGGCCCTGGCCGGCACCGCCGGCGCCCAGACCTTGCAGGAGGTCGTGGTCAGCGCCTCTCGCCAGGAACAGAAATCGTTTGACGCGCCAGCCTCGGTGCAGGCCGTTGGCCAGGAGGCCATCGAGGCCGCTGGCCCGCGGGTCAACCTCTCCGAGGTGATGAACCGCGTACCGGGCATCACGGTGCTCAACCGCCAGAACTACGCGCAGGATCTGCAGCTCTCGATCCGCGGCTCCGGCTCGCGTTCGCCCTTCGGCATCCGCGGCACGCGCCTGATCGTCGACGGCATTCCGGCGACCATGCCCGACGGGCAGGGCCAGGCCTCGACCATCAGCCTGCCGTCGGCCCAGCGCATCGAGGTGCTGCGCGGACCGCTGGCCCAGCTTTACGGCAACTCCGCGGGCGGAGTGGTGCAGGTGTTCACGGCGGACGGTCCCGAGAAGCCGGAAGTGCGCTTCAGCGTTGACGCCGGCGCGGACCGGTTGCGGCGCTACGGCCTGCAGGCTGCGGGACAGAGCGGTTCGCTGAACTACGTGATCGACCACAGCGACTTCTCCACCGACGGCTGGCGCGACAACAGCGCCGCAAAACGCAAGCACACCAACGCCAAGCTGCGCTGGACGGCCAACGAACACATGAAGTTCACCCTCGTCGCCAATGCCTTCGACCAGCCCGAGTCGGGCGATCCGCTGGGCCTGACGCGCGAGCAGTTCCAGGCCAACCCGCGCCAGGCGGTGGCCGCGTCGACCTCGAACAAGGCTGGCAAGGACGTGTCGCAGAACCAGCTGGGTCTGGTGGCCGAGCACAAGCTCGACGCACAAAGCGAACTGTCGGCCCGTGTCTACGCCGGCCAGCGCGATCTGGACAGCCGACTGTCGCTGCCGCTGTCGGCCCAGACCTCGGCGACCTCGGCCGGTGGGGTGGTGCAGCTGGACCGCCACTACGAAGGCACGGGGCTGCGCTACGCGCGCCGCATCCCGGCCGGCGAAGGGCAGGTGAACCTGAGCGCCGGTGTGGACATCGAACGCATGGGCGAGCACCGCCTGGGCTACATCAACAACCTCGGTGTGACCGGCGCGCTCAAGCGCGACGAAGACGGCAAGGTCAGCAGCACCGGTGTCTACACGCAGGCTGACTGGGCGATCAACGAAGGCTGGAGCGCGGTGGCTGGCCTGCGCGCCAACCGGGTGAAGTTCCAGGTCGACGACCATTTCATCCGCCCCGGCAATCCCGACGACAGCGGCCGCGTGACGTTCAGCGCGACCAACCCGGTGATCGGCGTGACGCGCCACCTGGGCGACGACACGAATCTGTACGCCAACATCGGCCGCGGCTTCGAAACACCGACCCTGACCGAGATCGCCTACACCGCCAACGGCAGCGGCCCGAACCTGGGCCTGAAGTCGGCCCGCAGCACGCACACCGAAATCGGCTTGAAAACCAAGTTGTCGGAGAACCAGCGGCTCGATGTCGCGCTGTTCCACATCGGCACCCGCGACGAGATCGTGGTCGCCTCCAGCAGCGGCGGCCGCACGGTCTACACCAACGCCGGCAAGACGCGCCGCACCGGCATCGAGCTCACGCACAGCGCGCAATGGACACCGGAGTGGCGCAGCCACGTCGCGCTGTCGACCCTCAATGCCCGCTTTGCCGAAACCTTCAGCAGCAGCGGCACGCGGGTGGTTTCGGGCAACCGCATTCCGGGCGTGATGGACCGTTCGCTGTTCGGCGAGATCGCCTGGCAGCCGCGCGCGATGCCAGGCTTCACCGCCGCGCTGGAGGCGGTGCACCGGGGCTCCATGGTGGTGGACGATGTCAACAGCGACCGCACCGCGGCCGCGACCGTGTTCAACCTGCGGCTGGGCTGGGAGCAGAAGGTCGGCGCCTGGAAGATTCGCGAATACCTGCGCGTCGACAACCTGGCCGACAAGGCAACCATCGGCTCGGTGATCGCCAACGACGGCAACAAGCGCTTCTTCGAACCGGCACCGGGTCGTCAGTGGGGGCTCGGGGTGACCGTCAGCTACGCCTTCTGAGCGGGCGGGAAGCCAGGGCTCACAGCCCTGGTTTCTGCAGCGCCTTGAGCACTTCGGTCTGGAAGTCCGGGCCTTCGGCGGCAGCCATGAAGGCGTCGATGTGGCCATCGAAGCGCACCGTGCCCTGGTGCAGCAGCAGCAGGCGGTCGGCGGTCTTCACTTCCTCGATCAGGTGGGTGGCCCACAGCACCGCCAGGCCCTGATCGCGGCACAGGCCGCGCACGGAGTCCAGCAGTTGCTGCCGCGAGGCCGGGTCCAGGCCGACGGTGGCTTCGTCCATCAGCAGCACGCGCGGCCTGTGCAGCAGCGCGCGCACCAGTTCGACCTTGCGCCGCGTGCCGCCCGAGAGGCTGCGCACCACAGCTTTGGCCTGGTCCTGCAGGCCGATGGCAGCGAGCTGCGTATCGATGCGTTCGCGCGCCGTCTTGCGCGGAATGCCGTGCAGGTCGGTGTGGAACAGCAGGTTGGCCATCACCGACAAATCCATGTCGAGCGCGCTCTGCTGGAACACCACGCCCAGGCCCGAGAGGGCGCGCGCCGGGTGCTGGCGCATGTCCTGCCCGAGGACCTCGATGCTGCCCTGGTCGGGGGTGAACAGGCCGGTCAGCAGTTGCAGCAGGGTGGACTTGCCGGCACCGTTGGGGCCGAGCAGGGCCAGCATTTCGCCGGCCTGCACCTGCAAGCTCACACCCTTGAGCGCCGGCTTGCCGTTGTAGGCCTTGTGCAGGCCGTCGGCTTTCAGGACGGTGTGGACCACGGTGTCGGGGGCTTGGGCGAGTGGTTCGGTCATGAGGCGGGTTTGGCCAGCAGGTTCATGCGGGCGAGGAGTTTCTTTTCGCGCTCGACGGTGACGAGGACGGACTGGCGGTAGTCGCGCGTGCCGAGGTATTCCAGCGTCTGCTCATAGCGCGCGAGCGCCGACGTGTGGCGCTCGGCGTTCATCGCACGGCGGAACACATCGTGCAGCTTCTGGATCACTGCCTCGGGCGTGCCGGCGGGCGCTGCAAGGCCCCAGGGCGAGGTGTAGACCGCCTGCGGGTAGCCCAGCTCGCGCATGGTCGGCACCTCGGGCCAGCGGCTGCTTCGCGTTGCGTTGAAGGTGGCGATCAGCCGCATCTGGCCCTTTTCAACCCAGGGAGCGAAGCCGGTCGAGTTCACGCCGGCCATGATCTGGGCGCCCGCGATGGCCAGCATCTGGTCGGCCGTGCCCTTGTACGGCACGTGCACGTACTTCACGTTGTTTTGCAGCAGGATCTCTTCCATCGCGAGGTGAGCCGTGGTGCCGACGCCGGTCGAGCCCATGATGAGTTCGCCCGGACGCTTGACGGCCCAGTCGATCATGTCGGCGACGTTTCGGAACGGACTGTTGCCGGGCACCAGCAGCCCGAAGCTCACACCCGAGACTTGCAGGATCGGGGCGAGGTCGGTCACCGGGTCCCAGTTCACATGGTTCATGAGCGCGTGGCGGTAGACGGTGAGCGGCACCTGTCCGATCACGTGCCCGTCCGGCTCGGCGGCCTTCAGGGCTGGCGCGACCATGGTGCCGGCCGCGCCGGGCTTGTTGACCACGACGATGGGCTGCCCCAGCAGGGGTTCGGCTTCTTCGGCCAGGATGCGGATCGTCAGGTCGGTCTGTCCACCGGCGGGCCAGGGCACGATGAGCTGGATCGGTTTTGAAGGGAAGGGCGCCTGTGCCTGCGCCAGGGGGCTGACAGCGGTCAGCGCGAGCGCACCGGCGGCACCGAGAAAGTCCCTTCGCGAGACGGCAGTGTTCGGCCGGCTGGATCGAGTCAGGGTTATCCCTGTGTCATTTTTGAACGCTGGTCGCGGCGGTGTGTGTCTCATGCGTGGCCTGATAGTCTCATGTCCCTCGGAAAGCCCCCGGGACGCGGCATGATCAGGCAAATTCCGTTCCTGTACCAGCCGAATTCTGTTGGCACCGATTTTGCAGAATGATCGCGCGCTTCGGGCGCACCGGGCCATTGGTGCCCGGGTTTCGCAAAACAGTAGGAGACACACCATGGCCCTTTGCGCCAGCTTTGCTTCGCATTCCCTGCGCGCCCTGACCGCGGCCCTGTGTGCCGCTGGCGCAACCCTCGCCTTCAGCCTCCCGGCCCACGCCCAGAGCAAGGTCTACGTGTCCAGCGAGAAGGACAACAAGATCTACGTCTTCAACACGGCGGGCGAGCGCCAGGCCGCGATCGATGTCTGCAAGCGTCCGCGCGACATGTCGTTCAACGCCGACGGCAAGCAGATCTACGTGATCTGCGGCGACAGCAATGCCATGGGTGTGGTGGATGTGGGCGCGGGCAAGATGGATGGCACCGTACCGCTGGGTGAAAGCCCCGAGATGTTCGACCTCAGCCCCGATGGCAAGACCGCCTACGTGTCGATCGAAGACGACAGCGTCATGGCGGTCTACGACATCGCCACGAAGAAGGCGCTGTTCGAGGTCAAGACCGGCGGGGAGCCCGAAGGCGTGCTGGTCACAGCCGACGGGAAGACGGCCTATGTGACCTCCGAGGTTGCCAATGTGGTCCACGTGATCGATCTGGCCACCAAGAAGGTCACCAAGAACATCAAGGTCGGCAAGCGCCCGCGCCGTTTCGTCATGTCGCCCGACGGCGCCGAGCTATGGGTCACCAACGAGCTGGATGCGACCGTGAGCGTGGTCGACACCAAGACCCACACCGAAAAGCAGAAGATCAAGTTCGAGGTCAAGGGCATGCGCCAGAACGACATCACCCCGGTGGGCATGGCCATCAGCCCGGACGGCAAGAGCATGTGGGTGGGTCTGGGCCGCGCCAACCACGTGGCCGAGGTGGATGTGGCCAGCAAGACTGTGAAAAGCCAGGTTCTGGTGGGCAAACGGGCCTGGGGGCTGGGTTTTTCTCCCGACGGCAAGACGCTGTTCGTGGCCAACGGCATGTCGGACGACATGACGCTGATCGACACCGCCTCGGGCAAGGCGCTGAAGACGGTGCCGGCCGGCCGTGTGCCCCACACGATCCTGGTTTCCAAATGACCGTAGGCCTGAGCAAGCCGCTGCGCGCCCTGGCCGGCGCGCTGGTGCTGGCGGCGGCACTGCCGTCGCTGGCCGCGACCAAGGTCACGGTCGCCGTGGTGTCGCTCGACGGCGACCCGCGCTTTGCGCCGCGCCGCATGGAGAAGGCCTATCCCGGTCACCCGACCGGGCGCGCCATCGACGGGGTCAAGCTGGCGGCCGAAGACTCGGCGTTCGAGCTCGATGCCGCCGGGATCGAACTCGTGGTCCGGGACGTGGTGCTGCCCAACGTGGCGGCCTTGCCGAAGGTGCTCGCCGATCTCAAGGCGGCCAAGGTGCAGCACGTGGTGGCCGACCTGCCGGTGCCGGAGCTCAATGCGCTGGTGCAGGCGGCGCCGGCCGCGCTGGGTGGTGCGATCGTGATCAACAGCGGGCAGAAAGACGATGCGCTGCGCGGCGCGCAATGCGCAGCGTATCTGCTGCACACCTATCCGAGCCGCGCCATGTTCAGTGACGCGCTGGCGCAGTACCTGGCGGCGCGCAACTGGCGCAAGGCGCTGGTGCTGCAGGGCGCCTTGCCGGAAGATGTGCTGGAGCTGGAAGCCTTCAACCGCTCGGCCAAGCGCTATGGCATCAAGACGACGCAGCTCAAGCCTTTCAAGCTGACCGGCGATCCGCGCGAGCGCGACCTGGCCAACGTGCGGCTGCTCACGGGCGACCGCGAGCATGATGTGGTCGCGGTGCTCGACAGCGACGGCGAGTTCGCGCGCACCGTGCCCTATGCGACGCAATGGCCGCGGCCGGTGGTGAGCGCCAACGGTCTGGTGGCGGCACCCTGGCATCCTCTGTGGGAACGCAACGGCGGGCCGCAGCTCTCGCGGCGCTTCGCGAAGAAGGCCGGTCGCCCCATGAGCGGACACGACTGGGCTGCGTGGACCGCCGGCCGTGCGATCGCGACCGTGCTGGCCGAACAGCCCAAGGCGCCGATTGCCGCACAGCTCAAGGCCTTGCGCGGCGGTGCCGTGGGCGTCGACGGCTTCAAGGGGCCTCGCCTGTCGTTCCGAGCCTGGGACGGCCAGCTGCGCCAGCCGGTCTTCCTGAGCCACGTCGACGGTGTCGCCGGTGTGGCGCCGGTCGACGGCGTGCTGCATCCCAAGGAAGTGATGGACACGCTGGGTGTGGACGAAGCGGAGAGCACATGCAAGCAACGACCCTGAGCCCCGTCGATCCCGCGCCCGCACTGCTGCCTCACCTGCTGCGCGCGTTGCGGGCGGTCGTGGGCCGCGAGATCGGGCGCTTCCTGCGCCAGCCTTCGCGCCTGGGTTCGGCGCTGGTGCGGCCGCTGCTGTGGTTCGTGGTGTTCTCGGCCGGGTTTCACAACGTGTTCGGCGTGGCCATCGTGCCGCCCTACGAGACCTACATCGAATACAAGGTCTACATGGTGCCCGGGCTGCTGGGCATGGTGGCGCTGTTCAATGGCATGCAGAGTTCGCTCTCAATGGTCTACGACCGCGAGATGGGCGTGATGCGCCTGCTGCTGACGGCACCGCTGCCGCGCGGCTGGCTGCTGGCGTTCAAGCTGCTGGCGGGCACCAGCCTGTCGGTGCTGCAGATGACGGTGTTCCTTCTCATTGCCTGGGCCTTCGGGGTCGAGGTGCCGCTGGAGCACCTGCCGTGGCTGCTGCTGTCCATGGTCTGTGCGGCGGTGATGCTGGCCTCGGTCGGGCTGGTGCTGTCGGTCTACGTCAAGCAGCTGGAGAACTTCGCCGGCACGATGAACTTCGTGATCTTCCCGATGTTCTTCATCAGCCCCGCGCTCTACCCGCTGTGGAAGCTGGAGGAGTCGGGCGCGTGGTGGCTGCTCAAGCTGGCCGAGTTCAACCCCTTCACGCACGCGGTGGAAGCGATGCGCTTTGCCATGTACGGTCAGTTCAACGGCACGGCATGGGCCGTGGTGCTGGGCTGTACCGCCGTGTTCTTCCTGGCGGCGCTCTGGGGCTACGACCCGCAGCGTGGCTGGATCCGCCAGCGCGGCTGACTTTTCCGGAGCCCATTCATGCCAATGCCTTTGACCCGTCGCCATTTCGCCGCCGGTGTGGCCGGGCTGGCCTGCTGGCCTGTGGTTCACGCGCAGGAAGACCAGACCGGCGGTGACCCGCTGGGCTCCATGCAGTACCCCAGCCTGCGCGAGCAGACCATTGGCAAGGCGGTGGCGAAGTTCAGCGATGCCGTGATCGTCAAGGGACCGGACTTCGCCGACGACGCGATGAACGTGCCGCTGCTGGTCGACGCGCGCGGACTCTCAGGCACCGGCGGCGGGGTGCAGCGCATCCGTGTGGCGGTCGACCGCAACCCGGTGCGCCAGGTGCTGGAATTCGAGCCGTTGCGTTCTCTGCCGATGCTGGCGTTCCGCATTCGCATGGAACAGGCTTCCCCGGTGCGGGCCTTCGTGCAAACCATGGATGGCCAGTGGCATGTGGGCAGCACCTGGGTGCAGGCTTCGGGCGGGGGGTGCACCGTGCCCGGCCTGACGCGCGCCGACGGCTCGTGGAGCAAGACGCTGGGGCAGGTACAGGCGCGCTTCTTCAACAACGTCATCGAGGGCAGCCGCCGCTTGCGCCTGCGTGTCATGCACCCGATGGACACCGGTCTGGTTTCCGGCATCCCGTCGTTCCACATCGAGAACCTGCAACTCGAAGACGCCGGCGGGCTGGCCTGGTGGCGTCTGGTGCTGCACGAGCCGGTGTCGGAGAACCCGCTGATCACTTTCGAGCTGCCGACCCAGCTGCCGCCCAGCCTGCGCCTGGTAGGCCGCGACAACAACGGCAACCGCATCGATGCGGAGCTGCGGACATGAAGCGCATCGCTCTGCCGTTGCTCATTGCGTGCGTGATGTCGGCGCAGGCGCAGACCATTCCGGTCCCGCCACCCGCCTCGGTCCCTGACGTGGTCCGGCTCGACTACGACCTCAAGCCGCGCCAGATCGCGGCCGACACCTGGGTGATCGAGGGTGAGGTGGCGGACTTCAGCCGCGCCAACGGCTGCAACATCATCAACACCGCCTTCATCGCCACCGGCGCGGGCGTGCTGGTGATCAACACCGGACCGTCGCGTCTGTACGGCGAGCAGCAGCGGCGTGCGATCGAACGGGTGACGAAGGAGCCCGTGCTGCGCGTGCTGCAGCTGAACCTGCACCCCGACTATTTCTTCGGCAACCAGGCCTGGACCGACCGCCCGACGCTGGCGCTGGCCGGCAGCATCGCCGGCATGAAGGCCGAAGGTGGCGCATACGCCGACAACCTGTACCGCCTGTGCGGCGACTGGATGAAGGGCAGCGAGTCGACACCTTCACAGCAGGCCATCGACCCGAAGACGCTGCCGCGCACCGAGCAGCTCGGGAGCCACCGGCTGGAAATGTGGCGCCTCCATGGCCACACCGGTGACGACCTGGTGCTGCTGGACCACACGACCGGCGTGTTGTTCACCGGCGGGCTCGTGTTCGCCGAACGCGTGCCGACCACGCCGCATGCCGACTTCGCCGCCTGGCAAGCCAGCCTGGGCGCGCTGGAGCAGAAGATCGCCAGCGGTGCGGTGCGGGCGGTGGTGCCCAGCCACGGCCGGGTGCATGAAGGCCCTGCGGGCCTGCGGCAGACGCGCGACTGGCTGCAGTGGCTGACCACGACCATGCAGTCTGCTGCAGAGCGGGGCCTGGACCTCGGCGAGGTGCTGCGCACGCCGGTGCCCGAGCGTTTCGCGCGCTGGGCCGCGCAGCCGGCGGAGTTCCACCGCAGCCTCACGCAGTGGTATCCGCACTTCGAACAGAAGGTGCTGGCCGGGCCGGCGAAGTGACACATTTTTGAACAGTGTCACAAAGGTGTCCTGTCGCAGTGGCAGGCCTTTGGCGCAGTTGGGGTCGGCTCAAGGGCTTTCGGCGGCGTTTGATGCGCTGCAGCGTCCGTATAAACCCTAGGGCTTTTGCTGGCACAGAAGTTGCCAACTTCGGGTGGCGTGAACGTCGAAGACCGGAGGGTCGGAGCCACGAGAGCGGTCAGACGTCACCAACCACCGAAAAGCCATCAACCTTCGAACGAGCAGGAGACCCACAGTGAAACGCACCCTATTGAGCCTTCTGGTCATGGCCGCCACCGCACAGGTGAGCGCGCAGGTGACCGACGCCATGATCGCCAAAGACGCGGCCACCCCCGAAAACGTGTTGACCTGGGGCATGGGTACCCAGGGCCAGCGCCACTCGGACCTCAACGACGTCAATTCCAAGACCATCTCCAAGCTGGTCCCGGTGTGGTCGATGTCGTTCGGCGGTGAAAAACAGCGCGGCCAGGAATCGCAGCCGCTGGTGCACAACGGCAAGATGTTCGTCACCGCGTCCTATTCGCGCATCTTCGCGGTCGACTCCAAGACCGGCAAGAAGCTCTGGAAGTACGAGCACCGTCTGCCCGAAGGCATCATGCCCTGCTGCGACGTGATCAACCGCGGCGCTGCCCTGTACGACAACCTGGTGATCTTCGGCACGCTGGACGCCCAGCTCGTGGCCCTGGACCAGGACACCGGCAAGGTGGTGTGGCGCGAGAAGATCGACGACTACTCTGCGGGCTACAGCTACAGCGCTGCGCCCCTGATCGCCGAAGGCCTACTGCTGACCGGCGTGTCCGGCGGCGAGTTCGGCGTGATCGGCCGTGTCGAGGCCCGCGATCCCAAGACCGGCAAGATGGTCTGGACGCGTCCGGTGGTCGAAGGCCACATGGGCTACAAGGACGGCAAGGAAAACGGCATCACCGGTACCACCAACGCCTCCTGGCCGGGTGAGACCTGGAAGACCGGCGGCGCAGCCACCTGGCTGGGCGGCACCTACGATCCCAAGACCGGCCTGGCCTACTTCGGCACTGGCAACCCCGGCCCGTGGAACAGCCACGTGCGTCAGGGCGACAACCTGTACTCGGCGTCCACCGTCGCCATCGACGTGAAGTCGGGCCAGATCAAGTGGCACTACCAGACCACCCCGAACGACGGCTGGGACTATGACGGTGTGAACGAGTTCATCACCTTCGACATGGGCGGCAAGCGCATGGGCGCCAAGGCAGACCGCAACGGCTTCTTCTACGTGATCGACGCAGAAAACGGCAAGCTGCAAAACGCCTTCCCGTTCGTCAAGAAGGTGACCTGGGCCACCGGCGTGGACCTCAAGACGGGCCGCCCGAACTTCGACCCGGCCAACCGTCCTGGCGACCCGACGGCCGCTGGCGGTGACGGCACCAAGGGCAAGTCGGTGTTCTCGGCACCTGGCTTCCTGGGTGGCAAGAACCAGATGCCCATGGCCTACAGCCCGAAGACCGGCCTGTTCTACGTGCCTTCCAACGAATGGGGCATGGAGATCTGGAACGAACCCATCACCTACAAGAAGGGCGCTGCCTACCTGGGTGCTGGCTTCACGATCAAGCCGCTGAACGACGACTACATCGGCGCGATGCGCGCGGTCGATCCGAAGACCGGCAAGATCGTCTGGGAAGTCAAGAACAACGCTCCTCTGTGGGGTGGTGTGCTGACCGCCGGCGACCTGGTGTTCTGGGGCACGCCTGAAGGCTACCTGCAGGCCGCCGACGCCAAGACCGGCAAGATCGTCTGGAAGTTCCAGACTGGTTCCGGCATCGTTGCGCCTCCCATCACCTGGAAGGAAGGTGGCGAGCAGTACATCTCCGTCGTGTCCGGCTGGGGTGGTGCGGTTCCGCTGTGGGGCGGCGAAGTGGCCAAGCGCGTGAACTTCCTCGAACAGGGTGGTTCCGTCTGGACCTTCAAGCTGGCGAAGTGATTCCCTCCTGCGCCGCTACGCGGCTTCCCCCCTGAGGGGGGACCACACCTGAGGCCCGGTGAAGCCGGTTCCTCGGTGTGTGCCGGACAGGAGCACTTCTTCTGTTGTTGTCGAAGTGCTCCTGTCCTTTTTCTTTTTTCAGACTCTTTTCCCTTGCTGAGCCATGCGTACTTTCCTGATCCTCACCTCCAGCCTGCTGCTTGCCGCGGGTTCTGCCCACGCCGTTGACGAAGCTGCTGCCATGGAACTGGCCAAGAACAACGGATGCCTGTCCTGCCACTCGGCCAAGGAAAAGATCGTGGGCCCGGCCTACGCCTCGGTCGCAGAAAAGTACAAGGACGACAAGGACGCGGTGGCCACCCTGGTCCAGTCCATCCAGTACGGCAGCAAGGGCAAATGGGGCCGCATCCCGATGCCGCCGCACCCCAGCATGAGCGCAGCCGACATCAAGACCCTGGCCCAATGGGTGCTGTCCACCAAGCCCTGAGCGGGCTCTTTCTTGCCTTGATCGCCGGCGTGGCCGCTGCACAAGCGGCGCTGCCCGACGGCGAGAAGTCCATCGTGGCCGTCACCCGCGACGGCCAGCGCACGCGCATCGGAGCGATCACCTTTCGTCCAGCGGCCGCAGGCAAGGCCAGCTTTCGCGTGCAGATGGACCACGCGGTGATGAAGGACCATTTCCTGTCGATGCGGGAGTTCAAGTGCCTGCCCGCCGCCCAGGAGGTCAGCTGCTTCGTTCCGTATCCGTACGCCAACCCGGCCACCGTGTCGGCTGGTGACTGGGCCTGGCTTGAGCACAACCTGCTGTTCTTTTACAAGTTGCCGGCAGACTTCGGCGCCAAACTCTGGAATGGCGTCATCTTCACGCTGGTGCAGACCGAGAGCGGCCTGGTGGGCAAGCCGCAGGCCATCGACCTCAACCGCATCGGTTCGCCGCCCGACGATCTCAGCCTGCCGCCCTACGGCCCGATGGAGCGCGACGACTTCGCGCCCGGCGCGCGCTGGATCCAGCAACTGCGCATCGAGTGACGGTCACGGGGCACACGGCCCCGTGGTACCGATCTGAACGGCTGGTGACTCAGCGCTTGCCGCGGTTCTTGTCGTCGTCGCAGTCGGACGACTTGGTGCCGCCTGTCGCGGCCGTGGTGGTGCAGCGGCTGTCGTCCTTGTCGTCGTCTTTGTCGTCGTCCTTGCCGTCGTCGCAGCTGGACTTCGTGGTGGACGAGCAGTTGTGGTCGTCCTTGTCGTCGTCCGATCCGGAACTGGACGAACTGCCGCCCGAGTGATCCTCGATCTGGACGCGGCTGGCGACCATCACGCCGTTGCTCACCGTGCCGTGGATTTCGACGTGGGCGCCGACGGTCAGCGTCGTGGGGGCGGCACTGGCATCGACCGGGATGCCGTCGACGCTGAAGCTGGTCGGGCTGGTGTAGCTGGTCACGCGGCCATCGAGCTCGCTGGGGTCGGACTTGCTGTCGTCGGTGGAACTGTCGTCGTCGAATTCGACGCGTTGGGCCTGGATGGTGCCGTTGACCATCTGGCCCTGGATCTCTACCCGGCTGCCGGTCGTGACGCCTTGCGCTGCGGCGTTGGCAGCGCTGGCGTCCACCGGAATGCCATCGACGCTGAAGCTGGTGGGGCTGCTGACGCTGGTGACCGTGCCCTTGAACGACTTGTCGGTGGTAGTGCTGTCGCTGCCACCGCCACCGCCGCAGGCGGTGAGTGCCGCGAGAACGACCGAAGCGGCCAGCAGCTGGAAGCGGGGAAGGGGCAGGGGAAAGAGAGCTTGTCTCATGCAGGTTCCTTGGGAGTTTTTCGAACGTCCGGCAGGTTCGAAGCCGAGGCTTACAGCCAGATTAAGGCTGAAACAGCTTTGCATGACTTACCTTTGGTTTCGGCCGCCTCCGGCGGCCGCAGTGCCTTTCAGGGCTGCCACTCGGCGGTCAGCTTGCCGCCAGTGATGAAACCGGCCGGCACCTTTTCCTCGCGCTCAAACTTGATCAGCCCCTCACCCCGGCAGTACCACTCCCGGCTGGTCAGCGGTACCTCGTTGAAGCCGTTGACCGGGTCGGTGTAGAGGTTCAGGCGGGCCTGACCCAGCACCCGCAGGCAGGGCTTGTGCACGCTGCCGTCGGAGAGCGTGACGCTGTCGTCGACGGCTTCGATGCGCCAGGTCATCGGCACCTTGTGCGAGTACTTCAGGTCGCGCGGGTATTCGTTCTTGCGCTGCAGCAGGTAGGGCACGGTCGGCGTAACCCACTCGGTGCCGACCTGGAAGGGCGCCTTGAGCACCCACAGCGGCTCCGCGTCGGGGGTGGGGTCGCGGTCGATGTCGGTTCGGGTGGCCACGCGGCGCACACCCTGGTCGTCGGCCAGCAGGAAGTAGCTCACGCCGGCGGAGTGGTGGCGCACGGCGACCTTCTGGTCCTTGATCGTGGCTGGCGCCATGACCTGCATCGTCCACTGTTCGGGCTCGCGCGGCTCGTCCATCGCGTAGCGCACGTCCATCGTCTGTGAGGCACCCTCACGCAGCGGGAACCATTCGTTGCCCTGGTCGCGGCCGGCGCAGCCGCTCACCAGCAGCATGGTGAGAAGGTGTGGCAGGAGGCGGTGCATCATTTTTCGGGCAGCTGTGCGCGGGGAAGATCCCGCAGCTTGATCTCGACCTTGTCGTTGGCTGCGGGCCGCAGCCAGGCCAGGCCACCCTGGCCTCGGCGAGGTTCGGTCTCGCCCAGCTGGGTGTTGCCATCGCGTGCCTTCTTGACGCCGTCGCCCAGGATGCGGTGCAGGTCCTTCTCGTAGGGCAGCTTGAACTGGCGTGGCATCTCCAGCGGCTGGTTGTCCTTCATCGGGTTCACCCAGAGATAGATCGCACCCGGATGGCCGCGACCCGGACTTGGTTCATCGAACACCGCCGCCAGCAGGATGAACTTGGCTGGCAGCTCGTCGTCGGCCGGCCAGCCGGACATGCCGCGCAGCGACTGCCAGGAGAACATGTAGAAGCCGCTGACCACCAGCACGAGGGCGACCTTCAGGCTCCAGCGCCAGCGTGTGCCCAGGCACAGCACCAGCAGCAGGAACGCCAGCAGCGCATAGACGATCGCCAGCAGCAGCAATTGGGAGGGAACGGCAGGAATCATGTTGTTCTGGTCTCTGGGTATTTCACAGGCCGGTGCGCTGCACGATGGTCTTTGGGTTGGTGCTCAGGTCCAGCACCCGCCCACTCTCGTCGATCGTGAACCGCACCAGGGTGCGCTCGTCGCCCTTGCGCGGGATCTGCTGGGTGCCGGTGTAGACGATCTCTGCCTGCGGGTTGACCTTGACCACAGCGACCGAGACGTCGACCGGTTGCTGGTCGCGGCTGTCGTAGTAGTGCGCATTGACCACGTATTCGCCAGGCACGATGCCGCGCAGGGTGACGATCTCCTGCCGGATCGGGCTGGAGAGCTCGCGGCCGTTGACGATCACGCTGTTGTTCTTGGCGCCGCGGTCGTCGCGGTCCAGGTGCAGCAGGCCGGCATCGCGCTGGCGGAACCACAGCGTCTTGCCGCCGGGCTCCAGCACCCAGGTGTCGATGTCGTTGGGGTTGTTGTCGGGCCAGGAAACGGTGACCATGAACTCGGCCTTGGCCGGCACATCTCCGGCCTTGCGGGCTCGCGGGTTGAAGGCCAGGATGGCGATGACGAAACAGAAGACGAACGCGATCAACATGTTGAACAACATGTCGTAGAACGGATCGGCTTCGGTGTCACGGACCGGTCGGCCGATGGCCATCGCTACCTCCGTCGGTCGTGCCCGTTTGCCTGAGCGAGAGCGCCAGCGCATCGGCCACCAGTGCATCGGCGAAGCGGTCCAGCCGCATCAGCTGCAGGCCCAGCAGGATGTTGCCGGTCAGGCCGGTGACGGTGGTCAGCAGCGCGATGCCGAGGCCACCGGTCAGGCTCTTGAGCAACTGCGCGCTCTGGCTGGGGTCGAAGCTGTCCATCTGGCCCAGCTGCAGGGCGAGGATGGAAAAGCCGATCACCTTGCCCAGCAGGCCGAGCTTGAGCTGGATGCCGTTGAGCCACCAGGCCATCTCGTGCGGACCGTGCGCCTGTTCGCCCAGCACCTGCAGCCAGGCCGAACGATCGGCACCGGGCTGGCGCGTACCTTGCAGAAACTCGCCGCTCCAGCTGCCTTCGCCGATGTGACCGGCATCCAGCCGCTGGCGTTCCAGCCCCAGGAGCCAGGCGCGCTGGCCGGTCCAGAGCGAGCAACCGATGAACAGCAGCACGATGGCCACCGTGAGATGGGTCGGGTCGGCTTCGATCAGCCGGTGCCAGGCGCCGGCCTTCCACAGCAGCCAGGATGCAAACACCAGCAGACCCATGAAGGCCAGCCAGAGCAGGAACAGGCCCTGGTCGGCGCGTTCGAGGTTCATCGATGGCCGGTTCGCACCCGGCAGCCGGCGTGCCAGCAGGGCGCCGAACATGCGGTGGTTGGGGGCGCTGGTGGTGCTCATGGGTGCAATATGCGCGATTCGGCGTCGCTGCGGAACACGATGGGAATGTTTCGGCGCTTGGGCGCGTCGCGCACCACCGCGACCACCTTTTCGTGGTGTGCCGATTTGCTGCACACCGGGTCCGTCTCGGTCGCGTCGCCGGTCAGCAGGAATGCCTGGCAGCGGCAGCCGCCGAAGTCCTTGTGGCGGTCGTCGCAGCTGCGGCAGGTCGGCTTCATCCAGGCGTCGCCGCGGTAGGTGTTGAAGGCGTTGCTGCGTTGCCAGATGTCGGCGATCGACATGTCCTTGACGTTCGGCAGTTGCAGGCCGGGCAGGTCGCGCGCGTTGTGGCAGGGCATGGCCAGACCATCGGGCGCGACCGATAGGAACACGGAGCCCCAGCCGTTCATGCAGGCCTTGGGCCGTTCCTCAAAGTAGTCGGGCACGACGAAGAGCACGCGGCACTTCTGGCCCGTGGTCTTCGCGTCCTGCTCGGCGCGGAAGGCGTTGACTTCCGCCTCGGCGCGTTCCAGTTCTTCGCGCGTGGGCATCAGGTGGTCGCGGTTGACCCAGGCCCAGCCGTAGTACTGCGTGTTGGCGAGTTCGAGGTATTCGGCTTCGAGCGCGACCGCCATGTCAATGATCTTGCGCACGTGCGGCAGGTTGTGCCGGTGCAGCACGCAGTTCATCACCATCGGCCAGTCGTGCTCCTTGATCAGCCGCGCCACGCGCTGCTTGAGCTCGAAAGTCTTGGTGTGGCTGAGGAAGTCGTTCAGCTCCTTGGTCGAGTCCTGGAACGAGAGCTGCACGTGGTCCAGGCCAGCATCCTTGAGCTTCTGCGCCCGCGCGGGCGTCAGGCCCACGCCGGAGGTGATGAGGTTGGTGTAGTAGCCCAGCAGGTGCGCTTCCTGCACCAGCTCTTCGAGGTCGTCGCGCAGCAGCGGCTCGCCGCCCGAGAAGCCCAGCTGGGCCGCGCCGAGCTTGCGCGCCTGCACCATCACGTCGACCCATTGCGCCGTGGTCAGCTCCTCGGTGACCTTCGCGTGCTGCGTCGGGTTGTAGCAAAAGACGCAGTGCAGCGGGCACTTGTAGGTCAGCTCCGCCAGCAGCCACAGCGGCGGGCCGGCCGGGATGGGGGCCGCACTCAGCGGTTCACTCGATCCAGCCACGGCGTTGGCCTTCTTCCAGCAGGTTGCGGACTTCGGGGGCGATGCCCTGGGCGTTGAAAGTGGCTTCGAGCTCGCCCACGATGGCGTCGATGCTGCGTTCACCGTCGCAGCGCTTGAGGATTTCGGCCGCGCTCGGGTTGAGCTGCACCATGCCTTCCGGATAGAGCAGCACCCAGCGTTGCTGCACTTCTTCGTACTGCAGGCGGAACTTGCGCGAAAGCCGGGGCTGGTCGGGCAGGGTGGTTGCGGTCATTGGCAGGCTTTCTCGATCGCGTCGAGCATGGTCCACAGGATGTCGAGCTTGAACTGCAGGATGTCCAGCGCGCGGTGCTGCTGCTCGCGGGTCTTGAAATGGTCCAGTGTCACGCGCAGGCCGTGTTCCACGTCGCGGCTGGCCAGCGGGATGCGGCTGCGGAAATAGGTCAGGCCGTTGGCCTCGATCCAGGGGTAATGCGTGGGCCAGGTCGCCAGGCGGTCCTTGTGGATCTGCGGCGCGAACATCTCGGTCAGCGACGAACACACGGCTTCCTGCCACGGCGCGGTGGCGGCGAAGTTCACGTAGGCATCACAGGCGAACCGCACCGCTGGCACCACGTGCTGCAGCGACCACAGCTCTTCGCGCGACATGCCCACCGCTTCGCCCAGCCGCGTCCAGGCCTCGATGCCGCCGGCCGCCGAGCCCTGGTGGTCACCGTGGCCATCGTGGTCGAGGATGCGCTCGACCCAGAGGCGGCGGTGCTCGCGGTCCGGCATGTTGGCCAGGATGGCCGCGTCTTTGCGCGGGATGCAGATCTGGTAGTAGAAGCGGTTGGCCACCCAGCAGCGGATTTCGTCGGGCGTGCAGCCGCCCGAGTTCATGCGCACGTTGAACGGGTGGTGGATGTGGTAGCTGCGACCCTTGTCGCGCAGCTGCGCTTCGAACTCTTCGGGGCTCCAGGCCGGCAGGCCGGCGTGGGGGCGGGGGTAACGGGCGATCTCCATGGCTCTGCTCAGAAGGAAATGTCCATGCCGTCGTGGGCGACCTCGATGCCGTGCTGCGTCAGCAGTGCGCGCTCGGGCGAGTCTTCCACCAGCATGGGGTTGGTGTTGTTGATGTGAATGAGGATCTTGCGCACGCCGGCGGGCAGGCGGTCGAGCTGTTCGATCATGCCGCCCGGGCCGCTCTGCGGCAGGTGGCCCATGTCGAGCGCGGCCTTGGTCGACAGACCCAGGCGCTGCATTTCGTCGTGGGTCCAGAAGGTGCCGTCGACCAGCACCACGGCGCAGCCGCTCATGAGTTCGATCAGCGCGGGCGTGACCTCCGCCAGCCCGGGCGCGTAGAAGGCCTTGGCGCCGTTGGCCGGGTTGGTGACCAGCAGCCCGATGTTGTCTCCCGGGCGCGGGTTGCCGCGAAACGGTGAGTAAGGCGGCGGTTTGGACGACAGCGACACGGTCTGCATCTGCAGGCCGGGCAGGGCGGGGATCGCGACCGCGCTGCCGTCGATCGGCAGCTCCTGCTTCGCGGTATCGCAGTAGTGCGAGAGGATGCCGGTGATCGGGAACCCGCTGCCGATGTCGGAGAAGACTTCGGGTGTGGCCAGCAGAGGCAGCGGCGACTTGCGCTCGCGCAGCATCAGCAGTCCGGTCACGTGGTCGATCTGCGCGTCCATCAGCAGCACGGCGGCGATGCCGCTGTCGCGGATGGCGCGCGCCGGTTGCAGTTCGGGGTTCTCGCGGATCTGCTGCAGGATGTCGGGGGATGCGTTGACCAGCAACCAGTCCTGGTGGTTGTCGCTGATCGCAATCGATGACTGGGTGCGTGCCCGCGCGGTCAGGGTGCCGCGGCGCAAGCCGTCGCAATTGGGGCAGTTGCAGTTCCACTGGGGAAAGCCGCCGCCGGCCGAAGAGCCGAGAACGCGAATGCGCATAGACTGGATTGGCACGTCGCGGTGGAGCCGCCCGTGCAGGGGTCAGTGGAAAAGAAAAAGGCGCACGCGTGAAACACCCGTGCGCCTGAGTTCGCTCTCGCTGGTGGTCAGCGGTTGGCGATGTACATCGTGATTTCGAAACCGAAGCGCAGGTCGGTGAAGGCGGGCGTGGTCCACTGCATGGGTTTGTCTCCAAGTTGAGGTTGGCATGAATCATGACTGCTGACTTGCCTGCACCGTTGCAGCTCAAGCGCACCCGATGAAAAGCAATATCGATGCCAAAAATACCGGTCACTGGCGACGCCAGCGTGACCTGTCCCTGGGGGCGCCACACCGCATGGCCTGGTACGTCGGTGGAAACCCTGAGGGGCAGGCCTGGCTGCTCTTGCACGGAGGGCCGGGCGGTGGTGCCAATCCGGGACTGATGGCGCCGCTGGATCTGGCACGCCAGTGGGCCATCGCACCCGACCAGCGAGGCAGTGGCCTGAGCCGTCCGCGCGGCGCCACCCGCCGCAACCACACGGCGGCGCTGGTGTCCGATCTTGAAGCGCTGCGATTGCACCTGGGGTTGCAGCGGTGGTCGGTGCTGGCCGGATCGTGGGGAACGGTGCTTGCACTGGCCTACGCGCAGGCGCATCCGCAGCGGGTCGAGCACCTGGTGCTGCGCGGAGCGTTCGCCGTGTCGCGGCGCGAGATCGGTGGGCTGCTGCAGGCCCGGAGCTTCGGGAAAACACCTAAGGTGCCAGAGCGGCTCTGGCCGTCTTCGCGCAGCGTTCCACTGCCGGCTTTGCTGGCCCGTCTGCATCAGGTGCTCCAAAGCGTGACACCGGGTGTTGCACGGCTGGGCGTGGCGCGCCGCTGGGCACAGCTCGAATCCCGCGCAGCGGCCCGGGGCATGTGGCGCGCCTTGCTGCATGCGCCGCGGCCAGCGCCCGCGTTGCGGGTGGTCTGGGCGATACAGCGGCGGCGCGAGCGGCGGGCCATGGCGGGTTTCCAGCGCCGGGGCTCACGGGCAGACGGAAGCGACCGGCAGTTGTGCGCGAAGTTCCGCATCCTGGCGCACTACCTGCTGCACCACGGCTTTGTGAGGCCCGGTCAACTGGACGGTGCCGTGTGGTCGCTGGCGCAGGCGGGAGTGCCGGTGGACTGGGTGCACGGCCGCTACGACACGGTCTGCCCGCCAGTGAACAGCCGGCGCTGGAGCGCCATCGGCCGGCGCATCGATGTGTCAAGGATGTCGCTGACACTGACCACGGCCGGGCATCTGGGCCACGAACCGGACACGCTGGCAGCGCTGCGCGCCAGGGTGAGGCGCGCATGACCGGCTGCCTGCTGCCTTCGTGGTCCCGGTTGGTCCTGTGGCTGGCGGCACTGCTGTGGTGGCCGTCGCTGCAGGCCGCGCAGGACTGTAAGTCGCTGGAGCCCGTCCCCTGGCGTGCCGTGGTACCGGGGGTGTGGGTCTGGCTGCCGCCGGAGCGTGGTGACGTGACGCCTGCCAACGGCGGTCATGTGATGCCGGTGAGTGCCCTGATCGCCGGGCGAGAAGCGATGGTGATCGACCCGGGGCCCAGCCAGGCGCACGGACAGCGTCTGCGCCGCTCACTGGCCTGCCGCTTCGGTGCCCACGTGCGCTGGATCGTCAACACGCACGCACATTCGGAGAACACGCTGGCCAACTCGGCGTTTGCCGACGACATCGCGGCGGGCCGGGTCGAGGTGCTGGCCAGCGGGCCGACGCGCGAAGGCATGTCGCTGCGTTGCCCGGACTGTCTCGCCAGTCTGGTTCACCGTGCCGGCGAGCGGGCCATGGCCGGGACACGGATCGCGCTGCCAACGCGCACGCTGTCTGAGGGCGAGGAGCTGCGGGTGGGCCGTCTGCAGCTGCAGGTGATGCGGGTGGAACACGGGCACACCGAAGGCGATCTGGTGTTGTGGAACGCGCGCAGCAAGCTGTTGTGGGCAGGTGGACTGGTGTACCAGGACCGCGTGCCCGAGCTGGCGCAGGGACAGTTGCGCGGCTGGCTGTCCGCGCTGGATCGGTTGCAGGCCCTGGCGCCGCGCCACCTGATTTCGACCGTGTGGTCCATTTCGCCCGCAGAAGGCGAGCCTCCGCCGGCCTTGCCCGAGACACGCGCCTACCTGCAGGCGCTGCGCGAGGCCACGCTGCAGGCGATGGACGAAGGGGTGCAGCCGCAGGAGACCGGGCGGGTGGCCTTGCCAGCCTTCAGCGGCTGGGCAGGCTACGAGGCGCGGCACGGCTTCAATGTGCTGCGCGCCTGGCGCGAGCTGGAACCCGAGTGGATGGACCGGCTGCCGTCAGCCCAGGACGTCCGGCGGTAGCAGATTCTTCTTGCGGTAGATCGTGTTGCGCGAGACGCCCAGAGCCTTGGCCGCCGCCGACACGTTGCCCTTGTGCTGCCGCAGCATCTGCGCCATCGCGCTGAGCGCCACGTCCTGCAGCTTCTGACCGTCCACCGCCGGTTCGGGCATCGGCGGCGTGCTGGGAAACTCGGGCAACGCAGCGACGTCGGTGGGGACGATCGGCGTGCTCAGCCGCTGGGCGATCGGGTGCGGCAGGCCATGCTCCAGCTCTTCGAGGAAGTCGTCGGGCAGATGGACCATGTCGATCAGGCCGTCGTTGCCGACCATGACCACCGCCGTGCGCAGCAGGTTGTGCAGCTGCCGGAAGTTGCCGGGCCAGTGGTAGCGCTTGAAGATGTCCATCACCCGCGGCGCAATGCCGATGTGCTGGCCGCTCTCGGCCAGCGCCTTGACGATTTTCTGCACCACCAGGTCGAAGTCGGTCCGTTCGCGCAGCGCCGGCAGGCGCACCACCAGGCCGTTGAGCCGGTAGTAGAGGTCTTCACGGAAGTCGCCGCGCGCGATCATGTCCTTGAGGTTCTTGTGGGTCGCACTGACGATGGCGACATCGACATCGACCTCCTTGCCGGCGCCCAGCGGACTGACCTTGCGCTCCTGCAGCACACGCAGCAACCGGGCCTGCAGGTGCTTGGGCATGTCGCCGATCTCGTCGAGGAACAGCGTGCCGCCGTTGGCCTGCAGGATCTTGCCGATCGAGCCCTTCTTGCGGGCGCCGGTGAAGGCGCCTTCTTCGTAGCCGAACAGTTCGGACTCGATCAGGTTGTCGGGAATCGAGGCGCAGTTGACCGAGACGAAAGGCTGGCCCGAGCGGTTGGAATCGCCGTGGATGGCCTGGGCCAGCAGATCCTTGCCGGTACCGGTCTCGCCCAGGATCATCACCGGGATGTCCTTGCCCGAGACCATGCGCAGCTTGTGGATCACGGCCGACACCTGCGGATCCCCGGTGTCCAGGTACTGCAGGGTCGACAGGTGCGACTTGCGCGGCACAGGCCGGACAGGCGAGGACGTTGCTGGTGCGACGGAGGCCTGTTCTTCGGCCTGCTGCGGCGTGATCGGCGCGGTGCGCTCGGCCGACCAGGGGCTGGCCGCCTTGACCTTGACCCGGCACCACACCGCTACCCCGTTGTGCAGCACCAGTTGCTTGGGGGTGGGCAGCGACCCGCTGAACAGGTCGATCAGCGACGAGATCGGGATACCGAACAACGAGGAGAAGGTGTGCGCCTTGAGCGCGGAAAAGGGCAGGCCGATCTGGAACTGCGCGCTGCGGTTGGCAGAAATGAAGCGGCCCTCGGGCGAAAACACCGCGATGCCTTCGACCAGGGTGCCGAGGAACTCGGAGCGGGTGTGGAAGTGCACCCGGATCGCCTTCGGGAAGATGTCGGCGAACATGTGGTTCTCGATCATCTGTGCCGACATGCGCACCAGGGCGAGGGTGTGCTGGTGGAAGCTGCGCTGGTCGCCGGTCACGTCCAGCGCGCCGATCACCTGGCCGTAGGGGTCGAAGATCGGCGAGCAGGAGCAGGTGAGGAACTTGTTGGCGTTGAGGTAATGCTGGTTGCCGTGGACCGTCAGCGCTTCCTCTTCGGTCAGTGCGGTACCGATGGCGTTGGTGCCCTTGGTGCTTTCGGACCAGTCCATGCCGGGCATCAGGGCCACGCGCGAGGCCTTTTCCAGGAAGTCCGAGTCGCCCAGCGAATGCAGCACCATGCCTTTGGACGAGGTCAGCAACACCATGCTGTGGGTGTTGGCGATCTGGTCGTACAGCGTCTCCATGACCGGAGCTGCGTGCTGGAACAGGAAGCGGTTCTCGTCCAGCGCGCTGGTCAGGTCACCGCGCAGCGGGCTGGAGAAATCCGGCTCGGCCTGTTCGGTGATGCCAAAGGCACGCGACCGCTGGTGCGATTGACCAATGGGGTCGCGACCGACCGGGCTACCGACCGAAGGGGGCATGTCGACACGCTCCCCGCCGGAGGGCGTGTACGTGGCGGCACTCATGTTGTCTCCTGAGTCCGGAGGGAAACCCCCCCAGTAGTCCATCGTCCATATCGGCTCTTGCGAGCCGGACTGAAAGTGCTGATTGTCGTCGTGGTCTTGAGTCATGCGATTTTCTTCATATCTGTGCCACGAATCAACAGCGGGAATCCCCGAATGAAACAAGCTCGCAGCAAATGCCTCCTTCCGGTACAAAGCAATTCCCCGGCCAAGACTGGCAGGCCCCAGAGGGCAGTTCATGGCGGCTCTGGTGTCCCGGTGTGTGCCCTGTGTGACAGCGGGCTGATTCAATTTGGAACACTTGTGCCGTGTCACGCCGACGGTGTCTACCGGCTGGGGGTGGGCAGATCGCGATGGGGCGTCGGTGGCCTGCTTATTGCTTTTCAGGCCGCCAGTGCCCTTTTCCTGAATCCGGAGACAACCCCATGAAATCCATCTTTTCGTCCCATTTCCAGCGTCGCGCCGCCCAGGCCCTGGTGCTGTCTGTCGCCGCACTGGGCGCTGCCGCTGTCCTGGCCCACGGTGACGTGGTTCCCCAGGCAGTCGATACCCACACCCTGCCGCAGCTGGGTGCCAAGTGGCTGGAAGCCAACCCCTACAACGAACAGAGCCCGGCGCGCGCCGAAGCGCTGCGCATCGGCACGTCGGCCTACAACCAGAACTGCGCCCGCTGCCACGGCCTGGAAGCCATCTCCGGCGGCATCGCGCCCGACCTGCGCAAGATCGACAGCGAATGCCTTGGCCTGTCCGATGCGGGCAAGAAGGCCGCCTGCTTCAAGGAAATGGACGACTACTTCCTGTCCACCGTGCGCCGCGGCCGCACGCGCGATGGCCGCGTCTACATGCCTCCGTTCGAAGCCACGCTCTCGCAGGAAGCGATCTGGACGGTCCGCACCTACCTCGAGACCCGCCGCGTGCCCTGAGCCGGCTGATTCGGCGGGGCCGCAGCAACAGAACACCAACAGACAGAGACAAGACCCATGACCGATACCTCGAAGATGTCACGCAGCCAAGGCATGCGTCGCCGTGACGCGCTGGCCCTGCTGCCGCTGGCGCTGGCCACACCCTGGACGGCGATGGCACAGACCGATCTGACCGATCTGGAGCGTGTCCGCGCCACCGGCACACTCAAGGTCGCCGTGTACAAGGACAACGCGCCGTTCTCCAGCGGTCCGGTGGCCGACATGAAGGGTCTGGATGTTTCGCTCGCCGAGGCGCTGGCCCGTCAGATGAACCTCAAGCTCTCGCTGCTGCCCTTCGATGCGGGCGAGAACATGAACGACGACCTGCGCAACATGGTCTGGCGCGGCCACTACCTGGGCTACGGCCCGGCGGACGTGATGCTGCAGGTGCCGGCCGACCGCTACCTGGCCAATGCGAATCCGCAGGTCGCGATCATCTCGCCCTACATGCGCCAGTCCAATGTGCTGCTGCACGACACGCGGCGTCTGGCCGACCCGGCATCGCCCGAGGACCTCAAGGGCCTGGCGCTGGCGGGCGAGAAAGGCTCTGGCGCCGCCAGCGTGCTGATGGGCTATGGCGGCGGGCTGTTGCGCAACCAGGTGGTGATCTACAACTCCGGTGTCGAGGCGGCGCAGGCGGTGCTCGATGGCAAGGCCGTGGGGGCATTCGTCTCGCGTGCCCAGGCGGAGTCGGCGCTGTCGCGCCAGCCTGCAACCGCAGCCCAGTTCCGCATCAGCAAGCTCACCTTCAACAACGGCGTCGTCGACAACGGCTGGCCGGTGGCGCTGGCGATCAAGGCGTCCAACAAGAACCTGGGCAATGCGCTGGAGGCTGCGATGAAGGCCATCCGCGAAAGCGGGGAGATGCTGGCGATCTTCAAGCAGCACGGCTTGACGCTGACGGCGCCGTAACTGGGTCCCCCCCGCGCCTCGCTGCGCGCGGCACCCCCCAAGGGGCGATGCCTGTGGCCCGGCTGAGCCGGTTCCACGGCATCCTGGAGTGGAGACAACCTCCGCTCCGATTACGCCTTCTTCCTTGTCAGCTTGCGGTAGACGGTGGCGCGGCTGATGCCCAGGGCGCGGGCGGCTTCCATGACGTTGCCGCGGGCGTCTTCGACGGCGCGGCGGATCAGGGCGGCTTCGACGTCTTTGAGCGGCATGCTGTGGCTGGCTGGCCGTGCAGCGCCCGAGATCCGCCCCGGGCCCTGTGCCAGCAGCTGCAGGCGCAGTCCGGACCAGAGTGGGACTTCAAACGCCTGGCGCTGCGAACGCGCCGCGTCGAACAGGCTGTCGGTGGGCACGGCGAACACTTCACTGCAATGCATGGCGCCGTGCTGAGGTACCAGGCCCAGCATGTCGGTGGCGGCGCGGTTGGCGCCGGTGATCCGGCCCTCTTCGTCGACACAGACCAGCCCGTCGTTGTCGTCGCCCAGTACGCGGCCCGGCCAGTTCAGGCGCAGCAGCAGGCGGTGCGGTCGCGAGGTAGTGAGCGCGTTTTCGATGCTGCGGGCGGACTGCGTCACCAGGTGCTTGAGTGCCGGTTGCTCGGTCACGTCGATGCCGGTCAGGTCGAGCATGCCGACACAGTGGCCGTCCGGCCCCCAGATCGGTGCGCCAGCGCAGCTGAACACGCCGGTGTCGTTGAAGAAGTGTTCGCCCCGGTGGAGCCAGACCGGTTCATGCTCGGTCAGCGTGGTGCCGATGGCGGTGGTGCCGACAGCGGACTCCGACAGGTCGACACCGACCCGGGCAATGGCCGCCGCCCGCGGGTTGTTGCGGTCCACCGGACCGTCGACATCGATCACCGTGCCGCTGGCATCGGTCAGGATGGCGAAGTAGCGCGTGTGCACCATGGCCCGCGACAGCGAGCGGATCACCGGGGTGGCGGCCTGCACCAGAGGCTTGCTGGCCTCCAGCGCCAGCCGCACATCGCCCGCGGTCACCGGTTCGAAGGCCACCCGCTGCTGCGGCTGGTGCCCCATGGCCAGACAGCGCCGCCAGGAACGTTCGATCGAAGGGGCCAGCCACGGCGTTGGACCGTTCTCGCGGGCATCCAGTACCGCATGACGGGCGCGCTCGATGAGGGCCAGTCGCTGGTCGGGGGGCATGGGAGTCTGTGCGTTAGGGATCACGTCGGCCTCTGCGATCGGGGACAGTAGTGTTGCAGATTGCGACACGGATGAACAACTTGTTGATCCATGCGCCGCTGCAACACCCTTTCCGCAAATCACGTGCCACGCCGGCCACGTGACACGCCGTGACACCGGGTTGCCACTCAGGCGGTGCGCGACCCGCTGAAGCACACGGGGGCATCGGCTTCCCGGGGCTGGATGCGGTCTTTGGCCGGCCCGACCTGCGTGTCGCGGGGCAGGGCCACGCCGTTCTTCACCGCCAGAAGTTCGGCCATGATGCTGACCGCGATCTCCGAGGGCATCTTGCTGCCGATGTAGATGCCGATCGGCCCGCGCATCATGGCCAGGCTTTCTTCGGTCTGTTCGAAGTGTTCGATCATGCGGGCGCGCCGTGCCTCGTTGTTGCGCCGCGAACCGATGGCACCGACATAGAAGGCCTCGGTGCCCAGGGCTTCCAGCAAGGCCAGGTCGTCGAGCTTGGGGTCGTGGGTGAGGGCGATCACGCAGGTGCGCCGGTCGACATTGAATTCGCGCACCACGTCGTCGGGCATGCCAGTGACCAGCTGCGCGGCCGGCACGTTCCAGCTGCCGCGGTATTCCTCGCGCGGGTCGCAGACCGTGACCGAGAAGCCGCAGAAGATCGCCATGGTCGACAGGTACTCGGCCAGCTGGCCGGCACCGATCAGCAGCATGCGGTATTCGGGGCCGAAGGTGTTGCGCAGCACCTTGCCGTCGTCGCTGAGGCCCTCGGGCCGCTCGCAGGGCGCGATCGTCACCTCGCCGGTCGAGAGGTTGGTGCAGCGCAACATCAGGCGCCCTGCGCCCAGCGACTGCACCAGCGCGGCCAGCACCGCCGCATCGGGGTTGAATTCGAGCATCAGCTCCAGCGTGCCCCCACAGGGCAGGCCGAAGCGGTGGGCCTCGTCGGCGCTGACGCCGTACTTCACACGCTCAGGCGGACCATCGGGAATGTCGTGCGTCGGGCCGGTGGTGTCAGCGGCATCGGCGGGCCGGCGGTAGCGGTAGATGAGGTCGTCCTCGATGCAGCCTCCCGACACCGAACCGACGACCGAACCGGTTTCGCACAGGGCCATGATCGATCCCACCGGGCGTGGCGATGAGCCCCAGGTGCGGATCACCGTCGCCAGCAGCGCGCGGCGCCCTTGCTGACGCCACTGCAGCAGCTGTCGCAGGACGGTGATGTCGAGGTTTTCCATGAAAGGTCTCCGGGGCGGGATGCGGTCGGGCTGATTCAGCGATTGAACCACCAGAGTGCCAGCAGCACAGCCGCGCCCGCGACCCAGACCCAGGTGGGGATGCCCCCGCCCTGGGCTGGAGCGCCGGTCACCGCCGGTGTTCCGCCGGAACCGGCGGCGGGTGCTACGGCCGCCGCCTGTGCTGCGTCACGCGCGGCGTAGGCTTCAGGGTGGGCCTTCTGCATCGCCTCGTCGAAGCGCTTGAAGAAGTCTTCGGCCATCGACTTGGCCGTGCCGTCGATCAGGCGCTGGCCCAGCTGGGCGACCTTGCCGCCGACCGTGGCGTGCACCTTGTAGTCCAGCTCGCAGCCCGTGCCGCTGGGCGTGAGCTTGACCTCGGCCGTGCCCTTGCCGAAACCGGCCACGCCGCCCTGGCCTTCGAAGTTGATCTTGTAGGACTCGGGCGCAACGATGTCGGAGAGCAGGATCTTGCCGGCGAACTTGGCCGCGACCGGCCCGATCTTGAGCGCCATGCCGACCGCGTACTGGTTGTCGCCGCTGGCCTCGACCTTGTCGCAGCCGGGGATGCAGGCCTTGAGGACTTCGGGGTCGTTCAGGGCGTCCCAGGCGTGCTGCTGGGAGATGGCCAGGGATCGGTTGCCTTGCATGTCCATGGTGGTGTTCCTCTTTGTTGTGTGGGGCGTGGATCGGTCAGCGTTGCAGCACAGCCGCGATGCTCGCGGCCAGGTCTTCGAGCTTGCTGAGGTTGTGCACGGCGAGCATGCCGTGCGCGTGGGTGTGCAGCGCGGCTGCGCCGCGGGCGAGCGGGGCGTAGCCGTCAAAACGCAGCAGCGGGTTGAGCCAGAGCAGGCGGCCGCAGCGCCGGCGCATCCAGGCCAGCGCGTCGGACAGTACCTCGGGCTCGCCCGTGTCCAGTCCGTCGCTGACGACCAGCACCAGGGTGCGCCGTCCGACCAGTCGTCGGCCGTGCTCGTGGCGCAGGGTCTGCAGCGCGGCGCCCAGCTGGGTGCCGCCGGCGAAGTCGGCGATGGCTTCGTTGGCGTGCGCCAGCATCTCGTCGGTGTCGGCCAGCTTGAAGGCGGGCGTAAGGTCGGTGAGGCGTGTGCCGAAGGCGAACACGTCGCGCCGCCGGTGGTTCCGGGTCGCTGCGTGCAGGAAGGCCAGCAGCAATCGGGTGTAGCGCTCCATCGAGCCCGACACGTCGACCAGCACCATCAGTGGCAGCGGCTGCTCGCGGCGCGCCAGCCGGGGCAGTTCCATCAGCTCGCCGCCGTGGCGCACCGCGCGGTGCATCGCGCGTTGCCAGTGGGGCCGCGCGCCTTTCGGCCCGGGCTGCGTGCGGCGCGCGTCGTAGGTGGGCAGTGGCAGACGGATGTCACGCGCCAGCCGCTCGACCAGCCGGTACTCCTTGCCCGAGAGGGCGTTGAAGTCGGCGTGGCGCAGGCGCTGGATGTCGCTGGCCGTCATCGCCGCGTCGAACTCGACCTTCTGGTCCTCTTCCTTGGGCTTGGCCTGGTGGCCGTAGGCTTTCTGCGGCGAGAGCGCCTCCCGCACGCGCGGACGGCGCTTGCTCGGCTCGGCCTTGCCCTCGGCAGAGGGCAGCAGTTGTGACAGCAGCTTCTGCGCGATCTCGGGGTTGCGGAAGTAGGTGTCGAAGAGTTCGCGGAATACCATGCGGTCCTGCTCGCGCGCGACCAGCACGGCCTCCATCGCGGCACTCACGTCTTCCTTGCGTTCCAGGCGGACCGCCAGTGCCGCCGAGGTGGCGAGCGCGATGCGCGAACTGTCGACGCGCACGCCGGCGCGGCGCAAGGCGCGCCCGAAACCGGCGATGTTGTCGGCCAGCTTGCCGCTGCGTGCGTCACCGAGTTGCATGGCGAATCCGCGGGGCCATCAGGCGGGAGCGTCCGCCGGCTTGAGCAGTTCGGCGGCCATGTCGCGGGTCAGGGCCGCGACGTCTTCGCGCTGCTTGAACAGGATGCCGGCGGTGTCGGCCAGCACCTCCGGATCGATCGCCAGCGTGTCCAGTGCGACCAGGGCCTTGGCCCATTCGACGCTCTCGGCGATCCCGGGCGAACGCTGGAAGGCGTTGGCAAACGGCGCGCTGCGCAGCCGGCCGACGACTTCGGCGACCTGCGCCGAAAGTTCGGCGGAAGCCTGCGGCACCTGAGCCCGCACGATGTCCAGTTCGCGCTCGCGCTCGGGGTAGTCGAGCCAGTGGTAGAGGCAGCGGCGCTTGACCGCGTCGTTGAGCTCGCGGGTGCGGTTGCTGGTCAGGATGGTGACTGGCGCGAACGCGGCGCGCACCGTGCCCAGCTCGGGAATGCTGACCTGGTATTCGCCCAGGTATTCCAGCAGGAAGGCTTCGAAGGGCTCGTCGGCGCGGTCGACCTCGTCGATCAGCAGCATCGCGCCGGGGGCCGGGGTCTGGAGCGCGGCGAGCAGCGGGCGCTTGATCAGGTAACGCTCCTGGTAGACCTCGCGCTCGATGTGTGCGACGTCGTCCGCCTGGGCGTGTTCCAGCCGGCTCTGCGCCGCGCGCATGTGCAGCAGCTGCGCCGCGTAGTTCCATTCGTACAGGGCTTCGCGCTGTTCCAGCCCGTCGTAGCACTGCAGGCGCAGCAGTTCGCGCTGCAGCGCCACCGCCAGTGCCTTGGCCAGCTCGGTCTTGCCGACGCCGGGTTCGCCTTCGAGCAGCAGCGGGCGCTGCAGCTTCAACGCCAGGAACACGGCGGTGGCAAGGCGCCGGTCCGCGTAGTAGCCGGCACCCTGCAGGGCCTGCGTCAGTGCGTCGATGGAAGAAAAGGCAGTCATGGGGTGTGGGCACGGTGGCGGAAAAAGGGCCCCGGGTCGGTCAACGCGGGGCCCTGGCGGTGACAGCCGGAAATCAGGCCAGCTGGGCGACGGCGCGCTGGGTCAGCACGCTGATCAGGTTGGCGCGGTAGGCGGCGCTGGCGTGGATGTCGGCGCCACAGTCGTCGGCGCTGACCTTCACGCCGGCCGCGGACTGGGCCGTGAAGCTGGCGTTGAGCGCGCCTTCCAGGCCGGCGTGGCGGAACACGCCGTTGCCCGCACCGGTCACCGCCACCCGTACACCGCTGTCGGTCTGTGCGACGAACACGCCGATCAGCGCGAAGCGCGAGGCCGGTTGGTTGAACTTCACGTAGGCCGCCTTCTTCGGCACCGGGTAGCTGATCGCGGTGATCAGTTCACCCTCTTCGAGGGCAGTGGTGAACATGCCCTGGAAGAAGTCGTCGGCCGCGATCTTGCGTTTCGTGGTGTGCACGGTCGCGCCCAGGCCAAGCACGGCGCTGGGGTAGCAGGCCGACGGGTCGTTGTTGGCGACCGATCCGCCCATGGTGCCCATGGCGCGCACCTGCTTGTCGCCGATGTGGCTGGCCAGGTGGGTGAGGGCGGGAATGGTCGCGGCGACGTCGGCGCTGGTGGCCACATCGACGTGGCGCGTCATGGCGCCGATCACCAGGGCGTTGCCTTCCTTGCGGATGCCGGCGAGCTCCTTGACGCCGCCCAGGTCGACCAGATTGCCCGGGTCGGACAGGCGCAGCTTCATCGAGGCCAGCAGGGTCTGGCCACCGGCCAGGGGCTTGGCGCCGCCGGCGGTCGCCTTGGTGGCGTCGGCCAGGGTCGCGGGTTTGTCGAGCGTGAATGTGTACATGAGGTGCTCCTGCGGTCAGGCCTTGGCAGACTGGATGGCTTCCCAGACACGGCCGGGCGAAGCGGGCATGTCGAATTCCTTGACGCCCAGCGGTTTGAGAGCGTCCAGCACGGCGTTGATCACCGCCGGTGGCGAGCCGATCGCACCGGCTTCACCGCAGCCCTTGGTGCCCAGCGGGTTGTGGGTGCATGGCGTGCAGATGGTGCCGATCTTGAACTCGGGGAAGTCGTCGGCGCGCGGCATGGCGTAGTCCATGAACGAGCCGGTCAGCAGCTGGCCGGTTTCCTTGTCGTAGACACAGTTCTCGAGGATCGCCTGGCCGATGCCCTGCACGATGCCGCCGTGGACCTGACCCTCGACGATCATCGGGTTGATGATGGTGCCGAAGTCATCGACCGCGGTGAACTTGTCGACGCGGGTCTTGCCGGTCGCCGGGTCGATCTCGACCTCGCAGATGTAGGTGCCGGCCGGGAAGGTGAAGTTGGTCGGGTCGTAGAACGCGGTCTCGTTCAGTCCCGGCTCCAGCTTGTCCAGCGGGTAGTTGTGCGGCACGTAGGCGGTCAGCGCGACCTGGCCGAAGGTGACCTTCTTGTCGGTGCCCTTGACGGTGAACTCGCCGTTGGCGAACTCGACGTCGGCGTCGCTGGCCTCCATCAGGTGGGCCGCGATCTTCTTGGCCTTGGTCTCGATCTTGTCGAGCGCCTTCATGATCGCTGCGCCGCCGACCGAGATCGAACGCGAGCCGTAGGTGCCCATGCCGAAGGGCACGCGACCGGTGTCGCCATGCACCACGTCGACCGCGTCGACCGCGATGCCCAGACGGGCAGCGACGACCTGCGCGAAGGTGGTTTCGTGGCCCTGACCGTGGCTGTGCGAACCGGTGAAAACCGTCACGCTGCCGGTCGGATGCACGCGCACTTCGCCGCATTCGAACAGGCCGGCGCGCGCACCGAGCGCACCCGCGATGTTCGACGGCGCAATGCCGCAGGCCTCGATGTACGAGCTGTAGCCGATGCCGCGCAGCAGGCCCTTGGCGGCGCTGGCTGCCTTGCGCTGGGTGAAGCCGGCCACGTCGGCCATGTCTTCGGCCTTGGTCATCGCGCCCAGGTAGTCGCCCACGTCGTACTGCAGCGCGACAGGAGTCTGGTAGGGCCAGCTTCTGATGAAGTTGCGCTTGCGGATCTCGGCCTGCGACAAGCCCAGGTCCCAGCCGCATCGGCTGACCAGGCGTTCCAGCAGGTAGGTCGCTTCCGGACGGCCGGCGCCGCGGTAGGCGTCGACTGGCGCGGTGTTGGTGAACCAGGCGTCGACCTCGACGTAGATCTGCGGGCAGGTGTACTGGCCGGCCAGCAGGGTGGCGTAAAGGATGGTCGGCACCGCGGACGCGAAGGTCGACAGGTAGGCGCCCATGTTGGCGTCGGTGTGCACGCGCATCGCCAGGAACTTGCCGTCCTTGTCCATCGCCATTTCGGCGTGGCTGATGTGGTCGCGGCCGTGGGCATCGGTCAGGAAGGATTCGCTGCGTTCGCAGGTCCACTTGATGCTGCGGTTGGTCTGCTTGGCGGCCCAGGTCAGCGCCACGTCTTCGGCGTACAGGAAGATCTTCGAGCCGAAGCCGCCGCCGACGTCGGGCGCGATCACGCGCACCTTGTGCTCCGGCAGGCCGAGCACGAAGGCCGTCATCAACAGGCGCTCGACGTGCGGGTTCTGGTTGGCGACATAGAGGGTGTATTCCTCGGTCGCGCGGTTGTACATGCCGATGGCGGCACGCGGTTCCATCGCGTTGGGCACCAGGCGGTTGTTGGTCAGGTCCAGCTTGGTCACATGGGCCGCGTTCGCGAACGCGGCGTCGACTTGCGACTTGTCACCGATGGCCCATTTGTAGCAGTGGTTGTCGGGCGCGGCGTCGTGCACGGCAGGGCCTTGTGCGGCGGTGCGCATGTCGATCACGGCGGGCAGCACGTCGTAGTCGACGTCCACCGCCTCGGCCGCGTTCTTGGCCTGCTCCAGCGTCTCGGCGATCACCATCGCCACCTGGTCACCAACGTAGCGCGCCTTGCCGATCGCCAGGATCGGGTGCGGCGGTTCCTTCATCGGTGTGCCGTCGGTCGAGGTGATGAGCCAGCCGCAGGGCAGCCCGCCCATCTTGCCGTCGATGTCGGCGCCGGTGAAGATCGCCACGACGCCGGGCATTGCCTTGGCGCGTGCGGTGTCGATGCTCTTGATGTTGGCGTGTGCGTGCGGGCTGCGCACGAACACCGCATAGCTCTGGCTGGCCTGCGTGATGTCGTCGGTGTACTGACCGGCACCGGTCAGGAAACGGTAATCCTCCTTGCGGCGGACTGCGGAGCCGATGTGCGGCAGGTTGCTGAAGTCGGAAGCGCCCATGTTCTGTTCTCCTCAGGCGGAAGCCATGTCGGCCTTGCCCTTGAGCACGGCCTTGACGATGTTCTGGTAACCGGTGCAGCGGCACAGGTTGCCTTCAAGCAGTTCACGCACCTCGGCCTCGCCGGCCTTGGGATGGTGTTTGCACAGGTCGACCGCGCTCATGACCATGCCCGGAGTGCAGAAACCGCACTGCAGACCGTGGCACTCCTTGAACGCTGCCTGCATCGGGTGCATGGTGCCGTCGGCGCTGGCCAGGCCTTCGATCGTGGTGATCTCCGAGCCGCTGACCTGGGCGGCCAGCACGTTGCACGACTTGATTGCCCGCCCGTCCTTGATCACGGTGCAGGCGCCGCACTGCGAGGTGTCGCAGCCGACGTGGGTGCCGGTGAGCTTCAGGTGCTCGCGCAGCACCTGGACGAGGAGGGTGTTGGGAGGGACGTCGACGGACTTCGACTGACCGTTGACCTTGAGCTGAACCTGCATCGTTGTCTCCTGTTTGTGGGGTCCTCAAACAGTTGAGCATCGACGCTCGGGCCTTGAATTGCGTGTTAACCCTCAAACCCAAATCTCGGTCTGAAACATTCTCAAATTGAGACGTTTGGATGGGTCGTAAAAGTTGTTGATTTCAAAGGAAAAATATGAATTCACAGTGTGCTGTTTTGTTATGCTGTTCAATGCATAAGTGAGCGGTTTCAGTGAATTGAAAAGAAGCCGGTGGAGGTGAAATTGCCTTTAAATTCAATTGACTTTCCGGAATTCTTCTCAATGTCTCAAACTGAGACTTTCTGGATGAAGTGACAGGTGTTTCGGGTTAACCCTGACGATTTCAAAGGGTTTGGCGACAACAATCCTATGAACACATGGTCATACGCCCGTCGATGTCTGTGTGTGCCCCACCACCGGAGAAAAAACCATGCAGAAAACACTCCACATCAACCCGGACAAATGCACCGGCTGCCTGCAGTGCGAAATGGCCTGCTCGTTCGAGAACTACGGCACCTACGCCACCTCGAAATCGCGCATCAAGGTCTTCGACTTCCACCACACGGGCAAGAAGGTTCCCTACACCTGCACGCAGTGCGATGAGGCCTGGTGTCTGCACGCCTGTCCGGTGGAGGCCATCACGGTCGACAAGGACACGGGTGCCAAGGTGGTGAACGAAACCACCTGCGTGGGCTGCAAGGTCTGCACCATCAGCTGCCCCTTCGGCACCATCAACTACGTGCAGGAAACGGGCAAGGTCCAGAAGTGCGACCTGTGCGGTGGCGATCCGGCCTGTGCCGACGCCTGCCCGACCGGCGCGATCACCTTTGTCGACGCCAACTGGACCGGCATGGACAAGATGAAGCAGTGGGCCGACAAGCTGGGCAACCAGCCTTCCGCCGCCTGATCCCCCAACACATTCAAGGAGCATCAACATGTCTTGGGCTGGAAAAATCCTCCGCGTCAACCTGACGGCGGGCACCGTCACCTCCGAACCGCTGAACATGGAGTGGGCCAAGGCCTACCTGGGTTCGCGCGGTCTGGCGTCCAAATACCTCATCAGCGAGATCGATCCCAAGGTGGATCCCCTCGCCCCAGAGAACAAGATCATCTGGGCCACCGGCCCGCTGACCGGCACCATGGCCTCCACCGGCGGCCGCTACACCGTGGTCACCAAGGGTCCGCTGACCGGCGCCATTGCCTGCTCCAACTCGGGCGGCTACTGGGGCGCCGAGCTGAAGATGGCCGGCTGGGACATGGTCATCTTCGAAGGCAAGTCGGCCAAGCCGGTCTACCTCTACATCAACGACGACGTGGCCGAGTTGCGCGATGCGTCGCACCTGTGGGGCCAGAGCGTCTGGAAGACCGAAGAAGCCCTCAAGACCAGCCTGCAGGATCCGCTGCTGCGCGTCTCGAGCATCGGCAAGTCCGGTGAAGTCGGCGTGCTCTATGCGGCCGTCGTGAACGACCTGCACCGCGCGGCCGGCCGCTCGGGCGTGGGCACCGTCATGGGTTCCAAGAACCTCAAGGCCATCGCCGTGCGCGGCACCAAGGGTGTCGGCAATGTGCGTGACCCGAAGGCCTTCATGGCCGCTGCCAAGGCCGCCAAGAAGGTGCTGGCCGACAACGCCGTCACCGGCCAGGGCCTGCCCACCTACGGCACCCAGGTGCTGATGAACGTGATCAACGAGATTGGTGGTCTGCCGACGCGCAACCACCGTGACGTGCAGTTCGAAGGCGCCAAGGACATCTCGGCCGAGGCCATGGTCACACCACGGGCCACCGACGGCAAGAAGCACCTGGTGACCAACCAGGCCTGTTTCGGCTGCACCATCGCGTGCGGCCGCATTTCCAAGATCGACGAAGGCCACTTCTCGGTCGCCAACAAGCCCGAATACTGGGGCGCCAATGGCGGACTGGAGTACGAAGCGGCCTGGGCGCTGGGCGCCGCCAATGGCGTGAACGACCTGGAAGCGCTGCAGTTCGCCAACCTGATCTGCAACGAAGAGGGCATGGACCCGATCTCCTTCGGCGCCACCATCGGTGCGGTGATGGAGCTGTACGAAATGGGCGTGCTGACCAAGGAGCAGATCGGCATTGAAGCGCCGTTCGGCTCGGCCAAGGCGCTGTGCGAACTGGCGATCATGACCGCGCGTGGCGAAGGCTTCGGCAAGGAAATCGGTCTGGGTTCCAAGCGCCTGACCGCCAAGTACGGCCACCCCGACCTGTCCATGAGCGTCAAGGGCCAGGAATTCCCGGCCTACGACGGTCGCGTGATCCAGGGCATCGGCCTGGCGTACGCCACCTCCAACCGCGGCGCCTGCCACCTGCGCGGCTACACCATCGCCTCCGAAGTGCTGGGCATCCCGGTGAAGACCGAGCCGTCCGAGAGCGAGGGCAAGCCCGAACTCGTGAAGGCCTTCCAGGACGCGACCGCCGCGTTCGACTCCGCCGGCATCTGCATCTTCACCAGCTTTGCCTGGACCCTGGCCGACGTGGCGCCTCAGGTGCAGGCCGCCTGCGGTGAGGAGTTCACGATGGAACACCTCAACCACATCGGCGAGCGCATCTGGAACATGGAGCGCGAGTTCAACAACGCAGCCGGCTTCACCAAGGCCGACGACAACCTGCCCAAGCGCCTGATGACCGAAGCCGCCAAGACCGGCCCGGGCAAGGGCACCGTGAGCAAGCTGCCCGAAATGCTGCCCAAGTACTACGCCGCCCGTGGCTGGGACAGCGAAGGTCGCCCGACCACCGACACCAAGGCGCGCCTGGGTCTCTGACCTGCGCATCGGGGACCGATGCATGGAAGAAGCGGTCCCCGTGACCGCTTCTTTTTTTGGAGTTTGGAGAACAGAACATGACCCATCACGTCATCCTCGGCGCCGGCCCGGCCGGCGTCATCGCGGCCGAAACCATCCGCAAGCACGCACCCAAGGACCAGATCACGGTCATTGGCGACGAGAACGAGTCGCCGTATTCGCGCATGGCGATTCCTTATCTGCTGATCGGCAAAGTGGGCGAAGAGGGCACGCACCTTCGCCACACCGAGGGGCATTTCGAGAAGCTCAACATCACCATCAAGCGCGGCGTGCGCGCCAAGCTGCTGGACTCGGCCAAGCGGACCATCGAACTGAGTGACGGCAACACCATTGCCTTCGACAAGCTGCTGATTGCCACCGGCTCTTCTCCCGCCACACCGCCGATTCCTGGCATCAAGGGCCCCGGCGTGCACAGCTGCTGGACTTTGGCCGACGCACGCGCCATCGCCAACCTTGCGAAGCCCGGCGCCAAGGTGCTGCAGATGGGCGCAGGCTTCATCGGCTGCATCATCATGGAAGCGCTGCAGCAGCGCGGTGTGGAGCTGTCGGTGGTCGAGATGGGCGACCGCATGGTGCCGCGCATGATGGGCCCGACGGCGGGCGGCATGATCAAGGACTGGTGCGAAACCAAGGGTGTGAAGGTCTACACCGGCGCCAAGGTCGAGGCCATCGAGCGCGGTACCAGCGCCGAACCCGGCCTGCTGGGCAAGATCGCTGCGGTGGTTGGTCTGGGCAGTTCGGCCATGCCCACCGGCAAGATGACGGTGCGCCTGTCCACCGGCCAGCAGCTTGAAGCCGATCTGGTCATCAGCGCCACCGGCGTGCGGCCCAACATCGGCTTCCTGGAAAACTCCGGCGTGCGCTGCCTGGTCGGCGTGCTGACCGACGAGCACCTGCAGACCAACGTGCCCGGCATCTATGCCGCGGGCGACTGCGCGGAAGCTTTCGACAAGGTCAGCGGCAAGACCATCGTCAGCGCGATCCAGCCCAATGCCGCCGAACAGGCGCGGGTGGCGGCGCTGAACATGGTGGGGCAGACGGCAGAGCTCAATGGCGTGACGCAGATCAACGTGCTCGACACGCTGGGCCTGATTTCCAGCAGCTTCGGCAACTGGGAAGGCCTGGCTGGTGGCGAGCATGTGGAGCTGACCGACAAGGCCAACCACAAGCACCTGAGCCTGCAGTTCAAGGGAGATCAGATGGTGGGTTGCAACAGCGTGGGCTGGACCGACCACGTCGGCGTGATGCGCGGACTGGTCGAAGGTCAGGTGAATCTGGGCGAGTGGAAGGACCGGCTGATGGCGGACCCCACGAAACTGATGGACGCTTACCTGTCGGCCGCGCAGGGTCAAGGCCACTGGGCTGGTGCGGCCGACGGGCGCCGCCGGGCATGATCCGGGCATGAAGATCACCTTCAAGCTCTTTGCCACGCTCACCGACTACCTGCCCCCCGACGCCCGGCGCAGCAACCAGGTCGAACTGGATGTCGCGCCGGACGCGCCGATCAGCCAGATCATCGAGCCCTTCGGCCTGCCGGCGAAGCTGGTGCATCTGGTGCTGGTCAACGGCAAGTACATCGCACCCGAACTTCGGCTGACGGCCACGCTCACCGAAGGCGATGTGCTGGCCATCTGGCCGCCCATTGCCGGCGGGTGAGTCGGCGGCAGATCTGGCCCCATGCAGTCGTCCTATCCGGAGCGCTTCGAGCGCGACATGGGGACCACCGAAGCCGAATGGCTGGCTGCGCTGCCGCGTGCCATCGGGCCCGCAGGCCAGTGGTCCCTGGACGGTGAACGCAGCGCGGTGGTCCATGTCGGCGCCGGCATCCTGCGCATCTCCTGGACCATCCTGCCGGAGCGGCGCATTGCTCTGCTCGTGATGAAACGGCTGGCTGTGTCGTTCGAGTTCCAGGGAGTGGATGCCGGGCAGCGTCTGGCCTTCATGAAGCCTTTTGATCTGGCGATGCAACGCGGCGGCGGTTGAACTTTGGTGTTGCGCGGAACAGCCTGCTTAACACTTGGGTGTCCGTTGTAAAGCTTTGTTCGGGCGGTCAATTTCCCCGGTTTCCTGTCGATGTACTGGTCAGACCCCAGGCTCCGCCCGGGGGCTGGCCAAAAAGTCCAACGCTCGAAAGGGAATGACATGAAGCTCACCGCCATCGTCCTGTCTGCCTGCGCCGTCCTGGCGCTGTCCGCCTGTTCCACCGCACCGGTGTCGGCACCCGCGGCGGCGGTCAAACCCACCTTCCTGGCACAGATCACCCAGTTCGGCGACCCCAAGGTCAACGAAGCAGCGAGCGCGTATGTCTCCTCCTACAAGCAGGCGATCGAAGAGAGCCTGCAGTCGGGCAAGTACCAGCGCGAGCTGGCCTTCAAGCACCTGAACGCCGAGTCCTGCTTCGACAGCCGGGTCAGCCGCCTGCTCGAGAGGTCGCTCACGCCCGAACAGAAGGTCAGTCTGGTGCAGCCGTATGTGGCGCCCGAGAAGCTCAAGGCCTACGAGACCCTGGCCCGCGGCCATCTCCTGCGCGCCAACGGCCTGGAGACTTTCTCCTGCGAAATCGCCGGTCTGTCGGTCGATCGCGCCAACGTCAAGTACTGATCGGCGGCGGGCGCTGCGAACGGACTCAGCCGGCGGCGCCGAACCAGCCACCGGCCATCTTCATGCCGAACAGCGTCAGCGCCAGCGAGCCCAGTACGTGCAGGCTCGCCGTGCCGAAGGCCAGCAGGTAGCGCCCATGCTGCAGCATGCTCACCACCTCGGCAGAGAAGGTGGAGAAGGTGGTCAGACCGCCGAGGAAGCCGGTGATGATGGCCAGGCGCCAGGCCGGGTCAAGTTGCGTCTGGCTCTGGAAAAACACCACAGCCACGCCTACCAGCCAGGCTCCCGCCCAGTTGGCCGCCAGCGTGCCCCAGGGCAGGACCGCGTGGCCCTGGTTGAGCCAGAGGCTCAGCTGCCAGCGAGATAGCGCGCCAACGCTGGCCCCCAGGCTGATGGCGATCACTTGCAGCATGGTTCAGGTACCGGTTGGTGCAATCAGAACGGCGGGTCGTCGTCGCCGACGGCGGTGACGGCTTCCTGCTTGGGTTTCGCCGGCTTGGTGACGGGCGCTTCGGATGCCGTGGGCAGCACGGCGCCGGGTTCGATCTCGCCACCCAGCGCGGCAATCACGGCCGGGATCAGCTTGCTCAGTTCGCCGGTGGCCAGCGCGACGTCGGTGTCGAAGCCGCTTTCATCGTCGTTGGGCCGGTCGTCGAACACGCCTTCGAGGAACGCCAGCTTCTTGAGCTGCATGGACTCGGTGAGGGTGAAGCCGATGCGGCCTTCCCAGCTCAGCGCCAGTCGCGTTGGCAGCTTGCCTTCGGCGAGGTGCTTGCGGACTTCGTCGGTCAGCAGGTAGTGGCGGGTGAATTTCACTGCCGACTTCTCTTCGTCGGCCGACTTGAGTTCGCACTCGCGCTCGACGTTGAATCCTTCGGGCCAGTCGTTCTCGGGCTCGGTGGTCGCCAGCCATTGCGTCATCACGGTCTGAGGCGTCATGGCGGTTTGCAGCAGTGTGAGGGCCAGGCCGTCAAAGACGCGCACCAGCGCGGTCACGACTTCGTCGTTTTTGCCCTGGCTGCTGGCGTCGGTGACCAGAAGGCCGTTCTGCAGATCGAACCAGACCCAGACGCTGCCGCGGCGCGGAAATGCCTGCGGCAGCAGGGTCTGCAGCGCGTCTTCGCGCAGCTCTTTCGTTTCTTTCTTGCCGGGCTTGCGGCCGGTGGTGGCCTCAATGTGGTCGGCCGCTTCCTGCGCCTTTTCCTTCACCACGGCGCCGGGCACGGCCTTGGTCTCGATCATCAGCTTGAGGATGCGCTGGCCGGCCACGGATTCGACCAGCGGGCCGTGCTCTTCGCCGCGGGGTTCGGCCCAGCCGACCGATTTGTCCTGCGAGGCGCTGCAGGGCACGAAACGCACCGCGTCCAGCACGGCCTCCATCGACTCCAGCGTCGCTTCCCAACCGGGAGCGATGCGGTAGATCGTCACATTCTTGAACACGGATTTCCTTCGAACGGGTGGTGCGCGGTGTCGCGAACCTCGGGTTCGATGATACCGAGACGGGCTGGCCGGTCAGGGCAGGTCGGGCAGCGTGGCGAGCTGGTAGCCGGCGCCCTGCAATGCCACCCGGATCAGCTGTGCCGAGGCCACCGCGTCCGGCCCGTCGCCGTGCACGCAGATGCTGTGGATCGGCGTTGGCAGGAGCCGGCCCTGCGCGGTGACGATGCCACCGGCTTCCAGCATGCGCAGCACATGGTCCACACACTCCTGCGCAGCGTGCAGCACGGACCCGGGCTGGGAGCGCGGCGTGAGCTGGCCATCGTCCTGGTAGGTGCGGTCGGCAAACACCTCGCGGCACACCCGCAGGCCCGCCGCCTCACCGGCCCGTTCCAGCGCGGAGTGCGCAGGGGCCAGCAGGATGAGCTCGCGGTCCAGCGCCCGCACGGCCTTGGCGACGGTGGCTGCCATGGTGTCATCGGCGCAGGCCATGTTGCTCAGCGCACCGTGCGGCTTGACGTGCGTGACCCGGCCACCTTCGGCCGCGGCCATGGCCTGCAGCGCGCCGACCTGGTAGAGCACGGTCGCTTCCAGTTCCCTGGGCGACAGCTGCATCGCGCGGCGGCCAAAGCCCTGCAGATCGGGAAACGAGGGATGTGCACCCAGGCTCACCCCGTTGGCCAGCGCCAGGCGGACGGTTTCGCGCATCACGACCGGGTCGCCGGCGTGGAAACCGCAGGCGATGTTGGCGCTATTGATCACCTGCAGCAGCGCCGCGTCGTCGCCCATCCGCCAGGCGCCGAAGCTTTCGCCGAGGTCGGCGTTGAGGTTGATGGGGATCATGGGGTGTCCTCTCCGGGTTGGGTGGCCAGCATGCCGCTGATCAGGTTGCTGCCATACAGCGCCGCATCGTCGACGGTGCCGGGCGGCAGGAAGGTTTCGCGCGACGCCAGCCAGTGCACCCAGCGCTGGCGTTCGGCCTGCAGCGCCTGGTGCGCCTGCGCGAGCGTCACCGGTTCGAAGCGGATGCGGGTGCCCGGCCGCAGGTGCGCCAGGCGCGGCAGGTCGGCGCTGATGATGGTCGCGATCTTGGGGTAGCCGCCCACGGTCTGACCATCGGCCAGCAGCACGATGGGCTGGCCGTTGGCGGGTACCTGGATGGCGCCGGGCGTCACGCCGTCGGACACGATGTCGGCCGTGGCCGGACTGAGGTGTGCCAGAGGCTCGCCCTGCAGCCGCAGTCCCATGCGGTCCTGCGCCGCTGTGGCCTGCCATTCCTGTGCGAAGAACGATGCGATCGCGGCGGGCGGGAAGTGGTCGTCCTGCGGGCCGGGCACGACGCGGACCGTGCCCTGCGAGCCGTCCCACGGCGATCGGCTGCGCCATTCGCGCGGATCGGTGCCTGCGTCGCTGCGGCACGGCAAGCGATCCCCCGGCTGGAACGGTCGCCCGAGCACGCCAGAGAGTCCGGCGCGCCAGTAGCTGGAGCGGCTGCCAAAGGCCAGCGCAAGGTCGATGCCGCCAGAGACCGCGAGGTAGGCACAGCCACTTTCTGCCGCGCCCAGTTGCAGCAGGTCGCCTTCGCGCAGCGTGGCGCTGTGCCAGGCCGGCAGCGCACTGCGCGCGCCGTCCGCACCGAGACGGATCGCGCCGACACGCCCGGCGAGTGCGACACGCACCGGTCCTTTGACGACCTTGAACACCGTGCCCACACCGCGCAGTTCCAGCACCGCTGCGTGCAACGGATTGCCCAGCAGCGCGTTGGCCGCCTGCGCGAGCGGCCCGTCCATCCAGCCCGACAGCGGCAGGCCATGGTGCCGGTGGCCAGGGCGGCCCCGGTCCTGCACCGTGGTGCCGATGCCGGGTTGAACCACTTCCAGCAGGCCGCTCATGCCTTGGTCACCAGAAACGTCTCGCGGGGCAGGCCCCGGGCGATGTCGGCGGCGAGCTGGTCGTGGGTGGTCCGGTCGACCGAGGTCCACCGCACCTCGTCGCCCGCGCTCAGCATGGCGGGTTGCTCGGTCTGCGAGGGATCGAACAGCACGACCGGTGTGCGGCCCAGCAGGTTCCAGCCGCCAGGGCTTTCCCAGGGATAGACCGAACACATGTCCAGCGCGATCGCCACCGACTGCGCCGGCACCTTCTGGCGCGGCGACGGCAGGCGCGGCGTGGCCAGTTCGGGGGGGAGGCCGCCCATGTAGGGGAAGCCGGGCTGGAATCCGAGCATGTAGACGCGAAAGGTGGCGGCGAGCAGGTGGTCGATCACCTGCGTGCGCGAAAGCTGCCTGAGTTCGCACACCCGCGTGAGGTCGGGGGCAAAGGCGTCGTCGAAACACACGGGCAGCTGCCAACGCCGGCCCAGCGTCGCGACGCCGGTGCCCTCCTGCGCCATCGTGAGCAGCGTCTGTCCCAGCGCACCGGCATCGGCCGTCCACGGGTCGAAATGCACCGTGAGCGAGCGGAATGTCGGCACCAGGTCGGTGATCGGGGCGCACCGCGGGTCCGAGATGCGAGCCTGCGCAATCCGTTGGGCCAGCCCCATGACACTGGCGTTGGTTGCCGCGTCGATGGTGCTGCCGAACTCCAGGGTCCAGGCGCTGTCGCCCAGCGGCAGCAGACGGGGAGAGACGGTCATCACAAAGAGGCTGCGGACCGCGCCGCCTGGTCGTACATGCCCGAGAGCACGCGCAGCAGTCGCGCCAGCTCGCCGATGTCCTTGTTCAACCCGTCGTCGGCGTGCAGCGCCTGGATCAGACATTGCTCTCGGATCTCGCGGTAACGCTGCACGCTGACGCTGCCCGCTTCGGTGGCGGCGTAGGTCACTTCCTTGCCCGATTTGCTCGACGCCACCACGCCCAGGCTCACCAGCTTTTTGAGCGAGTAGTTCACCAGGTGCGTGTCTTCGATGTTCATGATGAAGCAGATGTCCGACAGGCGCTTGTCCCTGGCGCGGTGGGAAACATGGTGCAGCACCAGCACGTCCAGCGGCATCAGGTCTTTCAGGCCCGCGGCGGACATGCAGTGCACCACCCATCGGTGGAACGCGTTGCTGGCCACGATGAGGCCGAACTCGAACTCGCTCATCTCCGCGCTCTGGGGTGAGACCAGGTGGGCCGAGGACACGATGTGCGTGCTCGGTCGGGTGGTTGCCACTGGCGTGCTGCTTGCTTTGGGGGACTTGGCCATGGGTGTCTCCGGGTATGCCGGGGAGTTTATGGATTTGGCGACGATTTGCCAACAATTTGTTGACGATAAGGGAAAACACTGGTCACAATGTGTTGCCCTGGCTTCTACAGTCCACGCACCCGTTTCCCGCAGAACCTCTGCGATCTGTTCAACCCCGCACCCGGAGCTTTCATGAAACGTCGCGCTTTCCAACTCTCCATGGCCGCTGCCGCCATCGCTTTCACCACGATGACCGCGACCTCGGCGTTTGCCCAGGCCAAGTGGGACCTCGCCACCGCCTACCCGGCCACCAACTTCCACACGGTGAACATCAACCAGTTCGCCGCCGATGTGGACAAGGCCAGCGGCGGCAAGCTCAAGATCACGGTGCACGCCAACGCCTCGCTGTTCAAGGCGCCCGAGATCAAGCGCGCAGTGCAGGGTGGTCAGGCCCAGGCCGGCGAAATCCTGCTGGTGAACTACCAGAACGAGTGGCAGATCTTTGGTGCCGATGGCCTGCCGTTCGTGGCCGACAGCTATGACGAAGCCGCCAAGCTGTGGAAGGTGCAGCGCCCGGTGCTGGAGAAGAAGCTGGCCGAGCAGGGCATGATGGTTTTGTACGCTGTGCCGTGGCCGCCACAGGGCGTCTACAGCAAGAAGCCGCTGAACAGCGCGGCCGATCTCAAGGGCATCAAGTGGCGCGCCTACAGCCCGGCCACCTCCCGCATCGCCGAACTTGTGGGAGCCCAACCCGTGACGGTGCAGGCGGCCGAAGTCAGCCAGGCCTTTGCCACTGGCGTGACCGAAAGCATGATGTCCAGTGGCTCCACCGGCGCCGACGCGAAGCTGTATGAGCACGTGAAGTACTGGTACGACACCCAGGCCTGGCTGCCCAAGAACGCGCTGCTGGTCAACAAGAAGGCCTTTGACGCGCTGGACAAGCCGACGCAGGATGCGGTGATGAAGGCGGCCGCCGAGGCCGAGACCCGCGGCTGGGCCGAAAGCAAGAAGGCCAACGGCGAGAGCCTGGACAAGCTCAAGGCCGGCGGCATGCAGATCCTGCCAGCGCCCGCACAGCTCAAGGCCGACATGAAGAAGGTCGGCGACACCATGCTCAAGGAATGGCTGGAAAAAGCCGGACCGGAAGGCCAGGCCCTGGTCGACGCGTTCCGCAAGTGAGCGGCGGCAGCACCATGCGGCGCACGCTGAATGCTCTGTACGACGGCTGCGCCTGGCTCGCGGCGGTATTCATGATCGGCGTGCTGGTCATGGTGCTGCTGTCGGTGCTGGGCCGGCAGTTCCATTTCCATGTGCCAGGCACCGACGCCTACGCGGGTTACACCATGGCGGCGGCCGGCTTCCTGGCGCTGGCGCACACGCTCAAGCGCAACGAGCACATCCGCGTGACACTGGTGCTGGGCAAGCTCACCGGCGGCGCACGCCATGGGCTGGAACTGTGGTCGCTGAGTGCGGCGGTGCTGCTCTCCGGCCTGTTCGCCTGGTTTGCGCTGCGTCTGGTGCTGCAGTCGCACGAGTTCAACGACATTTCGACCGGCAACGACGCCACGCCGCTGTGGATTCCGCAGCTGGCGATGGCGCTCGGGACGCTGGTGCTGTTCATTGCCTTTGTCGACGAGTGGGTGCTGGAGTTGCGTGGCCAGCGCCAGCACATCGGCGGATCGGAGACGCGCCATGAATGACATGCTCGTCACGGGTCTGCTGATCGTCTCGCTGTTCCTGCTCCTGGGCAGCGGGGTCTGGATCGGGCTTACGCTGGCCGGTGTGGCCTGGATCGGGATGGAGCTGTTTTCCTCGCGCAGCGCAGGGGATGCGATGGCGGTTACCATCTGGGGCTCGGCCAGCAGCTGGACGCTGACCGCGCTGCCGCTGTTCGTCTGGATGGGTGAAATCCTGTTCCGCACCAAGCTGTCCGAGAACATGTTCAAGGGGCTTGCGCCGTGGGTCAATGCGCTGCCCGGCCGCCTGCTTCACACCAACATCCTGGGCAGTACCATCTTTGCGGCGGTATCGGGCTCGTCGGCTGCGACCTGCGCGACCATCGGCAAGATGACGATCCCCGAGCTGACCGAACGCGGCTACCCCGTCGAGCGCGTCATCGGTTCGCTCGGAGGCGCCAGCACCTTGGGACTGCTGATACCGCCCTCGATCGTGATGATCGTCTATGGCGTCGCGGCCGAGGTGTCGATCGCCAAGCTGTTTGTCGCAGGCGTCATTCCGGGGCTGATGCTGGCCGGGCTGTTCAGCGGCTATCTGATGGTCTGGGCACTGATGAACCCAGACAAGATTCCCAAGGCCGACGCCGACATGAGCTTTGCCGAGAAGATGCGAGCCTCCAGCGAGTTGATCCCGGTCATCCTGTTGATTGGAGGAGTGATAGGGTCCATCTATGTTGGCGTGGCCACCGCGACCGAAGCGGCCGCCATCGGCGTGGTCGGGTCATTGCTGCTGTCGGCGTACCAGCGCTCGCTCTCCTGGCAGAACTTCAGAGACGCGCTGCTGGGGGCGACGCGGCTGTACTGCATGATGGCGCTGATCCTCGCGGGCGCCGCTTTCCTGACGCTGTCGATGGGCTACATCGGCCTGCCGAGGCACCTCGCCGAATGGGTCGGTTCGCTGGGCCTGTCGCCTGGCCTGCTGCTGATCGCGCTGGCGCTTTTTTACATCGTGCTCGGCTGCTTCCTCGACGGCATCTCGATGATCGTGCTGACCATGGGCGTGATCGTGCCGACGGTGCAGGCCGCCGGCATCGATCTGATCTGGTTCGGCATCTTCATCGTGATCGTGGTCGAGATGGCACAGATCACGCCACCGGTGGGCTTCAATCTGTTCGTGTTGCAGGGCATGACGCGGCGCGAGATCAACTGGATCGCACGGGTCTGCATGCCTTACTTCTTCATCATGGTGCTGGCGGTGTGCCTGCTGTGGTGGTTCCCGCAGATCGTGATGTGGCTGCCGGGGAACATGTGACCGGTCGGTTCAGCCCCGCAGGAAACGCTGCGGTCTGAACGGGTGCGGGTCGATGCTGGTCGGTTCGCCCAGCATCAGCTGAGCCAGCAGCTCACCGGTGCCTGGACCGGTGGAGAAACCGATGTGCTGGTGGCCCAGCGCCAGCCACAGGCCTTCGTGGCCAGGGCACTCGCCGATCATGGGGCGGCAGTCGGGCAGGGTGGGGCGGCTGCCCAGCCAGTCGGGGTCTGCGGTGCGCTCGCCCAGCGGCAGGGCTTCGCGCGCTGAGCGCTCTGCCGCTGCCAGCTGTTCCTTGTGTGGCGGCGCATGTTGTGCGTTGAGCTCGACGCCGGTCGTGAGGCGCAACCCCTGCGCCATCGGCGCCAGCACGTAACCACCGGCGGTGTCGTACACCGGCCGGTTCAGGGTCGCATCGCCCACTGGCTGGAAGTGGCGGTGCTGGCCGCGTTCGAAGCCCATGGGCAGCTTCAAGCCCGTTTGCGTCCGCAGGAAGTCGCGTGACCACGGTCCGAGTGCCACGATGACCTGATCGGCCCGTTGTGACGCGCCGTCGGCGGTGCCGACGCGCCAGCCCGTGTCGTCACGTTGCAGGTGCGCGGCCTCGGTGAGCAGGAACGTCCCGCCGCGTTCCACTAGAAGCCTGGCATAGGCCTGCACCACCGCAGCCGGGCTGTCGACTGAGCTGGCGTCCCGGACCCACAAGGCGCGCTGGAACACCGGTTTGAGGTGCGGCTCCAGATCGTGCAGCTCGTGCGGCGACAGCGCCGCCGTCGCGACGCCGAAGTGCGCCAGCGTCTCGCGACCGAAGGCTCCTGCGTCGAACCCGGCCTGGCTGCGGTAGAGGAACAGCCAGCCATCGTCGCGGCGCCGGTGCGTCACGCCGGCTTCCTCCATCCACACGCGATGCACCGCGGCGGAATGGCGGATGAGGGTGTCGAGCGCGATGGTTGTTGCCTGAAAGTCTTGCTCGCGCGCGTGGGCCAGGAAGGCCAGGCCCCATCGCCACTGCTCCAGCAGCCACAGCGGGTGGTAGCGAAAACCCGGGTTCTTCCCGCGCAGCAGTCCGGGCAACTGCGACCAGAGGCGGGGGTGGTTGAACGGCATGAGCGAGCTGCGCGCCAGCACGCCGGCATTGCCGTGTGAGGTCGCGGCGCCCGGTCCCAGCGGGTCGATCACGGTGACCATGAGGCCACGTTGCCGCAGCGACAGCGCGCAGGCGACGCCCACCATGCCAGCTCCCAGCACCACCGCGTGTTGTCCGGGTCTGGCCCGCGTCATGGGGCGATCGCGTTCAGAGCTCTTCGACGCGCCGGGCCGGATAGCTGTCCCAGCTCTGGCAGCCTGGGCAATGCCAGAAATGCTGGCGTGCCTCGAAGCCGCAGGCGGCACAGCGGTAACGCTTGAGTGGATTGCTGGCCTGTTCGAGCGCAGCCTGCACGCGCTTCTGTGCCACCGGATCCGAGAAAGTTTCACCGGCGAGCCACTGCGCAGCAATCACCAGCGAGGGTTCGCGCTCAAGATGCTGGAGGTAGTGCGCACGGGCAGACTGGGCATTGCCGCTGAGCGCGGCGAGGGCTTCGGTGATGTCCAGCGAAGGCGCATGCGCCTGGGCTTCGTTCAGCAGCTCGACCGCTTCAGCCTGGCGGCCGGTCGCGACCGACAGGTCTGCAATCGGGCGCGCCGCGAGCGGCAGTCCTTGAGGTGCATGGCGGGCCAGCGACTTCAGGCTGTCAAACGCGCCCTGTGCGTCACCCTGCTGCGATCGGAGAGCCGACAGCGCCATCCAGCCGCGCGCCTGCTCGGGAGCACGTTCCACGGCCTTTTTCAGCAGCCGCAGCGCCTCGGTTGCGTCTCCCTTGCTCTGGGCCAGCTCAGCCTCTTCGCACAGATAGTGGCCCAGGCGCGGGGCAAAGCTGCCCTGGTGGGTGTCTTCCAGACGCTGCGCCAGACCCTGTGCCTGGGGCCAGTCGCGCGAGCGTTCGGCGATCGCCAGCAAGGCCATCAGGGCCTCGGCTTCGTAGGCAGAGCCTTCGAGCTTGTGCAGCGCCGATTCGGCGCGGTCAAGCAGGCCGGCCTTGAGGAAGTCCATCGCCAGCGCGTGCTGCGCGCGGTCGCGGTCCTTGCGGTCTAGGTCGGCGCGCGCCAGCAGGTGTTCGTGCACCCGCACGGCGCGGTCGTAGTCACCGCGGCGGCGGAACAGGTTGCCCAGTGCAAAGTGCAGCTCGGCGGTGTCGGGATCGCCCTGCACCGCTTCGATGAAGGCGTCGATGGCCTGGTCCTGCTGTTCGTTGAGCAGGTGGTTCAGGCCGCGGAAATAGGCCTTGGGTGTCTGGCGGCTTTCCATGCGCCATTGACGCAGGTCCAGCCGCGAGGCGACCCAGCCCAGCGCAAAGGCCAGCGGCAGGCCCCAGAGGAGCCAGGTCAGGTCAAGATCCATGGGGAAGCGATTGGGGTGGGACGGCGACCGCGTCGGGTACCTGAGGGGCGACCGGTGCAATGGGCGCGGGTGCGACGGCGATCCGGCGCGAACGGCGGGCACGCAACCACAACGGGAGCATCACCACGACACCCAGCACCACACCGAGCAGCAGGGCACACAGCAGGATCAGCACCAGCGGCGCCTGCCAGCGGGCACCGAAGAACAGGTGCAGCGTCACGGCGTCCTGGTTGTTCAGCGCGAAGGCGAACAACACAAAAAAAATGGCTGCGTTGAGCAGCCACATCAGGTACTTCAAATCATCCCCTCTGTGGTGGGACGATTGTAGCGATCAGTCCGGTTTTTTCGGCTCGCGTCCGAGGATCTCGGCCGTCTTGGCATCCACCTGCTCGCGCAGGGCTTTGCCAGGCTTGAAATGCGGCACACGCTTTTCCGGAATCATCACGCTCTCGCCCGAACGCGGATTGCGTCCGATGCGGGGGGAGCGGCGGTTGACGGAGAAGCTGCCGAAACCACGGATTTCGATGCGGTGGCCTTTCACCAGGGCGTCACCCATCGCGTCGAGGATGGCCTTGACGGCAAATTCGGCATCGCGGTGGGTGAGCTGGCTGAAACGGCTGGCCAGGGCTTCGACAAGGTCGCTGCGGGTCATGACTGAAATCGGGCGTGGAATGGTCCGTTACAGCATCTGGCGCCGCCGACACCCGAAGGCATCGGCGGTGGGCCATCAGGCGGGATCTCAGTTGTTGCTGTCCAGCTTGGCCTTGAGCAGGGCGCCCAGGTTGGTCGTGCCGGCGTTGCCGGTGTTCTGGTTCAGGCTGGCCATGGCTTCGTTCTGGTCGGCCATGTCCTTGGCCTTGATCGACAGCTGGATGTTGCGGGTCTTGCGATCCACGTTCACCACCACGGCGTTGACTTCGTCGCCTTCCTTGAGCACGTTGCGGGCGTCTTCCACGCGGTCGCGGGAGATTTCCGAAGCGCGCAGGTAGCCGATGACGTCTTCGCCCAGGTCGATTTCAGCGCCCTTGGCGTCCACGGTCTTGACCTTGCCGGTCACCACGGAGCCCTTGTCGTTGACCGACACGAAGGTGCTGAACGGGTCACCGTCGAGCTGCTTGATGCCCAGGGAGATGCGCTCGCGCTCGACGTCGATGGCCAGCACGATGGCGTCCACTTCCTGGCCCTTCTTGAAGTTGCGCACGGCAGCTTCGCCCGGTTCGTTCCAGGACAGGTCAGACAGGTGCACCAGGCCGTCGATACCGGCAGCCAGACCCACGAACACACCGAAGTCGGTGATCGACTTGATCGGGCCCTTGACGCGGTCGCCGCGCTTGGTCTGCTCGGCGAACTCGTGCCAGGGGTTGGCGCGGCACTGCTTCATGCCCAGGGAGATGCGACGCTTGTCTTCGTCGATGTCCAGCACCATGACTTCGACTTCGTCACCCAGCGACACCAGCTTGGAAGGAGCAACGTTCTTGTTGGTCCAGTCCATTTCGGAGACGTGCACCAGGCCTTCGATGCCGGGTTCGAGTTCCACGAACGCGCCGTAGTCGGCGATGTTGGTGATCTTGCCGAACATGCGCGTGCCTTGCGGGTAGCGGCGGCCAACGCCCATCCAGGGATCGTCGCCCATCTGCTTCAGACCCAGCGAGACGCGGTGCTTCTCGGTGTCGAACTTCAGGATCTTGGCGGTGATTTCCTGGCCAGCCGTCACCACTTCGCTCGGGTGACGGACACGGCGCCATGCCATGTCGGTGATGTGCAGCAGGCCGTCGATGCCGCCCAGGTCCACAAACGCACCGTATTCGGTGATGTTCTTGACCACGCCGTTGACGATGGCACCTTCCTTGAGGTTTTCCATCAGCTTGGCGCGCTCTTCGCCCATGGAGGCTTCCACCACGGCGCGGCGGCTCAGCACCACGTTGTTGCGCTTGCGGTCGAGCTTGATGACCTTGAATTCCAGGGTCTTGTTTTCGTACGGGGTCAGGTCCTTGGTCGGACGGCTGTCGACCAGCGAGCCCGGCAGGAAGGCGCTGATGCCGTTGACCATGACCTTCAGGCCGCCCTTGACCTTGCTGGAAGTCGTGCCGGTGACGAATTCGCCGGATTCCAGGGCCTTTTCCAGGGCCATCCACGAAGCCAGGCGCTTGGCCTTGTCGCGCGACAGCAGGGTGTCGCCGAAGCCGTTTTCGACGGAGTCGATCGCCACGGAGACGAAATCGCCCACCTGGACTTCAAGTTCACCCTGGTCGTTCTTGAATTCGGCCAGCGGAACGTAGGCTTCCGACTTGAGGCCGGCGTTGACCACCACGTGGTTGTGCTCGATGCGCACGACCTCGGCGGTGATGACTTCGCCCGAGCGCATTTCAGCGCGTTTCAGGGACTCTTCGAACAGGGCGGCAAAAGATTCAGACATTGAATTTCCTAAAGCCAGCTCAGCGTCGGGGCACAGCACCGCATGCGCGGGATGCACGGAAATCGACGGATGGGCGGCGTTGACATTGCGGTGCGTGACACCGCGGGTTAAGTGAAAGAACCATCGGGCCTGCGGGTTGTGAACACCCGGCGGGGCCATCTGGGCCATCGCGATGGCGGATTCAGCTGCCCGAATCCGCCGGTTTGCCTTGCCACCAGTCCAGAACCTGTTGCACCGAGGCTTCGATGCTCAGCTCGGAGTTGTCCAGCAGCTTGGCGTCTTCGGCGGGCTTCAAGGGGGCGTGTGCCCGGGACATGTCCCGGTGGTCACGGGCCTTCAGGTCCGCCAAAAGGTCGCCGATGTTAGCAGGAATTCCCTTGGAAATCAATTGTTTATGGCGTCTCTGGGCCCGTTGCTCGGCGCTGGCGGTGAGGTACACCTTGAGGGCCGCGCCTGGGAAAACGACGGTTCCCATGTCGCGCCCGTCGGCCACCAGGCCGGGCAGACGCTGGAAGCCCAGCTGGAGCCCGTGCAGGGCCTGCCGGACGGACGGGTACTGCGACACGCGCGAGGCCATGCCGCCGGTGGATTCGAGCCGCAATGGGTCGGTGATGTCGCGACCGCCCAGGAAAACGCTGTGGTCCTGGAAACGCACCGGCAGCCGCGCGGCCAGGAGGGCCAGTGCGGCTTCGTCGTCCAGGTCGATGCCGGCGTCCTGTGCGGCCAGCGCGGTGGCACGGTACAGTGCGCCCGAATCCAGCAAGTGGTAGCCGAGTTTCTTGGCAACCTCCGAGGCCAGTGTGCCCTTGCCGGAGGCGGTAGGGCCATCAATGCAGATCACCGGGATCCGGTCTGCGGGCGTGGCGCACAGTTCGAACAGCGCCTCGAAGTAGTCCGGAAAAGTCTTGGCGACGCACTTCGGGTCTTCGATGCGCACCGTGACGCCGGCCGGATTGAACGCGGCCAGCGAAAAACACATGGCGACCCGGTGGTCGTCGTAGGTGTGGATGCTTGCGGACGTCCAGCGGGTCGGGGGCGTGATCCGGATGAAGTCCTGGCCTTCTTCGACCGTGGCGCCGAGCTTGCGGCACTCCTTGGCCATGGCGGCAATGCGGTCGGTTTCCTTGACACGCCAGCTGGCGATGTTGCGCAGCGTGGTCGTGCCGTCGGCATACAGTGCCATCACGGCCAGCGTCATCGCCGCGTCGGGAATGTGGTTGCAGTCCAGGTCGATGGCCTTGAGCGGCCACTGCCCGCGCCGGATGTGCAGGCGGTTGGCTTCGCCCGAAATCTCGGCCCCCATGGCGCGCGCCGCTTCGACGAAGCGGATGTCGCCCTGGATCGAAGCCAGACCCACGCCTTCGATGGTCACACCATCGGTACCTTCGCGGGCCGGTGCGATGGCACCCAGGGCAATGAAGTAGCTGGCCGATGAGGCGTCGCCCTCGACATGGACCAGGCCGGGCGACAAATAGCGACTGCCGGCCGGGATGGTGAAGCGTGACCATCCCTCGCGTTGCACGCGCACGCCAAAGCGTTCCAGCAGGTTGAGGGTGATCTCGATGTAGGGCTTGGAAATCAATTCACCGACGACGTCGATCACCACCGGCTGCTCGCGCGCCACCAGTGGAAGGGCCAGCAGCAAGGCGGTCAGGAACTGGCTGGAGACGTCGCCGCGCACGCGGATCGGCTGGTCGAGCTTCAGGTCGACCAGCGATCCGTTGCCCAGACGCAGCGGAGGGTAGCCTTCCTGTCCAAGGCACTCGACCGGGCAGCCCAGCTGGCGCAGGGCATCGACCAGGTCGCCGATGGGACGTTCGTGCATGCGCGCGATGCCGCTGAGTTCAAAGCAGCCACCCAGCTCGGCCGCCAGCAGGGCCAACGCCGCGGTGAGCGGGCGCATGGCGGTGCCGGCATTGCCCAGGAACAGTTGCGTATCTTTGACTGGCAGTTGGCCACCAAGCCCCTGCACCCGGATCACGCCGTCGGGGCGGTGTTCGATGGCGCAACCAAGCTTGGCCAGCGCCGCCAGCATCACACGGGTGTCGTCCGAATCGAGCAGGTCGGCGATGTCGGTGTGACCGACGGACAGTGCGGCCAGCAACAGGACGCGGTTGGAGATGCTCTTTGAGCCAGGCAGGCGGACCGTGCCGCCCGCGCTTTGCAGAGCCGGGATGTCGAGATGGTCAATGGCGTACATGCGCGGGAAAAGTCGTCAGCCCTGGGGCTTGTGGGCGTTCATGCGCCAGTGCGAGCGCGCCTGGCTGGCCTTGTCGATCAGGGCCTCCAGTGCGTCTGGGTCGCCGGCGGCAACGGCCGCCTCGAAGGCGTGCAGCGCGCGCTGGAACTGGCGCGACTGCGCGATCAGCTCTTCGCGGTTGGACGACAGGATGTCGCGCCAGACGCTCGGGTCGCTGGCGGCGATGCGGGTGAAGTCACGGAAACCCGGGCCGGCCAGCGACAGGAACTGCTTGCCGTGCTCCTGGCCGGTGATGGCGTTCATCAGGGCAAACGCGATCATGTGCGGCAGGTGGCTGACGGCGGCGTAGGCTGCGTCGTGGGCCTCGGGCGACATGACCTGCACATGGCAACCCAGGGCGGTCCAAAGCTGGGTGGCTTTTTCGACCTGGGGAGCATCGGTGCGTTCGATCGGTGTCAGGATGACCTGACGGCCGTGATACAGATCGGCGTCGGCATGCTCGACGCCAGCCTGTTCCTTGCCGGCGATCGGATGCGCGGGCACGAACACGCCGACCTGGTCCTTGAGCACGCGCCGTGCGGCGTCGATCACATCGCGCTTGGTGGACCCGACGTCCATCACCAGCGTGTCTTTGGAGAGCAGGTGGCGGATCGCCTTGAACGTCGATTCGGTGGCGGAGACGGGCACCGCCAGCAGCACCAGATCGGCGCCCGACACGGCCAGCAGCGCCGACGGAGCCTCGATGTCGATCACGCCCATCTGGCGCGCGCGCTCGGTGGTGGACGGCGACTTGCTGTAGCCGACCACGCGCTTGACCAGCCCGGCTTTCTTCAGGGCCAGCGCAAACGAGCCGCCCATCAGCCCGCAGCCGATCAGGCCCAGTTGTTCGAATTTCACAGGGGACGCGGCCATGTCATTCGCTGACCGGGTAGGCACCCAGCACTTTGTAGAACGCGCACAGCCCCTGGAGTTCTTTCAGGGCCGCTGCGACGTGGGGTTGGGTGGGATGTCCGGCGATGTCGATGTAGAAGTAGTACTCCCACTGACCGGACTTGGCCGGACGCGACTCGAACCGCGTCATGGACACGCCGTTGTTCTTCAGCGGCACCAGCAGGTCGTGCACTGCTCCCGGCCGGTTGGGCACCGACACCACAAGGCTGGTGCAGTCCTTGCCCGAGGCTGGCGGCATGGCCAGGGTCTGGGGCAGGGCGATCACGGCGAAGCGCGTGCGGTTGTAGGCCTCGTCCTGGATGGCGTGCGCCACGATGTGCAGGCCGAACTGCGCGGCGGCGCGTTCGCTCGCCAGCCCGGCCCAGGCCGGGTTGGTGGCCGCCAGTCGTGCACCTTCGGCGTTGCTCGACACCGCGCGGCGTTCGGCATTGGGCAGGTGCTGCGTGAGCCAGCCCTGGCATTGCGCCAGCGCCTGCGGATGCGCCATCACCACCTCGATGCCGTCAAGGTGGTTGACCTGGCGCAGCAGGTTGTGCCGCACGAGCAGGCTGACTTCGCCCACCACATGCACCGGCGACCGCAGGAACAGGTCCAGCGAGCGCGCGACCACGCCTTCGGTCGAGTTCTCCATGCCGACCACGCCGTACTGCGCCGTGCCCGCCGCCGTGGCGTGGAAGACCTCGTCGAAGTTGGCGCAATAGATCATGTTCGCGGCGCTGCCGAAGAACTCGATGGCGGCCTGCTCGCAGAAGGTACCTTGCGGGCCGAGCACGGCCACGCGCTGTGGCGCCTCGAGCGCCAGGCAGGCAGACATGATCTCGCGCCAGATCGAAGCCACATGCTGGTTGAGCAGCGGGCCCTGGTTGGCGCCCTGAATTTTCTCGATCACCTGGGCCACGCGGTCCGGCCGGAAGAACGGCGAACCTTCGGCGCGCTTGATCTCGCCCACCTTTTCGGCCACGTTGGCGCGCTGGTTGAGCAGCGAGAGCAACTGCTGGTCGATGCTGTCGATCTGCACCCGAAGCGCACCCAGGGCTTCGGATTGAACGGGCTTGCTGGTGCTCATGCGCTGGTCTTTTCGAAGTCGCGCAGGTAGTCCACCAGCGCCTGCACGCCCGCCAGAGGCATGGCGTTGTAGATGCTGGCGCGCATGCCGCCCACCGACTTGTGGCCCTTGAGTTGCAGCAGGCCACGCTCCTTGGCACCGGCCAGGAAGGCGTCGTTGCGCGACTCGTCGCGCAGGAAGAACGGCACGTTCATCCGCGAACGGCAATCTTTGGCGACCTTGTTCACATAGAACTGCGAACGGTCAATGAAGTTGTAGAGCAGGGTGGCCTTGGCGATGTTGCGCTCTTCCATGGCTGCGATGCCGGTGAAGGCACCTTCCTTCTGGCGCTTGAGCCACTGAAACACCAGACCCGCCATGTAGATGCTGTAGGTCGGGGGCGTGTTGTACATGGACCCGTTGTCTGCCACCGTCTTGTAGTCGAACGCACTGGGGCAGATGGACAGCGCCTGACCCAGCAGGTCTTCGCGCACCACCACCAGCGTCACTCCGGCCGGGCCAAGGTTCTTCTGCGCACCACCGAAGGCCAGGCCGACGCGCGACCAGTCCACGGGCCGGGAAGCCACATGCGACGAAAAGTCGATCACCAGCGGGGCAAGGCTGCCCAGGGCCTTCAGGTCAGGCAACTCGTGAAACTCCACGCCATGGATGGTCTCGTTGCTGCAGATGTGCACGTACTTCGCGTCTTTGCTCAGTTTCCAGCTTCCCGGGACGGGCAGGGAGGTGTGGCCGTCAGCCTCATTGCTGGCGATCACCGTCGAGGCAGCGTACTTGCGCGCCTCCTTGGCCGACTTCTGGCTCCAGCTGCCGGTGACCACGAAATCCACAGCGCCACCGCGGGAGAGGTTCAGCGGCACGATGGCGTTTTCGGCCAGGCCACCGCCCTGCATGAACAGGATGCGGAAATTCGACGGAACCGACAGCAATTCGCGCAGATCCGCTTCGGCCTGCGCAGCGATGGACATGAATTCCTTGCCGCGGTGGCTCATCTCCACCACGCCCATGCCGCTGCCGTTCCAGTCCAGCATCTCCGCCGCAGCCTGCTGCAGCACTTCTTCGGGCATGGCGGCCGGACCGGCCGAGAAGTTGTACGGACGTTGCGTCATTCGGCGTCACCCGCCGCGTCGTCCCCGCCTTCTGCGGCATCCGGTGCACCGGCATCAACGTTGGCGTCGTTCTCGACAATGCGCTGCAGACCCGACAGTTCGGCGCCTTCGTCCAGCGCGATCAGCGTCACGCCCTGCGTGGCGCGGCCCATTTCGCGGATCTCGCTCACGCGGGTGCGCACCAGCACACCCTTGTCGGTGATCAGCATGATTTCGTCTTCGCTGTGCACCAGGGTAGCGGCGACCACCTTGCCGTTGCGTTCGCTCTGCTGGATCGCGATCATGCCCTTGGTGCCTCGGCCGTGGCGGGTGTACTCGCCGATCGGCGTGCGCTTGCCGTAGCCGTTGATGGTCGCGGTCAGCACGCTCTGCTGCTCGTCTTCGGCCACCAGCATGGCGATCACGCTCTGGCCTTCTTCAATGGTCATGCCACGCACGCCGCGTGCATTGCGACCAAGCGGGCGCACGTCGTTTTCATCGAAGCGCACGGCCTTGCCACCGTCGCTGAACAGCATCACGTCGTGCTGGCCATCGGTCAGCGCCGCGCCGATCAGGAAGTCGCCTTCATCGAGGTTGACCGCGATGATGCCGCCCTTGCGCGGGTTGCTGAATTCGTCCAGCGATGTCTTCTTCACCGTGCCCATGCTGGTCGCCATGAACACGAAACGGTTGTCAGGGAAACTGCGGGCGTCGCCGGTCAGCGGCAGCACCACGTTTATCTTCTCGCCGTCCTGCAGCGGGAACATGTTGACGATGGGGCGGCCACGCGAGCCGCGCGAACCGGCCGGCACTTCCCAGACCTTGAGCCAGTACAGGCGGCCGCGGTTGGAGAAGCACAGGATGTAGTCGTGCGTGTTGGCGATGAAGAGCTGGTCGATCCAGTCGTCTTCCTTGGTCGCCGTGGCCTGTTTGCCGCGACCGCCTCGCTTCTGGGCGCGGTATTCGGACAGAGGCTGGCTCTTGATGTAGCCGCTGTGGGACAGCGTCACCACCATGTCGGTCGGCGTGATCAGGTCTTCGGTGCTCAGGTCCTGGGCGCTGTGTTCGATCTCGCTGCGGCGGGCGCCCAGCTTGGTCTGGCCGAACTCGTTCTTCACCGCAACCAGCTCTTCGCTGATGATGATCGAGACCCGCTCAGGCCGGGCCAGGATGTCCAGCAGGTCGTCGATGACAGCCATGACGTCCTTGTATTCGGCGACGATCTTGTCCTGCTCAAGGCCGGTCAGGCGCTGCAGACGCATCTGCAGGATTTCCTGCGCCTGCGTTTCGGACAGGCGGTACAGGCCGTCGGCCTGCATGCCGAATTCGCGCTCCAGGCCTTCGGGGCGGTAGTCGTCGGCGCTGACCGTGCCCCCGTCCTGCTTGGCCCGGGTCAGCATCTCGCGCACCAGCTGGCTGTCCCAGCTGCGGGTCATCAGCTCGGCCTTGGCCACCGGCGGGGTGGGGCTCTCGCGGATGATCTTGATGAACTCGTCGATGTTGGCCAGCGCGACCGCGAGGCCTTCGAGCACGTGGCCGCGCTCGCGCGCCTTGCGCAGCTCGAACACCGTGCGGCGGGTCACCACCTCGCGGCGGTGTTCCAGGAACACCGTGATCAGGTCCTTCAGGTTGCACAGCTTGGGCTGACCGTCGATCAGCGCCACCATGTTGATGCCAAAGGTGTCCTGCAGCTGCGTCTGCTTGTACAGGTTGTTCAGCACCACCTCGGGCACTTCGCCGCGCTTGAGCTCGATCACCAGACGCATGCCGGATTTGTCGGACTCGTCCTGGATGTGGCTGATGCCTTCGAGCTTCTTCTCGTGCACCAGCTCGGCAATGCGTTCCTGCAGCGTCTTCTTGTTGACCTGGTAGGGGATCTCGTCAACGATGATTGCCTGGCGCTGACCCTTGTCGATGTCTTCGAAATGGCACTTGGCGCGCATCACCACGCGGCCACGGCCGGTGCGGTAGCCGTCCTTGACGCCATTGATGCCGTAAATGATGCCGCCGGTGGGGAAGTCTGGCGCCGGGATGATCTCCATCAGCTCGTCGATGGAGCAGTCCGGGTTCTTGAGCGAGTGCAGGCAGGCGTCCACCACCTCGTTGAGGTTATGCGGCGGGATGTTGGTGGCCATGCCCACGGCGATGCCGCCAGAGCCGTTGACCAGCAGGTTGGGCAGGCGGGTGGGCAGCACCAGCGGCTCTTTTTCCGAACCGTCGTAGTTCGGGCCGAAATCCACCGTCTCCTTGTCGATGTCCGCGAGCATCTCGTGGGCGATCTTGGACATGCGGATTTCGGTGTAGCGCATGGCGGCGGCGTTGTCGCCGTCGACCGAGCCGAAGTTGCCCTGGCCGTCGACCAACATGTGACGCAATGAAAAATCCTGCGCCATCCGAACAATGGTGTCGTACACCGCACTGTCGCCGTGCGGGTGGTATTTACCGATCACGTCGCCGACGATACGGGCCGATTTCTTGTATGGCCGGTTCCAGTCGTTGTTGAGTTCGTGCATCGCGTACAGGACGCGGCGATGCACCGGCTTCAGACCGTCCCGGGCGTCCGGCAGCGCGCGACCCACAATCACGCTCATGGCGTAGTCGAGGTAGCTTCGGCGCATTTCCTCTTCAAGGCTGATCGGCAGGGTTTCTTTGGCGAACTGGGTCATGAGCGTTGAAGAAGTCGGAAGTCGTCAGGGGGAAACCCACCAATTTTAGTGGACAGGGGGACAGACGCTTTGGGTGTGTCTATGTTGTGTGTGGGCAACGAGTTCGGCGGCCATCGTCTCGTGGTTGTCCCGGGGCCGACCCTGGCAAATTGAATGCTTGTGGCACAATGATTTGAGCGTTTCTGGTGGTGGTCACCTTGAGCGCGCTCATTCGAAATCAGCCGTCTGCGGCTTACTCCAAGAGGAAAACCATGAAAAAACTGAACTCAGTGGCAATGCTGTTCGCAACCGCCGCCATGGCATCGGCCGCTTTCGCTGCTCCCTCCAGCGGTACTGCGACGAACGACAACTGGCGCAGCGGCCATGGCAACCTCCAGTGGAAGAACGGTGACGGCACCCTGTGCTGGCGCGATGCCAATTGGACGCCCGCCACCGCTGCCAAGGGCTGCGACGGCGAAATCATCCCGGCTCCTGCGCCTGCTCCGGCTCCTGTCGCTGCTCCGGCACCCGCTCCCGCTCCGGCACCTGCTCCCGCTCCCGCTCCCGCACCAGCTCCTGCCGCTCCGGCCGCCACCAAGGTGACCTATGCCGCCGACGCCTTCTTCGACTTCGACAAGGCTGTGCTCAAGCCCGAAGGCAAGGCCAAGCTGGACGACCTCGCCGACAAGGTCAAGGGCATCAACCTGGAAGTCGTGATCGCCGTGGGTCACACCGACTCCAAGGGTACCGATGGCTACAACCAGAAGCTGTCTGTCCGCCGCGCCGAAGCCGTCAAGGCCTATCTGGTGAGCAAGGGCATCGAAAGCAACCGCGTCTACACCGAAGGCAAGGGCGAAGGCCAGCCGGTGGCCGACAACGCTACCAAGGAAGGCCGCGCCAAGAACCGTCGCGTGGAAGTCGAAGTGGTCGGTACCCGCACCAACAAGTAAGACTTGCCCGGCTCGTCTTGCCGAAAGAACCCCAGGCGTGCAAGCGCCCGGGGTTTTTTTTCGCCCTTTCGCTTCGGTTGGCTGATCGCCGGAGCGCTGGTGAGCACAGTTGGCCGTGCAGACGTTCTGCCTCTGCCGGGTGAATGTTTGCGCGCGATTGGGCTGCCCGAGCAACGGACTGTTGTGCTGAGTGTGCTGTCACCGCGCATGGTTTACAGCGTGACGGAGTGGCCGCGGATGCAGGCAGCCGCCGAGGCCGAGGGGTTTGTCGTCATGGCGTGGCGGTCGCCGCTGGTTCCACAGGCAGAGTGGCGGTCTGCGGTGGCGCAGGCAGGGTGGGCGAGGGACTTGTCGGAGCTGGTTCCCACTGTCTGCACGGCCTGGCTCGGTCGTCCGAACCATTTTCCTTACAGCCTCGTGATCGCGCAGGGGCGCGTCCATCCCTGGCCGATCTGGGGTGTTCTGCCGGATGCGGCATGGATCGATTCGCTGCGGTGCCGGCGGGTTGCACTGGCATCCACCGGTCAGGGTTGCGAGCCATGAGCAGCCGTGATTTCTTTCCAGCCATCTTGCTGTTGGCGGGTTTGACCTCGTGGCCCTGTGGAGCCGCCGATCGCACCGAGGCTTCGGCGTGCATTCCTGCCGTCAGCTACCTGGCGCTGGATGGTGCGATGGTGGGCTTGGACAGCAATGGCGTGCCGGCGCTGGGGACCTACGAGCGAATCAGTCCGGACGGGCGGTTTGTCCTGCGCTCCTATTCCGGGGCGCAGCTCGGGCAGGTCTCTCTGGTCGAGTTGCCGGCCGACAGTGCAACGGCGGTCCGGCGCGTGTTCCGGACCCCGCTGAGCAACGAGGCGTTTCCGGTGCAAGGCAGTTGGCGTTACCTTGTCGATGTCGACGGGCGGCACTTCCGGTTGCGCGATGTGCTGCGCCTGGAGCAGAAAGCCTCGCCGCTGTTCCAGGGTGGAATGCGGGGCTTCTATGCGGCTGCCTCCGAGCTGGACCCGGGCGGGGCGGCCGATCCTGCGCTGATCTGGATCCGGTCCATGAGCTGGCCACAAGGTGACCGTTCCGGTCAGGGCACCGGGCCCCTGCAGGTGCGGACGATTGGAGTCAGGGATTTCGGCGATAAGGCCGAAGTGGTTGCCGACACCGGGCCGCAGTTCATTTGCGGCACCCGACAGGCCACCGATGGCGGGGTGTACACGCTGCCCATGATTTCGGTCGACGGCAAGGAGTTTTCGGCCATTCCAATCAACCCGCGGGCCGGCCGACCCTCGATGCGTGTCTATGGGCTATCGCCCGCCGTCCCGGGCGAGCAGCACGCCTGCGATCTCCGCATGGACTTGCAGGCGTCGCCGGGAAAGGCTGTGTTCGCCTTTGGCGGGAGGCCCTCCGCGATGCTGGCCTACACCGATAACGCCAGTGTCTACTTCGTCGACCGGCGGGCGGCGCTGCAGGACCAGGTGTTCCGCATCGACGACGAACGCACACAAGTGCTGGCCAGCGCCTTTCCCGGTTTCACAACGGATGGTCGCATCGTGTTCGGGGCCAGCTGGAAGGACTGTTTGGCCAAAGGGACATGCGTGAACCGTTCGGGCTATGTGGTCGCAGACCCGTACCAGAACGCGGACTATCGCCAGCAGCTTCAACGCTTCGGACTGCGAGCAGACAAGGCATGCATCACGCTGGCCGATGTCCGCAGCGAACGTCAGCGATTCGCCGATGCCTGGGGGCTGCCGCGCTGAGGCCATGGGAGAATCGGCGGCATGAGCACCGTCAACGCCGATCCGGCCGAACTGGCCAAATTTTCCGACCTGGCCCACCGCTGGTGGGATCCTGAAAGCGAGTTTCGTCCCCTGCACCAGATCAATCCGCTGCGTCTGGGCTGGATTGACGGACTGGCACCTCTGGCGGGCAAGCGGGTGCTCGACATCGGTTGCGGTGGCGGCATCCTGTCCGACTCAATGGCCCGCAAAGGGGCCGACGTCACCGGTATCGACCTTTCCACCAAGGCGCTGAAAGTCGCCCAGCTCCATGCGCTGGAAGCCGGCACCACCGGGGTGAACTACCGCGAAGTCAGTGCCGAGGCCTTGGCGCAGGAGCAACCGGCGTCGTTCGATGTGGTGACCTGCATGGAGATGCTGGAACATGTGCCTGACCCTTCGTCGGTGGTGCGAGCGTGTGCCACGCTGGTGAAGCCGGGCGGCTGGGTGTTTTTCTCGACCATCAACCGCAACCCGAAGTCGTTCCTCTTCGCCATCGTCGGGGCGGAATACCTGCTGCGCATGTTGCCCAGGGGCACGCACGAATACGCCAAGATGATCCGGCCCAGCGAGCTGGCGTCGTACTGCCGCGCGGCGGAGCTGTCGCTCCAGCAGACACGGGGCATGGAATACAACCCGCTGACCCAACGCTACTGGCTCAGCGGCGACACCAGCGTGAACTACATGATCGCTACCCGCCGGCCATGACGCCGTTTGCTGGCATCTGCTGTGTGCTGTTCGATCTGGATGGCACGCTGATCGACAGTGCGCCCGATCTGGCCGGTGCCGCGAACGCCATGCGGGAGGCTAGGGGGCTGGCTGCGCTGCCTCTGGACTGGTACCGGTCGCACTCAGGCTCCGGGGCGCGTGGCATGTTGCGGGTGGCCTTCGACACCGAGCCCGGAGATGCCGTTTTCGAGGCGCTCAAGCAGGAGTTCTTCGACGCGTATCAGAGCAGATTGACCTTGAACACCCGGGCGTTTGACGGTGTGGACCGTCTGATCTCCGCGTTGTCTGGTGCAGGACTACCCTGGGGCGTGGTTACCAACAAGGGCCAGCGTTTCACCGTGCCCCTGTTGCAGGCTATGCCGCTGTTCCAGAGCGCCGCCACCGTGATCAGCGGCGACACCACGCCGCATGCGAAACCACACCCAGCGCCCCTGCTGGAGGCGGCGAGGCAGGTTGGCTTGTCGCCCCAGTCCTGTCTGTATGTGGGGGACGATTTGCGCGACATTCAGGCTGGCCGAGCAGCAGGCATGCGCACCGTGGCCGCTCTGTACGGGTACCTGGGTCCGTCTGCGGATGTGGGGACATGGGGCGCTGATCAAACGATTTCAGCGCCGGAAGAGCTCTTGAAAAGTCTGGAACTGCCTTAAACTGCAGGGTTCAGGGGCTGCACTGGTTTCGACGTGGGTTCGGACGCGCAGCAGGGCATGTCGAGGTTCTGTCACCTCGTAAAACCGCAGAAAAAAACTAACTGCAAACGACGAACGTTTCGCACTCGCCGCTTAATTGCCGGTGAGCTTTGCAACAGCATGCCTATGGGCTGGGCAAGGGTCCGAACGGCGCAAGCCGCCAGGGTCCAGGCTGCAAAGATAATTTCATAGGCTGGTCGGTCGCCGGGCAACTTGGCAGCTGACGAGATCCAAGGTTGCTGGCGTCTTGCAAAGCGTGCTGCTGCGCGTTGCAGGAAGCGAGATCCAAATCAGACGGCTACACATGTAGAACTGCTCGAAGAAGGCTTGCGGACGGGGGTTCAAATCCCCCCAGCTCCACCACTCAACAGCCCCTTGGCCCTCCAGGCCAAGGGGCTTTGCTTTTTGGGTTTCATGGTTTCATGCTGGCACTGAGCGAAGTATTGTTTTCACAGGGTTTTGGCACCCGGCGCGTCTGCAGTGGCCTGGTCCAGATGGGGCATGTCCAGCTCGGCGAGGAGCGCCAGCCTTGCGACGATCCGGGCCTGGAGGTGGACACCGATGGCCTGGTGTTCTGGGTACAGGGCCTGCGCTGGCTGTACCAGGAGCGTGCCTACCTGATATTGCACAAGCCGGCCGGCTATGAGTGCTCTCAGAAGCCGAGCACCTATCCCAGCGTTTACACCCTCTTGCCAGGACCTCTGAGGCAGCGCGGTGGTGGCGCTGCCGCGGGCGTGCAGGCCGTGGGGCGGCTCGACCAGGACACCACCGGTCTTCTGCTGATGACCGACGATGGCAAGTTCATCCACCGGCTGACGTCACCCCGTCACCACGTGCCCAAGGTCTACGAGGTCACAGTCAAGCATCCGCTGGACGAACGGCAGGTGGCACGGCTGCTGGAAGGGGTAGTTCTGGATGACGATCCGGCGCCGGTGCGCGCGGCGTCCTGCCGAGCAACCGGCGCGCACGCCCTGGAGCTGACCCTGACCGAAGGCAAGTACCACCAGGTCAAACGCATGCTGGCGGCGGTGGGCAACCGGGTCGAAGGCTTGCACCGCTCTCGCATTGGTGAACTCAGCCTGACGGCGGAGTTGGCACCAGGTCAGTGGCGCTGGCTGACGTCCAGCGAGGTGGATGCGCTGACCCGCAAACGGGCCTAGCCGGGTTCAGAGCAGGTCGCCTTTGCGGCTGTCCAGGGGGACGAGGAACGAATTGTCCTGCCACTGCGAGCCCAGATCGCTGACCCGGGAGTCTCCCGTGGTGCTGCCGGGCCATGTCGAGAGTGGGCTGAAGTCGCTTTGGCGATTGTTGCGCTGGCGGGTGATGGCCGAGCGCAGGTTGGCTTGCGCGGCGATGATGGCCCTCTCTTCCTGCTCGCGTTCGCGAAGAGTCTGCGCGGTCGGCGTCTCTCCCAGAAACTCGGCACGGATCTCGGAAACCGTTGGGAGGTTGGACGAGCGAACTACCCAGTAAGGCAGGCCGCATTGGGTGAGCAGGGAGTGTTTGATTTGCCGGGTGCTTCTGGGAATGCCAGCGCGGCCCGGCACATCGACACAGCCAACCACGCGGCCGTCGGTCTTGCAGATGGTGAACGTGCTGTAGACACCACCCAGCAGGCGGTACCACTCCATGCCTTCTTCCCGGTCGCGCGGCAGCGTGAAGCGGGTCACCGGCAGTTTGATCATCACGTGATGGTCGTAGAACGCACGCCCCAGCCAGTGCCAGACCTGAAGTTCTTCGGTGTTGGCGATGGCGCGGGTGTCCAACGGCCACTGCTTGGGAATCCTCCGCCGGGCCTTGGTCTTGCGCGCATCCCAGGCACGGTACAGCAGCGCGCCGACCCCCAGAAGGGCAGGCGCGAGCAGGGCCAGCAGCCAAGGTTCGCTCAGAAAGGTCATGGAAAGAATCGGAAAGCAGAGTTACCAAATGTATTGAATCGGCCGGTAAGAAGGGGGTAAGTGTCGCAATCTGAGTCGGGAATAGCGTGAATTTCTTGGTGGTGGCGGCGTACTTCGGACAGCCGTCGCCTGGCCGTGGCCTGGCGGATGCACAAGCGGGGAGAAGGTTGGCCCACGGGCAGAAGATGTCCGCAGGTCGGGGCAGTCGCCGAGCGGACGAAGCCCTGAAAACCGGGAATTGTGCCCAAACCCGGGTCAGCGGCATATCCCGCGAATGTGGGATATGCCCACGTTTCAGGGCAAATTCCGCAAGAAACCGGTCAAGGCCCGTGTCAGCGCATCGGGCTGGTCCCGGTGTGGGCTGTGACCGCAGTCCGGCAGCTCGAGGAGGGAGGCTCCATGCACCGTTTGCAGGATGGCGGCGAGCTGGTCCATGCTGCCGTATTCGTCGTCCATGCCCTGAATGGCCAACAACGGAGACCGGATCGACCGGCAATCGTCGCGGATGTCGAACGCCCGGAAGGGGGCGCTGAGCCAGACATCGTTCCACTGCCAGAAGGCGTTGTCGACGTCCAGGTGGTAGCGGGCCAGCCTTTGTCGCATGCCGCGCTCACCCGGGTCGGACAGGTAGGTCTGCCGTGCCTGTTCGATTGACCGGATCGAGACATCCTCGACAAACAGGTGCGGCGCCATCACCACGCAGGCAGAGACCGTGAGGCGGCTGGCATGCAGCAGGGCGATGGTGGCGCCGTCCGAATGCCCGATCAGCACAGGTCGCTGGATGTCCAGCCTGCGCAGCAGTTCCGGCAGCACATCGAGCGCTTCGCGGTGCATGTAGTCGGGCTCGTGCCGGCCGACATGCCAGTGGCCTTCAACCCGGGATGGTCCGCGAACATCAGCCACCGGGTCGGACCGGCCGTATCCCCGGCGGGAATACAGCCAGCCGGCGCGGCCCGTGGCGGCGCAGATCTCGCGTGGCCAGTCCCGGCCCCGCTGCGCCCACATGGACACGCTGCCAAGACCTTCGTGCAGGAACAGCAGGGGGGCCAGTTCTGGGGAGCCGGGGATGTGCGCAACTTCCAGCCGCACACCGTGAATGTCGACACTGTCCAATCGGTTCTCCTCGGGCGTGGCTGCGCCGGACCGCAGCGAAAACCTGTATTCTGACCGGATGACTCAGCTGTTCGATTCGTTCTGGCGCGCGGTGGCGTATTGCATGCATCCGCGGGTGATTGGCCTTTCGTTCCTGCCCCTCGTGTTGATGGTGGCGCTGTCGTTCGGGTTGGGGTATTTCTGCTGGGACTTCGCGGTTCAGGCCGTGTCCGACTGGCTGCAAGCCTGGTCCCTGGTGCAGAGCTTCCTGGGCTGGCTTGACGGTGTCGGACTGGGCTACCTGCGCACTGTTTTCGCGCCGCTGGTGGTGCTGGTGCTGGCGACGCCGGTGATCGTGCTGCTGAGTCTCTTGCTGGTGGCGTTTTTCATGACGCCCGCCATGGTGGACCTCGTGGGGCAGCGCCGCTTTGCCCAACTGGAGAAGAAGAAGGGTGGCTCGCTGTGGGTGAGTCTGGCCTGGTCGCTGGGGTCCACGGTGGTGGCTGCCGTGGCGCTGGTGCTGTCGATGCCGTTCTGGCTGGTGCCGCCGCTGGTGCTCATCCTGCCGCCACTCATCTGGGGCTGGCTGACTTACCGTGTGTTTGCCTTCGACGCACTGTCCATCCATGCCAGCAGCGCCGAGCGAAAGACCATCTTGCGCGAGCACCGTGGCAGCCTGCTGGCCATGGGTGTCATCAGTGGTTATCTGGGTGCAGCACCCAGCCTGCTGTGGGCATCCGGCGCCATGTTTGTGGCGCTGGCGCCGCTGCTGGTGCCGGTGGCGATCTGGATCTACACCCTGGTGTTTGCGTTTTCCTCGCTCTGGTTCGCCCATTTCTGCCTGACGGCCCTGCAGAAGCTGCGGGGGCAGGTGGCCGTGGACATCGTGGACGCTGTCCCTGGCCAGACCATCGGCGCAGCGATACCTCCTGCGCAGTCCGCGGCCGGTGGCGAGCTGCCTCCGCCCCAGTCCTGACAAGCACCATGGAACAAACTTCGGTTTCTGCTCCCGCCTTCGGGCTCATCATCATTGGCGATGAAATCCTGTCCGGCAAGCGCGCCGACAAGCACCTTCCCAAGGTGATCGAGCTGCTGTCGGCCCGCGGGCTGTCGCTGGCCTGGGTGCGCTGCATCGGCGACGATCGCCAGCGCATCACTGCCGCCCTGCGCGACGCCTTTGCGGGCAACGACATCGTTTTCAGCTGCGGGGGGATAGGCGCGACTCCCGACGACCACACCCGGCAATGCGCGGCTGCAGCCTTGGGGACGGAGCTTGCGCTGCACCCAGAGGCCCGCGATCTGATCGAGCAGCGCATGAAGGACCTGGCACTTGAGCGCGGCGAGACCTATGACCCTGACCGCCCCGACAACGTGCACCGGTTCAACATGGGCGTGTTCCCGCAGGGCGCCCGCATCATTGCCAACCCCTACAACAAGATTCCGGGTTTCAGCTGCGACGGACCGGGAGGTGGAACGGTCCATTTCGTGCCAGGGTTTCCCGTGATGGCGTGGCCGATGATTGAGTCCCTGCTCGATGGCCCATACGCACATTTGCACCGGCGCGGGGCCTGGCAGGAGCACTCGGTGGTGGTCAAGGGTGCGATGGAAGCCAGCCTCACGCCGTTGATGGAAACGATCGAGAGGGACCATCCGGTCAAGGTGTTCAGCCTGCCCAGCGTCGATCACCCGGAACACGGCCGGCACATCGAACTGGGGGTCAAAGGTGATCCGGAGAGTGTCGCGCTCGCGTTTGTGGCCATGCTCGACGGACTGCGTCAGTTTGGCGCCGAGCTGGGCCCTGAAATGGTGCGCTGAAGAGTTGCACCAACCATGTGCGGCGCTGACTGGATGCACATAAACGGTGCATTCCTTTGGCGTGACGCTGGCACGTTTGCGCTTGCGCTGCTGGGGCGACCACCCGTGTTGCTGCGCCATAATCCCAAATGGAGTTCACGCCCCGCGTTGCGCAGGCAACCCAGGGCATCGCAGTGGCACAAAAACTGCTTCGTGTCCACGTCGAATTTCACTTTCCACCCACACAGCAACAGGAGTATTTGATGGCAAAGACCGTCGCAGACGTGATGCAAATGGTGAAGGACAACGAAGTCAAGTTCGTTGATTTCCGTTTCACCGACACCCGTGGTGCGCAGCAGCACACCACCGTGCCCGTGTCCCACTTCGATGAAGACAAGTTCGTTTCGGGTCATGCGTTCGACGGTTCCTCCATCGCTGGCTGGAAGGGCATCGAAGCCTCTGACATGCAGCTGATTCCGGATCCGAACACGGCCAACATCGATCCGTTCTACGAAGAGACCACGCTGATTCTGACCTGCGACGTGCTCGAGCCCGCCGACGGCAAGGCCTACGACCGCGATCCCCGTTCCATCGCCAAGCGCGCCGAGGCCTACCTGAAGTCCACCGGCCTGGGCGACACCGCCTTCTTCGGACCGGAACCCGAGTTCTTCCTGTTCGACGGCGTGCGCTGGAGCACCGCTCCGGGCCACACCTTCTACGAAATCGAAGAGTACGAAGCTCCCTGGAACAAGGGTGCCAAGCTCGAAGGTGGCAACCGCGGCCACCGTCCGACCGTCAAGGGCGGCTACTTCCCCGTGCCCCCGGTCGACAGCACGCAGGACATGCGCGCCGAGATGTCCCTGATCCTCGAATCGCTGGGCATCCCTGTCGAAGTGTTCCACCACGAAGTGGCAGGCGCTGGCCAGAACGAGATCGGTACCCGCTTCAGCACCCTGGTGCAGCGCGCCGACTGGACCATCCTGCAAAAGTATGTGGTGCACAACGTTGCCAATGCCTACGGCAAGACGGCTACGTTCATGCCCAAGCCCTACGCCGGTGACAACGGTTCTGGCATGCACGTGCACCAGTCGGTCTGGAAAGACGGCAAGAACCTGTTCGCTGGCGACGGCTATGCCGGTCTGTCGGAATTCGCGCTGTACTACATCGGCGGCATCATCAAGCACGCCCGTGCCCTGAATGCCATCACCAACCCCGGCACGAACTCCTACAAGCGTCTGGTGCCTCACTTTGAAGCCCCGGTGAAGCTGGCCTACTCGGCCAAGAACCGTTCTGCCTCGATCCGCATCCCGTACGTGGCCAACCCCAAGGGCCGTCGCGTGGAAGCCCGCTTCCCCGATCCCCTGATGAACCCGTACCTGGGCTTCTCGGCGCTGTTGATGGCCGGTCTGGATGGCGTGGAAAACAAGATCCACCCGGGCGAAGCTGCCACCAAGGATCTCTACCATCTGCCGCCGGAAGAGGACAAGCTGGTCCCGACCGTGTGCCACAGCCTGGACATGGCGCTGGACTACCTGGACAAGGACCGAGCCTTCCTGACCAAGGGTGGCGTGTTCACCGACTCCATGCTGGATGCCTACATCGAGCTGAAGATGGGCGAAGTCAACCGCGCCCGCATCGAAGTGGCGCCGGTCGAGTACGACATGTACTACAGCCTGTGATGGGCCACCCGGGTTCCGGGTGCTCACCGCGAAAAGGACGGCTCCGGCCGTCCTTTTTTTGTGCCTTCCGCCCGCAAACCATGGATTTCCGGTCGGGCTCTGGCAATATCGCGCGAGTTTTTCGTCATACTGAAAATTGCTGACGTTTGCGCCCCTAGCGCTGGGAGTACCCGTGTTGTCCAGATTCGTTGCAGTTGATTCGTTGAAGGCTTTTGCCCTGATCGCCATGGCGGCCAGTCTGTCGACGGCCATGGCGCAGGAGCGCATCTATCGCTGCGGCAACGAGTACACCAACAATGCCACGGTGGCCAAGGCCAAGGGCTGCAAGGTCATGGAAGGCGGCAATATCACCATCGTGCAGGGAACCGCGCCCCAGGCTGCTCCGCGCACCGCGCCGTCGTCTGCTGCGCCGAAGGCAGCGCCGCGCAATGACTCGTCCGAGCAGCGCGCTCGCGACAGCGACGCCCGCCAGATCCTCGACGCCGAGTTGCGCAAGGCCGAAGAACGGCTGTCGCAGGCGCAGAAGGCCTACGCCAATGGGCAGCCCGAAAAGGAAGGCATCGAATCGCGCAACAACCAGCGTTACATCGATCGCGTGGCCGAGCTGAAGGCTGCGGTGACGCGTGCCGAGGGAGATGTCAATGGTCTGCGCCGCGAGCTCTCGCGGATGGGTGGAACACCGACTTCGGCTGCGCCCGTGCCGTCTGGCGCGGGAAGCGCGCCGGAAAGTGCCGCAAAATAGGCCGCTTGACCAAGCACGCCTCACCCCCTTCTTCGCCCCTCGGCCTCGACGCGACGTCGAACGTCCGGGATCCTCTCGGCCCCTCATCGGCACACAGCCGGTTTCATTCGCTGGACCTGCTCGCCACCCTGGTTGCGGTGGTGGGATCTGACGGCGTGGTGCTGTTTGCCAATGCTGCACTCGAAGATGCCCTGGGCATCTCCCGCCGCAGCATCAGCGGGGCACAGCTCCAGGACTGCTTCACAGAACCCCAGCTGCTGGAAAACGCGCTGTCGGGTGCCCGTGTCAACGAGTTCGCCGCCTTGCGCTACGACGCCTGGCTCAAGCGCACGTCCCACGATCCGCTGCCAGTGCATGTGGTTGTGGCGCAGACCGAGGTGCCTGGTGAGGTGATCGTCGAACTGCTGCCGCTGGAGCAGCAGACGCGGCAGGAACGCGAGGAACGCCTCATCGACCAGGCGCAGGCCAACAAGGAGCTGATCCGCAACCTGGCCCACGAGATCAAGAACCCGCTGGGTGGCATCCGTGGGGCCGCACAGCTGCTGGAGCTGGAGCTCGACAACAAGCAGCTGACCGAATACACGCAGGTCATCATCCACGAGGCCGACCGCCTGCAGTCGCTGGTCGATCGCCTGCTGGCGCCGCACCGCCGCCCGCACGTGGTGGGCGACGTGAACATCCACGAAGTCTGCGAGCGGGTGCGGGCGCTGATCGTGGCCGAGTTCCCGCGCGGGCTGAAGGTGATCCGTGACTACGACACTTCGATTCCCGAGTTCCGCGGCGACAAGGAGCAGCTGATCCAGGCGGTGCTCAACATCGCGCACAACGCCGCACAGGCCTTGTCCGAGCGCATGGCAGCGGGCGATGCGCAGATCACGCTGCGCACCCGCGTCAACCGGCAGGTGACCTTTGGCAAGCAGCGCTACCGGCTGGCACTGGAATTGCATGTGATCGACAACGGGCCGGGCGTGCCCGCGTCGATCAAGGACCGCATCTTTTTCCCGCTGGTGTCGGGGCGCGAAGGTGGTTCCGGGCTGGGGCTGACCCTGGCGCAGACTTTTGTGCAGCAGCACCACGGACTGATCGAATGTGAAAGCGCGCCTGGCCACACGGATTTCAAATTGCTGATTCCGTTGCCATGAAACCGAAACGCCTCGACTGAGGAAGGGAAGACGCACACATGAAGCCGATCTGGATAGTGGATGACGACCAATCGATCCGCTTCGTTCTGGAGAAGGCGCTGTTGCGCGAGAACCTGCCGACGCGCAGCTTCACCAATCCGCAGGAGGTCCTCAAGGCACTGAACGAAACGCCCGAGAGCGAAGGGCCGCAGATCCTGGTCAGCGACATCCGCATGCCGGGTGGGTCGGGTCTGGACCTGCTGGAGAAGGTCAAGGAAAAGCTGCCTGGCCTGCCAGTCATCATCATGACCGCGTTCTCCGATCTGGACAGCGCGGTCTCCGCCTTCCAGGGCGGTGCCTTCGAATATCTGCCCAAGCCGTTCGACCTGCCCAAGGCGGTGGAATTGATCCACCGCGCGGTCGAAGAAAGCCAGCGCGAGGAAGTGGCGCACGAGTCGGTCGCCGGGGCACCGGAGATGCTGGGCCAGGCACCCGCGATGCAGGACGTGTTCCGCGCCATCGGTCGCCTCTCGCAGAGCCAGGTCACGGTCCTGATCACCGGCGAGTCCGGCTCCGGCAAGGAGCTTGTCGCCCGCGCGCTGCACAAACACTCGCCGCGTGCCGACGGTCCCTTTGTCGCCATCAACACCGCAGCGATTCCGAAGGACCTGCTGGAGTCCGAGCTGTTCGGTCACGAGCGCGGTGCGTTCACCGGTGCGCAGACCATGCGCCGTGGCCGGTTCGAGCAGGCTGAAGGCGGCACGCTGTTCCTTGATGAAATCGGTGACATGCCGTTCGACTTGCAGACCCGTCTGCTGCGCGTGCTGTCGGACGGGCACTTCTACCGGGTCGGCGGCCACAGTGCGGTCAAGGCCAATGTGCGTGTGATCGCCGCGACCCACCAGAACCTCGAGCAGCGTGTCAAGGAAGGCGGCTTCCGCGAAGACCTGTTCCACCGCCTGAACGTGATCCGCCTGCGTCTGCCAGCGCTGCGCGAGCGGCGCGAAGACGTGCCGATGCTCACACGTTACTTCCTGCAGCAGAGCGCCAAGCAGCTGGGCGTGGAGCCCAAGCGCATCTCCGACCCGGCACTGCGCCTGCTCAGCGGTTTCGACTTTCCCGGCAATGTGCGACAGCTCGAAAACGTCTGCCACTGGCTGACGGTGATGGCGCCAGCGCAGGTGATTGAGGTCAAGGACCTGCCGCCGGAAGTGTTGGCCATGGTGGGCGCAGCGGTGGTTGCTGCGCCAGAAGCACCGCTTGTCGGTGCCGAATCGCTGCTGGTGCCTTCGGCGCCGGCCGCACCGGCTGCGGTGGCGGAATGGTCACCACCGGTGCCAGCCGAACTGCCGATGGCACCTGCCGGTGGTGTGGTGGCGTCTGCTCCGGTGCCGGCTGCGACCTCCGCCTGGGAAGCCGGGCTGCAGGCCGAGGCGCGCTCGTTGCTGGAAGCAGGACGTACCGACGTCTGGGACGTGCTCACGCGGCGCTTCGAGACCGGCCTGATCCTGACCGCGCTGGCCAATACGCGCGGGCGCCGCATCGAGGCCGCCCACAAGCTGGGCATCGGCCGCAACACGATCACGCGCAAGATCCAGGAATTGAATCTGGAGTGACACCCCCGCCGCGCTGCGCGCGGCCCCCTCACGGGGGCAACGCGGTACGGCCCGGCGAAGCCGGTTCCGCCACGTTCTCGTAGAACTCCCCTGCGCGTCCGAACTTGGCTAGATGATCGTCAGCACCACCGGTGCGTGGTCACTGGGCTGGGGGTTCTTGCGGGGTACGCGGTCGACTTCGCAGGCACTGGCGCGGGCCTTGAGGGCATCGGAGATCAGGATGTGATCGATGCGCAGTCCGCGGTTCTTCTGGAATCCCAGCATGCGGTAGTCCCACCAGCTGAAGGTCTTGGGTGGGTGCTCGAACAGGCGGTGCGCGTCGTGCAGGCCCAGGCCGATCAGGCTCTTCAGATGGTTGCGTTCTTCGGTCGTGCAGTGGATGGTTTCATGCAGGCCGACCGGGTCCCAGACGTCGGCGTCGTCGAAGGTGATGTTGTAGTCACCCATCAGCACCAGCTTCGGGTGGGCTGCCATCTCGGCGCGCACCCATTCGCGCATCGCGTCGAGCCAGCGCATCTTGTAGGCGAACTTGTCGCTGCCCGGCTCCTGCCCGTTGGGGAAGTAGGCGCCGATCACGCGCACTCCGTCGATGGTGGCGCACAGCACGCGCGACTGCTCGTCCTCAAAGCCCGGAATATTCCTGATGACGTCCGCAGCGGGTGTCTTGCTCAGCAGGGCGACGCCGTTGTAGGTCTTCTGCCCGAACCACTGGGCGTGGTAGCCGACTTCGGCAAAAGCCTGCGCCGGAAACTTGTCGTCGGTGAGCTTGAGTTCCTGCAGCGCCAGCACGTCGACCGGGTTGGTCGCCAGCCAGGCCAGCACTTGCGGCAGGCGCACATTGAGGGAGTTGACATTCCAGGTGGCGAGTTGCATGGGGGGTCTCAGGCAGAGCGGGTGTAAGTGACGAAGGCGAAAGGCAGGCCGCTGGTGGCCACATGCGCCTCGCGCGCGGTTTCGATCCATTCGGGGCCGAGCATCGGGGCATGGGCGTCGCCCTCGAAGTCCTGCGCGATTTCGGTCACGACGACGCGTCGCGCCAGCGGCAAGGTCAGGGCGTAGACCTGCGCGCCGCCGATGACCCAGGCATCCTGGCCGACAGGGCACCGTGCGAGTGCATCAGGCAAGGTGTGCACCACTTCGGCGCCTTCGGCGCGCCAGTCGCGGTCGTTGGTGAGCACCACATTCAGGCGTCCCGGCAGCGGCCGGAAGCGCTGTGGCAGCGAATCCCAAGTCTTGCGGCCCATGATGACCGGGCAGCCCATGGTGGTGCGCTTGAAGTGGGCCAGGTCCTCGGGCAGGTGCCATGGGATCTGGTTGTCCTTGCCGATCACGCCGTTGGCGGCGCGGGCATAGATCAGGTTCAGGTGGACGGGAACATTGGTCTCAGGCATCGGGCGATTGTGCCGCGGACCCGGCACGCCGCAGCGCGCCGGCTGGCAGTAATACGCTGGCGATGGCGACCATCACGAACACCATGGCCAGCCAGTCCTGCCAGTGCGGCATTTCTCCGGTGATGACGGTGGCGCTCAGCGTGCCGACCAGCGGGATGGCCATGACGCTCATGGCGCTGGTAGCCGGCGGCAGGTTGCGCGCCAGGCCGAACCAGATCAGCTGCGCGAAGCCGTAGTTGATGACCACGCCGTAGACCAGGCTGATCCACATGCGGGTGGAGAAGGTCGAGGGGCTCGGCAGCGGCTCCAGCGACAGCGCCAGAGCCCAGACGACACCGCTGCCCAGCAGCAGCATCCAGACCGTGACCACCAGCGGTGAGAGCGTCAGCTGCGCGCGGCGGAACATCAGCGTGCCCAGCGCCCAGGACGCCGCGGCACCCAGCATCCAGACGACGCCCGCCGGCCGTCCCGAGAGGCGCTGCAACTCGTGCCACAGCAGCAGCCCAATGGCGACACTCACGCAGGCCACGGCCAGCCGCACGCGTGGCGTGATGCGTTCGCCGAAAAAAGCGGCGCCAATGAGCACCGTGAAGATGGGCATCGTGAAACCCAGGATGGCTGCGCGCCCCGAGGCCAGTTCCTGCACCCCGAAGATGGAAAGCGTGTGCCAGCCCAGCACGTTGGGCAGGCCCAGCGCAGCGATCGCCAGCCATTCGCGCCCCACCGGCCGCATGCGCTCGCCCCTGGTCGCCACGTAGATGAACAGCCAAGTCGCGCCCAGCAGCATGGTGCTGGCGCGGAAGTACAGCGGCGAGAGCTGCTGCAGCGAGAGCTTCATCATGGGCCAGTTGACCCCCCACATGAGCGTGAGGGCGAGCAGCGCCCAGAGCTGGCGGCGGGAGATCACGTGAAAGTCCGCCGCGGTTGAGTGATCGGTTTTGCGAAGAAGAAGGTGTGTTTTGCCGTGCCTGTTTCGCCCGTCAGGCGCATGATCAAGGAGTGGCCTGCCAAGTATTCAAGAGTCTTCACGCCAGATCCGTCTTCAGAATGTCGTTCCGTATTGGAGTCAAAGGCGCAAAGATCTCCGCTCCTTCGGTAGATTGCAGCTTCACCACCAATCGTGGATTTACTGCTTCCGTCGTGAACCACAGTGTTGAGATGACGAGGTCCCGTGGACTGATCAATGACTCCACGCAAGAGGTGACATCACGCAGAAGTGACTGCTCCTTGGAGGGCACATGCGCTGAGACAAGTGGATTCATTCTCACAACGACGACGCAGGCCGCGTGTTTTGAATCATTGACCCCGGAAAGCTCTGTGCGAACGACCCATAGACCGTCAATATCTTCTTCACCAGAAAGGGAGCGCCTCAACAGTTTCGCCGTCGGCCCTTCGAGAGAGGAGAGTTTGGAATTCAGAAGGATCGACCCGATGGAAGCACTGGGTCTTTGAATGCGGTCACTAGCGAGCTGGAGTTGTTCGTGGCAGTAGCGAACCTGGCTGGGCCTGCCATGCAGGTAGTAAAAACCCAGCAACACCTCGTACCCGCGGATGGCCAAATGCGGGTCTGCTTTGATCGCCTTTCGGACGAATCTGGCTCCTTCAGACAAACCTCTGTTCAGCAGTGCGACGCCAAGGACATACGAGGCCAACGGAAATCCGACATGAGCGCCCTCGAAATCGCGCAGCGCGTTCAAGGTGTCATCTGACCATTGGGCTTCATCGTCTCGCGTCAGTTGTCGAAGGGTCCGATGTTCGGGAGCCAGGGTTGTGTCGTCCGCATCCCCAATCGACGCCATGCGAAGGTGTTGCAAGCGCCATGTGTTTTTGTTGCGCGATCGCCAATTCTCATTGCTCTGCCGATATAGCTTTGCCCAGTCGCTTCCCAGAAGCGCTTCTCCAGCCGCTTCGAAGGAAGTCCAGTCGGGCACCTGCACATCCACACCAATTGCAAGGGCCCTCTCGTTCACAGGTGGGTGGGTGTTATCGGGGTGCGAAGGCTCTGCAAGCGAACTGACCGATGAGACATCGAAGGGCTTCGCAACCTTGCTGGCGGCAAGGGTGGCCACAATTTCCCAGTAGTTGTCGGGCGCCTCTGGCGTTGCCTTCTGCAGGTGCGCCAAATGACGGGCCAGATCGGTTTTCGATGTGGAATGAACGACCAGGAGTTTTGTCAGTGCTGACACCAGTTCTCTACCCGCACCCGGCACCGATGCGGCCACAGCATCTGCCTCAAACTCGCACCGTCTGGACCAGGCGGCGGAACGCGTAAGGAAGCCGGGCAGAAAGTGATCCGCGAGCACTTGGCGCAAGCTCGCAATGGTCGAGTCCTCAGCATCGGCCAAATAGAGATAGGCCATCCACTTGGCGCGCACCAAGTAGATCCAGTGACCAAGACGGCCGTGTCTTCCTGAAAAGTGGCCCAACTCGTGGGCGATCACTGCTCTTGCTTCTGCCTTATTGAGCAACCTGAGCAATGGCAAGCCAAGGATGAGTGTGCGTCTCACGCCAATCATGGACAGAAAGCCCCGCGACTCGTAGGCACCAGCGTTCAACGAGCCATCCAATAGAACCTCGTCAATCTGCGGCGCATCCAGGGCTTTTGCTAGCTGGTCCAGTTCTTTATAGAGCAGGGGGGCGTCGGCTCGAAGAACCTTGAAGCCCTCAACCTCTATAGAAGGTTGAGACCACCACCAGCTCAACACGCTGAGTCCGACCGCTGCAGCCCAAGCCCAGCTGGAGGGGTAGAAGACACTTGTGAGTATCAGGATTGGTACCCACAACAACATGGTTGTGAGCCAGAAAGCCGTCTCGGCAAACATCGCTTGGCCAGTCAACAGCCAACGCTCTATGGGCGATATGACCTTGTCCTGCATTTGCCAGTTGTAATGCGATCCGTTGACGAAGCAATTGTCAGATGGCGACTGGTGCCTTGATCGCCGGGTGGCATTCGTAGCTGAGCACTTCGAAATCCTCGTATTCGTAGTCGAAGATCGAGGCTGGCTGGCGCTTGATGTTCAGCGTCGGGTAGGCAAAGGGCTGGCGGGAGAGTTGCAGTTCCACCTGTTCGTGGTGGTTGCTGTAGATGTGGCAGTCGCCGCCGGTCCAGATGAAGTCCCCCACGTCCAGGTCGCACTGCTGCGCCAGCATGTGGGTCAGCAGCGCGTAGCTGGCGATGTTGAAAGGTACGCCCAGGAAAATGTCGGCGCTGCGCTGGTAGAGCTGGCAGCTGAGTTTGCCGCGGCCGCCGGGTTCGGAGGCGGGCGCCACGTAGAACTGGAAGAAGGCGTGGCAGGGCATGAGCGCCATCTGGTCGAGATCGGCCACGTTCCAGGCGCTGACGATGATGCGGCGGCTGTCGGGGTTGGACTTGAGTTGCCTGACGACTTCACTGATCTGGTCGATGTGTCCGCCGCCGGGCTTGGGCCAGTTGCGCCATTGCACGCCGTAGACCGGGCCGAGCTCACCGTCTTCGCGCGCCCATTCGTCCCAGATGGTGCAGCCGCGCTCCTGCAGCCACTTCACGTTGCTGTCGCCGCGCAGGAACCACAGCAGCTCGACGATGATGGCCTTGAGGAACACCTTCTTGGTGGTGACGAGCGGGAAACCTTCGCTCAGGTCGAAGCGCATCTGGTGGCCGAACACGCTGCGCGTGCCGGTGCCGGTGCGGTCACCTTTCTGCACGCCGGTCGTGTAGACAAGGCGCATGAAATCTTCGTACTGGGAGCGGACGGGGCGAGGGGTCAGAACGGCGGTCATCCCGCCATTTTGCCTGCTGAGTTGTTCCCCCCCCAGCCACCGGCTAGCATCGACCTTTTGCCACCACCGTCTTCCGGAGGAAAACCATGAGCGACCTGATCCTCTATACCAATCCCCAGTCCCGGGGCCGCATTGCGCACTGGATGATGGAGGAGCTGGGTCAGCCCTATCAGACGGTCTGGCTCGGTTATGGACCCGAGATGAAGTCCCCGGTCTACAAGGCGGTCAACCCGATGGGCAAGGTGCCGGCGATTCGCCACGGCGATGTGGTCGTGACCGAAGCTGCCGCGATCTGCGCCTACCTCGCCGACGCATTTCCGCAGGTCGGGCTGGCGCCGGCGCCAACCTCGCCGCAACGCGCGCCCTACCTTCGCTGGATGTTCTTTGCCGCCGGGCCGCTGGAGCAGGCCGTGACCGCCAAGGCCATGGGCTGGGTCGTGCCCGAGGGGCGTGCCGCCATGGCCGGCTTCGGCAGCTACGCCGACACCCTGGATGCGCTGGAAACCGCGCTGCAGCCTGGTCCCTACATCTGTGGGGAACAGTTCACGGCGGCCGACGTGTATGTCGGCTCCAGCCTGTCCTGGGGGCTGATGTTCGGCACCATCGACAAACGCCCGGTGTTTGAGGAATACGTTGCCCGCATGCGGGCGCGTCCGGCCTTGCTGCGCGCCGGCCAGATCAACGAAGAGCGCATCCAGAAGCAGGCCGCCGCCTGAGCTGGCCCGTCGACATCCTTTCCCTGTCCATGTCCAGTCCTTCCGACCCTGCGCAAGCCACCGCCCAGACCCGTCCCCGCGTCACGATCTCGGGCCAGCTGACCCGCACCGGCGCGCAGCCGGTGGCCACGCCCGTGGCGTCGCCAGCGCCAACCCGACCCGTGCAGACCGTCACGTTGGCGCCCGCAGCCGATCCTTCGACCCAGGCGCTGGTCCAGGCGCGGCGGCTGGGAGGGCAGGGGCGTTACCACGAGGCGGAGCAGGTGCTGCTCCGGGCCATGGCGTCCGACCCCGCGTCGGTGCCGGTGCGGCGCTACCTCGCCACCGTTTTTCTCGCGCTGGCGAAGAACCGCGAGGCGCACGCCATGCTCAAGGCCATGGTGCAGCAACTGCCCGACGACGAACAGCTGCTGCTGAACTATTCGACCGCGCTGTTCCGGCTGGAGCTGATGCACGAGGCGCACATGGCGCTGGAAGACCTGGTGCGGCGCTTCCCGGCGAACACGCAGGCACGGGTGAACCTGGCTTCGATCCACCTGAACAATCTGCGCGATCCGAACAAGGCGCTGGAGGTGCTGAAGCCGGTGGCCGCCGAGGCAAGCGCCGACCTGCAGTTCGCGCTCGGCTGTGTGACCGCCAAGCTGGGCGATTTCGGCGAATCGCTGGCGCACTACGAGCGCGCGCTGGCGATCCAGCCCGCCCACACCGAGACCCTGAGCAACTTCTTGTTCTCGTTGCACTATCGCCACCCGGTGGATCTGGACCGCGTGCGCGAGCTGAGCAGAAAGCATGGCCAGGCCGTGCATGAAAACGCGGTGCGCCGCGGACTTGTGCTGGCACCGGCGCCGCCGCGCCCGACGGGTCGGCGCCTGCGGGTCGGCATTCTTTCTGCCGACCTGCGGCTGCACCCGGTGGGCCATTTCCTGGAAACGGTGCTGGACGCGCTGCGCCAGCGGGGAGTGGACCTGGTGGCCTATGCCAACCAGGCAAAGGGCGCGTTTGTGCCCGCTCGCATTCGCGGCGCCTTCGGCCAGTGGCGCGACATCGCGGACGAGACCGACCAGCGCGTGGCCGACACCATCGCGGCCGACGACCTGGACGTGTTGCTCGACCTCAGCGGTCACACCACCGGCAACCGCATCGGCGTGCTGATGCGCCGGCCGGCGCGGCGTCAGGTGTCGTGGCTGGGCTACTTCGGCACCACGGGTCTGCCGTTCATCGATGCGGTGATCGCCGACCCGCTGTGCGTGCCGCCGGGCGAAGAGCGCTTCTTCACCGAGCGCCTGCTGAAGATGCCGCACACGCGGCTGTGCCTGACGCCGCCGGCCAAGGCCCCGGATGTCGCGCCCGAGCCGCCGATGGCCACGCTGCCCTGGATCACCTTCGGCTGCTTCCAGAACGCCAGCAAGATCAACGACAGCGTGATCGCGCTCTGGAGGCGCGTACTGGACGCCGTGCCAGCCTCGGTGCTGCGGCTGCAGAACGGCCGCTTCGAGGAGGAGCAGCAGGTGTTGCGCATGCGCGAGCGGCTGCGCAACGCGGGGATCGATCTGCGCCGGGTCTTCATCTCCACCAACCTGCCGCGCGAACACTACCTCGGCCAGTACGCCGAGGTCGACGTGCTGCTCGACACCTTCCCGTACCCGGGTGGCACCACGACGGCCGAAGCGATCTGGATGGGCGTGCCGACGTTGGCGCTGGCCACGCCCGGCATGTTGGGCCGCCAGGGAGAGGCCATGCTGGAGAACGTCGGGCTGGGCGACTGGGTTGCGCACAGCGAAGACGGCTATGTGGCCAAGGCGCGGGCCTTGGCCGATGACCGGCAGGCGGCAGTGGCAACGCTGCGGTCGTTGCGGCGGAACCTGCGCGAGACGGCGCGCAAGAGCCCGCTGTTTGATGCGGTCACGTTTGCCGCCGACCTGGAGCGGCTGCTGCGGACGTTCTGCTCGTCCTGATTGTTTCGAGGCGGGGCGTCAGCGTTTGACCAGCATGCCCTGTCCGGTGGGCAGGGGGATGACGCGGTAGTTGCGCTCCTGGAACCAGAGATCTTCGGCCTGTTTCTGCGCGCGGAACTTGCCGCCCCACTCGTAGTCGTCCAGGATGATCATGCCGCCCGGGACCACCCGGTCGAACAACTTTTCCAGGCAGGCGATCTCGCCCTCGGCGTTGTTCAGGTCGATGTGCAGATAGGCCACTGTCTCGGGCATGCCATCGGCAAAGCTGGCGGGCAGCATGCCCTTGATCAGGCGCACCTGCGGGTAGTCGGCAAAGCGCTGTGTGACCCGGTCAAACAGGCCTTCCGACTGGCCTTCCATGTTGCGGCCCGTGGGGTGGTAGTCAAAGGTGTCGTAACCCCAGAATGTCTTCGGAAACGCGGTGCCGCCCAGGTAGTCCATGACGGTCTTGATGCCGGTGCCGGCATTGACGCCGCACTCCACGAAGTCGCCCTCGAGCTGGATGCAATGGCAGGCGCTGGTGGCCAGGATGTAGCGGCGCCAGACGATGGCCTGGTCCGCCTTGTTCTGGATGTTGCTGCGCCAGGCGACGTTGAACGACGGGTCTTCCATCGCCGAGTTGTTGCGGCCCCAGGTGAACAGGTTGTCGGCGAAGTGGAAACCGTGCGCCACCAGCGGCAGCACCTCCTTCATGAGCGCAGAGAACCGCGCCGGATCGCTCACGCCCCACGAAATGGGCGAGACGAAATCGATGCCGCGCTCCATCGACAGGGGCGGAACCTGGGGCAGCGTCACCGGCGGCTTGGGGGGCTTCATCGAGGGCTTTCTGTGGGAGGAGTGGCGTCGGGCAGTGCCACGACCCGGCCCGGGTTCATCCGGTTCTGCGGGTCCAGCGCCCGCTTGATGGAGCGCATCAGTGCCAGCGCGACCGGGTCCTTGTAGACCGGCAGCTTGTCGATCTTGAGGCTGCCGACGCCGTGTTCGGCGCTGATCGAGCCGTCGAAACGCGCGACCTGGTCGAACACCAGGTGGTTGACCCGCTCTTCCTGCTCGCGCAGGAAGATCGTCGGATCGCCTCCTTCGGGCGCCTGCACGTTGTAGTGCAGGTTGCCGTCACCCAGGTGGCCGAAGTTCACCAGCCGCACGCCGGGCACCTCGCTCGCCAGCAGCGCGTCGGTCTCGGTGCAGAACGCCGGGATCTTCGACACCGGAATGCTGATGTCGTGCTTGATGTTCAGGCCTTCTTCGGCCTGTGCCAGCGGAATGCTTTCGCGGATGTGCCACAGCGCATGCGCCTGCTGCAGGCTTTCGGCCACCACGGCATCGTTGACCACGCCCTGTTCAAACGCCGTTTCCAGCAGGCGCTCGAACTGGCTGCGCGCGTGCGCTTCCGATTCGCTGTCGCTGTTTTCGAGCAGCACGCAGTACGGGTGCTCGGACCACAGCGGCACGCGCTGCTGGGGAAAGTGTCTGTTCACCAGCGACAGCGCGAACTGGCCCATGACCTCGAAGCCGGTCAGGCCGGCGCCGAGGTGCCGGTGCGCCAGGCCCAGCAGCTGCACGGCCGCCTCCAGCGAGGACACTGCGGCCCAGGCGGTGAGCTGCGCGGCCGGCAGCGGGTAGAGCTTCATGGTCGCGGCGGTGATCACGCCCAGCGTCCCTTCGCTGCCGACGAACAGGTCGCGCAGGTCGTAGCCAGTGTTGTCCTTGCGCAGGCCGGAGAGCCCGTGCCAGACCTCGCCCTGCGCCGTCACGACCTCCAGGCCGAGACACAACTCGCGCGCATTGCCGTAGCGCACGACCTGGGTGCCGCCAGCGTTGGTGGCGAGGTTGCCGCCGATGGTGCAGCTGCCTTCGGCCGCCAGCGAGAGCGGGAACAGGTAGCCGGCTTTCTCCGCGGCTTCCTGCACCGCCTGCAGCACGCAGCCGGCGTCGACCGTGATGGTCAGGTTGTCGCCGTCGATCGCACGCACGGCGTTCATGCGGGTGAGGCTGAGCACCACCTGTGTGCCCGAGTCGTCCGGCACCGAGCCGACGACCAGGCCGGTGTTGCCGCCCTGGGGAACGATGGACACGCCCGCGTTCACGCAGGCCCGGACCACAGCGGCCACTTCGGCGGTGCTGCCGGGGCGCACCACGGCCAGCGCGCGGCCGTTGGAGCGTTTGCGCCAGTCCTGCTCCCAGGCCGAGAGGTCGGTGGCGGGGTCGTCGTGGGTCAGCACCTGGGCATCGCCCACGATGCCGCGCAGGGTGGAGATGAGGGCGTTCATCGGGTCTTGGTCGGAGGAACCGGGTCCGCCGCATAGCCGGCCTCGGCGGCGCGCTGCGCGGCGTCGGCCGCAATCGCTTCCTTGCCGGCGGCGCGCAGACGGGTGCGGATGTGCCAGGTGCAGGCCACAAACAGCACGATGCACAGCAGCAGCTCCAGCCCGGCCAGCCATGCCGAGAGGCTGCTCGTGTCACTGGTCATGCGCACCGCACCCTCGGCGGCATACAGCCAGACCATCAGGCTGAGCCAGCGGTAGGTGTACATGCGGTGCTTGAGCAGGCCAGCCAGCGGGATGGTCAGTGGCAGTACCTTGAGCACCAGCCAGGAGCCGCCGGGTCGCAGCGGTGCCAGCCACAGCTCCCAGGCCAGACACAGCGCGATCAGGGCCAGCAGGCTGCCGACGGCCAGCGCGCGGCTGCGGGCGATCGCGGGAAGCGGGGACGATGGGGGGGCGGGAGGATGGGTCATGGGGCGGGTGGCATGATACCGGGATGACTTTTTCCGAGCGCCTGGACCGCGCACAGACCCTGCTGGCCGCCCTTTGGCAAGACCTGCTGCGCTTTCCCTGGCGCAACACGGCGCTGACACTGCGAGAACGCTTCCGCGAAGACCGGCTGGGGGTGACTGCGTCGAGCCTGACCTTCACCACCACGATTTCGCTGGTGCCGCTGTTCACCGTGGCGCTGGCGATCTTCAGCGCCTTCCCGATGTTCGCCCGCCTGCAGGCGACACTGCAGCGCTGGCTGATCGAGAGCCTGGTGCCCGAGAACATCGCCAAGCAGGTGCTGGCCTATCTCAACCAGTTCGCCGCGAAGGCCGGGCAGATGGGCTGGGTGGGAGCGCTGTTCCTGCTGGGCACTGCGCTCGCGCTGATATTGACCATCGACCGCAAGCTCAACGACATCTGGCGCGTGCGCACCGCCCGGCCGCTGACGCAGCGCATCCTGGTCTACTGGGCCGTGCTCACGCTGGGGCCACTGCTGCTGGCGGCCAGCCTGGCCGGCACTTCGTATGCGCTCTCGGGGGCGGACGGCGTGGTGCGCTCGGGCACGGTGAAGCTGCTGCTGGATTCGCTGCAGTTCGCGCTGATGACCGCCGGCATGGCCGCGCTCTACCGTTTTGTGCCCAACACCCAGGTACGCTGGACCCATGCCCTGGTCGGCGGGTTCTTCACCGCCGGCGCGCTGGAAATCGCCAAGGGTGTGCTGGCCTGGTACCTGGGCAAGGTACCGACCTATTCGCTGGTCTACGGGACTTTCGCCACCGTGCCGATCCTGCTGGTCTGGTTCTACGTGGCCTGGGTGATCGTGCTGCTGGGCGCCGTGGTGGCGGCCTACCTGCCCAGCCTGCTCTCGGGCATCGCGCGGCGCGGCAACTATCCCGGCTGGCGCTTCCAGCTGGCGCTGGAGTCGCTGGCGCAGCTGCAGGCGGTGCGAGAAACCCCGGCGCGTGGCCTGAGTCTGGAGGCGCTGGCGCAGGCGCTGCGGGTCGATCCGCTGCACCTCGAAGATCCGATCGGCGCCATGGTGGCGCTGGACTGGCTGGGGCGGCTGGACGAAGCGGACGAGCGCTATGTGCTGCTGCAGGACCCGGTGCACATGCCGGTCGCGCCGCTGGCGCAGCGCCTGTTGTTGCCCGACTCTCCCAGCACCGAAGCCTTCTGGTCGGTCACCGGTCTTCGGGACAAGACGGTCGCCCAGGTGCTGACCACCCCGTCCGTGCCCTGATCAGGCGGTCCGGAACGGCGCCGACAGGAAGCCGCGGAACCGAGCCCTGCCGCCACGCACCGGCGTTTCGCTGAGTTCAAAACGCGGAAAGCGGTCCAGAAAACGCCCGATGGCGATGCGGCCTTCCAGCCGCGCCAGACTGAGGCCTGCGCACTGGTGGATGCCGAAACCGAAGGCCAGGTGCTTGTTGCCTTCGCGGCGCAGGTTCAGGGTTTCCGGCTGGTCGTACACGGCCGGATCCCGGTTGGCGGCGCCGATGCACAGCGTGACCAGCGTGCCTTCGTTCAGCGCCACACCACCGACCGACGCCGGTGACAGCGCGCGCCGGTTGCCCAGCTGGTTGGACGACTCGTAGCGCAGGCATTCGTCGACCGCCAGCGTGAGCACCTGTTCTTTCGCCGAGGCATCCCCTACTGCGCGCAGGTCGGCCAGCAGCTGCTCGCGCTGGTCTGGGAACTCCTGCAGCAGGATCAGGCCGTTGCCGATCAGGTTGGTCGTGGTCTCGTGGCCGGCGTTGAGCAGGAAGATGCAGTTCTGCAGCAGCTCGACCTCGCTGAGTTGGTCGCCGCCGGCTTCGCCCTGGATCAGTCGCGTGAGCACGTCGCGCTCCGGGTCGCCGGGGGCCTTGCGCCGCTCGGCCACCAAGCCGCGCAGATAGTCCAGCATCTCGGTCACGCTGCGGTTGCCCAGCGCGTGCTGCTCGGGCGTAGGCACCGGTTCGAGCGCACCCAGGATGGCCAGCGACCAGCCGCGCAGCGGCCCGCGATCTTCATGTGGCACGCCCAGCAGGTTGCCGATGATCTCCACCGGAATGGCCGAGGCGAAATCCTCGACCAGGTCACCGCCGCCCTGCGCCTCGATGCGGTCCAGCAGGCTGTCGACCAGCGCCACCAGACCCGGCTCCATGTCGGCAATGGCGCGGCGGGTGAGGGCGCCCATGATCAGCTTGCGCACCCGCGTGTGCAGCGGCGGGTCGTTGAACACCAGGCTGGTGGTGTGGTGCTCGTACAGCGGCGAGTCCACGCCGTACTTGGGGCCGTACTCGACGTGTTTGTCCGAGCTGAACACCGCCGCGTCGCGGTACACCGCCATCAGGTCGGCGTGGCGCGTGAGGAAGACCGAGCCGTCGGGCATGCGCCGCACCGGAGCGGTCTCGCGCAGCACGGCGTAGACCGGAAACGGGTTGGCGAGAAAGTCGGCTGGCAGCGCGCGCAGGTCGAAGCTGTCGGCGATTTCGCGCGCCCGTTCGGCGCTCATCGGCGGGGTGATCTGGTGCGGCTGGATCATGGTCCGGCCATTGTGGCAGCGCACCGGTGCCCGGGCCCGTCACCTAGGCGCGGCGGCGTTCGGGAGGGCGGTCCTCGGCCTGCATGGCATGGGCGATCTCGCCGATGCGTGCCAGCGCCTGCATGTGCTGCGTGTTCCACGGCCCGGAGAAGTTCAGCCGCAGGCAGTGGCGGTAGCGGTCGGTGGCGGTGAAGAACTCGCCGGGGCCGAAGGTGATGCCTTCGGCGGCGCAGCGGCGGAACAGTTCCATGCTGGAAAAGCCCGGTTCCAGTTCCAGCCAGAGCGTGTCGCCCGAGGGCGGGTTGCTCACGCGGGTGCCGGCGGGAAAGTGGTGCGCGATCAGGCGCCGGGCTTCGTTGCGGCGCTGGTTCATGAAGGTCGTCAGCCGCCGCAGGTGGGCCTCGTAGCTGCCCTGGGTCAGCAGGTCGGCCAGCGCTTCTTCGAGAACGACGGGCGTGGCGGCGCCTTGCAGGCGCTTGCTGGAAGCGACGCTGTCGCGCCAACGGCCGGCCTCGACCCAGCCCAGGCGGATGCCTGGTGTGAGCGTCTTGGCGAACGAGCCGCAGACCATGACGTGGCCGTCCGCGTCGAACGACTTGGCCGCCTTGCGCCGCTCGTCGCCGGCCAGCAGGTCGTTGAACACCACGTCCTCGATCAGAGGCACGCCGCGCTGCGCGAGCAGCTTCACCAGTTTGTGCTTGGCCGCCAGCGGCATCACCGAGCCCAGCGGGTTGGACAGCGTCGGCGCGGCGAGGACAGCCTTGACCGGCTGCGTGTCCAGCGCCAGTTCCAGTGCAGGCAGCGACAGACCGGTGGCGGGATGCGTGGGGATTTCCAGCACGCGCAGACCCAGCGACTCGATCAGGTCGAGGTAGCCGAAGAAGGTCGGCGATTCCAGCGCCACCACATCGCCCGGCACCGTCACCGCCCGCAGGCAGAGGCTCACGGCCTGCGTGCAACTGGCCGTGATCACGATATCGGCCGCGTCGAGCGCGCAGCCCAGGTGCAGCGCGCGCCTCGCAACCGCCTGCCGCAGGGCGGGCCGGCCGGCGTCGGCCTTGTTGTATTCGGTCAGGCTGTGCCGGTGCACGCGCGAGGCGCGGCCGATGGCCACCCGCAGCCGCTCTTCGTCGAACAGCGCGCTCTGCTTCGGCGAGAAGCCGCCGAAGCTGGCGCGGTCGCCCGGCTGGTGCAGCATGGCAAAGCTCTCGGAGCGGGTCTGGTGCTCGATCAGGAAGCTGCGCTGCGGCGGTGCGCTCAGGCCTGGCTGGGCGATGCGTTGCGGGCGCCGCACGAAGTAGCCAGCCTTGGGCCGTGCCTGCGCCAGGCCTTGTTCTTCGAGCTGGCGGTACGCCTGCATGGCGGTGGAGATCGAGACGCCATGGGTCAGCGCAGTCTCGCGCACCGAGGGCAGCCGCTGTCCGGCCTTGAGGGTGCCGCCGTGGATCAGCTGTGCGAGTGCCTGCGCGATCTGCTGGTACAGCGGCGATGCAGGTTCGGGAGGCGGCGAAACCGGTGGGACCGGGCGCAGCGTGGGGTGCTGGGGCGGCTCGGACATGGCGTTCCCATGCTAACCGAGCACTGTCCGGCCAGCCCTTCAAAAGGTGTGTGGGGACCAGTACAGATGACCGCCAAACGGGGCACACAGATGGGCATCTGTGTACCGTTGAAAGGCTGTTCTGGTGCATCTGTGTGTCTGTCACGCGGGCGGGGAAATCCCGACAGTAGAGCCTCATTCACGAAAGGTTCGCCATGCACACCACCCATCCCGCTCCGACCCGCCTGTTGCCCCAGCAGACCCGCGTGATCAACGCCAGCGCCGGCATGCGGTTGCGGGTGGTCAGTGGCCGGGTCTGGCTGACGCAGCCCAACGTGGCGCAGGACCTGTTTCTCGGCCCGGGTTCGGTGGTCGACCTGCTGCAGGACTGGATCGTGGTTGGCGCCGACGCCGAACCTGCCCGCACCCGTCCCGAGCTCTACAGCGAATATGTGCTCACCCCGCTGGTCGAGCCGGCGCCCAGCTGGTTTCAGCGTTTGAGGAAGTCGCGGATCGCGAACAGGGTCAGGTCCGGGGTTTCGGTCATCTGGTGATGGCCGACCGGCAGGGTGACCACCTGTACCGCCTTGCCGGCTTCCCTGGCCGCCTTGATCAGGCCTTGCGCCGCCTTGGGCTGGGTCATCTGGTCCAGCCCGCCGAGCAGGAACAGCACCGGGCAGGTGAGGGCGGCCATGGCCGCCTCGCCGCCCGCGTAGCGGTCGCAGGCGACGAAGCCACGGTGGAACAGGTTGACCTTGGCATTGCTGCGCAGCACACGCCGGCCCAGCGCCATGCTGGCGCCGTAGACCCACGTGCCCGGGCCAAGCGCCGACGGAGGTGCGGCCAGGGTCGAGCGCGAGAACACGTTGACCATGGCCAGTGCCTTCTCGGGCTCGTTCAGCGAGGCATCGATCAGCGCGGGTGAGACCTTCATCGGGAAGGCGGTGCCGACCAGCACCGCGTGCGTCACGCGGTCCTTCAGGCGCGCCGCGGCCTCCATCGTGATCAGCGAACCCCAGCTGTGACCGACCAGCGCGGCTTTGCGCACGCCGGCCGCGTCGAGCAGGGCGCCGACGAAGTCCGCCGCTTCCTCGACCGTCGAAGGCGCTTCACCGCCGCTCTTGCAATGGCCCGGCAGGTCCACCGCCAGCACGTTCCAGCCGTGGTTGGCCAGGTAGCGGCTCTGCAGGATCCAGACGCTGTGGTCGTGGAGCACGCCGTGGACGAAAACGACGGTGGGCTTGGCCGCGTCGAAGGCCTTGCCGCCGGTGTAGCAGTAGGTGCTGGCGCCGTTGACTTGCAGGTACATGGTCAGGCCCCCGCTTTCTCGGCCGCTTTGAGCGCGCGCTTCAGATCGTCGATCAGGTCGTCCGGATCTTCCAGTCCGATGGACAGGCGGATCGTGCCCGGGCCGATGCCAGCGCCCGCCAGCGCCTCGTCGCTCATGCGGAAGTGCGTGGTCGAGGCCGGGTGGATCACCAGCGAGCGGCAGTCGCCCACGTTGGCGAGGTGGCTGAAGATCTTGAGTGCTTCGATGAAGGCCTTGCCCTGATCACGGCTGCCCTTGATGTCGAAGCTGAACACCGAGCCGGCGCCTTTGGCGCCATGTCGCAGCAGCTTGTTTGCCAGTGCGTGGCTGGGGTGCGATTCGAGCAGCGGATGGCCGACGCGGCCGACCAGCGGATGGCTGGCGAGGAAAGCGACGACTTTCTCGGTGTTGGACATGTGCCGCTCCATGCGCAGCGGCAGCGTCTCCAGCCCCTGCAGGATCAGCCAGGCGCTGTGCGGGCTGAGACAGGCGCCGAAGTCGCGCAGGCCTTCGCGGCGCGCGCGCAGCAGGAAGGCACCCACGGTGCTCTCCTCGCTGAAGGTCATGCCGTGGAAGCCGTCGTAGGGTTCGGTCAATTCGGGGAACTTGCCACTGGTCTCCCAGTCGAAGCTGCCGGCGTCGACCACCACGCCGCCAATCACGGTGCCGTGGCCGGACAGGAACTTGGTGGCCGAGTGGTAGACCAGATCGGCGCCCAGCTCGAACGGCTTGACGAGGTAGGGCGTGGTCAGCGTGGAATCGACCAGCAGCGGCACCTTGGCCTCGTGCGCGATCTGCGCCACGGTCGGCATGTCCAGCACGTCCAGGCCCGGGTTGCCCACGGTCTCACCGAAGAACAGCTTCGTATTCGGTCGCACGGCAGCCTTCCAGCCGTCGATGTCGCCGGGTTGGACGAAGGTGGTCTCGATGCCGAAGCGGCGCAGCGTGTAGTGAAGCAGGTTCTGGCTGCCGCCGTAGAGCGCCGTGCTGGCGACGATGTGCGAGCCCGCGCCCATGAGTGTGGCGATGGACAGGTGCAGCGCGGCCTGGCCGCTGGCGACGGAGATCGCACCGATGCCGCCTTCCAGCGCCGCCATGCGCTGCTCGAACACCGCGTTGGTCGGGTTGCTGATGCGGCTGTAGACGTGGCCGGCGCGCTCCAGGTTGAACAGGGCGGCGGCGTGGTCACTGGACTCGAAGACGAACGAGGTCGTCAGGTGGATGGGCACGGCGCGGGCGCCGGTGGTCGGGTCGGGGGCGGCGCCGGCGTGCAGCGCCAGGGTGTCGAAGCCGGGATCGGAATAGCCGGGCATGCGTGTCTCCAGGGTGGCCTCCGGGCGAACCCGGTGTGTTGTTCGCGCAGATTGTGGGCTATATTCGTTCCCACGCCTGCGCAGCGGGCGACAGCATCCATCCCGAGGAGAAGTGCCATGAAGGTCAGCGACATCCTGCGTGTCAAGGGCAATACGCTCTACACCACCACCCCCGAGGACAGCCTGGCCGAAGCCGCCCAGCTCATGGCCGAAAAGGACATCGGATCCCTGGTCGTGATGTCCAACGGACTGGTGGTCGGCATGCTCACCTTCCGTGAAGTCATCAACGCCCTGGTCAAGAACGGCGGCGCCTTCGGTGGCACCACCGTCTACCGCGCCATGGACCCCGGTCCCCTGACCTGCACCATGGCGACCGAGATGGACGAAGTCCGCCGCATGATGCTCGACCGCCACGCGCGCTACATGCCGGTGATCGAGAACCGCATGCTCATGGGCGTGATCAGCTTCTACGACGTGGCCAAGGCCGTGGTCGACGCGCAGAACTTCGAAAACAAGATGCTCAAGGCCTACATCCGCGACTGGCCGGAAGAAGACTCCGAAGGCAAGAACGAGCCGAACTTTCCCTGATCCGTTGGTGACCAGATGAAAAAACGCCCCGCATGCGGGGCGTTTTGCATGAGGGGGTGTCGCTCAGCCGAGCGAGGCGTGGATGTGGTCGCGCACCCTTGGGTAGATCTGCTGGTTCCACTTGCGGCCGCTGAACACGCCGTAGTGGCCGACACCGGTCTGGATGTGGTGGGTCTTGAGGTAGGGGCGCACGCTGCTGCACAGGTCCTGCGCCGCCACGGTCTGGCCGACCGAGCAGATGTCGTCGCGTTCGCCTTCGACGGTCATCAGCGCGGTGCGCCGGATCGCGGCCGGATTCACCGTGCGGTCCTGGTAGCTCAGCACACCGCGGGGCAGGTCGTAGGTCTGGAACACCTTCTCCACCGTCTCCAGATAGAACTCGGCCGGCAGGTCGTTGACCGCCAGGTACTCCTCGTAGAAGTTCTGGATCGCCGCAGCTTCTTCGACCCGGCCGTGTTCCAGGTGGTCGTAGATGTTGCGGAACGACTGCTTGTGGCGTTCCGGGTTCATGCTCATGAAGGCGCTGAGCTGCACGAAGCCGGGGTAGACGCGCCGCATGAACCCTGGGTGCGGCAGCGGCACATGGCTGATCAGGTTTTTCTCGAACCAGTCGATGGGCTTGCTGGTCGCGAGCTTGTTCACCTCGGTCGGGTTGACGCGGCAGTCCACCGGGCCGGCCATCAGCGTCAGACTGCGCGGCTGCGCGGGGTTGTCGTCTTCGGCCATCACGGCGGTGGCGGCGAGCGCGGCCACGCAGGGCTGGCACACCGCAACCATGTGCGAGCCGGGGCCGACCGCTTCGGTGAAGCGGATCAGGTAGCTGATGTAGTCGTCCAGGCTGAAGCCACCATGGGCCAGCGAGACGTCGCGGGCGTTGTGCCAGTCGGTGATGTAGACCTCGTGGTCCTGCAACAGGGTGCGAGCGGTTTCGCGCAGCAGCGTGGCGAAGTGGCCCGAGAGCGGCGCGGCCAGCAGCACCTTGGGTTGCTCGGGCAGGTCGGCGCCGGTCTTGCGAAAGCGCAGCAGGGTGCCGAATGGCAGCTTCAGCACCTCCTCTTCGACGACGGGCACCTCCTGTTCGCCGATCGTCACCGAATGGATGTTGTAGGGAGGGCGCGAATGCGTCAGGCGCAGGCGCGAGAGCACGTCGCAGGCGGCCGCCACCTTGCGCACCACCGTGCGCTCGGTTTTCTGGATCCACAGCGACGCACTCAGGTGCTGTGCCGCCAGCCGCAGCGGGGAGACCAGGTCGGACTGAAATTGGTAGGCCTGATACAGCATGTCGGTCCTTCCTTTGGGATGTTCCGGACTCACGCAAGGAACGGACCAGAGAGAACCGCACCGGGGCGGTGCGCGAAGCATGCACAAAGGTGGCACAGGGATTGCTCTTGGGTCTGCTTCAAGAGGAGCAAGACATGGCCAAGGCGGTACTCACGATCAGCAGCAAGAACTACGGTGCCTGGGCCTTGCGCGGCTGGCTCATGTGCCGGCTCGCGAAGCTCGATTTCGACGAACACGTGATCTCGCCCGACGATCCGGCGATGAAGGCCGAGATGCTGCTGCTGTCGGCCTCGATGCGCGTGCCATCGCTGGATCACGACGGCGTGCATGTCTGGGACACGCTGGCGATTGGCGAGTACCTCAACGAGATCAAGCCCAAGGCTGGCCTGCTGCCGGCCGACCGCAAGGCGCGTGCACATTGCCGCGCCATCTGCGGCGAAATGCACTCGGGCTTCTCGGCCCTGCGCAGCTCGCTGCCGATGAACATCAAGGCCCACTTTCCGGGCTTCAAGGTCTGGTCGCGCGCGCAGTCCGACATCGAGCGCATCGAGTCGATCTGGAACGAGTGCCTCGATACCTACGGCGGCCCCTACCTGTTTGGCGAAAAGCCCTGCATCGCCGACGCGATGTTCGCGCCGGTGGTGACGCGGTTCATCACCTACGACGTGCCGCTGGATCTGCCCTGTGTCGCCTACTGTGAGACCGTCATGGCCTTGCCGGCCATGAAGGAGTGGGTTGCGGCCGCCGAAGAAGAGCCCGACGAGATCGACGAGCTCGACGCAGAGTTCTGAATCAGGGTTCGTTCCACGGCGTCGGGGCCGGGATCTCGCAGACCGGGTCCACCGGCAGCGACTGGAAGTCGGCAGGGCCGACGATTTCCAGGTACTCCATGTCGGGCGAGTAGTCGAACAGGTAGTGGCGGATGCCCGGGCGCTGGTGCACCACGTCGCCGGCCTCGACCAGGGTCACCTTGTCCTCGTACATGAACTTCGCCCAGCCCTTGGTCATGACCACGATCTGGAAGTCGGCGACGTGGATGTGCCAGCCGGTGCCACCGTCGGGCGGCAGGTTGGCCTTGACCAGGTGCGCGACCACCTTGCCATGGGTGGCGGCGGCCACGCCCAGGTCGCGGTAGAGGAAGAAGTCGCGCAAGCCGCCACGCACAAACTCGGTTTCGCCGGGCTTCACATGGGAGAAAAGGGTGCCTGTTTTGTCCAGCATGGTGCGCTCCTTTGGGTTTTGGGCAGCGAAATGGCTGCGGTTTGTGCGTTGCACAAAGCGCGCCAATCCATCCGTTGGGCTCGGGGATAATCCCTGCCCATGAGCGGAAACACCTTCGGCACCCTGTTTTGCGTCACCAACTTCGGTGAGTCCCACGGCCCGGCCATCGGTTGCGTGATCGACGGCTGCCCGCCCGGCATGTCGCTGACCGAAACCGACATTCAGCACGATCTGGACCGCCGCCGCCCCGGCACCAGCAAGTTCGTGACCCAGCGCAACGAACCCGACGCGGTGGAAATCCTGTCTGGCGTGTACGAAGGCAAGACCACCGGCACGCCGATCGCCCTGCTGATCCGCAACACCGACCAGCGCAGCAAGGACTACGGCAACATCCTTCAGACCTTCCGCCCTGGCCACGCCGACTACGCGTACTGGCAGAAGTACGGCATCCGCGACCCGCGCGGCGGCGGCCGCAGCTCGGCCCGGCTGACGGCGCCGACGGTGGCGGCCGGCGCGGTGGCCAGGAAGTGGCTCAAGGAAAAGTTCGGCACCACCTTCCACGCCTGCATGACGCAGATCGGCGAGGTGCCAATCGGCTTCGAGAGCTGGGAACATGTGCCCAACAACCCGTTCTTCGCCCCGGTGGCCGACGTGTCGGCGCTGGAGGCCTACATGAACGAACTGCGCAAGAGCGGCGATTCCTGCGGCGCACGCCTGCGCGTGGTGGCAAAGAACATGCCGGTCGGGCTGGGCCAGCCGCTGTACGACAAGCTGGACGCCGACATCGCCTACGCGATGATGGGTCTCAACGCCGTGAAGGGCGTCGAAATTGGCGCCGGCTTTGCGTCGGTGGCCGACAAAGGCAGCACCCACGGCGATTCGCTGACCCCCGGCGGCTTTGTCGGCAACAAGGCCGGCGGCGTGCTCGGCGGCATCAGCACCGGGCAGGACCTGGACGTGTCCATCGCGATCAAGCCCACCAGCTCCATCCTGATCCCGCGCGACTCCATCGACGTGGCCGGTGCGCCGACCGAGGTCATCACCAAGGGCCGCCACGACCCCTGCGTGGGTATCCGCGCCGCGCCCATCATGGAAGCGTTGCTGGCGCTGGTGGTGATGGACCACGCGCTGCGACACCGTGCGCAGTGCGGCGACGTTCACGTGGACACCCCGGACATCGCTGCCGCATCGCGTGGCTGAACAACGCAAGCAGCTGCTGCCTTTCGCAGCGCTTTCGGCCAGCTACTTCGCGCACATTGGCTTCTTCAACCCCTACCTTCCGCTCTGGCTGAAAGACCTGGGGTTCGGGCTGTTCGCGATCAGTGTGTTGACCTCGGTGCAGTCGGCCACGCGCCTTTTCGCTCCCTACGCCTGGGGCACGCTCTCTGACCGAACGGGAGAGCGCGTCAAGCTGCTGCGCTACGGCGCCACGGCGGCACTCATCTTCTCGCTGGCGCTGTGGTTCCCGCTGGGGCCGGTGGCGCTGTTCGTGGTGCTGCTGCTGATGTTCACCCACACCAGCGCCATGATGCCGATGAGCGAGGCAGCGCTCGCGCACCTGGTGAGTCAGGGTGGGGCGTTCGATGCGAAGCGTTATGGCCGCGTGCGGCTCTGGGGCTCGCTGGGTTTTCTGGTCACGGTGATGGTGGCGGGCTGGTGGTTCGAGCACTTTGGTCTGGGGCACTTCCCGGCCTGGACCCTGGTGACGCTGATCGCGGTGGTGGTGAGCGTCTGGCTGCTGCCCGACTTCAAGGAGTCGGTGCACCACGACGACGACCATCCGGCCGTCTGGCCGCTGCTGCGCCAGCCGGCGGTGCGCTGGTTCTTCGCGGCAGTGTTCTTTCATGTGCTCTCGCACATCTTCATCTACGTCTTCTTCTCGCTCTACCTGGATTCGCTGGGCTACAGCAAGACCCTGATCGGCCTGCTCTGGGCTGCCTCGGTGCTGATCGAGATCGGCTGGTTCTTCACGCAGGGGCGCTGGCTGCACCGGCTGTCGCTGACGGGCTGGCTGGTGCTGGCTTCGGGTCTGATGGTGCTGCGCATGGGCATCACGGCGGGTCTGCCATCCGTCTGGCCGCTGCTGCTGGCGGCGCAGGCGCTGCACGCGATCACCTTTGCGGCCCACCACACCGTCTGCATTGCGCTGCTCTCGCACCACTTTCCGGGCCGGCTGCGAGGTCGCGGCCAGGCGCTTTACACCGTGATCGGCTACGGGCTGCCAGGCGTGCTGGGTGGGCTGGGCGGTGGTGTGCTGTCCTCGGCGCTGGGCCTGTCGTCGGTGTTCTGGCTGGCCGGTGGGCTGGCCGTGGTCGCCACTTTGTGCGCTGTGCGGTTGCGGCAGCTGGACCGCCGGTCTGGATGAGCGTCTGGCCGCGGGCACAATGGTTTTGTTACCCATTGTTTCTGCTGTCACACACACCATGAGTACGCACAACCCGTCCAGCACCACCAGCACCCGAACCCGCGACACCCGATCCGCTCCCAAAATACCCCCGTTCTGGCACCGGCTGAACGCCTTCTTCCTGTTCCCGTTCCAGGCCAGGCCGCTGATGTACGCGGTGTTCCTGTCGCTGTGCTCGCTGACGGTGATGGTTTCGGAGCTGATCGGCTTCTTTGTCGTCATCGGCATCCTGCTGGCCACCGCCCGCTACAGCTTCAAGGTCTCGGCAATGGCCTCGATGGGCGTGCTGAACAGTTCCGACTACGACAACGCGCGCAGCGATCCGGCCTGGACCAACCTGCCGTGGAAGTTCCTCGGTGTGCTGCTGGTGCACGGTTTCGTCATCTCCCTGCTGATGACGGCCGGCGAGGGGCTGGGAGACATTGGCCGGCTGATCTCGTCGCTGCTGGTGCCTGCCACGCTGATGGTGCTGATTCAGACCACGAGCTTTCTCAGTGCGATCAACCCGTCGGCGCTGCTGCGGGCGATCGCAGCGGTCGGCATGCCGTACCTGCTGCTGTGCGTGTTCATGCTGCTGCTGAGCACGGGCATGCCGGTGGCCTGGGGCCTGCTGCTGCCGCTGGCGCCCAAGGGTCTGATCGCCCCGGTGATGGCTTTCGTGCTGGTGTACTTCTCCTGGGTCACGGCGAGCATGGTCGGGTATGTGATGTTCCAGAACCATGAGAACCTGGACATCGATCTGGTGCAGGACCCTTCCAGCGAACTGATCCAGGCCGGACAGGGAGCGCGCCGCTCCGGACCGGTGGTGGACCCTGTGGTGCGTGAGCGCGATGCGCAGGTGGCCGCACTGATCAAGGACGGCAGCATCAAGGAAGCCCACGAGCTCGCCTACGACTGGCAGCGCGCCAACCCCGAATCGCTGAACGACCAGCGCCGCTACCACCGGGTGCTGCTGCTGACCGACAAGAAGGACACGCTGGCCTGGTTCACGCAAAAGGTCATCCAGAGCCTGATGAAGGAGCAGAAGGGTCAGGAAGCGCTGCAGGTCTACGCCGCCACCCTGCCCAAGTGCCCGGAGCTGTCGCTGGAGTCGGCCGAGCTGACCCTGACGCTGGCGCAGCTGGCCTGGAAGGGGCTGGACCACCAGCAGGCGCTGGCACTGCTCAAGGGCTTCGACAAGCGCTACCCGCGCGACCCGGCGGTGCCCAAGGCCTACGAACTGATTGCGCGCGTGCTGCACCAGGGCCTGGGCCGCACGGAGCAGGCGCTGGCGGTGTACCGCGCCATGGCCAAACACTTTCCGCAGCACCCCAGTACGCAGGAAGCAGCGTGGCTGCTGCGGGAGCACACCGGAGCGGTGGCAGGCGCCACCTGAACCAGGCCGCTGGCTGTGCCGCTGCTCAGGGCGCGGCGGGAGGATCGCGGCGGGCCAGCATCCGGGTCACCGGATCCTCGGGCGCGTGCACCATCAGTGCAGGCAGCCAGCCCATGGCGGCCTCGAACTGCTTGTGGTGCACCAGCTGGTTCACCAGCAGGGTCAGAGTCGCCGGCCATTGCGGGTGAACCGGAGAGCTGCGGTGCAGCACCCTTGCCAGGTGCTGGGCATCGTCCCAGGCCTGCAGCTTCACGAACGACACGACCAGGTGGACCAGGGTGCCGCCGCTCAGGCGGGCGCCGGGCTTGGCCAGCTTCAGGTACTCGTGGTAGCGCGTGTGCTGGCGCCGGCGGGCAGCCGAGTCGGCTGCGGGCAGCGTCAGCAGGCCCTTGGCCGCAGCGTGGAACTCGTCGCTGGACGGGAAGTGTTTCGCCACATCGAACCACGGCGCCAGTACCGCTTCGTCGCGCGGCCGCAGCCGGGCTGCGCGGTGCCAGGCCTGGCTGGCGGCGGCGAAATCCAGCCCATCGGTCAGTGCCTGCGCGCGGTCGATGGCGGCCTGTGCGGCGGCCTCATCTTCGCTCGCGGGAGCGGCCTCGACCGGTGCCATGTTCGAGGGAGCCTCGAGCTTTTTCACCGACATCAGCAGCGCCATCAGCACGGCACCGCAGGTCAGCCCGCCCAGGTGCGCCATGTAGTCCACGCCGTCGTTGCCCAGCCATTGCTGCAGCAGTTCGTGCCCCATGTACACCGGCAGCATCACCAGCGCGGGCCAGCGTGCGTAGTTGAAATAGAACAGCAGCAGGTAGAAGAAATTGACGCGCCGCAGCCGGTACATCACCACGTACATCGCCATGAGCCCGGAGATCGCGCCCGAGGCGCCCAGGCCCATGCCCGGGTCGCCGGCATGGGACCACAGCGACGCCATCGACGCGCCGACGCCGCTGAGCAGGTACATCGCCAGGTAGACCCCCGCACCGAGCGCCATCTCCAGCGTGAAGCCGAACAGGAACAAAAACACCATGTTGCCCAGCAGGTGTTCGGTGCTGCCGTGCAGAAAGGTTGCGGTCAGCCAGTTGGCGGAGGGATCGGTGAGCCCATGGTCGAAATGCAGGGCCCAGCGCCAGGTGAAGGGTTGCGGCTCGTAGGGTGTGACCTGCGACCGTAGGCTGCGCCACTGTTCGTACTGCGGATCGGATTTCGTGATCACCTGGCCGGCCAGCAGGGCCTGGCGGAAGTTCTGCTCGTGCCACATGTCCACATAGAGCTGCTCGGCCAGTTGCTGCTCGTCGTTCTTCGCCCAGTGTTTTTCGATCGCCTCGACGTGCTCCTTGCTGCGCGCGTCGGTCGAGGGCGCGCGCCTGAGGTGTTCGATGTAGCGCGGCACCTCGATCGCGGCCAGGCCGCTGGCCGCATAACGCTCGGCGTTGCGCTCCACCTTCTGGTCTTCCGACGCCTGCCAGCCCCAGTAGATGGCCATGTTGATGACGATCAGCAGCACCGTCATCCAGGGCGGTGATTTCCAGGTGGGCTTGTTGGCCAGGGGAATGGCAAAGAACATCGGCGGCGTCCGGAGAAAGCGGTTTCAGATCAGGTTGCGCAGGCTGCGCGCGGCTTCCTGCAACACCGGCAGCACGCGCTTGACGGCGTCTTCGCTGGTTTCCTGGTTGATCGGCATGGTGATGCTGATCGCGCCGTGGACCAGGTTGTTGCGGTCCAGCAGCGGCACCGCGATGCCGCGGAAGTTCAGCTCCATCTGCTGCTCCGACAGCGCCCAGCCCTGGCGCCGCACGCGCGCCAGTTCGCCACGCAGCGCTTCCTTGCTCGACAGGGTGAAGGGTGTGAAGGTGCCCAGCGTGCGCGGCGCCAGCCATTCGTCGGCTGCGGCCTCGCCCATACTGGCCAGGATCGCCATGCCGGCTGCCGTCACCTGCGCCTGCACGCGCGAGCCCAGCATGTAGCCGGTGTTCATGTGGCGGTGCGCACCGCTGCGCGCGATGTAGACCGTCTCGCCGCCGTCGAGCACGCCCAGGTATGCGACCTCCTGCGTGCCACCCGCGATGCGCTGCAGGAAGGGCTGCACCAGCCGAGGCAGCCGCGCCGATTCGAGGTAGGCGTGGCCCAGGCGCAGGATGCGCGGTGTCAGCCAGAACAGCTTGCCGTCGGTGCCGACATAGCCCAGGTGCGCCAGCGTCAGCAGGTAGCGCCGCGCGGCGGTGCGTGTGAGGCCGCAGCGGGTGCCGGCCTGGCTGGCGGTCAGGCGCGGGTGCTGGTCGTCGAAGGCTTCGATCACCGCCAGGCCTTTTTCGAGGCCGGCGATCCAGTCGCGTTTCTCCAGCGGCGGTGTGTTCCAGGCGGTCAGGTTCTGCGTCATATAAACCCTGATATCGTGCGATCAACGCGGTCGGGCGTTCGATTATCGAACGAATGGGCCAGGTCTCCGGCCACCGGCAGGCGTCCCGGCGCCTACAGTGCTGGCTGGCACCAACACCGGCGCGCGGCGGGGCTGCGCGCGGCATCTGATGGAGACTGGAACATGAGTGATCTGCTGATCAACCCCGCCGCTGGCCGCGAGCCGCTGCAAGCTTCATTCAGCGACGCCGCCAACCCACTGGGCCTGGACGGCATCGAGTTCATCGAATACGCGACCACCAAGCCGCAGGCCCTGGGCCAGGTGCTGGAGATGATGGGCTTCAAGCCCGTGGCCCGTCACCGGTCGCGCGAGGTCCTGCTGTACCGCCAGGGCGACCTCAACATCGTCGTCAACGCCCATCCCAGTGACGCGCAGGGCGCCAGCCACGGCAGCGACGTGCCCTCGATCTCGGCAATGGCGCTGCGCGTGCGCGATGCCCGCGCCGCCTACCACTACGTGATCGAGCGCGGCGCCTGGTCGGTGGCGACCCACGCCGAAGTGATGGAGCTGAACATCCCCGCCATCCACGGTGCGGGCGGCAGCCGCATCTACTTCGTCGACCGCTACAAGGAGTTCTCGATCTACGACGTGGACTTCGTGCCGATTCCCACGGTCGACCAGCGCCCGGCGCCCACCGCCGGCATCCACTTCTTCGGCATCGTGCAGTACATCGGCCCCGAGCGCAGCAACGACTGGATCGCGTTCTACGACGAGCTGTTCGGTACCGAGCTGATCCCCGACGAACAGCGCTTCGGCATCATGCCCAAGGGCACACTGCTGCGCACCCCGGCGCTGGAGGCGTCCAGGCGCTTCATGCTGCAGCTGGTCGAGCCGCCGGTGAACGTGCACGACGCCGACGAAAAGCTGCAGCGCATCGGCCTGGGCGTCCCCGACGTGATGGCCGCTGTGAACGCGCTGCGTGCGCTGGGGGTCGAGTTCGTCGAGACCGAAGCGGCGCACAGCGACCAGCGCGGCGCGATCACCAAGACCTACCTGGGCTCGGTGGTGTTCGAGCTGGTGCACAGCGAACAGCGCACTGGAGGCTGAGCCCATGAAACCGACCCAAGCCGCCATCGCCGAGGCCATCGCCGGCTTCGGCATGGACACCATCACGCTGGCCGGCCCGTTGGAAGCCAAGCTCGCCGCCATGAAGGCCGCCGGTTTCTCGCAGGTCATGCTCAAGGCCAACGACATCAACGGCCACCCGGGCGGCATCGAGGCTGGCGTCGCCGCGGTGAAGGCCAGCGGCCTGCGCGGCACGGGCTTCCAGGTGCTGCGCGACTTCGAAGGCCTGTCTGGCCACCTGCACAGCTACAAGATTGACATTGCCAAGGCCATGCTCGAGATGTGCGCCGCGCTGGACTGCAAGGTGCTGCTGGCCTGTTCGTCGACCTCGGCCCACGCCACGCAGGACCTCGACCACATCGCGCGCGACCTGCGCAAGCTGGCCATGCTGGCGCTGCCGCTGGGCATCAAGATCGCCTACGAAGGCCTGTCGTGGGGCCGCACGGTCAACGAGTTCACCGCGTCCTGGGACGTGGTCTGCCGCGCCGACTGCCCCAACCTGGGCATCGGTCTCGACTCGTTCCACATCTTCGCCGCCAAGACCGCGCTGGACGAGATCGACTACCTCGACCCGAGCAAGATCTTCCTGGTGCAGCTCTCCGACTTCATGTGGCAGGAGACCAAGACCTTCGAGGAGCGCATGGCCACCGCGCGCACCTTCCGCGTCTTCCCCGGCGAAGGCGTGCACAGCGAACAGATCGTCGACCTGGTGTTGCGGCTGGACAAGCTGGGCTACGCGGGCGACTACAGCTTCGAGGTCTTCAACGACGACTACCAGCAGATGCCGTTGCCGATGGTCGCCGAGCGCGGCAGGCGCGCCGCGCTCTGGCTGGCCGAAGACGTGCTGCGCCGCTCGGTGCCGCTGCCCAACCAGATGCGCCTGAAGTCGCTGGGCTGACCGGCGTTGGCTTTCAGGCGGTGGGTTGCAGGGGCTCGCAGGTGCCACCGCCGGCTTCCCACGCCGCGAATCCACCATCCAGAAACACGGCGCGCGCGCCAAGGACCTGCAGCGCCGTGGTCAGCGCCTGGCTGATCTCCTGTCCGTGGGCGCAGTACAGCACCACCGGCGCGCGCTGGGCGATCTCGTCTTTCCAGTCCAGCCACAGGGCCGGGTCGCGCCAAACGGCGCCGGTGATTTGCCGTCCGGACTTGGTTCTCGCAGCGGCGCGCCGCACATCCAGCACCAGAGGTGGCTGGGCGTCCGACAGGGCTTTGGTCAGGGCTTCAGGTGAGATGGCATGCATGGTGTTTGCTCCGGTTCAGGTCAGGACATGGGCCAGCAGGCCCAGCACCGCGCAGCCTGCGATCACATGGATCACCTTGCGCTGGAACCGGATCAGTGCGATGGCCGCCAGCACCGAGATGCCCACCGCCACGAGGTCGACTCCGCCGTCGGCGCCGCGGGGCCACCAGGTGTGCCAGGCAAAGAACAGCGCGAGGTTCAGGATCACGCCCACCACGGCGGCGGTGATGGCCGCCAGCGGTGCGGTGAACTTCAGGTCGTCGTGCGTCGACTCCACCAGCGGGCCGCCGGCCAGGATGAAGAGGAACGAGGGCAGGAAGGTGAACCAGGTCACCAGCGCGGCCGCCATCGCGCCCGCCTGGAACAGCGCGTCGGGTCCGAACAGCGCTTTCGTGTAGCCGCCGACGAAGCCGACGAACGCCACCACCATGATCAGCGGCCCCGGCGTGGTCTCACCCAGTGCCAGCCCGTCGATCATCTGCGTCGGCGTGAGCCAGCCGTAATGTGTGACGGCACCCTGGTAGACGTAGGGCAGCACCGCGTAGGCCCCGCCGAACGTCAGCAGCGCCGCCTTGGTGAAGAACCAGCCCATCTGTGTGAACGGGTGTGACCAGCCGAAGCTTGCGTTCAGCAGACCCATCGGCAAGCTCCAGAGCAGGGCACCGGCCAGCAGCACCGCCGCCAGCCGGCGCCAGCGGAACCGGGCGTGGGGCGGTGTCGGTGTGTCATCGTCGATCAGCGCCGGCAGACCGGTGGACTTTGCCCCGCCATGGCCGCCGCCGCTGCGGAAGGCCTGCGGCGCGATGCGGCCGCCGATCCAGCCCACCAGCGCCGCGCCCGCCACGATCGCGGGAAACGGCAGTTGCAGCGCAAAGATCGCCACGAAGGCCGCCGTCGCGATCGCCCACATCCAGCTGTTGCGCAGGGTGCGCCCGCCGATGCGGTGCACCGCCTGCACCACCAGCGCCACCACCGCCGGCTTGATGCCGTAGAACAGGCCGGCCACCAGCGGCGTGTGTCCGAACGCGAGGTACACCCACGACAGCGCGATCAGGATGAACAGCGAGGGCAGCACGAACAGCGCCCCGGCCAGCACGCCGCCCCAGGTGCGGTGCATCAGCCAGCCGATGTAGGTCGCCAGCTGCTGCGCCTCCGGCCCGGGCAGCACCATGCAGTAGTTGAGTGCGTGCAGAAAGCGCTTCTCGGAGATCCAGCGCTTGTCGTCCACCAGGTCGCGGTGCATGAGAGCGATCTGGCCGGCGGGGCCGCCGAAGCTGATCAGGCCCAGCTTGAACCAGTACCGTGCGGCCTGCGCCAGGGTGACCGGCGCGGGCGGCTGGTTCGGGGAAGGATCGGGGGTTTGACGCGGAGCGTTGTCCAAAAGCAGTTCTCCATCGGGCGACGTGCCCGGATTGGAGCAGACCTTGGACGAATGCGTCTTGAAGCGGGGAGGCTGCAGGTTCCCCGCAGGATTCAGCTGCGCATCATATCGGGCTCAGGCCTGCGCAGGCAACCGGAAACCCGACACCGCCTGCACCAGCCGGCCGGCCTGGTCGCGCAGGCTGGCAGAGGCCGCCGCGCTTTCTTCGACCAGTGCGGCGTTCTGCTGCGTGGTCTGGTCCATCTGGCTGACCGCGACATTGATCTGCTCCAGCCCGTCGTTCTGTTCCCGGCTTGACGTGGTGATCTCGGCCATCAGCTGGCTCAGCCGCTGGATGCCCGCCGCAGAGTGCTGCACGCTTGCGGCCGCATGCCTGGTCAGCTCGGTGCCACGCTCGACCTGTTCGTGGCTGCGGTGGATGAGACTGCGCACCTCGCGCGCGGCCTCGGCGCTGCGCTGGGCCAGCATGCGCACCTCGCCCGCGACGATGGCAAACCCGCGGCCCTGTTCGCCCGCACGTGCCGCCTCGACGGCAGCGTTGAGCGCCAGGATGTTGGTCTGGAACGCGATGCCGTCGATCACGCCCACGATGTCGGTGATGCGGCCGGAGGCGTCGTCGATGGCCTCCATGGTCTGCGCCATGCGCGCCACGAGCTGACCGCTTTCGGCGGCATCGTCGGCGGCCTTGCGCGCCAGTGTGTCGGCCTGCAGCGAGTGGTCGGCGTTCTGGCGGACGGTGGCGCTGATCTGCTCCATCGACGCGGCGGTTTCTTCGAGCGCGCTGGCCTGCTCCTCGGAACGGTGGCTCAGGTCCTGGGTGCCTTGAGCGATCTCGTTGCTGGCGGTGCTCACGCTGTCGGCGTTGTGTCGGACCTCGGCGACAACGCTGGCGAGCTGGCGGGTCATGCGCTGCATCGATGCCATCACGCTGGACTCGAACCCCGGGCGTACTGTGATGTCGTTCGTGAGGTCGCCTTCGGCCACCGCCTCGGCCACGGCCCGCACCTCATGCGGCTCGGCCCCCAGCTGGTGCGTCAGCCGCCAGGTGATCCACAGCGACGCCGCCAGACCGAGCGCGATCGCGGCCAGCGTGGCGGCGGCCATGCCCAGCACCAGCGTGCGCACGCCCGCCTCCGAGGTGTTGTACATGCTTTCGGACACCTTCAGCTGCAGCCCGATCAGGTCACCGATCACGCCCTGCATCGGGTCGAACACCGGGTACATCTCGCGTTCGCGAAAGCGCGCCACGGCGGTCCGGTCGCCGGCATCGATCAGCTTGTGCAGGCCGGGCAGGGTGGCGTCCGCCGCGGCCATCAGCGGCTTGAGCTTGTCGATCAGCACCACTTCCTCGGGCACGAGGTAGGTCGCGGTGTAGGCCTTCCACTCGCTGTCGATGTGGGCCCGCGCCTGGGCGATGGATTCGCGCGCCTGAGCCGCGCTGAGCGCACCGTCGGCGAACTTGTGGGCGGTGTCGACGATGTTGACCGCGTACATGTCGGAGACCGCCTTGATCTGCCGCAGCGGCACCACACGGTCCTGGTACATGGACTGCATGGAGCGGCTTTGCGCAATCGCCTGCCAGAGACCGAAGGCACCGATGCCCAGCAGCAGGGTGACGAACATGGCGCACAGGAGCAATAGCTGGGTGCGGACCCGGACCGGCTGTTTCACGTGGGGACTCCTTCGCACGTTCGATCTCGATGCGCACCCGGACAACGGATGGCATGGCATGCGTGCTTGTGTTCAGTATCGGACACACGGAAAGAGCCTTAACGGTCAAACATCCGGACCAATCGGGTCCATTTCTTTCTCGCGGACGCAGCTTTGGTGCCGGGTGAGACATGCATGCCAAATGCGTCACGCCCGGTCGCGGGAATGGTCGGAACTCAATCGAGCATCAACACCGCCGCGCCTGCGCTGCTGATGCCGCTGAGCGAACCCAGCAAGGCGAGGTCGCGCCGCTCGGTGCGCTGCCACCAGGCCAGCAGGGTGGTGAGCAGGAGGATGGCCGCCACCGCGGTGGCGATCAGAAAAACGGTGTCCATGTATTTCTCCGAGTTTGGAACTGCCCAAGTCTCGGCGGAGGCCGTGCCCGGAAGAATCAGGTTTTCCGGAAAGGGCTTTCCGGTCGAAGTGGAACGCCGGTCGCGCCGGTCAGCTGTGGGCGAGGCCGCCGGCTTTGAGTCTCTTTACGTGCCGGACACCATGCGTTCACCCAAGGCAGCCTTCACTGGACCGAGAATGCGGCGATGAACGCTCCAGCGATAGCCCTGAACCGCTTTGGCCTCGGCGCCCGACCCGACGAGCCGCCGCCCACCGACCCGCAGCGCTGGCTGTTGTCGCAGTTCGACCGGTACGAGGCGCTGCCGCCGGCCTGGAAGGCTGCAGCGCGCACACCGGGACTCGTCGACGCCTGGCTGGCGCAGCAGCGCTCGGTGCGCCAGGCCCCGGAAGGGCAACGCAGCGGCATCCGGGAGGCCTACCTGCGCCAGGGGCGGGATGAATATGTGGTCGCGGCGGGCGCCCGGACCGCCAGCGCGCTGCAGACGGACACCCCTTTCGTTGAGCGGCTGGTGCACTTCTGGTCCAACCACTTCGCGGTGTCGGTGGACAAGCTGCTGATGGTCGGGCTGGCGGGCGGGTTCGAGGCCGAAGCAATCCGCCCGAACGTGCTGGGGCGCTTTGAAGACCTACTGCTGGCGGTGGTGCGCCACCCGGCGATGCTGCTGTATCTGGATCAGGCCCAGTCCATCGGCCCGGACAGTGCCGCCGGACAGCGGGCGCAGGAACGGCAGGCACGGGGCCGTGGCCTCAACGAGAACCTGGCGCGCGAGATTCTGGAGCTGCACACGCTGGGCGTGCGCAGCGGCTACACGCAGGACGACGTGACCGAATTTGCCCGGGCACTGACCGGCTGGACCTTGCCCGGCGATGCGCCGCAGGACGGCGCCGGATCGACCTTCCGCTTCGTGGCTGCGCTGCACGAACCGGGCGCCCGAACCGTGCTTGGCCGCAGCTATGCCGAGGGCGGAGAGCCGCAGGCGCGCGCCATCCTCCATGACCTCGCCACCGCGCCCGCGACCGCCCGGCACATCGCGACCAAGCTCGCGCGCCACTTCGTCGCGGACGATCCCCCGCCCGGGCTGGTACAGCGTCTGACCGACAGCTTCCTGCGCACCGGCGGTGACCTGACCAGCCTCTACCGCGAGCTGGTGGCTGCGCCGCAAGCCTGGGAGCCAGGTCAGGCCAAGTTCAAGTCGCCGTGGGACTGGGGCGTGTCCAGCCTGCGCGCCCTGGGGCGGCGGGAGTTGCCGCCCCAGCAGGCCACCAACCTGTGGAACCAGCTCGGCCAGCCGGTGTGGCGGCCCGGGTCGCCGGCCGGTTACGGCGACATGGCCGCAACCTGGGCGGCGCCCGACGCGCTGATCCGGCGGGTGGAGACCGCGCAGCGTCTGGCCCAGCAGGCCGGCAACACCGTCGACGCCCGGGCGCTGGCGCCGCGGGTGTTGCCCGGCGATGCACTGACCACGGCCACGGCGGGCGGGATTGCCCGCGCTGACAGCGCGGAAACAGCCCTGGCGCTGCTGCTGGTGTCACCCGAATTCCTGAGGAGATAAGGCCATGGACCGACGCCGCTTTCTGGGCTCCGCCGCACTGCTGGCGGCCCCACGCATCGTGTTCGCGAAGGCCGCCACCGAGCGGCGCTTCGTCTTTGTCATCCAGCGCGGCGCGGCCGATGGCCTGAACACGCTGATCCCCTACGCCGACCCGGCCTATGCGAGCGCGCGAGGCGCACTGGCCATCGACCCGGCCAGCGCGCTGAAGCTGGATGGCAGTTTTGCCCTGCATCCCTCGCTGGAGCACCTGAACCAGCTGTACGCCGCCAGGCAGGCGACGTTTTTCCATGCGGTCGCCTCACCGTACCGCGACCGCTCCCACTTTGACGGGCAGAACGTTCTGGAGTCCGGCGGCACGGCGCCGTACCAGGTCAAGGACGGCTGGATGAACCGGCTGCTGGGCGTGTTGCCGCGCAATGGCAAGGAGGCCATTGCCTTTTCTCCCGCTGTCCCGCTGGCGTTTCAGGGGGTGGTCCCGGTGACCTCCTACGCGCCGTCTGCGCTGCCGCAGGCCCACGAGGAGCTGCTGATGCGCGTGGAACAGTTGTATGCGCAGGACGGGCAACTGCATGCGCTGTGGTCGTCCGCGATGGAGGCGCGCAGCATGGCGGGCGGCATGGCCGGTGGTGCCAACCGCCAGGAAGCGGGCGCGCTGGGCCGCATGGCGGCCGGCTTCCTGGGGCGCGCCGATGGTCCCCGTGTCGCCATGATCGAGACCAGCGGCTGGGACACGCACAGTGGCCAGGCGGCGCGGCTGGCCACCCAGCTGCGGAACCTGGACAAGCTGCTGGCAGGCCTCCAGGAAGGACTCGGGCCGGTGTGGGACCAGACGGTGGTTCTGGTGGCCACCGAGTTCGGACGGACGGTGGCGGCCAACGGCACGGGCGGCACCGACCACGGCACCGGGGCTGTGGCGATGCTGGTCGGGGGTGCTGTGGACGGTGGGCGGATCGTGGCCGACTGGCCGGGGCTGTCGGCCGCCAACCTGCAGGACGGGCGCGACCTGAAGCCGACGCTGGCGCTGGACGCGCTGATCACCGCCGCGTGTGCGGAGAGCTTTGCGCTGGAGCCGAGCCGGTTGGCACCGGTGCTGTTCCCGTCCGGCCGGCCCACACAGCCGGTGCCGCGCCTCTTGCGCGCTTAAGGACGCCGCGCGACAAGGCTTGCGCCGTCAGCGTTGCGAGTACGCCAGCCCGGACGCCACGCCGCCGAACAGGTCGCCCTCTACCAATGGCACGCCCGCGAAGGCCGCGCGCAGCGTCTGCTGGAACGGCCGCAGCGCCGAAGAGCCGCCGGTGAGGTAGACCGCGTCGAGCTGGTCGTCGCGCAGGCCGGCGCGCTGCACGCAGTCGCGCGCGCAGGCCACGGTGCGCTCCAGCAGGGCGTCCAGGTGCTGGTGCAACGCGGCCGTGCCCATGGGGGCGGTAAGCGCGGCTTCGACGATGGACAGGTCGACCTCGGTGTCGGCGTCGGTCATCGAGCAGCGGATCTTGGCCAGTTCGACCTCGTGCGCGATGTGGTGGCCGTGGCGCTCGCGCAGTACGCGCATCAGGCGCTCGTGGAGGGTGACGTCGCGGTAATTCACGCGCAGACCCTGCGCCTGGCTGAGCGCGCGCGGCAGGTAGAGCCACTGGATCAGGTGCCAGGTCGAGAGGTCGAAGAAGATGCGGCTGGGCACTTCGCGGCCCTGCGGCCCCAGGTGGCGGTAGCCCAGCAGCGGCATGACCTGCTCCAGGCTGAGCCGGTGGTCGAAGTCGGTGCCGCCGATGTGCACGCCGCTGGTCGCGAGCACGTCGCCCGAGCGGTCGGCCAGCGCCATGCGTTGCGGCCCCAGGCGCACCACGGTGAAGTCGGAGGTGCCGCCACCGATGTCGACGATCAGCACCAGGGACTCGCGCGTCAGCCGGCGTTCGTGGTCCAGCGCGGCCGCGATGGGTTCTAGCTGGAAGCTGACCTCGCGAAAGCCGGCGGCCTGCGCGGCTTCGAGCAGGGACTGCTGGGCCGCGGCATCACGCTGGGCGTCGTCGTCGACGAAATGCACCGGACGGCCCATGACCACCCGCTCGGGCGCGCTGCCCAGCGACCGGGCTGCGCGCTCGCGCAGCTCGGCCAGGAAGGTGGTCACGATCTCCAGAAAGCTGATCGAGCGGTGGTTGATCTCCGTGCTTTCGTGGATCAGCGGGCTGCCCAGCAGGCTCTTGAGCGAGCGCATCAGGCGGCCTTCGGTGCCGGACAGGTACTGCGCCACCGCGTCGCGGCCGAAGTGGGTGCGATGGTCTTCGGTGTTGAAAAAGACGGCGGTCGGCATGGACACGGCGTCGCCTTCGAGCGGAATCAGGCGCGAAAGACCGCCGGGCGCGGCCCAGGACATGGCCGAGTTGGACGTGCCGAAGTCGATGCCGAGCGTGCCGGCAGGGTGTTTTTGCATGGGGGGAGAGCGGAAATGAGGGCGGACGGGGCCAGGCCCGGGCGCACACGGGGGACCGGCATTCTGCCACCGCGAGGCCACGCCGTCGGTGGGCACTGGCCTGAAACGGAACACCTTGTCCCCACAGCGACGTGGGACAAGGGTTTGTCCCGCCGGGCGATCCGGCGGCGACTCGCTACATTGGCGCACGTCCTTGGCGCACGGATCGCCGGGCGAACCCTACCGGAGACCCCCCATGTTGAAACTCAACGTCAACGGGAAGCCGGCGTCGCTCGACGCCGATCCCGAGATGCCCCTGTTGTGGGCGATTCGCGAAGACCTCCAGCTCACCGGCACCAAGTTCGGCTGCGGCATGGCGCTCTGCGGCGCCTGCACCGTGCACCTGGACGGCAAGCCCGTGCGCTCCTGCTCGACCCCGCTGTCGGCCGCGACCGGCAAGAAGGTGATCACCATCGAATCCGTCGGCAACAGCAAGGCCGGCAAGGCGATCCAGGCCGCCTGGGTCAAGCACGACGTGCCGCAGTGCGGCTACTGCCAGTCGGGCCAGATCATGAGCGCGACCGCGCTGCTGGCGTCGAACGCCAAGCCCAGCGACAAGCAGATTGACGAAGCCATGAGCGGCAACATCTGCCGCTGCGGCACCTACAACCAGATCAAGGCGGCCATCAAGGACGCATCGGTCGCTCTGAGCAAGGGAGCCTGACCATGAGCACCGTCGAACAACAAGTCACCCCCGGTTTCGAGACCAGTCGCCGCGGCTTCATGGCCGGTTCGGGCGCTGCCCTCGTGGTCGGCTTCACGCTGCCGGCCTCGGGCCGCGCGCTGGCCGCCAAGGCCGCGCCCGCCGCCTTCACCCCCAACGCCTGGCTTCGCATCACCGCCGACAACCGCGTCACCGTGGTCTGCGGATCGTCGGAAATGGGGCAGGGCGTGCTGACCGCGATTCCGCAGCTGATGGCCGAAGAGCTGGACGCCGACTGGCCGCAGGTCTCTGTCGAGCAGGCGCCGGTCAGCCAGGCCTTCGCCAACCCGGCCTTCGGCATGCAGGCCACCGGCGGTTCGACCACGGTGCGCGGCCACTGGGACGTGATGCGCAACGCCGGCGCGACGGCGCGGGCCATGCTGGTCGCGGCCGCGGCCGAGCAGTGGAAGGTCTCGCCCGCCGATTGCCGCACCGAAGCGGGCCATGTGATCCACGGCAGCAAGAAGCTGAGCTACGGTCAGCTCGCCGAAGCCGCCGCCAAGCAGAAGGCGCCCGAGAAGGTGGCGCTCAAGGACCCCAAGGATTTCAAGATCCTGGGGCAGCGCAAGAAGCGCCTGGACACCGCCGGCAAGACCAACGGACAGGCGAAGTACGGCATCGACGTGAACCTGCCCGGCATGCTGGTCGCGGTGATGTCGCGTTCACCGACCCCTGGCGCCAAGGCGGTCAAGGTCGACGACAGCGCGGCCAAGGCGGTCAAGGGCGTGAAGCAGGTCATCACACTGCCGACCGGCGTGGCGGTGCTGGCCACCGGGTACTGGGCCGCCAAGAAGGGGCGCGACGCGCTCAAGATCGAGTGGGACGCCGGCGCGCTCAAGGGCCTGTCGTCGGCCGGCATCACCAAACAGCTCGCTGCCGCTGCCGACAGCGCGACCGCTGTGGCCAAACAGGAAGGCGCGGTGGAAGTTCGGTCTGGCAAGGTGGTCGAGTCGACCTACGAGGCGCCGTACCTCGCGCACGCCTGCATGGAGCCGATGAACTGCACCGCCTGGGTCAAGCCCGACGGTGTCGAGGTCTGGGCCGGCACGCAGAGCCAGGGGCCGGTGCAGGGCATCCTGTCGCAGGTCGCGGCGGTCGATCCGGGCAAGGTCAAGGTCAACACCATGATGCTGGGCGGCGGTTTTGGTCGCCGTTTCGCGCCCGACTTCGTGATCGACGCGACCCTGCTCTCCAAGATCAGCGGCTCGCCGGTCAAGCTGGTCTATAGCCGCGAAGACGACATGGCGGCAGGCTTCTACCGCCCGGCGTCGGTCGCGAAGTTTGCCGGTGCCGTGGGCGCCGACGGTCGTGCCACGCTGCTCGAGTCGGGCGTGGGTTCGCCGTCGATCATGGCCGCCTCGGGCTTCATGAAGATTCCCGAAGACGGCGTCGACACATTCGCGATGGAAGGCATTGCCGACCACCCGTACGACATCCCGAACCAGCGCCTGGCCTATGGCCGCAGCGAGCCGGGGCCGGTGGTCTGGTTCTGGCGCTCGGTCGGCCACTCGCAGAACATCTTCTTCATGGAGAGCTTCATCGACGAGCTGGCCGCCGCGGCGGGCAAGGACCCGTTCGAGTTCCGCCGCGCCATGCTGGACAAGCAGCCGCGTTACAAGAAGGTGCTGGAAGTGGCGGCCGAGAAGGCCGGCTGGGGCAAGCCGCTGCCGGCCGGCGTGACGCGCGGCATCGCCGTGGCGCAGAGCTTCGGCAGCTACGTGGCCGAGGTGGCCGAGGTGTCGCTGGGCGCCGACGGCACGCCGCGGGTGCACCGCGTCGTGGCGGCGGTTGACTGCGGCATGACGGTCAATCCGGCCATCATCGAGCGGCAGATCGAAGGCGCCATCGTCTACGGCCTGAGCGCCGCGTTGTACGGCAAGATCAGCTACAAGGATGGCCGCGTCGAGCAGGGCAACTTCCACGAGTACCCGGTGCTGCGCCACAACGAGATGCCCAAGGTCGAGGTGCACATCGTGGCCAGCAGCGAGAAGCCCGGCGGCATCGGCGAACCCGGCACGCCGCCGATCGCGCCGGCCGTGGCCAACGCGATCTTCGCGGCCACCGGCAAGCGCCTGCGCAGCCTGCCGTTCGATACGGAACAGCTGAAGAAGGCCTGACCGTCCGCGATCCTGCGCTTCCGGTGTGACGACCGGGGTCCACTAAACTCGTGGGCTCCGGTCGGACACACACAAGGACACCCCATGGGCGCGCAGTGGAAAGCGAAACACAAGGATCTGGCGGCCAACGCCAAGGGCAAGCTGTTCGGCAAGCTGGTCAAGGACATCATGATTGCCGCGCGCAGCGGTGCCGATCCCTCGGCCAACGCCCGTCTGCGGCTGGTGGTCGAGCAGGCGCGCAAGGTCTCGATGCCCAAGGACACGCTGGACCGCGCGATCAAGAAGGGCGCAGGCCTGACCGGTGAGGCGATCCACTACGAACACGTGATGTACGAAGGCTTCGCGCCTCACCAGGTGCCGGTGATGGTCGAGTGCCTGACCGACAACGTGAACCGCGCCGCCTCCGAGATGCGTGTGCTGTTCCGCAAGGGGCAGCTGGGCACCAGCGGCTCGGTGTCCTGGGACTTTGACCACGTCGGGATCATCGAGGCCGAGGCCGCCACCAAGGACGCCGACGCCGAAGTCGCCGCCATCGAAGCCGGCGCTCAGGACTTCGAAGCCGCCGACGACGAAGGCGTGTGCGTCTTCCTCACCGATCCGACCGACCTCGATCTGGTCAGCCGCGCGCTGCCGGCGCAGGGCTTCACCGTGCTGTCGGCCAAGCTGGGTTACAAGCCCAAGAACCCGGTCGACCCCGCCAGCCTCAGCGCCGAGGCGCTCGAAGAAGTCGAGGCCTTCCTCGCGGCGATTGACGACAACGACGACGTGCAGAACATCTTTGCGGGGCTCGGCGGCTGATGCGGCGCGTCGCCCGCTGGATCGGCATTGCCCTGCTGGTGCTGCTGGTCGGCGTGCCGGTGGTGTTTGCGGTCGCCTTCCTGGGCATCCAGGAGGCCAGCGAGCGACAGTGGCTGGGCAAGGCGCCGCAACACGCCGCCATCGGCGTGCGCTCGCACCAGCCGCACACCGTGTCGCTGCTCGACGTCGGCTTCGATTCGCTGGCCACGCGCCTGCACATGATCGAAAGCGCGAAGCAGTCGATCGAGCTGGAATTCTTCATCTACGAGATCGACGAGGCCAGCCGCGTGATCACGCAGGCGCTGGCGCGCAAGGCGGCCGAGGGCGTGAAGGTGCGCATCCTGGTCGACTTCGCCCGGCCGGTGTTCAAGCTCGCGCCGCACTATGCCCGCACGCTCGAAGCGGCCGGCGTGCAGGTGCGCTACTACAACACCTCGGGCATCGCGCGCTTCTTCGCCGCGCAGCACCGTACGCACCGCAAGCTGCTGGTGGTCGACCGCAGGACCGCGATCATCGGCGGCCGCAACATCGGTGACGACTACTTCGACCTCTCAAACCACTACAACTTCCTCGACAGCGACCTGAAGATCGAGGGCGAAGTGGCTGCGTCCATCGTCGACAGCTTCGAGCTGTACTGGAACTCCGACTGGGTTACGAAGTCGCAGGACGTGTCGGACGGCGACGCCGCCGGGCCGGACCTGCTGACACCGCCCAGCGCCGAGGAGCAGGCCCTGAGCGCCGAACTGGCGCGGCACCTACCCTCGCCCGGCAGCTCGACCTGCAATGACATCGAGTTCGTCACCGACTACCCGGGCTCGGGCGTCGAGAAGCGCAAGGTCTTCACCGCGATCAGCGGTCTGGTGAAAGAAGCGAAGAGCCACATCACGGTGGAGAGCCCCTACCTCGTGCTGCGCGAAGACGGCATTGGTCTGCTCAGCAGCGTGGTGCAGCGCGGGGTGAAGCTCCGGTTCCTGACCAACACGCTGCAGTCGACCGACGCCTTCTACGCCGTCGCCAGCCTGACCGACACCCTGCCTCGGCTGCAGCTGCCGAACCTGGAGGTCTGGGGCTACGACGGCCGGCCGCTCAAGCAGAACGACCGGGCGCCCGCCTCGTCACGCTGGGGCGTGCACGCCAAGCGCGCCGTGTTCGACGACCGCACCGTCGTCATCGGCACCTACAACATGGACCCGCGCTCGGCCAACCTCAATTCCGAGCTGATCGTGATCTGCCGCAACAACCCGACGCTGGCCGCCACGATGTCGAAGAGCCTGCAGGCCCGGCTGGCGCAGTCGCGGCCCATCGTCGGCACGCCCACCGCCGGCGGTTACGAGGCGCTGATCCAGGACGCCGACCGCGACACCATCTTCCAGATGCGCATGGTCCGGCCGTTCGCGAGTTTTCTGGACTTCCTGCTGTAGGCGCAGCAGAGGCGCGAGCGGTTTACTTCGCCGGCGCCGACATCGTCAGTTCCAGCGGCCCGTACCAGGCCGTGATCGACGCGCCCGAGTTGTTCGAGTCGGTCATCAGGCCCAGGCCGATCATCGGCCCTGGCGCTTCGCCAAAGGCCTTTCGGAAGTCGGCCTCGACATCGCGGTCGAAGTCGACCCACTGGTTCAGCCGCGCCGGCCCCGACTCGACCACGATCTGCCGGATGCGGCTGGTGTACGGGTTGGGGATCACCGTACCGGCCGGGTGGCGGTTGTCCCAGACATACATGATCGAGGCGTAGGGCAGGGGCTTGCCGGCGATCAGGCCCGACAGCTCGGAGACGATGTGGTCGCGCGCCTGCCAGGTGCCGTTGTAGCGGTCGCCATCGAAACTCAGGATCAGCCGCGCCACCGCGTCGTCCTCGCCCTTTTCGCTCAGGTTGAAGCTCGGGTTCAGCGCCGGCACGAAGAGCGAGAAATGCAGGCGCCTGGGCAGCACGCCGGGCTTGGGTGTCAGCAGCAGGTTCAGCGTGCTGTTCGAGCCGAGCGCCTCGGCCATCAGGGCGGGCCGTCCGTCCTTTTCCGTGGCCTGATAGCGCGTCGGGCGGCGGTTCATGAAGACCTGGTGTTCCCAGGTCGTCGCCGTGGCCGCGCCATCGATGTGGTTGGCGGACTGCCAGGCTGTGCCGTCCAGCACCACCGGGCGCTGCTTCTGCTGGACGACGGCATCGGCCGTGTCGTCGGCGTCGTCGTCACCAGGCGACGGGGCGCTGGCGCAGGCGGCGAGCAGCAGGGCGAACAGCGGGACCGCCCAGAGGCGGGAGGGGCGGTGGCGGGGCATGGCTGGAGGCTGCATGTCGTCGGGCGGGCGCGTGAGGGGAAAAGCTGGCGCGTATTGTGCCGGGCCGCGCTGGCGGCCGTCGGTTTCAAGTTGTTTGGGTGGACTGACGCTACTCAGGGGGCGCTGATTGATGGTTGGCGGACTGAATCAAACGTGTCCTGAATGGACGTATGTGTCCGGTTTAGGCTGGTTGCTGTCACACAGTTTCGACGGCTGAGTCCATTCGCCCGTCCGCAACCCGTCGTTCACCGGGCAGGATCTCAAACGACCGCTCGACCGCCTGGACCGGTCGCTCAGCAGGGGCTAGAGTCGCGAAACTCGGGAAGGGCGCTCACGCTGTGGGCGAACTGGTGCTTCCGACCCTGAGCGGCCCTTTCCACCGATGTTGTGTGATCGTCGCCCATATCTTGTCGGGTTGCCGCAAGGCCTGTTTCCCAAACCGACGACTCGCCGCTAGACTGCTTCGCAGATAGCAAAGATGTACCGTCGGATTTGTCGATTCTGTTGTAGATGTCCATGTTTCTAGGCGCCTGTGCTATTGGATTGATTTCAAAGGCTTTTCGGAGGTGTTATGCGACTTTTCTTAACGGCAGCGACTATGGGTATCCGGCGTTTTGTCGTTTAAATCAAAGCTAAGCAAACATGAGCTCTTCGGCAGGCCGTCTGTATCGCATCCTTAGCTTCGATCGAGCGGTTCAGATCTTCGAAAAAGGGGAGTTGCACTTCGCGCACCCGTCGACATGGGAGGATCCGTATGAGGTACGGCTCAAGCACAACCAAAGCCATCAGCTATTCGGGCAGTGTTGGTGTACAAAAGGTGTGTCGGATGCAATGTGGCGAATTTATTCACCTAACCATCTAGGTGTTCGCATATCTACCAGTACTGCGGTACTGCGTCGCCAACTCGCCAGTGTGGCCAAAGAGCGAGGCTACGCCCTTCGCATGGAGCCTGTGCAATACGCAAGTCAGTACAAAATTAACAAAGAGTTTGTCGCCCTTCGAGATGATCTGCAGCGTCAGTTCTCTGCAAGCCGAGCAATGGACGCGCTTTTTCTTAAGCGGGAAGCGTTCGACCATGAATCCGAATATCGTGTGCTTCTTAACGTGCCGGAGGCAAATCGCAAAATGGGGAGAGAAGGGCTAAAGATCCCCATCAATGCCCATCGTCTTATCGATAGCGTGTTGCTCGACCCAAGAGCACCTGATGAGCTAGTTGCTGCATTTACGTACTACCTACAACAGAAAATCGGCTTCAAGAAGCGCGTCGCTCGGTCCGTTCTCTACAAATCCAATGAACCATACCTTGTGGAAGGCGAGTGATGCACAATCATTCGCACAACTGGTCGGCCAAGCGGATGCCAACACAGGCCAAGCCTTCGGCATTCTCATGGCCTGTGCAGGTGCCATCCGCCCTGTCGGGCTCCGGCGCCGCTTACCTGCGTGTCATAGGTCGGAGCCGATCACATGACTGAGATTCCCGGTCGCGAGTGGTACTCAAGGCTGAGCCAAGAGCGCGGCGCTCCTTTTCGCTGTCCATTCGCAACTGTCGAGGCATGTCCGCGCTATTACCAAAGCTTGTCCCTCCTTGGCGCGGCCGGCAGTACAAGGATTCCTGAGGTCGAAGACGAACGACTTCTCATGCATTGGAAATCAAGCGACCTTTGGCCGCGAACTGATGAGCAAGCCACTGGGATCTTCGGCGAGCCCGGCAATCCGTCTATCTATTCCAATTTCTGCCCAGAAGTCACATTTGAACGGTTCGGCCACTTTGCAATGTCTTTGACCCGCTACGCGGACGAACTTGACTCTGGTCATGCGCATGAGCGCTTGGCGAAAGAATGTGTTCCTCCGGGCCATCCGAGCTGGTCATGGTCTTCGTGTGCTCCCCAGCACTTCACGGACTGCTCCATCTACGCCGCGTTGGCACATCGCTTTTCCGCGCCGCAGCCGCAGCCGCAGAAGCGGGAACCTTGGTGGCGAAAGCACCTCGCTGAAATTTTTGTCGCAGTCGTAATCGCCCTAGCTACAGCCACCATTACGAAAATATTCACATAACGCTCAACCCATCACTCCGCGGGCTTTGTGCATATAGCTGCGCAAGGCCGGTAAATTCAGACGTTAGGCTTCATAAAGAGATGTGTTAAACCAAGGGGAATAAACAATGGCAACAAAAGCGAAACAGCATGCTTGGCTTGAACAAGCTCTAGACAAAATGCAACCTGGCATCGAAGCGGGAAAAACCCGGCGACGCAAAGTTGAAACCATCACAAATCTTGGCATCCCAGAGAAAGATCTAAGGAAAGCCGCGAATGAGAGAGGTGTGAAAGTTGCTCAGGTCGGAAACGACTATGTATTTACACCCAGTGACTACACAATTCGTCCGCTTTAGGTTCTCCCATGCGTGCTTCAGCCCAACAAGGCGCTCCAGCCGACCGCCCACTCGCTTCGCGGGCGGTCGTCAGATGAGTTTTGGCGCTGAACGACTCGACTGCTCTCCCGCCTGATCAAAGCCTGCTCCTTGCCGGGAGTGTGAGAGCAAGGGCTTGCCAGGAAGCTGACTTTCGATTCACTAGCCAGTGTCGTCCAAGGACAGCCATAGACAAGGTCCACGAACTGGCGCTGTCGGCCATGAGCTGCCCCTGCCAATACCAATCCAGAATGGCCATCTAAGCTGATAGCATTCAAACCCTTTGCTGTTAGCTGGCGCTGGACGAATCAAGGCAAAGATTTAAGCGCCTTTGTGCTAAAGAAATCAATTTACTTATATTTTCGGATATTTGACATGTCATTCCCTTTGTCAATCCCAACGGGCAAACCGGCAGGCTCTCTAGAACTGACAGTAAATGCTGGGCAGATGCTATTTATCCTTGGTGCAAACGGTACCGGAAAATCGAGTCTTATGCAGGCTTTTGCCTCGGCCAACAGCAAGAACACGCGGCGAATTACCGCCCACCGTCAAACATGGTTTCGATCTGGATCACCCGAGTTCACGGGGAAACAGCGTGCTGAGTACGAGCAAAATGTATTCCGTTATGACCAGCAGACGAGTGCGCGTTGGATGGACGAATACTCGCAGCAGCGTGCTCAGATGGCCATCTACGATTTGGTTAACTCCGAAAACGTACGTGCCCGCGAGATTACGAAAGCTGTCGATGCAAAGAGTGGTGAAGTCGAAAGACTGTCAGCTAAAGACGGTGTATTTACAGTTTTGAATCGCTTACTACGGCTGTCCAATCTTGACATTGTTGTGTCTGTCGAAGATAACGACGAGATCATGGCAAGCCGGAACAGCAGCAGGCCTTACAGCATCTCCAAACTTTCCGACGGAGAGCGGAACGCAATCCTTATTGCCGCCAACGTACTGACGGTGTCAGCAGGAACACTTCTTCTCATTGATGAGCCGGAACGTCACCTGCATCGTTCGATCGTATCCCCACTTCTGACGCTTCTGCTGAAGGAAAGACTAGATTGCGCGTTCGTCGTTTCTACGCATGAGCCATTACTTCCCGTGGACAATCCGGGATCGAAAGTCCTGCTCACGCGCGCCTGCGTTTACGAGAATGACAGGGTCACATCTTACGACATCGATTTGCTGGAGAACACTAGTGGGATTGATGATGATCTGAAAACAACTATCTTGGGTGAACGTCGGAAGATCGTATTTGTAGAGGGCGTCGAGCACAGCCTTGACAAGCCACTATACAGCCTCCTATTTCCGAATGCGTCCATCGTGGCCAAGGCCGACTGTCGTGAGGTGGAGTATGCGGTAGTGGGTATCAAAGGCACTGCTGAACTTCTCTGGGTGAAGCCGTATGGTCTGGTGGACAACGATTCTTCAGAACCACAGCGAATCGAGGATTTGAAAACTAAGGGTGTACTCCCAATAAACGTTTACTCGGTTGAATCGATCTACTATCATCCCGAAGTACAAAAGCTTGCAGGTGAGAAACTTGCGGCAGTCGTCGGCGGTGATCTAACAGTCAGGCTGGAGAAAGCCAATAAAGAGGCCATAACAGCGATTCATGAAAATGCCAAACACCTCAGTACCCGAATCGCCGAGAAATCGGCACGTGCTCATGTGTTCTCGCTTCTTCCCAAGAAGGGTGAGGTAGCAGCAGGTGGCAAGCGTACCGCTGAAATTGACTTCGCGAAATGCGCTCAGCATGAGGCGGCTATTTTAGATGGATTTATCAAGAAATCCGACTTCGTCGGTATTCTCCAGAGGTACCCAATTCGAGAATCGTCTGCGCTTGATGTTATTGCCAAGGCGCTTAACTTTACAAATCGTGCACAGTATGAAGCGGCTGTTCGTAACCTCCTAGTGCGCGATTTGGATGCGGTTAAGCTCGTCCGAAACTTGCTCGGGTCGTTCCCTTCCGAATTGATCGAATAGTTACCTCGCGGGAGTCGTCGAACAAGATTCCCATCGACATTCTTGCCACCGCCTCTATACATTTTCCGCTCAGACAGAACTTCTAGTGAACATGGGCTTCGAATGTCTAATTCTGTATTCCGACTAACAGCTAAGGGTTGAGAGCGTGAGTTAGACACTTCAAGCAGCTGACCTTTGTCCGCGATTCGTGGAGCAATCGGCGGCCGACCACGCCGGAAGACTGCAGCACTTTCGATACCTGTCATTGATTCCGCCGCGCTGCTGGGTGAGCCGATGACGGCTTCGTGCCAGGTACCGTGAACGCAGCTCCCGGGCGCGACCGGATGCTACCGCTGCCCACCAGTCATTCGGTTCGCAACCAACCGACCAAAGCTTCACTGCGAATTCGGTCCATCACCCATCCCCATCTACTACCGAGCCCGCACCCCCAGCACCCCGCACACCGCGATCAGTGCGATGCCCAGCACCGTCCAGACATCGGGTGCGTGGCCGAAGACGAGCCAGCCGGCGCCGGTGGCGAACGCGATCTGGGTGTACATGTAGGGCGTGACGCGCGAGGCGGGCGCCTTCTGGTAGCCCTTGATCATGAAGTAGTGGCCCAGCGAGCCGAACACGCCGAGCAGGCCGACCAGCAGCCAGATCTTCAGCCCGTGCATCGGTGCCCAGCTCCAGGGCAGGGCCACCGTGCCGAACACCAGGCCGGTGAGGCCGGTGTAGAAGTGCATGGTGCCGGGGTCTTCGGTGCGGACCATCTTGCTGGTGACGATCTGGTAGCAGGCGTTGATCAGGACCAGCACCAGCGGCAGGAACATGCCCATGTTCAGGTCGCTGCCCTTGGGCCGCACGACGATCAGCGCGCCGCTCAGGCCGCCGGCCACCAGCAGCCAGGTCAGGCCGCTGACGTGTTCGCGCAGCAGCAGCGAGGCCATGAGCGTGATGACCAGCGGCACCAGCATCAGGATGGCGGTGAATTCGCCGACCGGCACGTGCTGAAGGCTGATGTAGGCCACCGACCCGGAGGCAACCATCAGCGCACCGCGCAGCAGCTGCCACCAGGGCGCATGGGTGACGAAGAGGGCCTTGCCCTGGCTCGGGTAGAGCATCGCAGCGGTCATGCCGGTCTGCACCAGGAACCGCAGCCACACCGCCATCAGCACCGGCACCACGCCGCCCACGTACTGGGAGGTGGTGTCGAGCAGGGCGAAGCAGGCGGTGGCTAGGACGGCCAGAGCGATGCCGCGGCCGGGGTGGGGATAGTGCGGGTCGGACAAAAGCGGGGGAGGGCGCGGATCAGTGGCGCATCCGTAGATCAGTAACTGAGGCGGGCCACCGAGCGCAGCACGTCGGCGGTCGTGGTGGGGAAGCCGAAGTATTCCAGATACGCGGGAATCATCTCGAACAGCATGTCCGAACCCACCTGCACCTGGCAGCCCCGCGCGGCCGCGGCGGTCAGGAAGGCGGTCATCTCGGTGCGCATGACGACTTCGCCGACGAAGGTGGTCGGGTCCAGGCGCGCCACGTCCAGCGGCAGCGGGTCGCCTTCGTTCATGCCCATCGGAGTGGCGTTGACCACGAGGTCGAAGCCGGCCGGGTCGTTGCTGCCGGTGGCAACGCTGATCGCGGGATAGTTGTCGCGGATGCGCTGGCCCAGGGCCTCGGCCGCGGCGGTGTGGACGTCGAACAGGCCGATGTGGGCGATGCCCGCGCCGGCCAGCGAGGCCGCGATCGCGCAGCCGACGCCGCCGCTGCCGACCACCAGTACGCGCGCTCCCTTGAGCTGGAGGCCCTTGCGAATGACGCCGCGCACGAAGCCGGCGCCGTCGAACTGGTCACCGACCAGTCGGCCGTCGGGCAGGCGCTTGACCGCGTTGCAGGCGCCGGCCACGCGCACGGTGGGCGTGACTTCGTCGAGCAGGCCGACGGTGACGACCTTGTGCGGCATGGTGATCAGGGCACCGCGGATGTTGGTCAGCGTGAACACGCTCTTCAGGAAGACGGGGTAGTCCTCGGGCTTGCAACCCATCGGCACCACGATCGCGTTGATCCCTTCCTGCTCGAAGAAGGGGTTGTAGATCATCGGCGACTTGAACGTGTGCGTCGGGTAGCCGATGTGGGCGATGAGTTCGGTGTTGCCGTTGATCATGGTGGGCGGGACTGTAGAAGCGCGGTGCGGCAATAGGGCGGTCTGACCAGCTTGTTTTGTTTGTTCAGTGAACGAGACCGTTCATTAATCGCGCAGATTGCGGGTAAACCTGCATGCGTCACCGACGCTGCGGACCAGGGATTCAGGGCATTTTCGTGGCGGCCGAGTTCACGTATTTGCGCACCAGGCCGTCGATGGCGACCAGGTAACCGTCGACCCCAAAGCCGACCACGATGCCGGCGGCGGCGGGCGAGACCCAGGAGTGGTGGCGGAACTCTTCGCGCGCATGCACGTTGGAGATGTGGCACTCGATGACCGGCAGCGGGTCCACGCCCTTGATCGCGTCGTGCAGGGAGATCGAGGTGTGGGTCAGCGCGCCGGGGTTGATCACCACGCCCAGCAGTTCACCGGCCTTGTACTGGCGGCCGGCTTCGTGGATGCGGTCAATCAGCGCGCCTTCCCAGTTGCTCTGCAGGCACTCGACCTCGTAGCCGATCTTCTCGCCGTGGGCCTTGCAGAACGCCTCGACATCCGCCAGCGTTGTGTAACCGTACTGGGCGGGCTCGCGCGTGCCGAGCAGGTTGAGGTTGGGGCCGTTGAGGATCAGGATCTTTTTCATGGCAGGAAGTCGGGTGAGGGTGGCCGGTGAGCATAAACCGGGCGCCGCAGCGCCCGGTTGGTGCGCCGGTTACTTGCGTGCTTTCGCGAGTTCAGCCAGCAGATCGGACACCGTGGCTTCACCCACGTTGGCGGCGTGCTTGGTGATCACGGGCTTCATCTTCTCGACCAGCTTGCTCAGCTCGGCCGGCGGCAGCTCGGACACGGTCATGCCGGCCTTCTTCAGGTTGTCCAGCGTGCTGGCGACCGAAGAGCGGGCCTGCTGGCGCTGGTACTTGGCGGACTCGCTGGCGGCGTCCTGCAGGATCTTCTTCTCGTCGGCCGAGAGGGTGTCCCAGAACTTCTTGCTGATCACCACCGACTGCGGGTTGTACTGGTGGTTGGTCAGCGTCATGTACTTCTGCACTTCCTGCAGCTTGGCGCCCCAGATCGTGGCGACCGGGTTTTCCTGGCCGTCCACAGCCTTCTGCTCCAGCGCGGCGTACAGCTCGGGGAAGGGCAGCGGCGTGGGGTTGGCGCCCAGGGCCTTGACCCAGTCGACGTTGATCGGGTTGGGGATCACGCGCAGCTTCAGGCCTTCGATGTCTTCGACCTTGGTGATGGGGCGCTTGCTGTTGGTGATGTTGCGAAAGCCCAGCTCGTAGTAGCCCAGACCGACCATGCCCTTTTCTTCCAGTTTGGCGTGCAGCTTCTTGCCGAAGGGGCCGTCGACCACGGCGTCGGCTTCCTTGCCGTTGGAGAACATGAAGGGCAGGTCGAAGACGGCGAAGTCCTTGACCTGGCTGGCGAAGATGCCCGAGTTCATCGAGGCCATCTCCAGCGTGCCACCCTGCAGGGCCGACACGTTGGCCTGGTCGCTGCCCAGCTGGCCGCTGGGGAACACGGTGACCTTGAGCTTGCCGCCGGACTTGGCCGCCACGATCTCGGCGAACTTCTCCATGCCCTGCACGATGGGGTGACCCGCCGCGTTCTGGTTGGCGAACTTGATGACCTTTTCCTGGGCGGCGGCGATGCCGACGGTGGCCAGGGCGGCCACGGCCACCAGAGTCTTGATGAACACACGCTTCATGAAATGTCTCCTGCAGACGGGTTGGGACGCGAAATGAAAAAGATCCCTTGCCTTGGCGTGCCCGTTCAGGGCAAGGGTGTTGAAACCTGGGGGATCAGTAGAACCAGTGCAGCGGTACCAGCACGATCTGCGGGAACAGCACCATCAGGAACATCAGGGCGAACTGCGCGATCATGAAAGGCCAGACACCGCGGGTCACTTCGTCCATGCTGACCTTGCCGACGCCGGCCACCGTGTTGAGCACGGTGCCCACCGGAGGTGTGATCAGGCCGATGGCGTTGTTCATCACGAACAGCACGCCGAAGTAGACCGGGTCGATGCCGGCGGCCTTGACGATGGGCATCAGTACCGGCGTCAGGATCAGGATGGTCGGCGTCATGTCCATCGCCGTACCAACCACGATCACCAGGACCATGATCGCGAACATCAGCAGCGTCGGGCTGTCCAGCAGCGGCTGCAGCAGTGCCACGAGCTGGTTGGGCAGCTGGGCGACCGTGATCAGCCAGGCCGAAACCATCGCGCCAGCGACCAGGAACATGATCACGGCGGTGGTCTTGGCGGCGGCCAGGAACAGGCTGTAGAGCTGGCTGATCTTGAGTTCGCGGTAGACGAACAGAGAGATCAGCAGGGCGTAGACGGCAGCGACCACGGCCGCTTCGGTGGGCGTGAACACGCCGAACTTCAGACCGACGACCACGATGAAGGGCAGGCCCAGGGCGTAGGCAGCTTGGCGCAGCGCCTGGAAGACCTCTGCGCGGTTCTTGCGCGGTGGGGGCGTCACGTTTTCCTTGCGGGCCACCCACCACCAGGTCAGGCACAGTGCCACACCCAGCAGCAGGCCGGGCACGATGCCGGCCATGAACAGTTTGGAGATCGACACGTTGGCGGCCACGCCGAAGATCACGAAACCGATCGAGGGCGGGATGATTGGGGCAATGATGGACGCGGCGGACAGCAGGCCGGCCGAGCGGGCCTTGTCGTGGCCGGCGGTGTGCATCATCGGCAGCAGCAGGGCGGCCAGCGCGGCGGCGTCGGCGACGGCCGAGCCCGAGAGCGAGGCCATGATGACGGCGGCCATGATGGCCACGTAGCCCAAGCCGCCACGCACGTGGCCGACCAGGGACATCGCGAAGGTCACGATGCGCTTGGACAGGCCGCCCGCGTTCATGATTTCGCCGGCCAGCATGAAGAAGGGCACGGCCAGCAGCGGGAAGCTGTTGGAGCCTTCGATCAGGTTCTGCGCCAGGATCTGCGCGTCGAACATGTTCAGGTGCCACATCAGCGCGGCGCCGCACAGCAGCAGCGAGAAAGAGATGGGCACGCCGATCATCATCGCGGCGATGAGGGAGCCCAGGAAGATGGCAATGGTCATTGGGGTGGTCTCCGGGGCGGGGTTCAGGCGTGCGGGTCGCCGTGGGGCATGTCGTCGGATTCGCGGATGCCGATCAGTTCGCTGTCGGGCATCTGGCCGGTCAGCAGGCGCAGCAGGTTCAGCAGCAGGATGGGGGCGGCGAGCACGGCGAACGCCACGCCGCTGGCGTAGAAATAGCCCATCGAGGTTTCCATCACCGCGCTGGTCGAGTCCCAGTTGATCTTGGTCTGGTCGAGCGAGCCTTTGAAGATCAGCCAGCAGATGAACAGCATCAGCAGCAGCGAGGCGCCCAGGCAGAGCTTCTTGCCGGCGACCGGCAGGCGGGCGATCAGCGAGTCGGTGCCCAGGTGGCCACGCTCGTTGAGTGCGACCACGGCGCCCAGGAAGGTCATCCACACGAACAGCCAGCGCGAGAGCTCTTCCGAGAGTGTGATGCCGGAGTTGAAGCCGTAACGCATCACGACGTTGCCGAACACCATGACGACCATGGCGAAGAGGGAGAGCACCATGAGCGCACCCAGCAGGCGGCAATAGGCATTGATGAACTTCTGGACCAAGAGATGTCTCCGGAATCGTTGGAAGCTGTAATGTACGAACTGGTTAGTTTTTCAGAATCAGGGATTTCCCTAGGATTGATGTCCAGGGCAGCCGTGGAACGGGCTCCGCCCGGCCACAGGGTGCGTCCCCCCGCGCAGCAGGGGGGAAGCCGCGCAGCGGCGCAGGGGGGAGAACCTACTTCTTCACGAAGCGCACGACCATGTCGACGATGGAGGCGCGTCGCAGCGTGGCCACCGTGGGGCTGGCGAAGTCCCGCTTGAAGATCAGGCCGAAGGTGTGGCGGTTGGAGACGTTGAAGAACGACAGCGCCGAGATCGAGGCGTGGATGTCGATCGGGTCCAGGCCGGGGCGGAAGATGCCCAGCTCGACTCCGCGGGCGTAGAGCTTCTCGATGGCCGAGATGGCCTTGAGGTTGAGCGCCTGGATGCTCTTGCTCTGGGCGAGGAACTGGCCGCGGTTGATGTTTTCCGAGACGACCATGCGGATGTAGGGCTCGTTGCCGGCGTGATGATCGAACGTGAATTCGACCAGCCGGCGCAGCGCAGCCTCGGGGTCCAGGTCGTCGAGATTGAGCTCTGCTTCGGTGCTGCGCACGCGGCGGTAGGCCTCTTCCAGCGCGGCCAGGTACAGGCCTTCCTTGCTCTGGAAGTAGTAATAGATCATCCGCTTGGAGGTGTGCGTCTCGTCGGCGATCTCGTCGATGCGCGCCCCCGCCAGACCCTTCTCGGCGAACTCTTTCATGGCCACCTCGAGGATGTTGGCCATGGTGCGTTCGGGGTCGTTGGTGCGGGTCGTTGTTTTGCCTTCGAGGGCCTTGCCGCGAACTGCCTGTCTCCGGGAATGTACTGGTTCGTTCATTCCAGAAGTATAGGACGCAGTGCCTCGAAAACGGTCAACCCGCGCGGAAATGCGCCGCGTCCATCAGCTTGAGGTCTGTCGCGATCCGCGGCACGAAGTCCATCTGGTCCAGGATGTCGCGTTGCAGATCGATACCCGGTGCGATCTCGAACAGCTCGATGCCCTGTGGCGTGAGCCGGAAGCTGCCGCGTTCGGTGAGGTAGAGCACTTCCTGCCCGCGCACCAGGCCCTGCGGGCCACTGAAGGTGATCTGGTCGACCCGCGTCACCAGCTTCTTCACGCTGCCCTGTTGCAGCACGCGCATCTGGCCGTCGCCGGTCTGCAGCTGCACGCCCTTGGCGGCGAGCGTGCCGCAGAACACCACCTTCTTCGCGTTCTGCGCGATGTCGATGAAGCCGCCGGGGCCAACGGTGACGCCGCCCAGGCGCGAGACGTTGACGCTGCCTTCGGCGTCGAATTCACCAAAGCCCAGGCAGGCCACGTCCAGCCCGCCGCCACCGTAGAAGTCGAACTGCGTGGCCGCGTCCAGCATGGCGGTCGCGTTGCGCGCGTAGCCGAACAGCACGCCGTCCATCAGCGTGCCGCCGTAGGTGCCGTGTTCGATGGTCTGGTAGATGCGGTGCTGCTCGTTGCGCGCCGCGATCAGCTTGGCCACCGCATCGGGCACGCCCACGCCGTAGTTGATGACCGGGCGGGGCTTGCCGGTGTTGAACAGTTCGACGTGTGCGCGGCGCGCCACGGCCTGGCGTTCGCTGAAGGCTTCCTGTGAGGCGGCGACTTCGCGCACGTGGTCCTCGGCCTCGCTGGAGGCACGGGCCTCGCCAGTGAGTTCGCCGCTGAAGGCCGGGTCGAACGGGATGTCGTAGCTGGTTTGCTGGTTCGGGTCGACCACGATGGCGTCCACCCAGGCCGAGGGAATGCGCACCTCGCGCGCCTTGAGCGCGCCTTTGGGCAAGCGCTCCTTGACCTGCACGATCACCGTGCCTCCGCTGTTGCGCGCGGCCAGGGCCAGCGACTGTGCGTCCAGGTTGGCGGCTTCGTGCTCGAAACTGATGTTGCCGTCTTCATCGGCGGCGCTGGCGCGCACGATGGCGACGTGGATGGGGAAGGGCTTGTAGCGCAGCCATTCGCGGCCGTCGATCTGAATCACCTCCGCCAGGTCTTCATTCGCGGCTTCGTTCATGCGCCCGCCGCCAAAGCGCGGGTCGCAGACCGTACCCAGACCCACGTGCGAGATCAGTCCGGGCCGGCCGGCGCCGATCTCGCGCATGAGCTGGCTGCTCACGCCGCCGGGCAGGATGTAGGCCTGAATCTTGTTGCTGAGCGCCAGCTGCTGCATGGCGGGCGACCACACCCAGTGGCCGCCGATGACCTTCTTCACCAGGCCTTCGTGCGCGAAGCAGTTCATGCCCTTGGTCTTCTTGTCGCCGATGCCCAGCGCGTGCATCACGGTGAGGTTGCTTGGCTGTTGTGTGGCGAGGAAGCGCGCCTGCACCGCCTCGAACACGTGGGTCGCTTCCATCAGGCCGCCGCCGCCGCCCATCAGGCCCACGGTGTCTCCGTCCTGGATCAGTTGCACCGCCTCGGCCGCGCTCATGAACTTGCTGCTGCTCATCGTGTGTCCCCGTTCAGCGGTTCACGTCGAAGAGCTGCGCGCCCTTCTTGAGCGCGCTCTTGGCGATCACGCCGCGGTGGATCTCCGAGGTGCCGTCGAAGATGCGGTAGATGCGGGCGTCGCGGTAGTAGCGCTCGATCGGCAGTTCCTTGCAGAAGCCCATGCCGCCGAATACCTGCACCGCACGGTCGACCACGCGGCCCAGGGTCTCGGCCGCATGCACCTTGACCATGGCAATCTGTTCGCGCGCGTCCAGGCCCTGGTCCAGCATCCAGGCGGCCTGGTAGACCATCCAGCGCGCGGCGTTGATCTCGATCACGCTGTCGGCCAGCATCTGCTGGACCATCTGGAAATCGCCGATGCGGGTGTTGAACTGCTGGCGCTGGTTCGCGTAGTCGAGCATCAGCTCGCACACATGCGTGGCCTTGCCCACCGCGCGCGCACCCACCTGCGCCAGGCGCACCACGTTGAGTGCGCCCATGGCCAGCTTGAAACCCTGTCCCTGCTCGCCCAGAAGGGCTGCGTCCTCCAGCTCCACGTTGTCGAAGAAGAGTTCGAGGTGGGGCGTGCCGCGGATGCCCATCATGGCCTGGTCCTTGCCGACAGTGAAACCGGGCAAGTCCTTGTCGACCATGAACATGCTGATTTCTTTCTCGCCGGTTTTTGCGGAGACGAGGAAGAAGTCGGACCACAGGCCGTCGCTGATGAAGTGCTTGCTGCCGTTGAGCACCCAGCGGCCCTCGGCGTTGCGCTTGGCATTGGTCTTGATCCCGGCGGCATCCGACCCGGCCCCCGATTCGGTGATGGTGATGGCGCAGGTGCGTGTGCCTTCGACGGTGGGTTTGAGCCAGCGCTCGACCTGCTCGCCCTTGCAATGCAGCAGCGGCTCGTAGACGTTGCCGAAGGCGCGGCGGATCAGCATGTCGCTGGTGTGCCCGAACTGTTCCTCGCAGAGGATGCGGTCCAGGTTCGAGAGGCCACCGCCACCGAGTTCGGCCGGCATGTTGAGCGCGTACAGGCCCAGTTCTTTCGCCTTGGCGTGGATGCGGCGGGCGTCGGCTTCTGGCAGCGCGCCGGAGTTCTCCAGCGGGTCCTCGAGGGGCTTGAGTTCTTCGGCGATGAAGCGACGCACAGTGTCGATCATCATTTTCTGTTCGTCGTTGAGCGCGAAATCCATGGGTTTGTCTCGGGTGTTTGTCGGTGGTTCAGCGGGCGGCGGTGTAGGGCAGGCTGGCGGCCAGGCAGATGGCGGCCCACTGCGTAGGGTCGGCGGTCTTTTCGCGCTCGAAGTTCACCACCTCGACGCTGACCGGCAGGTCGTCGGGCAGGGCGGCGAACAGGCCGGTGATGTCGATGGTTCCGTCACCGGGCAGCAGGCGTTCGCAGCGCGCGGTGTGGATCATTGCTTCGGTCGTGAACTGCGTGCCGGCGACGGCGTCGCAGATCTGCGCGTAGTGCAGCAGCTGGCGCGGGATGGCGCGGATGTCGTCGAGCGTCGTCGTCGACCGGCCGACGTGCAGCGCGTCGACCAGAATGCCGGCGTTGGCGGGAGTGCCGGCGTTCTGCACGATCCGCATCGCGCTATTTGCGTCCTTGACCGCGGTCCAGGGCATGAACTCCAGGTCGGCGGTCAGGCCGTAAGGCGCCATCACTTCGCACAGGCGTGCGTAGTTCTGCGTCAGGCGTGCCTCGTCGGCGTCGTCGCCGGCCACGAGGATGGCCTTGGCCTTGAGCGCCGCGCAGGCGTCGTACAGCGCGTCCCAGGTGTGCGGGTCGAAGGCCTCGCCGATGCGGATGATCTCGACATCGAAGATGCCCACGCCGGTGTCGGCGATCGCGGCCAGAGTCTCTTTCAGCACTTCAGGTCGGTCGATCAGGAATTGTTGCGGCGCTCCCGGTGCGTTGGGCCACAGGCGCAGACCGACATACTGGTACCCGTTGGTCGCGGCCACACGGATCGCTTCCGGTGGCGTGCATCGGTGGGAGCTGAGGTAAGCCAGTGAATGGACGCGTGCCATCTTCAGCTCACTTCAATGGCGAAACCGCCGTCGGCAGCGCAATCGTCGAGAACATGCTGGTCGTCAGGTGCGCCGGGCCCCCCTTGGGCGGCCAGATGCCTTGCGCCACGGCGTCGGCGCGGGCCTTGCTACGCGCGTCCAGCGAGGGGTAGGCCCAGATGTTGGTGTAGCGCAGCGGGCCGTCCATCGCGACCATGGCGACCACGCAGGGCGAGAGCTGTTCGCGCGGCGGCACGTACTGTTCCCACAGGTCGATCGTCGGTTGCACGCCGCCCGGCTTGATGCCGTAGGTGCGGATCTCGTAGACCGGGCCGGAGATGCCGCTCTCGGCGCTCGGGCGCACTGCCTTCATCCACGGGAAGCCCTCGTAGCTGTGCTGCTCCAGTGTCTGGAAGATCTCGCCGTTGTCGAAGGGCGAGGCGCTCTGTTGCGTGCGCCCGCGCTCGGCCTGCAGGTCGGCCAGCGAGGCAAAGCCGCGCAGCACGATCATCTGGTTGAGCTGGCCGATGTCGGTGAACCAGCAGGCCAGCAGTTCGCCTTTCGCGTCGGGCGCGGTGCAGAAGGTCTGCACGTTCTGGGCGGCGGTGCCCGCGGTGCCGAAAGGCAGGGTCATGGTGGCGAGTTCGTAGTACATGCGGGTCCTTGTGGGGGATCAAAGTGAAAAGGGTTGGCCGGCGGCGTGGTGCGCCGCAATCCAGCCGAAGGTCATGGCGGGGCCGAGCGTGATGCCGCCGGCGGGGTAGTGGCCGGCCATCATGGAATCCATGTCGTTGCCGCCGGCGTACAGGCCGGGAATGGGCTGACCCACTGCGTCAAGCACCTGGGCATTCGCGTTGACCCTGAGACCAGCAAACGTGCCCAGGCTGCCGGCCACCACGCGCACGGCGTAGAACGGGCCGCGTTCGAGCGGCCCCATGCAGGGGTTGGACCAGCCGCGTCCGGCCGCAAAGGGTGCGTCACCCTGCATGCGGTTGTAGGGCGTCTCGCCCTTGGCGAAGTCCTCGTCCTTGCCGGCGCGGGCCATGGTGTTGTAGCGCTGCACGGTGGCCTGCAGCCCGTCGGCCGCGATGCCGCAGGACTGTGCAAGTTCGGCGAGCGTGTGGCCGCGCTGGAGGTAGCCGTTGGCCAGCATCGGTCCGAGCGGCATCGGTGCGGGTTTGGCGGCGCCCAGGCCGTAGTGGCGCATGAAGCCGTGGTCCGCGATCAGCCAGGCCTGCACCGGCTGGCCGGGCGGCGTCGCCTGGATCAGCGCCTGCATCACGTCGTGGTACGAGTCGGCTTCGTTGGCAAAGCGCCTGCCATCGGCGCGCACCATGATCAGCCCGGGCTTGGCGCGTTCGATCAGGTGCGGGAAATGCGCGAACGAACCGTCGGCGCGCGGCACCAGCGAGACCGGAGCCAGCGCTGCTGCCTGCAGCAGATCAGTGCCGACATGGCCGCCCGCGCTCTCGCCCAGGCGCAGGCCATCGCCGGTGTTGCCGCGCGAGGCGGCAGAGTGGTGCTCTTTTCCGGTCGGTGCATGTGGCAGCAGCGCGGCCTTGCGACCATCGTCGTGCGGGAAGCCGCCGCAGGCCAGCAGAACGCCGCCGCGGGCAAGCACCTCGACCGGGCCGTCGGGCGTGTGCAGCACGGCGCCGGTCACGCGCTCTCCGTCGCGCAGCAGCCTGCGGGCCGGGCTGCGGGTGCGGATCTGCACGCCCGCTTCCAAAGCTGAGGCGGAGAGTGCCGCCACCAGTGCGTTGCCGTTGACCAGGCGCATGCCGCGGCGGTACATCAGCAGGTCTTTCCAGTGCGCCAGCACGCGCTTTGTCACGTACCAGAAAGAGGCCGGCTGGCGCATGGCGTTGAGGAAATGGCGCAGCTCGGCGCCCGAGGCGATGCCCATGCCCCAGAGCGTGGTTTCGGCCAGGGGCGGCTTGAGGTCGGCGATGCGTTGACCGAGGCGCCGGCCATCGAAGGGCGCCGCACACAGCGAGCGGCCGCCGGTTGACGCATGCGCTGTGCGGCCGTGGAAATCGGGAATGGCGTTGCCGTCGATGAAGCGCAGCGCGGTCTTGCGGCGAAAGAACTCGACCATGTGCGGCGCAGCGTCCAGGAAGGCGCGGGCCCGGGCCTCGTCGAAGCGCTCACCGAGTTCGTGGCGCAGATAGTTCAGCGGTTCATCGATCGGTTCGACGATGTCGGCCTCGACCGCCAGCGGATTGCGCGGCAACCACATCCAGCCGCCGGACCAGGCCGTGGTGCCGCCGTACTGCGGGTCCTTCTCCGCGACGATGACTTTGAGACCCAGGTGGGCCGCCGTGACCGCGGCCGAAAGCCCGCCGGCCCCGGAGCCGATCACCAGCAAGTCGCAATGAAGAGAAGAGGCGGGTGACCGGTCGGGCATGTACGGGGGTGAACGCGGTCAGACCGCGTAGATCGGCTTGCGGCCTTTGACGTCGCCCGGGGCGGCGGTCTCGGCCGTGAGTTGGAAGAAGGGCGAGGCCCCGCTGGCGGCGGCCAGCTGCGCCGCGATGGACAGCAGCTCGGGCGCGAGGGACTGCATCCGCTCCAGCGTGAAGCGCACCGTGGGGCCGGCGATGGTGATGACGCCGATGGCGGGCTGGCCCGCGAAGCGCACCGGGGCCGACATGGCCGACAGGCCCAGGCTGTAGGTGTCGACCGTCAGGCTATAGCCGCGTTCGCGCGTCTCGTGCACGGCGGCCAGCACGGCCTGCAGCGTGGTCGGCGCGTTGGGGCCGAACTGTTCGGGCGCACCCAGGCCCTGCTTGGCAACCAGGGCCAGCGCAGCGTCGTCGCTGAGCGTGGACATGAGCGCCCAGCCCGAGGAGGAGCACGAGAGGCGCGCGTCGGAGCCCATGTCGGGGTCGTAGCGCAGGCCTTGGCGCGCACCTTGGGCGCGGGCGACCCAGGTCAGGCGCTCGCCGTCGACCACCGACAGGCGCACCAGCTCGCCCGAAACCTCGGCCAACTGGTTGAGCAACGGCTGCGCGATGTCGACGATGCCGGAATTGCTGAGGTACGAGAGGCCCATGCTCACCAGCTTGGTGGTCAGCAGGTATTCGCCGTGGCCACGGGCCTGGCGCACGTAGCCCAGGCGCACCAGATCCGCCAGCAGGCGATGCACCCCGCTGCGCGGAATGTCGAGCTGGTCGGCGATCGTGGCCAGCTCCATGCCCTCGCCATGTTGCGAGAGCAGTTCGAGGATGCCGAGGGTTCGTTCGAGGACGCCGTTCATGGTGGGGGTTCCGCTTCGTTCAGGAGGTCGAAACCGAGCATGTTACGGACTGGCCACTGGCGGCGGCGTCGAGCAGGGCGCGTGTGGCCTGCAGGGTGCGCAGGCCATCCAGCGCGCTGCACAGCGCTGCTTCGTCGCCACGGATCACGGCCGCGAAGTGCAGCAGCTGGCGGGTGTAGGTGTCGGCTTTGCTCGTGGCCGTCTGCTCGCGCGTGAGCGGCTGGTGCCAGTGGCGTTCGCCTTCGTAGTGCCAGAGCGAGAGGTCAGGCAGTGACAGCGAGCCGTGGGTGCCGGCGATGAACAGGGCGTTGGCGTCCTGGCGCGGGTACTGGTCCTGCTCGCCCGCGCACATGTCCCAGCACCAGGGTGAAACGGCGGTGTCCGACAGCAGCACCGTGCCCAGCGCACCGTTCTCGAAGCGCAGCAGGGCGGCGGCCGTGTCTTCGACCGGGTAGCCGCGCACCGCGTTGCTGCTGAGCGCCTGCACCTGCACGATCTCGCCGCAGAGGAAACGCAGCATGTCGATCTCGTGGATCAGGTTGATCAGCACCGGGCCGCCGCCCGGCTCGCGTCGCCAGGCCATGGCGAAGTAGCCCTGTGGCTTGTAGAAGCAGGCCATGGCATTGGCACCCACGATGCGGCCGAGCCTGCCGCTGGCAATGGTCTCGCGCGCCTGGCGGTTGATCGGGTTGTGGCGCCGGTGGTGGCCGACCAGCACTGGCACGCCGCAGGCTTTCTGCGCGTCGACCAGCTGCTGCGCCTCGGTCACGCTGTCGGCCAGCGGTTTTTCCACCAGGGCCGCGACGCCGCGCGCCAGGCAGTCCAGCGCCATCGGGACGTGTTGCGGATTCGGCGTGGCGACGATGGCGCCCTGCGGCTGGAGGCGTTCCAGCGCGCTCAGGTGATCCGGCGTCCAGGGCACGTCCAGCGACTCGGCCAGCGCGCGGCCGGCGTCCGACGGGTCGGCGATGCCGGCCAGCGCCAGACCCGGCGTGCGGTGGATGCGGTCGATGTGGGTGCGGCCGATGGCGCCGGCACCGATGACCAGAAGTCGGGTGGTGTTCATGGACGGTGTGTGTCTCTGACCCGAAGTCTAGTCAAAAAAAGAACAACATTCAATACTTGAACACAATTCCACTTTTGCATATGATCTCCCCCAACCACCCGATCCACACGAGATCCGAGCGAGACAGATGACACAGAACTTGAGCGGCGCCACGCGCCTGCACTACATCGTGGGCGACCCGATCGCCCAGGTGAAATCGCCCGCCGGCATGAGCCAGGCCTTCGCCGACCACGGCCGGGACGCGGTCTGCGTGCCGGCCCATGTCTCGCCCGCGCACCTGGCCGACTGGGTGCGTGGTGTATCGCTGGCGCAGAACGTGGACGGCATCATCGTGACCGTGCCGCACAAGTTCGCCTGTACCGTGCTCTGCGCCACCAAGTCCGACCGCGCCGCCTTCCTGAACACGGTCAACACCATGCGCCGCAACACCGACGGCAGCTGGCACGGCGACATGTTCGACGGCCTGGGCTTTGTCACCGCGATGCAGGACAAGGGCTGCCAGCCCATTGGCAAGAAGGCCTTGCTGGTGGGGGCGGGCGGCGCAGGGTCGGCCATCGCGCACGCGCTGGTGATGGCTGGCGTGAGCCAGCTCGCGATCCACGACCCCGACGACCAGCGCCGTGCTTCGCTGGTGGACCGGCTGGCCGGGCTTGGCAAGTGCCCGGTCACGCACGGCAGCGCCGACCCGGGCGGCTTTGATCTGGTGCTCAACGCCACGCCGGTGGGCATGAAAGCCGGCGATCCCTTCCCGCTGGATGTGACCAAGCTCCAGCCGCAGACGTTCTGTGGCTGCGTGATCACGGCGCCGGCCATCACGCCGTTCATTGCAGCCGCGCGCGATAGGGGATGCAGCACGATGACCGGCGCCGACATGTTCGCGCGCGTCCGCGACCTCATGGTTGCCTTCCTTCTGGGTGAATGAGCATGCAGGTTCTTCACTCCGTCAAAGACCTTCCTGCGGACGCGAGGTACGACCTGGTCGTGGTCGGTGCTGGCGGTGCGGGCATGGCCTCGGCGCTGTTCGCCGCAATCGAAGGCAAACAGGTGCTGCTGGTCGAACGCACCGAGTACGTGGGCGGCACCACCGCGCTGTCGGCCGGCACGACCTGGGTACCCGGCACGCACCACAGCGCCACCGTCAACCCGACCGACACGCTGTCCGACGCCGCGCGCTACCTGAGCAATGCGATCGGAGAGCGCACGCCGGCCGCGCTGCGCCAGTCTTTCCTGGACCACGGGGCCGAAGTCGTGACGCTGGCCGAGACGCGCACGGAGGTGAAGTTCCGGCCCTATGCCAGGCACCCGGACTACATCTCCGACCTCGGCGGTTCAACGCTGAACGGCCGCGCGCTGGAGCCGCTGCCGTTCGACGGCCGGCTGCTGGGCGACCTGTTCCAACTGATCCGACCGCCGATTCCCGAATTCACAGTGCTCGGCGGGATGATGGTCGACCGCACCGACATCAACCACCTGCTGGCGCTCACGAAGAACGTCGCGTCGTTCAAGCATTCGCTGAAGATCCTGCTGCGTCACGCCGCGGACCGGCTGTCGTACCCGCGTGGCACGCGGCTGGTGATGGGCAATGCGCTGATCGCTCGCCTGCTGTACTCGCTCTCGAAGCATCCGAACGTGACGCTCGCGCTGAACACCAGCGTCGGGGCGTTCCGGCGCGAGGGCAGCTGTGTCACCGGCCTGACGCTGCAAGCGGGCGATGAGCGCCGCGACGTCGCGGTGCGCGGCGGCGTGGTGTTGGCCTCGGGCGGATTCAACCGGCACCCGGCGCTGCGCGCGCAGCTGCTGCCCGGCGCCGACATCGCCTGGTGCCCGGCCGGTCCGGGCCACACGGCCGAGGCGCATGCGCTCGCGAAGGATGCTGGCGCGGTCTACGGCCAGGGCGCTTTCAGCAATGCGTTCTGGGCGCCGGTTTCCCTGAGAAAACGCGCCGACGGCAGCACCGCCGTGTTCCCGCATTTCGTGATGGACCGGGCCAAGCCTGGCATGCTGACCGTCAACCGGGCGGGTGAGCGTTTCGTCAACGAAAGCACCTCGTACCACCTGTTCGGCATGGCCATGCAGGCCACCGGCAGCGTGCCCGCCTTCCTGGTCTGCGACGCGACCGCGCTGCAGAAATACGGCATCGGCATGGTCCGACCGGGTGCCTCGCACAAAGACCTAGCGCCGTTCCTCGCCGACGGCTACCTCACGCAAGGCGCCACGCTCGATGAACTGGCAGGCAAGCTGGACATCGACGCTGCCAGTTTGACTGCGAGCGTGCAGAAGATCAACCGCTACGCCGGGACCGGCGTCGACCCCGACTTCCAGCGCGGCGTCACGGCCTACCAGCAGAACATCGGCGACGTGACGGCCGGCACGAAGAACCCCAATCTCGGCGCACTGAGCACCGCGCCGTACTACGCGGTGAAGCTCTACCCCGGTGACATCGGCGCCGCCACTGGCTTTGCCACCGACGGCAACGCCTGCGTGCTCGACGCCGCCGGCCAGCCCATCGCCGGCCTCTACGCCGTGGGCAATGACATGCACTCGATCATGGGTGGCGTCTACACCGCACCCGGCATCACCATCGGCCCCGGTCTGGTGTTCGGCTACCTCGCGGCGCGGCACGCCTGCGCGCGCGCCAGTCCACCCTAGTGCTTACCCCGGTTGCGTTCGATGATCGATCAGGCCTGTGCGTTTTTCGTGCGTGGTACGCCGATTCACCGGATGCGCCAACGGGGGTGATCGCTACATTTCTTCCACGCTTTCCGTTCCCGCCTGCCCTCAACCTCTGGTTCCCTTGGAGACACACATGCAAAAACGATTCGCCCTCAAATGCCTTGTCGCTGCCAGCCTGGTCGCCGCCTCCGGCCTGGCCGCGGCCCAGAACGTGATCAAGATCGCCAACATCGTCGAGCTCTCGGGCGGCGGCGCTTCGGCCGGCACCAACTTCAAGAACGGCGTGGAACTGGCCGTCAAGGAAATCAACGCCGCGGGCGGCATCCTGGGCAAGAAGATCGAGACGGTGACCAGCGACACCCAGACCAACCCTGGCGTGGCCAAGGGCCTGACGCAGAAGGCGGTCGACGACGACGTGTTCGCCATCTTCGGCCCGGTGTTCTCCGGCTCGATCATGGTGTCGATGGCCGAGTCGCGCCGCGCCGAAGTGCCCAACTGGACCGGTGGCGAAGCCGCTGCCATCACCGCCCAAGGCAACCCTTACGTCTTCCGCACGGCCTTCGGCCAGAACTTCTCGTTCCCCAAGCTGGCCCGCTACATCGGCGCCAAGGTCAAGACGCTGGCCGTGGTCTATGTGAACAACGACTTCGGCAAGGGCGGCCTGGACGCGATCAAGCGCGAGCTGGGCAAGACCCAGACCAAGATCCTGGCCGAGATCTCCACCGACTCCGGTCAGGTCGACTTCTCCTCGGCCGTGCTCAAGGCCAAGCAGAGCAACGCCGACGCCGTGTTCGTCTATACCAACGAAGAAGAGTCGGCCCGCGCCCTGCGCGAACTGCGCAAGCAGGGCTGGACCAAGCCCATCATCGGCGAGACCACCCTGGTCGGCCAGAAGGTGATCGAGCTGGCCGGTGAAGCCGCCAACGGCGCCGTGGCCCACGTCGGCCTGACCGTCGACGCGCCCAAGCCCGAGATGCTGGCCTTCAAGGCCAAGTACTACCAGGCCTACAGCTCGATCTCCGACCACAACGGCATCAAGGGCTACACCGGCGTGTACGTGCTCAAGGCCGCGATCGAGAAGGCCGGCAAGCTCGACCGCAAGGCCGTGGCCCAGGCCATGAAGGGCCTGACCATCAGCGCCAAGAAGTACCCCGGCGTGATCATGGACGTGTCGTTCGACCAGAACGGTGACCTGGACCGCGAGAGCTTCCTGGTCGAGGTCAAGAACGGTCGCCAGATCGTCGTCGAGACGCTGCCTGCGCTGAACCCGGTTGCCGCCGCCGCGCCGGCCAAGAAGTAAAGCCAGCCCCAGGCTGCCGGTGACCGCCTGCGCGGTGGTCACCGGCCGTCGGCATACCCGGACGCATCTTCGATGACCGACTTTCTCCAACTCTTCTTCAGTGGCCTGTCCACCGGTGCGATCTACGCGCTGGCGGCACTGGGCTTCACGCTGCTCTGGCAGGCCAGCGGCACGATCAACTTCGCCCAGGGCGAGTTCGTGATGCTGCCGGCCTTCATGATGCTGGCGTTCTTCAGCGCGGGCATCCCGCTGTTGCCGGCCTTCCTGATGGCCTGTCTGGTCGCCGTCTTCGTGCTGGGCTGGATGTTCAAGCGCGGCATCGTCGACCCGCTGTTCAAGTACGGAATGATGCCGATCGTGGTGGCCACCATCGGCCTGTCGATCGCGATGCGCAACGGCATCCGCGCCGGCTACAGCGCCGAGGCGCACCCGTTCCCCTCGCTGTTCCCCGACCAGATCTACAACATTGCCGGCGTCACCATCACGCTGCAGGACATCGGCACCTTTGTGCTGGCCATGCTGCTGGTGGTGGCGACGCAGGCGTTCCTCGCCAAGACCGTGACCGGCCGCGCGATGCAGGCCGTGGCGCAGAACACCGAGAGCGCCAGCGTGCTGGGCATCAACGTGCCGCGCATGATCTTCTACACCTTCGCGATCAACGCGGTGCTGGCCGTGGCTGCCGCGCTCCTGGTCACGCCCACGTATCTCGCCAAGTTCGACATGGGCGAGTCGCTGGGCAACAAGGCCTTCTTCGCCGCGATCATCGGCGGCTTCAACAACTCGCGCGGCGCGCTGCTGGGCGGCCTGATCGTGGGCGTGTGCGAGAACCTCGCTGCGGCCTACATCTCGCCGGCCTACAAGGACGCCGTCGCCCTGGTCATCTTCATGGTCGTGATCCTGTTCAAGCCGCAGGGTCTGCTGGGCAAGAAAGTGGAGCGCAAGGTATGAACAAGCTCACCCTTCCGCTGATCGTGGCCTCCGCGCTGCTGTTCCTGTTGGCTCCGCAGTTCCTCAAGAGCTACGGCCTGTACCTGCTGACCTACTGGCTGGTCTACATCATTGCCACCATGGGCCTGAACCTCACGGTGGGCTATGCGGGTCAGAAGTCGCTGGGCCACGCCGCCTTCTTCGGCATCGGTGCCTACACGGTGGCGATCCTGATGAAGGCCGGTCTGAGCTTCTGGATCGGTCTGCCGGCCGCCGCGCTGCTGTGTTTCGTGATCGGCATCATCCTGGGCTTTCCGGCCCTGCGCGTGCAGACCATCTACCTGGCGTTCGCGACGCTGGGCTTCAACACCGCGGTCTGGCTGGTGATGCGCAACGAAGAATGGCTGACCGGCGGCACCTTCGGCATCAACAACATCGCGCGGCCCTCGCTGTTCGGCTTCAGCCTCGAAGGCAACCTGGCGTACTACCACTTCGTGCTAGGCGTTACGTTGCTGATGGCACTGCTGCTCTGGGGCCTGCTGCGCAGCCCCTGGGGCAAGGCGTTCACCGCGCTGCGCGACAACCCGATCCGGGCCGAAAGCCTGGGGGTCGACATCCGCAGCTACACACTGCTGAGCTTCGCCATCGGTGCGGTCTACGCGGGTGTGGCCGGTGCGCTGTTCGCCTCGCTGGTGCAGTTCATCGAGCCGGCGCCGTTCACCGTCGGCGCCTCGATCATGATGTACCTGATGGTGGTGGTCGGTGGTCCCGGCTACTTCCTTGGCCCGGTGGTGGGTGCAGCGGTGGGCGTGATCCTGCCCGAGTGGCTGCGCTTCGCCCAGGCCTGGTACCTGTTCGTCTTCGGTACCGCCGTGGTGCTGCTGATGATCTGGCTGCCCGATGGCCTGCTGTCCATTCCCGACCGCCTGCGCGCCAAGCGCCAGTCCCGCGAGGCCTCGGCCGCGCGCACCGCCGCCGCACAGGCCGCCAGCCAGGGAGCCAAGGCATGAACGCGACCACTGCTTCCGCGGACCAGCCCATGACCCAGCACGCCCACCACCACGAGCGCCCGGCCGGTGCGCCGGTGCTGCAGGTGCACAACCTCAAGAAAGCCTACGGCGCGATCCAGGCCGTGGGCGGCGTGAGCTTCCAGGTCCAGCCCGGCGAGATCTTCGGCGTGATCGGGCCCAACGGCTCCGGCAAGACCACGCTGTTCAATTCGATGCTCGGCCAGATCACGCCCGACGAAGGCCGCATCGAGCTCAATGGCGAAGACGTCACCAAGCTCGGTCCGCTCGAACTCAACCGGCGCGGCGTCGGCCGCACTTTCCAGACGCTGCAGGTGTTCGGCAAGATGACGGTGCGCGACAACCTGATCGTGGCGGCCCAGGAGCACAAGGGCAGTATGTTCAGCCGCATGTTCGCGCCCGGTGACTCCGGTCTGGGCGAGAAGGCCGACGCCCTGATCGACCAGTTCCGCATCCGCCACGTGGCCGACAAGAAGGCGGGCGAGCTGTCGTACGGCCAGCAGAAACTGGTCGACATCGCGATGGCCTTCATGAGCGAGCCCGATCTGGTGCTGCTCGACGAACCCTGCGCCGGCGTCAACCCGAGCCTGGTAGGCGGCATCAGCACGCTGCTGAAGGACCTCAACCGCAATCCGCGCTTCGGCAAGCACAGTTCTTTTGTCGTGATCGAACACAACATGGACTTCGTGATGGACCTGTGCCACCGCATCATGGTGATGGTCGAGGGCCAGGTGATGGCCATCGGCACGCCCGATGAAATCCGTTCCAACAAACAGGTGCTGGACGCCTACCTGGGCAGCTGAAAAGGACGACCCCATGTCAGACATCTGCATCGAATTCGACGACGTGGTCGCGGGTTACAAGGATTTCATGATCCTGAACAACCTCAGCTTCAAGGCGCACCGCGGCTCCATCACCCTGCTGCTCGGCCCCAACGGCGCGGGCAAGTCGACCGCGCTCAAGGCGCTGTTCGGACTGCTCAAGCCGCGCCAGGGCCGCATCCTGCTGGACGGCCGGAACATCGCAGGCGCCACCCAGAAGGAATTGCTGGCTGCCGGCGTCGCCTTCGTCCCGCAGGGGCGCAACCTGTTCGGCCAGCTCTCGGTTTACGAGAACCTCGAGCTGGGTGGCATCACGCTTGGCATGAAGACCACGCACGAGCGCATTCCGGAAATCCTGGAGCTGTTCCCGCGTGTGAAGGAACGCCTGCACAGCGCCGCGGCCAGCCTCTCGGGCGGTGAGCAGAAGCAGCTGGAGATCGGCCGCGCGTTGCTGTTGCGGCCCAAGGTGATCCTGATCGACGAGCCTTCGATCGGCCTGTCGCCGCTGGTGGTGCAGGACGTGTTCCGCCTGCTGCGCCGCTTGGCCGACGAGCAGGGCGTGACGGTGCTGATGGTCGAGCAGAACGTCAAGAGCGCGCTCAAGATTTCTGACTACGCGATCGCGCTGGAGTCGGGCCGGCTGGTGTTGCACAAGCCGGCAGGCGAACTGTTGGCCGATCCGAACATCGAGCGCCTGTTCCTCGGCGGCGCCCACGCAGCGGCGGCTGTGGCACCCGCGACGGTCTGAAGCTGTACGGGCCCGCTTCATGGCCCGGTGGGCCGGCGCCTCAGGGCGTCGGTTCGACCGGGAAGTCGCGGCGCAGCGGGTTGAAACCGGTCACCAGCGCGGTGGCCACCAACACCAGCGCGCCGCCGACGAAGATGCCTGACGACAGCTCCTCGCCCAGGAAGATGTGGCCCCAGGTCACGCCGAACACCGGGATCAGGAAGGCCGGGCTGGTCGCCGCGACCGGTGAGACGTGGCGCACGATGCGCAGGTTCAGCCAGTAGGCCAGGCCCGAGGTCACCACCCCCATCACCAGCAGCGCACCCATCGCGGTGGGGGTGAAGTTGGCCTGCGGCAGCCCCCAGATTCCGGCGGGCAGCAGCATCACGAAGGCTGCCGCGCTGATGCCGGTCGCGATCGCCAGCGGCTGCATGTGTTCGGTCGCCTTCTTCATCAGCGGGGTCGACACGCCGTAACAGGCGGCGGCCGCCACGCAGGCCAGCGCCGCCATGAGCGTCTCGGTGGTCGGCGCGACAGGACCGAGCTGCAGGATCATTCCCACGCCCGCGAAGCCGATCGCGCAGCCGACCAGCTTGCGCGCCGTGAGCGTGTCCTGGCCGAACCAGGCCGAGGCCAGGGTGCCGAACAGCACCACCGTTGTGTTGAGCAGGGCGCTGTAACCGGCCGGCAGCCGCAGCGCCGCCCAGGCGTACAGCAGGAACGGCGCCGCCAGCGCCAGCAGACCGAGCCGGAACAGTTCACGCCAGTGCTTCCAGGGCCAGGGCTCGCGCAGCACCCCCATCACGGCCGCCAGCGTGATGGTGGCCAGCAGCACGCGGCTGGTCGCCATCACGGTCGGCCCCAGCAGGGGACTGGCGATGCGCAGGAAGAGGAAGGAGGCGCCCCAGAGCGCAGAGAGGCCCACGAGCTGGGCGAAGTGACGGGTTTGCACCGGTGGATTGTCGGGCAATTGGTAACCACTTGCGGCTTGCATACGCGACAGTCTGTGCGGCGCAACAGGGCCTCGACATACTTTTCAACATGAAGCACTGGCTGCACAAACTGTGGGCACCCTTGCTCTTTGTGAGCTATGTGGTGCTGGGGATCGCCATCCATGGCGACTATGGCGTGTCGTGGGACGAATCGATCTCGCGACAGAACGGACTGGTCAACCTGCGGCACGTGAACCAGCGGTTCTTTCCGCCCGTGACCCGGCCTGTCCTCACCCAGGTGCCCGATCTCGACGACTGGCCCGACCGCGACTACGGCGTGGCCTTCGAGCTGCCGGTCGAGGCGTTGGACCAGTGGATGGGCAACGATGTTGACCAGTCGTTCCGTTTGCGCCATCTGGCGACCTTTCTGGTCTTCGCCGCGGGTGTCGCGGCGCTGTACCGCGCGGCGGTGTCGATCCGTGGCAGCCAGCTGATGGGCCTGGCCGCCGCCCTGATGATGGTGCTGTCGCCGCGCATGTTCGCGGAGTCCTTCTACAACTCCAAAGACGTGGTGTTCATGGCTGCCTGCGCCATGGCCATTGCGACGATGAGCCAGCTGCTGCGCCGGCGCACGCTGCCGCTGGCCCTGCTGCATGGCTTCGTCTGCGCACTAGCGATCGACATCCGGGTCATGGGCATCGTGCTGCCCGCGGTGACGCTCGTTGCCTGGATGGTGATGGTGCTGCAGGGCAATGAGCGCTGGCCTCGCGCGCTCGCGCTGGCAGGAACCTACCTGCTGGCCCTGATGGCTTTCGTTTACGCCATGTTTCCGTTTCTCTGGCCGCACCCGCTGGAGAACTTTGCGGCGGTGTTCGGCAACATGTCGCGCTTCCGCTGGGACGGCGAGGTGCTTTTCAAGGGGCGCTACGTTCTTGCGGAGCAGTTGCCCTGGACCTACATTCCGGTCTGGATCGGGGTGACCACGCCGTTGCCGGTGCTGGGGCTGTTTGTCGCAGGCACCGCGATGACGCTCGCGGCGTTGTGGCACCGTCGCTGGCGCCTCTGGTGCGGGCACGCGGAGATGATGGATCTGGTCTGCCTGGCGTTGCTGGTCGGGCCGATCGCGGCGGTGGTCGCGCTGCATTCGGTGCTCTACGACGGCTGGCGCCAGCTGTACTTCGTCTACCCCGCACTGGTGTTGCTGGCCGTGCGGGGGCTGGACGGGGTGTTGAAGGCGCTGGGCGGGCGCGTGCTGTTGCGCCGTCTGGCACTGGCGGGACTGGCCGCCGCGGCGTTCTGGCAGGCGCAATGGATGGTGCAGGCGCACCCGCTGCAGAACGTCTTCTTCAATGGCTTCGTCCATGGCCCGTGGAAGGACCGCTTCGATCTCGACTACTGGGGGCTGGGCAACCGCGAAGCGCTGGAGGCGATCCTGGCGCGCGACCCGAGTCCCTTCATCACCGTCGGTCCTGGTTCCCGCACCGAGCTGGCCGAGTCGCTGCCGCTGGTGGACAAAAAGCACAAGGATCGACTGATCGTTGTCGGTCCCGAGATCACTCCGAAGTACGTCGTCACCAACTACCGGCTGGTGCGCGACCGCAGCGACAGCCAGTGGCTCAAGGACCATGACCTGTTCTGGCAAAAAAAGATCGGCGACCAGGTGATTCTTTCGGTCTTCCGGCTGCGCGATCTGTCCAGGGCCACGCCCGTGTCGCGCTCGAGCCGGCCCTACACGCCGGAGGAACTCCTGCAGCTCAAGATGGAACTGAATGGGCGGCGGGTGGTGCAGGGGAGCAGCCTGGTGGATGTCACGCTGGTCAATGACTCCGATATCCGTTTCTCTGCGCTGTCCGCGACGGGCAACCAGCTGGCGCTGACCTGGCGCTTCCTGGACGCGCAGGGGAACCCGGTGACCCCGTGGGACGGGCGCATGGATCTTCCGGTCGATGTCCCGCCGCGTTCGCGCCTGCCGCTCACCATTGCGTTCGACCCGGGTGTGTACCTCGAAGGGCGGCCCTTGCAGGTCGACCTGTTCCAGACCGGCCGCTTCTGGGCCCACGAGGCGGGCGCGCCGCTGGCCATCCTGCCGCCGGACCGAAAGACGGTGGTACCCTGACCCCAGACGGATTCACATCCAGAGGATTTCTCGTGACACTTGCGCTCTACGGTCATCCCTTCTCCTCGTACACCCAGAAGGCGCTCGCCGCCCTCTACGAGAACGGCACGCCCTTCGAATTCCGCTGCATCGGCCCCGACACGCCGGAGCACGCCGGTGAATGGCTGCGGCGCTGGCCGATCGCCCGGTTTCCGATGCTCGTGGACGGCGAGCGCCAGATCGTCGAAACCAGTCTGATCATCGAATACCTGCAGCTCGCTCACCCCGGCCCGGTGCGCCTGCTGCCCGCCGACCCGATGGCGGCGCTGGACGTGCGCTTCCTCGACCGCTTCTTCGACCTGTACGTGATGAGCGCGATGCAGCTGGCGGTGGATACCGCGCTGCAGCGCTACCCGATGAAGGTCGAAAAAGGGCGGGCCATGGCCGGCGAGCGGCTCGAGCGCGCGTATGCATGGCTCGAAGGGCACCTGGCCGGCAAGACCTGGGCTGCGGGCGAGGACTTCACGCTGGCCGACTGCGCGGCCGCGCCCTCGCTGTTCTATGCCGACTGGGTGTACCCGATCGCCGAAAGCCATCCCTTGCTGCGGGCCTACCGCGCACGCCTGCTGGCGCGGCCGTCGTTCGCCCGCGCGGTGGACGAAGCGCGGCCGTTCCGGTCGTTCTTCCCGCTCGGGGCGCCCGACCGGGACTGAGTGGCCGACCCCCGGCGCCGCTCAGATCGGCACCCGGGTACCCAGTTCCACCACCGCGTTGCCGGGCAGGCGGAAGAACTCCACCACCCCGCCCGCGTTCTGGCTCATGGCGGCGAACAGCTTTTCGCGCCAGTGCGCCATGCCGCCGCCCGGTGTCGGCACCACGGTCTCGCGGCTGAGGAAGTAGGTCGTTTCGAACAGCGGGATTTGCAGGCCGTGTGACTTCGCCAGCTCCAGCGCCTTGGGCACGTCCGGCGTGTTCATGAAACCGTAGTGGACGCGCACGCGCCAGAAGCCATGCCCCAGCGGCTCGACCTGCAGGCGTTCGGCCATCGGCACCCACGGCACATCGCGAAAGTGCACGGTCAGGATCACGTTGCGCTCGTGCAGCACCTGGTTGTGCTTGAGGTTGTGCAGCAGCGCCTGCGGCACGGTGTCGGGGTCGGCCACGGCGTAGACGGCGGTGCGCTGCGCGCGCTGGATGCTGCGCGGGTCCAGGCCGTCGACGAAGTCGGTCAGCGACAGGCCGTCGCGGCGGATGCTGTCCATCAGCAGGGCACGGCCGCGCCACCAGGTGCTCATCATCACGAACAGCGCCAGGCCCAGCAGGATCGGGAACCAGCCGCCGTCGAAGAACTTGATCGCGCAACCCGCCACCAGCAGGGCGTCGATCACGAGGAAGAAAACCGTCGCGCCCCATGCCACCGGCGCCGGCATGCGCCAACCCACGCGCACCACGAAGAAGGTCAGCACGGTGGTGATCATCATGGTCAGCGTCACGGCGATGCCGTAGGCGGCGGCCAGCGCCGAAGAACTGCCAAAGTGCAGCACCACCGCGACCACGCCCGCCAGCAGCGCCCAGTTCACCGCGGGCATGTAGATCTGGCCGATCTCGCGCGCGCTGGTGTAGTGCACCCGCATGCGCGGCAGGAAGCCCAGCTGGATCGCCTGCTTGGTCATCGAGTAGGCGCCGGAGATCACAGCCTGCGACGCGATGATGGCTGCCAGCGTCGCCAGCACCACCACGGGCAGCACCCAGGCGTCGGGGAACAGCCGGTAGAACGGGTTTTCGATGGCCGCCGGGTCGCCCATCAGCAGCGCCCCCTGGCCGAGGTAGTTCAGCGCCAGCCCGGGCAACACCAGCGTGGTCCAGGCGATCTGGATCGGCCGGCGGCCAAAGTGGCCCATGTCGGCATACAGGGCTTCGGCGCCGGTCAGTGCCAGCACGATGGCGCCCAGCGCGGCAAACACATGCCAGCCGCGGCCCGAGAGGAACTCCCAGGCGTGCACCGGGTTGAGTGCCGCGAGGATGGCGGGTTGCTGCGCGATGTGCCACATGCCGATGGCACCCAGCACCGCGAACCACATCACGATCACGGGGCCGAAAAACCGCCCGACCTTCGCCGTGCCAAAGCGCTGCATCAGGAACAGGCCTACCAGCACCACCAGCGTGAGCGGCACCACGTAGGGCTTGAGCACCGGAGTCAGCAGCTCCAGCCCCTCCATCGCACCGAGCACCGAGATGGCCGGCGTGATCACGCTGTCGCCATAGAACAGCGTCGCGCCAAACACCCCCAGCAGCAAGAGGCCGCGGCGCAGGGCAGGGCGGCCTTCGACGGCCTTGGCCGCCAGCGCGGTCAGCGCCAGACCGCCGCCTTCACCATGGTTGTCGGCGCGCAGGATCAGGATCACGTACTTGAGCGTGACCACCAGCATCAGCGCCCAGAAGATGGTCGAGATGGCGCCGATCAGGTGCACCGCGTCCAGCGGCACGCCGGTGTGCGGCGCGAAAATTTCCTTGACGGTGTAGAGCGGGCTGGTGCCGATGTCGCCGTAGACGACGCCGATGGCAGCCAGGGTGAGGGCGGCCAGGCCCTGGCGGCGGGCGTTGCTTTGGTCTTCTGGCGCGGTGCCGCCGACCGTGGAGATGGATGGTGTCTGGGTGGACATGGGGTCCCCGGAAATGTCGAGGACGCCACGATGCCCGGGGGCGGATCAGGAACGCATAAGGGTCCCCGGCCGGCGGTGTTTCATGCTCAGGCGTCGGCGTCCGGCTCGGCGATGCGGTAGCCCACGCCCGGCTCGGTCAGCAGGTGCTGCGGATCGGCGCTGTCTTCTTCGAGCTTGGCCCGCAGCTGGCCCATGTAGAGGCGCAGGTAATGTGTCTGCTCGGTGTGTTCGGGCCCCCAGACGTCGGCCAGCAGCTGCCGGTGGGTGACGACCTGGCCCGCCTGACGCACCAGGCGGGCCAGCAGTTCGAACTCCGTCGGAGTCAGATGCACCTCGTCGCCGTCGCGCCGCACGCGCCGCACACGCAAATCGATGTCCAGCCCGCCATGCCGGTAGGACAACACCGCCGGCTGACTGCGGTGGCCGCGGTGCCGCAAGGCCACGCGCACGCGCGCCAGCAGCTCGCCGATGCCGAACGGTTTGACCAGGTAGTCGTCCGCGCCTTCGTCGAGCAGGCGGATCTTCTGGCCCTCGGCCTCGCGGGCCGAAATCACGATCACAGGGCAATTGGAGGTCCGGCGCAGCTCGGCCAGCAACGACTGGCCGTCGCCGTCGGGCAGGCCCAGGTCCAGCAGCACCAGATCCATGCTGGACGTGGCGCCCGCATTGCGCACCTGTGCCCGCGCATCGGCCAGGCTGGCGGCCGGATGCACCTCATAGCCTTCGACGCCCAGGGCTTCGCGCAGGGTGGCGCGCAGCTCCCGGTCGTCTTCCACCAGCAGGATGCGCAGGCTCATGGGGGCGTGACCTCCGGCGGTGGTGGCGTTTCGGCGCCCGGCGCCGGTTCGCGCAACGGCAACCGGAAGTCGAAACGGCAGCCGCCGTGCGGGCGGGCGCTCAGGCGCAGTTCGCCACCATGCGCGCGGGCGATGGCCCGGCACACCGCCAGTCCCACACCCGCGCCCTGGCGCGCGGCTTCGACGCCAGCCTCTGGGCTTGAAGTCTTGTCGCCGCGCTGGAACACGTCGAAGACTTTCTCCCGCCAGGCCAGCGCAATGCCCGGCCCACGGTCGCTAACGCTCAGGCTCACGTGGCCCTCCACCAGCCGGGCCTGTACCTCCACCGGCGCCTCGGCCGGGCTGTACTTCAGTGCGTTGTCCATCAGGTTGTCCAGCAGCTGAGACACCAGCAGCGTGTCGCACCACAGCAGGGGCAGTCCCGGTTCGACCCAGGCCTTGAGCCGCGCTCCGTGGCCGCGCCGGCGCGCGCGGCCCAGCACCGCACCGATGATCTCTTCGGCCGATTCCCAGTCGCGGCGCAGCGCCACGTCGGGCGCGTCCAGCCGTGCCAGCTGCAGGGTGTTGTCGGTCAGGCGACTCAGGCGCGTGGCTTCTTCCACGATGCCGGCCGCCAGCCGCTGGCGTTGGGCCGCGTCCAGCTTGTCGGCCTGGTCGTGCAGCGACGAGGAGGCGCCCATGATGGTGGCCAGTGGGGTGCGGTAGTCGTGCGAGATCGCGGCCAGCAGCGCGTTGCGGGTGGCCTGAAGCTGCGCCTGCTCGCGCGAGGTGCGGGCCTGCCGCTCGGTCAGTGACCGTTGCAGCGCCTGGCCCATCTGGTCGCACAGCGCCTGAAGGTGCGCGCGCAGCGACAGGGCGTCGGTGGTCTGGCCTTGCTCGGGCAGCACCGCCGCACCCAGCGTGACCCCGCGTCCACGCAACGGCAGGTACCAGTCGTGCAGGTCGCCGTAGCGGGCCGTGCCTTCGCCCATCGGGCGGCCATCGCGGATGCACAGCGCCAGGCCTTCGCGTTGCTCGCCATTGGCCTGACCCACGTGCAGCGTGGTGTCGTCTTCCGGCCTGGCGTTCAGGTCCTGCAGCACCGCCAGAGCCACCTCGGCGCCGGTGGCCTCGGTCAGTGCGGTGTGCAGGGCGCTGGCGTGGGCGGCCGGGTCGGGGGCATCGCGCAGCGTGTCGCTCCAGGCGCGCAGCCGCGCCTCCCGGTCGGCCACCAGCCGGGCGGCATCGGCCGTCTGGCGCAGGCGCACCACCAGCCCGGCAATGATCCAGTTGACCACCAGCATCGCCAGCAACAGCAGCGCATGCTGCTGCAGGTCCACGTCGAAGGTGTGCCTCGGCGGGACGAAGGACCAGTTGAACGCCAGCACCGCCCCTGTGCTGGCCAGCGCGCTGGCCCAGCCGGGCCACCACAGCGATGCCACCACCGAGGTCAGCATCAGCAGCATCGCCTCGTTGGAGAGGTCGAACTGGCCGTCCAGCAGCAGCATGGCCGACCAGCCGGCCAGCCATGTCAGCCACGGCCACCAGCGGCGGCCCTGCGCCAGCGGCAGGGCGTTGTGCGGGGCGGAAGAGGAGGGTGCGGCAGGCAAGGTGGTGTCCATGACGGGGCAGCGTAGGACCACCCCCATCAGGAAAGCATATGCCCTGCGGGCCGGCCCCCGTTCAGGAAGGGTCGCGGGTGGCGCGCATGGCGCGGGCGATGTCGTGCTGCCCTAGCGCGTCCAGCCCTGCCGCGGCGCCTTCCAGGTCGCGCGCCTCGCGGTTCTGGCCGAGCTTGAACTTGCCCACCAGGCGGGTGATCTCGATTTCGATGCCGACGATGGCCTTGAGCATGCCGTCGATGAAGTCGGGCGCCGAGTCGCTCATGCGCCAGGGCCTTTCCTGTTGCGAGCGCTGCTCGTGCTCGCGCGTCAGGCGGCCGACCAGGCCACGCAGGAAGCGCTCGTCGTCGCGCACCCTCAGCACACCGTGCGCATGCGCGACCTGGTAGTTCCAGGTCGGCACGTGGCGATGGTGTTCGGGCTTGCTCGGGTACCAGTTGGGCGAGATGTAGCCACCGGCCGCCTGGAAGATCACCAGCACCTCGGTGTCGGCGGCGTGCTGCCACACCGGATTGGTGCGCGCCACGTGGGCCCGCAGGGTGCCGTGCGGGCTGGCAGTGCTGTCCAGTTCGAAGGGCAGCGGGTTGGCGTCCAGCCCGTCGGTGCCGTGTGTGACCAGCTGGGCCAGCGGGTGCGCCTGCATCAGCGCGTGCAACACCTCGGTGCGGTTCTCTTCAAAGTGGGCAGGGCGGTACATGGTGGTTCAGGGGTGGTTGCGCATGGCGTTTTCTACCAGATCGGCCACGGCGTGGTCGGCGTTGTGCCCGCGGGCACGCAGGCCGTCCACCGTGCCCTGCCGGTCGGCAGGGGCCTCGTCCTGGCTGGCCTTCAGGCGGCCTTCGATCCGTTCGATGGGGATTTCGATGCCGACGATGCCCTCCATCAGCCGGCGAACGAAGTCGGCTGGTGCATCGGCCACACGCCAGGGGGCGGGGCGTCCGGCTTCCTGGGCCTGGGTCAGCCGTTCCAGCACGTCGAGCAGGCGTTCGCCGTCATCGATCACCCGCGCCACGCCGTGCACATGGGTTGCTACGTAGTTCCAGGTCGGCACGACCCGCCCGTGTTCGGCCTTGCCCGGATACCAGCCCGGCGTGATGTAGGCCTGCGGCCCGAGGAAGGTCACCACCGAAGCGGCCGTTGCGTCCCATTGCTGCGAGACGGGGTTGGCCCGCGCCACGTGGCCCAGCAGCGTGCCGTCCGGCCCCGCCTGGCGGTCCAGCACAAAGGGGATGTGGTTCGCGATCAGGCCGTCCGCGCCCCGACACACCCAGGTGCCCAGCGGGTGGGCATCGATGAGCCCGTACAGCGCGTCGCGGTTGTCCAGTCGGTGGTACGTAGGCAGGTACATGTCGCGATCTCAGGTGCCGTTCAGCGCCAGCCGCAGCAGCATGACCGTCAGCACCCACATGGTCAGGCCAATCAGGGCGTCCAGCACCTGCCAGGCGCGTGGTCTGGCGAACAGGGGCGCCAGCCAGCGCGCACCAAAGCCCAGCGCGGTGAACCAGCCCAGGCTGGCGATGCTGGAACCGGCGATGAACCAGCCGCGCAGCCCGTCGGGCTGCTGGGCGCCGATGCTGCCCACCAGCAGCACCGTGTCCAGGTACACATGCGGGTTCAGCAGGGTGAAAGCCGCTGCCTGCGCCAGGGCGGCGCCGCGGCTCAGGCCGGCACCGCCGGCCGCAGCCTGCAGCTGGCTGGCGCGGCGCGCGCGCTGCAGCGCCTGCCAGCCGTACCAGGCCAGAAAGGCCGCGCCCGCCAGCGCCATGGCCTGGGCCAGCGCAGGGTGGCGGCCCAGCGCCTGCGCCATGCCCAGCACTCCGGCGGTGATCAGCACCGCGTCGGCCAGTGCGCAGAAAGCCACCACCGGCAGCACATGCTCGCGGCGCAGACCCTGGCGCAGCACGAACGCGTTCTGCGCGCCGATGGCGACGATCAGCCCCAGGCTGAGCAGCAGCCCCTGGACGAACACGGGAAGGATCTGGGCAAACGCGGTGGACGACATGCAGCGAGATTGCCTCGGTTCCAGGATGAAGGCAAACTGTCTTTGCTTTACCTGATTAAGAAAAACTTCACACATGCTGGACTACGCTGCCCTCAACGCCCTGGCCGCCGTGGTGCGCGAAGGCAGCTTCGACCGCGCCGCCCGCGCGCTGCACGTCACCCCGTCTGCGATCTCGCAACGCATCCGTCTGCTGGAAGAGCGCGTGGGCTGTGCGCTGGTGGTGCGCGGCCAGCCCTGCGTGCCCACCGACACCGGGCGCCGCATGTGCCAGCACATCGACCGGGTGCGCCTGCTGGAGCAGGAGCTGAACGAGGCCCTGCCGGCGCTGGCGCCTGAGGGCTCGGCGCGTGTGAGCCTGCCGGTGGCTGTCAACGCCGACAGCCTGGCCACCTGGTTCGCGCCCGCCATGGCCGCCTACGCTGCGCAGGCGCCGGTGCTCATGGCCATCAGCGTGGACGACCAGGACCACACCGCCGAGTGGCTGCGCACCGGTGCCGTGCTGGCTGCCGTCACCAGCGCGGCGCGCCCCGCCACCGGCTGCAACAGCCAGCCGCTGGGAGCCATGCGCTACCTGGCCACCGCCAGCCCGGCGTTCGTGGCGCAGCACTTCGTTGGTGGCGTGGGCGCGGGCAGCCTGGCGCAGGCGCCCAGCCTGCTGTTCAACACCAAGGACGAGCTGCAGGTCAGCTGGGTGCGCCGCCTGTGCCACCGCCACGTGGAACTGCCCCGCCACACGTTGCCCTCATCGCACGCCTTCGTCACCGCCGCGCTGGCGGGCATGGGCTGGGGCATGTTCCCGCAGGCCATGGTGGCACCGCAGCTGGCCGACGGCAGCCTGGTCGAACTGGTGCCCGGAACGCCGCTGGACGTGCCGCTCCACTGGCAGACCGCGCGGGCCGCTTCGGGCCTGCTGGATGGCCTCACGCGGCAGATCGTGGCGGCGGCGCGGACGGGGTTGCTGGTGGGATGAACACCGTGGCTAAACTGCCGCAGGATCACTTCCAAACCCTGCACGCAATGACCTCCTGGCTTCCGAAGTCTGTTCTTGCTCTCGTCCTTGGCCTTGCGTACCTTGCCGCGATCGCCGAGGAGTCGCCGTACAACAAAGGCGTCGAGGCTTGGCGCGCGAAGGACTATGTCGAGGCGCGGAAGCAGTGGGCCCAGTCGCTGGCCGAAGGCGGTTCGGACCTTGCCCTCAACAACCTGGCCTATCTGCTCTACACCGGGCTGGGCGGCGAGGCGCGACCGCAAGAGGCGGTCGAGCTGTGGCGGAAAGGGGCGGCGCTGTCGGTTTCAGAGGCCCAATGGCATCTGGGTCAGGCCTACGAAGCGGGGAAGGGTGTAGAAGCGAACAAGGTGCAGGCCTATGCTTGGTACCTCTGTGCGGTCGCCACTGCCAGCTTGGTTACCAAGGAAGACTCGATCGAACGGGAGATTGAAGCCGACGCGCGCCGTTCAGCCAGCCAGGTGGCAGAACAACTCTCCTTGTCTGAGCAAGAGCGGGGAAAAGAGATCTCCAAAACACTGATTGCCCGCTACTCCAGGCGTTTGTCGATACCGCAGACTGGTGACGAATAGACGGAGTCTTGGTTCATCACAAAAAAGTCGACTCATTTCACAATATCAAGGAGGACTGAGATGAAACGTTATTCGGGACTGCTGGCGCTCGCCATGGTGGCGAACGTTCTTGCCTGCAACGATCACGATCTCGAACAACCCGGCACCGCCGTGCAGGTCATCAACGCGGCAGTGAGCACAGCCAAAGCCGAAGGACCTTTGCTTGTCACGGTGATCGGTGAGCTAAAGAACACGACCGACGAGAAGGTCGACAACCTTGTGCTGGAAGCCAGGCTGACGGATGCCAACGGCAAGGTGGTCGACGTACTGAGCGAATCTGTTTACGGACTTGTCGTGCCGCCCGGAGACCAGGTTTCTTTTCGTCTCCAAGGGGCCGCGGCCACCACGGCTGCGAGCTACGTCAACGCGCAAGTTCGGGTGGTCAGCGCCGAGTCGCACCCGCGGGTGCCGGAAACGCCGCCCAAAGCTGGCTGGGGATCGATTGGGGAGATAGCCATCGCCTGGGCGCCGATGCTGCTCCTGATCCTGGTCTGGATCGTCCTTGCTCGGCGATTCAATGGCAAGGGTTCGAATCAACACAAGATGCTGCTCGCAGTCAACGAGCAGAACGCGCTGCTGACCAGGCAGAGCGCCGCCATAGAGTCCATTGCTGCTTCATTGAGCGCGGGGAACAAGAAGCTCGACATGGGGTAGCCACTTCAGGTTTGGTTCGCCATGTCATTCATCTCTGAAGCCCTTGTCGCTGTGCTTCTCGCCGGTCTCACCTCTGCGGTTTCGGGGCCGGACATCCACGAAGAGCGGTTTGCGAGCGTCGCGGATGCGCAGGCAAAGGGGGCGGTAGCTGATGGCCGGGTGCCGGCCTGGCTTCCGCCTGCGGCCACCCATATCCTGGCAGCGCGCGAGACCGGGTCGAAGCGCTTCATGCTCCGCTTTTCCGTTCCGAAGGACGCGCCGTTCACGCTCGATCCCGCGTGCTCGCAAGTTGCCCCGCGTTCTCCGGCTCCGCCGCCTTTTGCCCGGGGGTGGTGGCCGGGTGATGTGCCGGCCAACAGTTTCGCGACCCACCGGCACGCCTTCTTTCGCTGCGATGACAGCTTCTTCGCCTACGCGGGCCATCTGGGCGAAGGGTTTGTGTGGCGTCCGAAGTGACGCCCGTGCCGACTGTCGGTGCGGTGCGCCACAGAACCACCGTCGTTGCTGTTCTGTTTGTGGTCGGACTGCTGCTGGCGTTTTTCGGTTGGACACGGCTGGAGCATCGACCGCAGGCTCCTTTGGACGCCGTTCGCACCTATCTGGCACAGGCCGCGCCTGCCACAGTCACGGCCTGCCAGCAGCCCGGCGCGTTCGAGCCGTACCAGACCAACGGCAACCGCCTGCGCCGCCTGTTGCAGGGGCGTGAGGTCGACGAAAGCGCCATCAGCATCGAGTTTCCCGACTGCCTGGTGCGGTTCTATCTGCGCCGGGAAGGCGACGGCGTGTGGCGGGTCTATCGTGTCCATCCGCACGCCGGGTAAGGCCACCCGTCTTGTGGTTGGCGTACAGCCGCCGCGCACCCTTTGACCCTCGTCAGCCGCGCGAAACGAAGCCGGTTCAACAATGGGGCATGGCAGATTCCGTCCCCAACGCTCCAGCGGTCTCCCCCGCCGTCTTCACCGCCCGCGCCCTCACCAAGACCTATGGCGAAGGCGACACGGCGGTGCACGCCCTGCGTGGTGTCGATCTGGACATCGTGCGTGGCGAGTTCGTGGTGCTGCTCGGGGCCTCGGGCAGTGGCAAGTCCACGTTGCTCAATATCCTCGGCGGGCTGGACACAGCGACCAGCGGATCGGCCACCTGGACGCACGACGGACAGGTGCACGAACTCATCGGCGCGGGCGACGCCGAGCTGACGCGCTACCGGCGCGAGCACGTGGGCTTCGTGTTCCAGTTCTACAACCTGATCCCCAGCCTGACCGCCGAAGAAAACGTGGCGCTGGTGACCGAGCTGGCCGAGGACCCGATGGACCCCGGCGAGGCGCTGGCGCTGGTGGGGCTGGCCGAGCGGCGGCATCACTTTGTCTCGCAGCTCTCGGGTGGCGAGCAGCAGCGGGTGGCGATTGCGCGCGCGATTGCCAAGCGACCCGAGGTGTTGCTGTGCGACGAGCCCACCGGCGCGCTGGACTGCGCGACCGGCATTATGGTGCTGCAGGCGATCGAGCGCGTGAACCGCGAGCTGGGCACGACCACTGTCGTCATCACCCACAACGCGCCGATCGCCGAGATGGCCGACCGCGTGCTGCGCCTGGCCGACGGCCGCATCATCGACAGCCGGTCCAATACCCACAAGAAGCCGGCCTCGGCGCTGAGCTGGTGAGCCGATGAGCGCAGCGCCGGGCCGCCCCAAGCAAGCTCGCTCCCGCTCGGCGGGACAGGCCGCAGGCCGAAGGGTGCCATCTTGACCACCCTTCACACCAAGCTCTGGCGCGACCTGACGCGGCTGCGCGCGCAGGTGCTGACCATCGCCATGGTGGTGGCGATCGGCGTCGCGGGCTTCGTCGGCATGTTCGCGGTGCACGACTCGCTCAAGACCTCGCGCGACGCCTTCTACCGCGACAACCAGCTGGCCGACGTATTCGTCGGTGTCAAGCGCGCGCCGGTGCATCTGCGCGAGCGGCTGGCCGCGATCCACGGCGTGGCCGACGTGAAGCTCGATGTGCTGTTCGACGCGCAGATCGACCTGCCCGGCGTGATCCCGCCCGTCACCGGCCGCTTCATCGCGCTCGACCTCCCGGCCGTGCACGCCGGGCGCCAGGGCCTGAACGCGCTCACGCTCAAGCGCGGGCGCTGGCCCGAGCGCGGCAGTGCGCTTGAAGCCCTGGTCAGCGACCGTTTCGCGACCGCGCGCACTCTCAAACCCGGCGACGTGGTTCACGCCATCCTCAACGGCCGGCGCGAGCGCATCCTCATCGTCGGCACCGCGATCACGCCCGAATACGTGTTTGCCTCGCAGGGCGGGGCGCCTGACGACTCGGCCTTTGGCGTTTGGTGGATCGATGGCCAGCGCCTGACCGAGCAGTTCGACATGGAGGGCGCCTTCAACCAGGCTTCGCTCAGCCTGCACGCAGGCATGCCGGTCACCCCCGTGCGCGCGCAGGTTGACCGTCTGCTGGCCGACTATGGCAGCGTCGGCGCCGTGGGTCGCGACGGCCAGCTCTCGGCCAAGATCGTCGACGACGAACTCGCCTCGCTCAAGGTCATGGGCACGGTGCTGCCGGCGATCTTTCTCGCGGTCGCCATGTTCATCCTCAACGTCGTGCTCAGCCGCCAGGTCGCCACGCAGCGCAGCCAGATCGCCGCGCTCAAGGCACTGGGCTACACCGACGGCGCCATCGCCGGGCACTACACGCAACTCGCGCTGGTCATCGCCGGCCTGGGCGTGGTGGCCGGGCTGGGCATGAGCGAGCTGATCGGCCGCGGCATGCTGACCCTCTACGACGAAGTGTTCCGCTTCAACCGGCTGGTCTACGTGATGAGTCCATGGCTGGTGCTGGCATCGGTGCTGATCGCTGCACTCGCCGCCGCGACCGGCACCTGGGCCGCGATCCACGCCGTGGTGCGGCTGCGCCCGGCGCAGGCCATGTTGCCGCCCGCGCCGCCGGCCTATTCGCGCACGCTGGTCGAGCGCCTGGGCCTGGGCCGCTTCCTCTCTACCGGCGCCCGCATGGTGGTGCGTCAGGTCGAGCGCCGGCCGCTGCGCGCCCTGTTCACCATCACCGGCATCGCGATGGCCGTGGCGCTGCAGATCTCGGGCGCCGCCTGGCTCGACGCCATCGGCCACATCGCCGACGTGCAGTACCGCCAGGTGCAGCAGGGCGACGTGCTGGTCAACTTCCGCCGCCCGGTGCCGCCCAACGTGGTGCAGGACCTGCAGCGGCTGCCCGGCGTGATCGACGCCGAACCCTACCGCACCGAGCCGGTCAAGGTCAGCCTGCGCGGGCGCAGCGAAGACACGGCGCTCAGCGGCTATGTCGGCAACGCGCAACTGTTGCGCGTGATCGACGAAGAGCGTGGCCCCGTCGCGATGCCGACGCACGGGGTGGTGCTCTCGGGTTTGCTGGCGCGCGAGCTGGGCGCGCGCGTGGGCGACCGCATCACGCTGGACTTCCGCCTCTGGAACCGGCGGCAGGTGCAGATCGAGGTGGTCGACATCGTGCACACCATGTTCGGCAAGCTGTTGTTCATGAACCTCGACGCGATGAACCGGCTGGCCGGCGATGGCGACGGCGTGGCCGACGCGGCGCTGCTGGTCGACCCCGCCGCGATGACGGCGTTCTGGACCGCGGTCAAGAGCGCGCCGACCATCTCGTCGGTGTTCGACAAGGCCGGCTCCTACGAAGCCTTCAGCCAGCGCACGTCCAAAAACCTTGGCATCTTCAGCGGCATCCTGACCGTGTTCGCCATCGCGCTGGCGGTCGGCATCATCTACAACGCGGCGCGCATCTCGCTCTCCGAGCGCGCCTGGGAGCTGGCCAGCCTGCGCGTGCTGGGCATGACGCGGGCCGAGGTCTCGGTGCTGCTGCTGGCCGAGCTGGGTGCCGAACTGCTGATCGCGCTGCCCATCGGCGCCGGCCTGGGCTACGCGCTGACCAGCGCCATGATGGCGCTGATGGCCAGCGACGCGATTGATTTTCCGGTGGTGATCAACCCCTCGACCTACGCGTCGGCGGGGCTCATCGTGCTGGCCGCCGGGGTGGCCAGTGCCCTGCTGGTGCGCCGGCAGATCGACCGGCTCGACCTGGTTTCCGTCTTGAAGGTGCGTGAATGAAAACTACCAACTCCTGGAGCCCGGCCCGCCGCTGGGGCGTGGGCATCGCGGCGCTCGGCGCCGTGGCCGTGCTGGTCTGGGCCGCCTACCGGCCGCGCCCGCTTGATGTGGAGACGGCGCCTGTCGCCCAGGGCCGCTTCGAGCAGGTGATCGAAGAAGACGGTCAGCTGCGCCTGCAGCACCGCTACCTCGTCACCGCGCCGACCGCCGCGCAGCTGCAGCGGCCCACGCTCAAGGTCGGCGATATGGTCAAGGCGGGCGACGTGGTCGCCGTGCTCGCGCCCGCCGCGCCCGGCCTGATCGACGCGCGCACCCGCGAGGTCCTGCAGCAGCGCGTGGGCAGCGCCGAAGCCGCGACCCGCAGCGCCGCTGCCAATGTGCTGCGCCTGCAGGCTGCGCTGTCGCAGGCCACGCTCGACGCCGAACGCTCGGCCCAGCTCGCCAAAGAGAACTTCATCGCTCCGTCCGCCCGCGACCAGAGCCGCCTTGCCCGCGAAGCCGCCGCGCAGGCGCTCAAGGCTGCGCAGGCCGAACAGGCGGCGTCCGAACATGCGCTGGGCGAAGCCCGCGCCGCACTCGGCCGCGCCGAACCGTCGGGCAATGCACCCCATGGGCTGTGGTCGCTCAAGAGCCCGGTCAACGGCCGCGTCATCAAGCTGCACAAGGACAGCAGCGAACCGGTGCAGGCCGGGCAGGCGCTGCTCGAAATCGGCGATACCGGCGCGATGGAAGCCGTGATTGACGTGCTCTCCGGCGACGCGCCGCGCATCGTTGCGGGCGCCGCCGTGCAACTGTCCTCAGGCCGCAACCAGCCGCCGCTGGCCGGGCAGGTCGCGCGGGTCGATCCGGTCGCCTTCACCAAGACTTCGGCACTGGGCATCGAAGAACAGCGCGTCAACGTCACCGTGGCGCTCAAGGCGCCGCCCGAAGAACTGCAGAAACTCGGCGACGGCTTCCGCGTCGACGCGCGCATCACCGTGTCGTCCAAAGACGGCGCGCTGCTCGTGCCCTCTGCGGCGCTGGTGCGCCAGGGGGAGGGCTGGCAGGTGTTCGTGGTGGAAGAGGGCAAGGCACGTGCCAGAGCCGTGACCTTCAGCGACCGCAACGCCGACAGCGCCTGGGTCAAGGACGGGCTGAATGCGGGGGAGACGGTGGTGCTGTATCCGGGAAGCGGGATGAAGGATGGGCAGCCGGTGAAGAACCGGGCAGCACCTTGATTCGCTGGATCGTCACCTGGCTGTGGTGAGGCTGTGTCTGATACCGCACAGACGACCCTGAGCGACGGGGCTAACGTCCTGTCTTTATTGCGGTGATGCGGCCGGCGCGTTGGGCGTGTCTGCCAGTGTCTCCAACTGCAGTGATGCCGTCCAACCACTCACCGGAGGTGCCATGAAGGGCTACGTACAGGACATCGAGGCGATTGCCATTCGAAACGAGGACTTCCGTCAGGTGCTCTACACCGCCAGACATTGCCAGCTTGTGGTCATGGCGTTGAAACCCAATGAAGAGATCGGCGCGGAAGTTCACCAGCTGGATCAGTTCTTCCGGGTCGAGCAGGGCACTGGCGAGGCCGTGCTTGACGGTGTCCGGACACCGCTGCAAGCTGGTTATGCTGTGATCGTCCCTGCAGGTGCGAAGCACAACATCATCAACACGGGCACCGAGCCCCTGAAGTTGTACACGCTCTATGCGCCGCCGAACCATCGTGACGGCGTGATTCACCACACGCGGGAAGATGCTCAGGCCGACACCGAGCACTTTGACGGCAAGACCACCGAATAGAAGAAGGACGGCATGTTGCAGTTGCGTGTGGGTTTCGAGATGGTTTATGAGTTCGTCCAGCCGACGCCGGTGATCCTGGCGCTGAGCATCCACCACTCGCGGGCGGGCGATCTGGTGGTGCCGGACCAACTGGTGACCGATCCGTTCGTGCCTGCCACCAGCTACCAGGATGTCTTTGGCAACCGCTGCACCCGCCTAGTCGCACCACAGGGCCGGCTGGTGCTGACCAGCAACGCCGTGGTGAACGACTCGGGTCTTGTGGACATCGTGGTGCCTCAGGCCTTTCAGTCCCGGGTGGAAGACCTTCCCGCCTCCACGCTGATCTACCTGCTGGGCAGCCGATTCTGCGAAACCGAATTGCTGTCCGCCATCGCGTGGCAGCGGTTTTCCGCCTTCCCGCTGGGCTGGCCCCGGGTGCAGGCCATCTGCGACTTTGTGCATCACCACATTGAATTCGGCTACCACCACGCACGAAGCACGCGCACGGCCATGGAGGCCTACAACGAAGGCCGCGGCGTCTGCCGCGACTACGCCCACCTGGCCATTGCCTTGTGCCGGTGCATGAACATTCCGGCGCGCTATTGCACCGGGTACCTTGGCGATGTCGGCACCGAGCCTCCATACGGCCCGATGGACTTCGCCGCCTGGTTCGAGGCCTATCTCGGCGACGACTGGTACACCTTCGACGCGCGCAACAACGTGCCGCGGATCGGCCGCGTGCTGATTGCCCGCGGCCGCGACGCCTGCGACGTGGCGCTGTCCAGCACCTTCGGGCCCAACAAGCTGGAAGGCTTCAAGGTCTGGACCGACGTCGTGGGCACCGCGTAGCGTGCAGCGATCTCAGTTCTGGCCAAACTTCGTCTTGGCCGCAGCGACGCAGCCGCTCTTGGCATCGCCCGCCAGGGCATCGCACTTTTCGACCGCCACCTTGTAGTCCGCATCGCGCTTGTCGGTGGCCGCGTCTTTCTTCGCTTCGCCGATCTCCTTGCCCATCTTGGCGTCGGCCAGCGCCTTGGTCTCGACCGCCTTGGCCTCCTTCACGCACACGTCCTTGGCGTTGCCGGCTTTGTCGTCGCAGCGTTCCTTGGCCACGGCGTAAGCCGATTCGGCCTTCGCCACCAGCACCTTGTTGCCGTCGGCCGCCTTGCCGGAGTGACCGTACTCGAGCTCAGCGCGTGCGACTTTCTCCTTGGCCTTGGCCTCTTCGACGCAGACATCCTTGGCGTTGGACGTCTGTGATGAACAAGCGGCCTTGTCCTGCTTGTAGTCCGCGCTGATGCGGGTCTTGCCGGCCTTGTAGTCCGCATCGGTCATGGTGGCGGCGTAGGCCATCGGCAGCGTCAGCAGGGTGGCAACCAGCAGTGAGGTACGGGAAAGATGGAGGGTGTTCATGGGGTGCTCTCTTCTGGTCGGAATCGGGATGGGAATGGGGGAAGCGAATCCTCCGCCTTGCGCCTGCGAGATGCTGCGGTTCAGACAGCATTCAACTAGGCGACAGTCCCAGTGTCTGCCCGATGCCAGTCGATTTCCGTGCGTCAGCGAACACAGGGGCTGATGCCCGCGTACGAGACTCCGCGCGAAGGGGTCTTTGGGGGGAAGTGGATGCCGGGTTTCGTGGTTTACTTATCCCTGTATACAAATCAGGTCATGGCCTCCAACCCCTTGATCTGATTGATTTGTTCGGAGATTGGTGTGACCAGAATATCCCGCACCGTCCAGCTTATCCCGCAGGTTCTGCGGGATACATTACGTTAGCCCTATTCTTATGCGCATCGTCAAACGCACACGATCTCTTCTGGTATCAGTGCTTCTCTGTTTCTCCACGTCTGCGTTTGCTGACGAGTCAGAAGGTCTTGGCCCAGACAAATGGCCCGAGACTGTTGAGGCTGCGATGCAAATGATCATTTCTCGTCTTCCCGAAAAATATCGTTTGCTGGTCAAGAACACAAGAAAAGAAGATCTAATTCAGTATCACCACGGTTGGGGTACAGGAATTCGCAACTATTACGGATTGTGGCGAGGCAACAAAAAACTTCTGTTGTCGGCATGTGGAAAGCCTTGCCATCCCGATGATGCATCAATGAAAATCATCGAGGCGGTTTGGGAGGAATTGCAGAAGTGACTGATCGGGCTAACCTGGCGCTCCACCTCGCTCCCTTTGGTCGCAGGACGCTGCGCGATAAAGCCGCGCAGCGCCGGTTAGCTCTACGTTAGGCTGCAGAACTTCCGGTCATGCGCACTGAAAAGAATCGAACTGCCTTGGCAGGTGCCTCAAGGAATGCCGCGCGCGCCTTTGAGGCGCTCAAGGCTCCTGAGTTCTCGCACGTGCCACCTGAAGAAAAGTCCGCATGGGCTATGGCCGCGCTCATTCACTGCGATATTTGTCGGCTTGTGATTGCGTACGCTGAATGCGAGCGCGAAGGCATTGCTCGCCTGCTCTGCATGTCAGATATCTCTTCGAAGTTGTATGAAGCCAGGAACTGGTACAGCAACGCCGGCACCGCTCTTCTTCGTGGCATTGCCGCACGGAAGCCGTACGGCTTGGTCAAGGCCAACAAGGAAATCGAGCATCTTAAAATCACCCACCAAGTACACCGAATCAACAAGTACGCTGACTATCGGAACCGGATCGGCTATCACTATGACGAACAGGCTCTCCAATACTTGGAGAAGTTTTCAAACGAAGATGCCGAAGAGTTCTTTGAGGTCTTGACTTCGTTCGTAAAGTTCGCTGGGGCATGGGCTCAGCTGACCAAAGATCTCATCCAGAGCCAATGAAATCGAAGTTTCAACGTGCTGCTGGCGTGCAGCTGCAGCCTAACCCTTCCATCGAGGGGACGGCCTCCTGCAGGCTTCGCCCGCCTCCATCTGCCCCTCATGGCAAACGTTAAAGCGCAAAAATCTGTACCAATGTTCTTTGCCAGTCGGACACATCAACGGGTCAAGGTCGCATCGCTGGTGCTGCTCGTCTTGGTTTGTGTTGCGGCGGCGCTTGGTCTGCTTTTCCCGCAAAACGGTGGTACCTTTTGGGATTCATTTCGCTGGTGGGTATTGGGCATCCCGATTGGACTGGCGGCTTGGCTGGGCCTTGAGTGGTGCGGCACAACGCTGTTGGGCTTCTCTTTTTGGCAGAAGATGCCTAGCGCTGTTCGAGTCCTGATGCTTTTGGCAATCATCGTCATAATCGTTACGGTGTTCACCAAGCAGTTTGCGTATGCGCTTTAACAGGTTCGTCGAATGGACCCCCCAACGGCGGCCAGCGTGGTCGCCAATCTTCCCAACTGAGTGCGCTGTTGCGGCCCACTCACGGCCAACGTTAGGCATCCCATGAAACGTATCGCTACTGCACTGGCCGCCATCGCAGTTTCAGTATCTGCGCTGTCTGGCGCCTGGGGCGATGGCAGCTTCGAGAACGACGATGCCCTAGATTGGGTAAGTCAGTGCACCCAAAGCGCCTGCGTCGACACCATTTCGGCAACGCTCAACAACGCAATCAACGCGAAGTTCATTGAGGCTTCCGAAGGGGCGGCCGTTGTTGCCGCGTCTGAGGTTATTGCGGCAGCGTCCGGAAAACCGAGTCCAAGTCTTCCGCCTGAGTTAAGTAAGTGGCTCAAGAAGCAACCCTCAGCTAAGCTGATTGAACTTGCACCCAAGGCAAGGCAGGCGCTGGCAAGAGTAAAAGATCCCAAAGCTTCCGAACTGCAGCAACTTTGGGCAGAAGGTAAGAAGAACGAGTGGGCGAAGCGCATCCAGGAACTGGAAGCTAGGTTAGCCAAATAGGCAACCATGCTCGCCGGTATGCCTAACCTTTCAATCGAGAGGACATGCCTCGGCAAGCCGGGTAATGCCTCTCATCTCAAACGTTAGGCGTCTCAAGTACATGCAAAGCTACTCCTTCTCTGTCGCCCTGAGAATCTGGCATCCAAACATCGATCCGGAAGTGATTTCCCAAAACCTCTGGTTGAAGGCAAAGCACGCTGCAATGGCCAGAGCAGAACGGACTACGCCGAAGGGCCGAAAGCTCTCGGGAGTGCACGCCGAAAGCTACTGGCACTCTGATCCATTCGAAAGGGACGACTACGCGTCCACCGACGACTTGGCAGAAGACATCCTCGCAAGCGTGGTTGAAGTACTTGCTCCTAAGAAGGCGTTCCTGCTGCTGCTGCGCGAGCAGGGAGCAAGGCTCCATCTCCAAGTCGCATCGTTCAGCCATCGAAACTACGCTGTCGAGCTTTCGCCGCACTTCCTTATAGCTTGTGGTGAGCTTGGGTTGAGCGTAGTTCACGATGTCTATCCGTGCGCACAAGGCATCTAGTGGCACAGCCACCTAACCCTTCCATCGAGGGGACTTGCCCTGGCAAGCCGGGTCAAGCCCCTCATGTCAAACGTTAGGCCGCATGGAACCAAGGCTGCCCATCGTCTCTGCCAAAGTCACGCTCTTGCCGGAACTCGACAACGGGAGAGGTATTGCCGGTGCGCAGTATCGGCCGCACATCGTTCTTGCTCCCACGAGCCAGCGGCGCGCAGTCGTCGCAAGTGGGAACACCTTGGTTGAGCCGTACCTGGGCGTAGTCGTCGTCTCAGGTCCGCAGGTGCTTCGCCCTGGAGAGGAAGCCTCCGTAGGACTCGCGCTTGTGTACTGGGCCAACACGCCCGCTGCCTATGTTGGTGTCGTCCCTGGTGCAACGTTCACTGTCCGCGAGGGAGGAAACATCGTTGGCTATGGTCGTGTCGAATCAAGAGTCGACCCGTAACACTCGCACTCCTACCAGCCAAGCGAGCAATGCAGCCTAACCCTTCGCTCGAGCGGGGACCTCCACTGGCCTGGCACTTGGCCCGCGAAGCGCTCGCTGTCTATCATCCGCTTCACAGGCCAAGCGCCATTCCGGTTCCGGCCCCTCAGCTCAAACGTTAGACATCATCATGAGCGACTACGACGATCCCGAGACAGAGGCTCAATGGTGTGCCGAGCGACGTCAAGAAGTTGCCGACTACCTTCGTCGCGAAGGATTGATCCACGGCCAAGTTGGTGAGTGGCCGGCTTGGCACGTTTGCCCATACGTCTCCGTCTGGGCTATTGAGAGCCTGTCGACTCCAGGGGCAGTCGGTTGGTGGGCAATCTCCGGAGATTTGCCGAACGACTATGTCTCATCTGCCAATGCAAAGTCTCCACGAGAGGCTGTTCAAGCCATTGCCTCACTTTGGCGAGAAGCCTCCGAGTACATGGCACGTGGCGAGAAGCATCCGACGTTCCGAATCGGCTCAGGGCAGCAAGATGAAGAACTCGCCCCAATGTTGGCATCCAGAGCCGAGCTTCTTCTTGAGTGGGTCCACGACGCCGAGGCTTGGGAATAAGATCATGTTTAACCATTCCATCGAGTGGATGCCACGCCGTCTGAGCCGTCTTGTCCCCGCTCATGTCAAACGTTAGGCCGCAAGGGCTACCCCGAGCCAGGCAACAGTGAATTCGCGCTCGTTTCAGCAAATGTCAATCGTGCACCACTTCTCCGCAGTCTCTGCTTCCGAGGAAGACTGGGGCTGGCAAGTCGCGATTGGCGGCAGAGCGCTGTCAGAAGGAGCGCCTTACCTGCTGGTCCAGTTGAGCCGAGCTCCCACTGAGCAGGATCGCCAGTTCGGGCACGACCTGCCTTACGTTGAGATCAACGATCAACGCTGGTCCTGGTATGGCCAAGTCAAACGAGTGGCCCTAGCGAGAACAGAGCTGCAACTCTCTCTGGGTGCACTTGCTCAGGCTCAGCTCGGCAACGATGGAGAGTTCGTGTTTCGGTTCGAACTAAGTCCGCCCGAGCACGAGCACTTGGCCTCCGTGCTTGCGCAAATCTTCGTTGGCCACCCCGCGTACACCGAGATTGCGGCCTAACCCTTCGCTGGAGCGGACCTCCACCGGCCTGGCACTTGGCCCGCGAAGCGCTCGCTGTCATCATCCGCTTCGCGGGCCAAGCGCCATTCCGGCGTCGGCCCGCTCAGCTCAAACGGTAGGCCTCATGAAATCCTTCCCATCAGCCAGCGAAGACAGTGAGTTCGCGTCGCGCGTTCTCAAGGTCAACCATGCGGGTGAGAACGGCGCCGTAAACATCTATGCCGGGCAAATCTTCTTTGCTCGAATCACGGCGCCAGGCATGGTTGCCGAACTAGCCGAGTTCAAGTCTCACGAAGAGGGGCACCGAGCCATCTTCTGGGCAGAGCTTCTGCGCCGCAATCGTCCTCGCTGCCGTAGCTACTGGCTTTGTGGCATCGGCGGTTTCACACTCGGTCTAGTCACGGGGCTCTTTGGTCGCAAAGCAATCGCCGCAACCACCGTGGCAGTAGAGCGCGTCGTCCTCCGCCATCTGGAACACCAACTCGAACTGCTGCAAGGGAAAGACGAAGCTGCAGTCAAAGCCATTGAGTCCATCGTTGCGGAGGAGCGGCAGCACCACGATCAGTCTGCCTCTCACATTACAGTTGGTCAGTTTTTGCCACGGGTTCTGTCGCCCGTAGTCTCGGCATCCACGGAGGCGGTCATATGGGTCGGCATGCGCGCCTGAGGCCTAGCCCTTCCATCGAGAGAACTCGCCCCGGCAAGCCGGGTCGAGCCTCTCATGTCAAACGTTAGGCCGCGAAATCCAGACCATGCGCACCTCCGCCATTGCAAGCTGCTGGCCAGCCACTCAGTCGCTCGATCTTGTTCAAGCCCCCATCGAAGCGGCAGCGAATGCGGTTGAGAAGGAGCTACGTCGTTTTCTTGGTGCCGAGCAGATCGAAGGGCTTTGGCTCACAGCATCTTCAATTGATCAAGCGATCAAGTCCTGCGAAGAGTTCACCAACGTTCCCACGTGCTTTTTCGTCTTGCCAACGAAATCTCGCTGGAGTGTGCTCTGGAACAATAGTTGGCTATGCGATGGCTACGACTCTCTGTGCCACGGCTTGACCACGAATCACGGTCTGACAACCTTGCATTGGTCAGCGCACGACCAAGACACTACATTCCAGTCAGGTGCCGCATTCTCGTACCGGGCCTGCGTCAATGGGGCTGTCACTGAGCGTTCGGTCTACTGTGGTCGCCAAGACACCGGCTGGACGTTCTACGAAGGTGGCGTGCCGCTTCCGGAGGAGGACATCCAGGTATATGAAGCCCGGCGGAAACGAGATCGCTTGAATGAGCGCGTCCTTCTATCGCTCATTGAGCGTCTTGGTGCCCAGCCATGGAACGAAGCCTTCTATGACTTGCCGTCACAAAAATGCTATGTGCTTCGGCGCGCGTCGTACCCGTCGACAATCACGAGGCGGCGCCCGAGCGAGGTGTTCGTCGCGGCCTAACCGGTCGCTCAAGTGGCCCTCCACCAGCTGGCCGCGCTACGCTCAGCAGTTCATCATCGCTTCGCGCGGCCAGCTGGTTCCAGCCCCTTAGCTCCAACGTTATGCGTCAAGATCGTGAGATGCCGAATGCGATGAAAGAACGCTTCTGATTTGTAGTGATTGGCTGACATTGATCAGAATTGGTGAAGTTATGATTCGACCTAAGACGACCATTGGTTTGCACCTGAAATTTGCAGCAATGTTGCTGATGGTTGCTCTATGCTGCCCTCAATCAGCTTCCAGTGCCGATAAATTAGTTCGAGCTGAAAGATATGTTGAGAAAGGGGTCTATGAAACAACTTTCATCAGACAAAAGCAGACGGGCGATTCCGATGCGCGGGCAACTTTTGTCACGCTCGACGGGGTAGAACACACTGTGGTCTTCCCAGACGCCTCTGCCGGTGTTTCGCTTGAACACGTTGAGATAAACGACGGAACCGGGACGACGCAAGGAAACCCCTTTGTTAGGTGGGTATACACAAAGGGAGAGCTTCGAGTCAGAGCTACCGTTCGCTATGGGTGGTTTGATGGTTTCGAATCCTACGACGATAACCAACCGATTCTGGAAATTTTCGTCAATCCTGACTTCACACTTAAGCTCCCTCGTTTTGAACACAACAAGGCAGGTTGGGTGGACGAGTTTACGGTCGTCAACGAGGATAAGGTCCTTAAGTCGCTTTTCAGCCCAAAAACTCTTCGATTGATTCGCACGAAGAAGCTCCTGTTTGCTGAACGGGACTCTGATTTGGTTCTTGATGCCATAAACTTTGGAAACGAGTGTGGCATTCGATACAAGGCAAGAGCCAAATCGTCGGCGCCCCGGGCAAATGCGACCGTTGCGTCGAGAAACAACGGTTGGCAAATACATTGCTAAGTAGCTGCATGGTGATTCTTGGCAAATAGAGCCTAGATCGGGATGTGCCAGACGGGGTCCAAATCTATATGCACAAATGCCGCATAACCCATCATTTGATCGGACCTGCTCGAAAAGCCGCGCAGTCCGCTCAATTCAAACGTTGAGCGTCCGCTCCTCGCCGAATCCAGCCATCGCCTCGCCGCCCGACCTCAACGCGGCAACAACAAGGTAGACCGGGTTTCGGCAAGCTCAACTACAGCTGCGCTAGCCTCCACATCCCCCACCCCAAACCAGATCGGCACCACACGCCCCGCCAGGGCCTGTGCCTGCGCCGCATCCACCCGCACTGTCACGCTGTGCTGCGCCGCGCCTGCTGGCGGCAGGTGCAGTGTGTCGTCCGACGTCAGCTGTAGGCCATCGATACCGTACACGCGGATGCGCAGGTCGCGGGGGCGTTCCAGGGCGTTCATCACCTGCAGGCGGTAGACGTTTTCCACCGCGCCGTGTTCGATCTGCCGGGTCAGCACGCCGCGGTCGCGCAGGGCGTTGACGCGCAGGGTGGGGCGCTCGGCGAAGCTGGCGACCAGCAGGCCGGTGCCGAGCAGCAGCAGGCCGCCGTAGACCTGCACGCGGCGGCGCGCGAAGTGACCGCGCCAGCCCAGGCCCTGGGTCTGTGGTCCGGACCGTTCGCGCTCGGAGGCCATGCGGATGAGGCCGCGCGGCGCACGCATTTGGTCCATGACCTTGTTGCAGGCGTCGATGCACAGGCCGCAGCTGATGCAGGCGGCCTGCAGGCCCTGGCGGATGTCGATGCCGACGGGGCAGACCTGCACGCACAGGGTGCAGTCCACGCAGGCGCCGCTGCCTTGTTGTCCGGGGTCGCTGCCGCGGGGCCGCGAGGCGCGCGGTTCGCCGCGGCGCTCGTCGTAGGCGACGTAGAGCGTGTTGGCGTCCATCAGCGAGCCCTGGAAGCGGCCGTAGGGGCACATGTGCTGGCACACGCTCTCGCGCAGGAAGCCGGCGTTGCCGTAGGTGGCCAGGCCGTAGAACAGCACCCAGAACGCTTCCCACGGGCCGAGCTGGCCGGGCACGGCCAGTGCGAGGTCGCGGATGGGGGTGAAGTAGCCGACGAGGGTGAAGCCTGTCCACAGCGCGAGCAGCGCCCAGGCCAGGTGCTTGCCGCCGCGCCGCGCGAGCTTGTGCGCGGTCCAGGGGCTGCGGTCCAGCCGCAGCCGGGCCTGGCGGTCGCCCTCGAAGCGGTGCTCGATCCACTGGAACAGCTGGGTGTAGACCGTCTGCGGACAGGCAAAGCCGCACCACAGTCGCCCGGCCAGCGTGGTCACGAAAAACAGCAGCAGGGCGCTGAGCACGAGCAGGCCAGCGAGGTAGATCAGGTCCTGCGGGTAGAGCACCGCGCCGAAGAGGAAGAAGCGGTCGGCCTGCAGGTCGAACAGCACCGCCTGGCGGCCGTTGAAGCTGAGCCAGGGCGTGCCGTAGTAGGCCAGCTGCGTGAGCCAGACCAGTGCCCAGCGCCAGCGGGTGAAGCGGCCGCTGGTGGATCGGGCTTGGATGGTGGCGCCGTCGGCGATGGCGGCGACCGGAAGGATGGGGATGGTTCGGGTGAGGTTGGGGCGGGAGGTCATGGTGCTCAGGCCTAGGCGGCCGGCGGACGGGGTTGGAACGGGGCGAGGGCTGATGCGACCGGGGCCATGCGCTGCGCGAGGTCGGCCTCGCCCAGCCATTCGTCTTCGCGGAAGTACACGCGGCGCAGCTGGAGCGTGGCCGTGTGCGGGTCAGCGCAGGGCAGGGCCGAGAGGCCGTCTTCTTCGCTGCGCAGCAGGGCCCAGCCGGTGGGCGCGTCGCCCAGGCGCAGCGGCGCCACCAGCGAGAAGCCTTCCCACGGGCGGTTGGGCACGTCTGGCAGGTGACCGCTCAGCAGCCAGCCGCGGCCGGTGTCTTCACCGGTCAGCGGGGCGGCGCAGGGCGACAGGGTGCAGGCGCGCAGGCCGCTGAGCAGGTCGGGCAGCCAGAGTTCGCGCAGGGCGACGTTGGGCGACTGCACCAGCGCCTCGATCGCCAGGCGCTGCGCCCAGAACACGGCGGCGGCCGGGGTGTCCCGCGGCAGCAGCAGGCTGGCCGCCAGCGCCAGGTCGGCCGCGTCACCTCCGTCGCCGCCCATGCGGGCCGGCACCGCGCAGCGCAGCAGCCCGGTCTGCGCCAGGTGCTCCAGCGGAGTGAGGGTGGAGGGTCGCGGCGCGGCGTGGGCAAGGCTTGGGCTGAGCATGCCTTGTATGGTGGTCGCGGCCCATCTGATGCGGTAGATTCAGATGAAATGAAAATTGACCAGATCAGATCGCTGCCCCGCTACCAGCAAATGGCCGAAGACATGGCCGATGCGATCCGCGCCGGGGTGCTGCGGCCGGGCGAGCGCTTGCCCTCGGTGCGCGTGACTTGCGAGCAGCGGCAGGTCAGCCCGTCCACCGTGTTCCAGGCCTACGGCCAGCTCGAAGCGCTGGGGCTGATCGAGGCGCGGGCACGGTCCGGCTTTTTTGTGCGGGCCACGCGGCGTACGCAGCGCCCTGCGCCTGAGGCGGCGGCGCCGCGGCGCGAGGCCACGCCAGTGGCGATCAGCGAACTGGTGTTCGACCTGCTCGGCTCTACCCGCGACGCCGACGTAGTGCCGCTGGGCTCAGCGTTCCCGGCGCCGCACCTGTTCCCGTTCGACGAACTCGCGCGTTCTGGTGCGCGGGCCATGCGGCGCCTGAAGGCCAGCCAGATCACCGGCGCGCTGACCGCCGGCGACGAAAGCCTGCGGCTGGCGCTGCGCAAGCGCTACGCGCTGCAGGGTGTGCCGCTGGCCGACAACGAACTCATCATCACCAACGGCGCGATGGAGGCGCTGAACCTGTGCTTGCAGGCGGTCACGCAGCCCGGCGACGTGGTGGTGGTGGAGTCGCCGACCTTCTACGCCGCGCTGCAGGCGCTGGAGCGGCTTCACCTGAAGGCGGTGGAGGTGGCGACCGATCCGCAGGAGGGCGTGGACCTGGACGCGCTGGCCGAGCTGCTGGCGCGGCAGAAGGTGGCGGCCTGCTGGTTCATGCCCAGCTTCCAGAACCCGCTGGGCGCGCTGATGCCGGTGGCGCGGCGGCAGGCGCTGGTCGCACTGCTGGCGCAGCACGGCGTGCCGCTGATCGAGGACGACGTGTACGGCGAACTGCACGCCGGCGCCCGCCGCCCGCCGCCGGCCAAGGCCTTCGACCAGCAGGGCGGGGTGCTTCACTGCTCATCGTTCTCCAAATGTCTGGCGCCGGGCTACCGTGTGGGCTGGGCCGCCGCCGGGCGTTACGCGCCACAGGTGGAGCGGCTGAAGATGATGACCTCGCTGGCCACGGCGATCCCGCCGCAGCTGGCGTTGGCCGATTACCTGGCCCAGGGCGGCTACGACCGGCATCTGCGCCGCCTGCGCGAGGCCCTGGCCGCGCAGCGCACCCACGCACTCAAACTGGTGGAGCGGCACTTCCCGGCCGGCACCCGGGTGACGCGGCCCGAGGGCGGCTATTTCCTCTGGCTGGAACTGCCGCCGCAGGTGGACACGCTGGCCCTGCACCAGCGCGCCCGTGCCGCGTCGATCAGCACCGCCCCCGGTGTGCTGTTCTCGGCCGACCACCGCTTCACCCACCACCTGCGGCTGAACGTGGGCCACCCGGGCGATGCGCGCTTCGACGACGCGATCAGGACGCTGGGGCGGCTGGCGGTGCAATTGGGGCCATGAACGTGGCAGCATTCACCGCTGGACCCGGCACGTTTCGCAACTGCAACCAGGAGCAGCACATGTCACTTCTCGCCCGAGGAAGTTGTCTGTGTGGAGCGGTCGCGTTTTCGGCCAAGCTCCCCGCCCGCTGGGTCGCCCACTGTCACTGCACCCGCTGCCAGCGCGCCCACGGCGCGCCGTTGGTGACCTGGGCGGGGTTTCTCGAAGCAGATGTGGAGATCGCCTCACCGGATGGGGCGCTGCGCTGGTTCGAGACGGCGGAGGGTGCGGGGCGCGGCTTTTGCGGGCATTGCGGCAGCCCGATGTTTTTCCGTTCGCCGCGATATCCCGGCGAACTGCACATCGCGCGGGCCCTGTTCCACACCGCGCTGGAGCAGTTGCCGTCCTGCAATGCGTTCTTCAGCTCACACGTGCCCTGGGCAGTGGACGCGCACCGGCTGCCATCGGACCCGGAGCCGGTCTGAGCGGGGTCAGCCGCGCCGCGCGGCCTCGATCGTCGCGATATCGATCTTGGTCATTTCCATCATCGCGTTGAACGCGCGCTTGGCTGCGTCGCGGTCGGGATCGGTGATCGCGGCAGAGAGGGCGCGTGGCGTGATCTGCCACGACAGGCCCCACTTGTCTTTGCACCAGCCGCAGGCGCTGGCTTCGCCGCCGTTGTGAATGATGGCGTTCCACAGGCGGTCGGTCTCGGCCTGGTCGTCGGTGGCGATCTGGAACGAGAAGGCCATGCTGTGCGGCACGCCGGGGCCGCCGTTCATGCCCAGGCAAGGGATGCCCGCGACGGTGAATTCGACGGTCAGCACGTCGCCTTCTTTGCCCGCGGGGTAGTCACCCGGCGCACGCAGGATCGCGCCGACCGCGCTGTCGGGGAAGGTGGCGGCGTAGAAGCGCGCGGCTTCTTCGGCGGTGCCGTCGAACCAGAGGCAGAGGGTGTTTTTGGCGGGCATCGGGGTCTCCTTGAGGAGCGGCCACGATAGCCCGAAAGCGCACGCACCGGGCATCCCGCCCGCACCCCGTCCGGAAAAACCCTGATCGCATCGGTGTCTGTTTCAAGTTGGAACTTCGACCGTCGATATGGGTTGCACATCCGCCGGATGTCTTGTCATCCCCCGCATTTCTCCCCGTTCACAGGAGCTGCCATGAAATTCCAACGCGTTCTGTTCACCCTTGTTGCCGGTCTGATCGGTGTCTCCGCAGCCCAGGCCGCCGACCCCAAGGCCACGATTGCCGACCTCGACGCCCGTCTGGCCAAGATCGGAGCCCCCCGCCTGGAGGGCACGGACAAGGTGGCTGACAAGGATGTGCCGGCGATCTTCTTCGGCCAGCGCAAGATCAACAACAACTTCGACGTGGTGGATGCCATCCGCAAGGAGCACCAGGCCACCGCCACTGTGTTCGTTAAGGCGGGCGACGAGTTCGTGCGCGTGAGTACCAACGTACTCACACCCGAAGGCAAACGCGGCACGGGCACCCAACTGGCACGCAACGCGGCCTACGACGCGGTGAGCAAGGGGCAGCAGTTCTGCGGCCCCATCGACGTGCTGGGCACGGCCTATGACGCCTGCTACAACCCGATCAAGGACGGCGGCGGCAAGATCATTGGCGTGAGCTACATCGGCCACAAGAAGTGACGCACTGAGCCGGAGCACGCCATGAAATTCCCCATCCGACCCGGTCGGTGGCTGGACAAACTGTCGGTCGGCGGACAACTGCTGGCTGCGTTTGCCACCGTTCTGTTGCTCACGGCCGCCCTGGGCGCCACCTCACTGGTCGGATTGCGCAGCGTGGACGGCGAGGCCGTCGCGCTGTCGGCCCAATGGCTCAAGGGGGTCGGTGACCTCTCCGAGGCGAGGGCCGGCGTGCTGGAATCGCGCGATCTGGAGATCAAGCACAGCCGGACCGACGACACCAGCTACCACGCCGAATACGAAGAAAAGATGGCGGCGATCACCCAGAAGACCCGGGAGCTGGTCGAGCGCTACAAGTCGCGCGGTGTCGAGGCACAGGCCAGCGAACTGCTGGCCGGGCTGGACAAGTCTCTGGCGGCTTACCGGCAGTCGCAGGAGCGGGTCATCAAGCTCGGCCGTGACAAGAAACAACAGGACGCGGCCGATATTGCCGACGGCGCGTCCAGCATGGCGTTCGACGAGGTCGTGGGCACGATCGACAAGCTGCTTCAGTACAACTACGCTGGCGGCGACGCGGCGGCCGCCCACGTCACGGGCGTGTACGACCAGGCGCGCCTGGCGGTGGTGGTGCTGCTCGGTCTGGCGCTGGTGCTGGGCATTTCAATGAGCACCCTGATCACCCGCAGCCTCCAGCGCCAGCTGGGCGGCGAGCCGCGCACGGCAGTGGCCGTGGCCCGCGCGGTGGCCGAGGGCGATCTGAGCACCCGCATTGCGCTGAAGAAGGGCGACACCGAAAGTCTGCTGGCCTGGCTGGACCAGATGCAGCAGGGGCTGTCCCGCGCCGTGAGCGACGTGCGCCGCGGCTCCGACTACGTCTCGCACGCCAGCCAGGAGATCGCGACCGGCAACCAGGACCTGTCCACCCGCACCGAGCAACAGGCCAGCGAACTCCAGCAGACCGCCGCCACCATGGAAGAGCTGGGCACCACGGTGCAGCACAACGCCGACAGTGCCCGCCAGGCCAGCCAGCTGGCACACAGTGCCTCTGCAGTGGCGGTGCAGGGCGGCGAGGTGGTGGGCCGCGTGGTCGAGACCATGAAGGGCATCAACGAGAGCAGCCGCAAGATCAGCGACATCATTGGCACCATCGACGGCATCGCCTTCCAGACCAACATCCTGGCGCTCAACGCCGCAGTGGAAGCGGCGCGCGCTGGCGAGCAGGGCCGGGGCTTTGCGGTGGTGGCGGCAGAGGTGCGCAACCTCGCGCAGCGCAGCGCCGAAGCGGCCAAGGAGATCAAGGGCCTGATCGGCGCCAGCGTGGACCGGGTCGAGCAGGGCTCGGCCCTGGTGGACCAGGCCGGCGTGACGATGCAGGAAGTGGTGAGTTCGATCCGCCGCGTCAGCGACATCGTTTCCGAGATCAGCGCCGCCAGTTCGGAGCAGAGCTCGGGCGTGTCACAGGTGGGTCAGGCCATCACCCGCATGGACCAGGGCACGCAGCAGAACGCGGCGCTGGTGGAACAGAGCGCTGCCGCCGCCGACAGCCTGAAGCAGCAGGCCGACCAGCTGGTGGCCGCCGTGGCGGTGTTCAAGCTGACCTGAACCGGCCAGCACGCGGCGTCACTGCACGATTTCGTCCGCCGGCCCGCGGTGTGTCTCGGGCTTGGCGGTCGCGGCGCTGCCGGCGGCAGCGCACATCACCAGCACGATGGCCAGCCATTGCAGGCCGCTGAGCTGCTCGTGGAGCACCAGCACGCCCATCAGCGCGGCCACGGCCGGTTCCATGCTGGCCATGACGCCGAAGGCGGCGGGTGTGAGGCGCTTGAGGGCGACCATTTCCAGCGAGATCGGGATGGCGCTGGAGACGGCGGCGACACCCAGGCCGTAGAGCAGGATCTCGGGCTGGAGCAGCGCGCTGCCCGCGTGCCAGACGCCGAAGGGCACGACGGTGATGGCGGCCATGGTCAGGCCCAGCGCGACCGAGTGGCCGGCGTGCAGGTGGCCGACCTTCTTGCCGAACAGGATGTAGGCGGCCCAGAACACCGCGGCGCCGAGGCCGAAACCGACCCCGACCGGGTCGAGGCTCCTGACGTCGTGCCCCAGGGGCAGCAGCAGGCCCAGGCCTACGATGGCGAAGGCGATCCAGAGGTAGTCGATGCGCTGGCGCGAGGTGAAGAAGGCGACGGCCAGCGGCCCGCTGAACTCGATGGCCACCGCGACGCCAAACGGGATCGTCTTGATCGACTGGTAGAACATCAGGTTCATGCAGCCCAGCGCCATACCGTAGCGCACCAGACTCTTGAAGTCGGCGCGGGTGGTGGTCCAGCGCCAGGGTCGCCAGATCAGCAGCAGCCAGCAGGCCGAAAAGCCCACGCGCAGGGCGGTGGTGCCCAGCGAGCCGACCAGCGGGAACAGCTGTTTGGCGAACGAGGTGCCGATGCCGAGCGCGACGACTGAGCCGAGCACGGCCAGCAGGGGCACGGCCTGTGCCCAACGAGAAGAAGATGTCATGTGCAAGCGGTAACGACCCGCCGCCGGGCCGCCCCAAGGCGGGTCAGCCCCCGTGGGGGGCAGCGACCCGCGCAGCGGCGGAGCGTGGGGGCCCGTGTTTTAGACCAGAGGGACGGTGAAGCGGGCAATCACCGGTTGGGTGTCCGGACGCACGCCGCGCCACCATTCGAACGCCTCGGCCGCCTGCTCGACCAGCATGCCCACGCCGTCGGCGAGTTGCGTCACACCGGCGGCCTGCGCCTGCTTCAGGAACGTGGTCAGGCCCTTGCCGTAGACCAGTTCGTAGGCCAGCGCCTCGGGCGCGAACACGCCGGCGGGCAGCGGGAGTTCGTCTTTCGAGAGGCCGGTGGAGGTGGCGTTGAGGATCACGTCGAACGACTCGCCGGCCAGTTGGTCGTAGCCGCCGGTCTGCAGAGCGGTGTGGGCCGCGAAGTCGGCCTCGAGGCCGTGGGCCTTGTCGGCGGTGCGGTTGGCCACGGCGATCACGGCGGGCTTCTGCGCCGCGATCGGCAGGATGGCGCCGCGCGTGGCGCCGCCCGCGCCGCAGATCAGCACGCGTTTGCCGGCCAGCGAGACGCCCAGGTTGCGCTGGATGTCGTTGACCAGGCCCAGACCGTCGAAGTTCTGCGCATGGATGCGGCCGCCCTCGAACTTCAGCGCGTTGACCGCGCCGGCCAGGCGGGCCGACTCCATCGGGTCGGTGGCGATGTCGAAGGCCTGCAACTTGAAGGGAATCGTCACGTTCATGCCGCGGCCGCCATTGGCGATGAAGGCTTCAACCGTGGCCCTGAAGCCGTCCAGCGGCCCTTCGATGGCGGTGTATTCGATGTCCTGCCCGGTGGCTTGCGCGAAAGCGCTGTGGATCAGGGGGGACTTGCTGTGGCCAATGGGGTTGCCGATGACGGCGTAACGGTCGGTCATGGTGGAGCGAATCGGGGCTTTTCTGGGGCAATTCGGCGGAGCCCGACATTGTCGCGCATGGGTGATTACCATTCGCCGATGACCAAGACCCTCAAAATCGATTTCGTCTCCGATGTGTCCTGCCCCTGGTGCGCCATCGGCCTGGCCGGGCTAGAGCAGGCGCTGGCCCGGGTGCAACCCGACATCACGGCCGAGTTGCATTTCCAGCCGTTCGAACTGAACCCGCAGATGGCGTCCGAGGGCGAAGACGTGGGCGAGCACCTGAGCAAGAAGTACGGCAGCACGGCCGAGCAGCAGGCGCAGATCCGCGAGACCATCCGCGAGCGCGGCGCAGCGGCCGGCTTCAGCTTCAACAAGGACGGCCGCGGCCGCATCTGGAACACCTTCAACGCGCACCGGCTGCTGACCTGGGCCGAGGCCGAGGGCGCGCCGGGCGAGCAGCACGCGTTCAAGCGGGCCCTCATGGAGGCGCACCACGGTCGTGCCGAAAGCCCGGCCGATCCCGCCGTGTTGCTGGCGGCGGTGAAGCAGGCGGGGCTGGACGTGGACCGCGCGCAGCAGGTGCTGGCCGGCGACGAGTTCACCGACGAAGTGCGCGAGCGCGAACAGTTCTACACCGGCCACGGCATCCACTCGGTGCCCGCCGTGATCGTGAACGACCGCCACCTGATCTCCGGTGGGCAGCCGGCCGAGGCCTACGAGCAGGCGTTGCGCCAGATCGCGCAGGAAGTCTGACCGGGCGGATCAGCCCGCCTGCGCGGCCCGGTGCGCCCGGGCCTGCGCGGCAATCGCTTCAAGCGCCTCGGGCGCCAGCCGGTCCAGGTTCTTCATCTGCATGGCCATGCGCGGGTTTTGCCGCAGCATCGCCTCGTGCCGCATCAGGAAGTCCCAGTACAGCGTGGTGAAGGGGCAGGCTTTCGGACCGGTGCTCTGCGCGGGATCGAAGCGGCAGCCGCTGCAGTGGTTGCTCATGCGCTGGATGTACTTGCCGGTCGCCACATAGGGCTTGCTGCCCAGCAGGCCGCCGTCGCCGTACTGGCTCATGCCCAGGGTGTTGGGCAGCTCCACCCATTCCACCGCGTCCACGTAGACGCTGAGGTACCACGCATGCACCGACTGCGGCCGCACGCCCAGCAGCAACGCGTAGAGGCCGGTGACCATGAGGCGCTGGATGTGGTGCGCGTAGCCGTGCGACAGGGTCTGCGTGATGGCGTCGCGCAGGCAGGCCATGTCGGTCTCGCCGGTCCAGTACCAGGCGGGCAGCGGTGCTTGCGCATCGAGCGCGTTGCGTTCCAGATAGCCCGGCATCTGCGTCCAGTAGATGCCGCGCACGTACTCGCGCCAGCCCAGGATCTGGCGGACGAAACCTTCGACGGCCGCGAGCGGCGCGTGGCCGCTGCGGTACGCGGCTTCGGCCGCGGTCACGACCTCGCGCGGGTTCAGCAGCTTGAGGTTGAGCGCCGCGCTCAGCTGCGAATGCCAGAGCCAGACCTCGCCGGCCCACATCGCGTCTTCGAACTGGCCGAACAGGGGCAGGCGCTGCTGGATGAAATTGTCCAGCGCGCGCAGGGCGTCGGTGCGGGTGACCGGCCAGGCGAAGCTGTCCACTGAGCCCGGGTGGTCGGCAAAGCGGGCGTTAACCAGGGCGATGACCTCACGGGTGATGGCATCGGGCGCGACGCAGAATGGCGGCGGCACATTCTGCGGCCCGGCCTTGCCAAAGCTTTCGCGGTTGTCGGCGTCGAAGTTCCACTGGCCGCCCGCCGGCTGTTTGCCGTCCATCAGCACGCCGTGCTTCTGCCGCAGTTCGCGGTACCAGTATTCGAGACGCAGCTGCTTGCGGCCTTTGGCGTGGGCGGCGAAGTCGCGCACGGTGGAGAAGAAGTGCGTGTCGTCGCGCAGGTCGAGCGGCAGCCCGGCCCTGGCCGCCACGCCGCGCAGAGACTGCAGCACGCGCCAGTCGCCGGGGGCGGTCATCACCAGTTGCTCCGGTTGGAGCGCGTCGATGGCGCGTTGCAGTTCACCGGCCAAGGTGCCGGCGTTGTCTGCATCGTCCATCCGCGCGTAGGACAGCGGCATGCCCCGCTCACGCAGTTCTGCCGCGAAATGCCGCATGGCGGCGAGGAAGAGGGCGATGCGCTGTTTCGCCGACCAGACGTGCGTGGATTCATCGGCCACCTCGGCCATCCACACCACGTCCAGCGCAAGATCGAAACCTTGCAGTGCGGAGCTTTCGTGGTCCAGCTGGTCGCCCAGCGCGATGACCAGGTGCCGGACGGGCGCGGCAGCTCGCTCAGCCATGCGCAGGCGGCGCGCCTTTGCGCGCACGGCAGGCGTCCGAGCAGTACTTCACCGCATCCCAGTTCTTGGCCCAGGCCTTGCGCCAGCTCATGGTCCGGCCACAGACCTCACAGGGCTTGCTGGGCAGGTGGGCCTTGTTGCCTTTGAAGTCTTTTTGCACCCGGGGGTTCTACCGCAGTTCGTCATCCCTGCGACCGCACAAGGCTTTGCACGCTCAGGGTTGTTCCGTGAGGAACTCGCGGACCGTGGACATGGAGGCCGCAGGCTGGTCGTTGAACATCGCATGCCCGGCATCGGGCAGGTTCACCAGCCTGGCCTGCCGGAAATGCACCATGTGACGGCGCTGCTGGGCCTCGCCCATGCGCGGGCTGCACTTGCCGGTGAGGAACAGCACGGGGCCCGTGAAGGCCTTGACGCCCTGGCGGAAGCTCAGGCTGGCGGCGAAGGCAGGGTCGTCGCCCATGCGACCGATCATGGCGTCGTAGACTGCGCCGCTGGCGCGCCAGCCTTCCAGCCGGTGCAGCACGATCAGCACCGGCAGCCTGTTGTCGCCAAAGGACTGGGCGTGGAAGCGATAGCCGTCGACGGTGAGCGAAGGCAGGTTGGGGTCCTGCGCGGTCGTGGCCGGCACGGTGGGTGCCGCGGCGCGGGCGGCGAGCGACAGGAGCAGCAGGCTGGCGAAGGAGGCAATGGTCCGGAACATGGGCATGCCGTCAGCCTGGCCGCTCAGGGCTTGTAGGTGCTGTCCCCGTGCGGCGCCGCCGCGAAGGCGGGATGGGCCTCAGCCGCTTGCGAAAACGCCACCAGCCTCGGGTAGCGCCCGGCGGGCACCGCGTCCGGCACCATTTTCTGGATGAACTCCCACGCGACGGCGGTGCTGACGCCGGCCTGGTCCATGCCGCCGGGCATGGCCTGTTCCAGTCCGTCGCAGGCGGCCAGCAGCTGCCCGGTCACCCGGTCCAGCCAGGGCTGGTGCAGCTTGTCGGCGGGGCGCAGGCCATGCTCGTAGACGATCTGCACCGCCTTCTCGCAGGCGGCCAGCGCCAGGCCCACGGTGCGCAGCGACAGGGCCAGGGCTTGCGGTTCGGCGGGCAGCAGGCTGCGCCCGGCCAGCGCTTCGGCGTACTGAAGGATCAGGGTCGAGTCCATCAGCACGGTGCCGTCGTCGCACACCAGGGTGGGGGCCTTGACCACCGGGTTGGTGCGGCGGAATTCGTCGAAGCCGCGGAACACCGAGAGCGACTGGTGCTCGAAGGGCAGGTCCAGCAGTTGCAGGGAAATCGCGACCCGGCGCACATAGGGCGAGTCGAGCATGCCGATCAGTTTCATGCGCGTTCTCCTTTGAGGCGCTCAGTGGTGCGCCGCCAGCGCCTTGGCGATCTTGCCGCGCTTGACCGTGGGGCGTGGCACCTGGCAGGGCAGGTGCTCGAACCAGCGGCGCACGTCGTCTTCCACGCACAGACCGTGCATGTAGTTGTAGATCGCCTTGCGCAGGCCTTCGCCCAGCACGTTGTGGTCCACGCCGGGCGGCATGGGCGTGGGGTCGGTGAAGCCGATGTCGTTTCTGGCGAACGTGGTTTCCGGCAGCGGGATCAGCTCGATGCCGTAGGCCGCCGGGTCCAGGCCCACCGGGGAGTGCACGGTGCAGCTGAAGCGGTGGAAGAAACCGCTCTGGATGCAGCCAGCCTCGAACAGCTGGCGCACGTATTCGAGCGCGTCCACCGTGTCCTGCAGCGTCTGCGTCGGAAAACCGTACATCAGATAGGCGTGCACCAGGATGCCGGCGTCGGCAAAGCCCTTGGTCACGCGCGCGACCTGCTCGACCGAGACGCCTTTTTTCATCAGATGGAGCAGCCGGTCGCTGGCCACTTCCAGTCCTCCGCTCATGGCGATGCAGCCGCTTTGCGCCAGCAGCTCGGCCAGCTCGGGCGTGAAGGTCTTCTCGAAGCGGATGTTGCCCCACCAGCTGATCTGCAGGTCGCGGCGGATCAGTTCCTCGGCCAGGGCCTTGAGCGCCTTGGGTGGCGCGGCCTCGTCGACGAAGTGGAAGCCGGTCTGGCCGGTTTCCTCGACGATCTTCTGGATGCGGTCGGCCAGCGTGGACGCGGTCGCGGTTTCGTAGCGGCCGATGTAGTCCAGGCTCACGTCGCAGAAGCTGCACTTCTTCCAGTAGCAGCCGTGCGCGACAGTCAGCTTGTTCCAGCGGCCGTCGCTCCACAGCCGGTGCATCGGGTTGAGCATGTCCAGCAGGCTCAGGTAGCGCTCGATGGGCAGGCCGTCCCAGGTGGGGGTGCCCACGTCTTCGAACGGGATGTCGGGCTCGGCGAGGTTGATGTACTTCACCGCGCCGTTCTCGCGCACGAACGTGCGCTGCAGTCGCTGGCGGCCGCGCTCGCCACGCAGGTGTTCCACCAGCGAGAGCACCGGCCGCTCGCCCGCGTCCAGCGTCACGTGGTCGACGAAGTCGAACAGGCGCGGGTCGGACAGTTCGCGCAGTTCGGTGTTGGCAAAACCGCCGCCGAGCGCGATGCGGATGTGTGGGTTGTGCGTCTTGATGGTCTGCGCGATGCGCAGCGCCGCGTACATCGCGCCGGGGAAGGGCACGGAGAGCAGAACCAGGGTGGGGTGGTGGCGGTGAATGGCACCCAGCGTCAGGTCCTGCAGCAGCTGATCCACCAGTGTCGGCGGGGCAGCGAGTGCGGCGGCCATCGGGTCGAAGCTGGGCTGGCTGCTGGCCAGCGATTCGGCGTAGCGCACGAACTCGAAGCGCTCGTCGGCCGCGTCGCGGACCACATCGGCCAAGTCGTTGAGGTAGAGCGTGCAGAGGTGGCGCGCCTTGTCCTGCACGCCCAGGGCCCCGAAGGCCCAGCCCAGCGGGTCACCGCCGCCGTCGCTTTCGTCCAGGCTTTGATAGTTGTCCAGTGCAGAGAAGCGCGGCCCCTCGGGCAGCAGGCCACGCGCGGCGATGCGGTAGGCCAGTGTCGAGTCGCGCCCCTGCAGGTAGGCGATGGCCGGGCCGATGGTGGCGCGGTAGGCGTCGAACTGGTCGAGGAAACTGTGCACGCTGCCTGTGCGCAGTGCCTCGGGCTGGGCCAGTGCACAGCCCCGCAGCGCCTCCAGACCGGCCGGCGTGAACAGCTGGAGCACCAGCGCCAGCGCCAGGTCTTCCTGCACCGCGTCGATGCCGCGCGAACGCAGGAAGCCGGTCAGATAGGCGGTGGAGGGGTAGGGCGTGTTGAGCTGCGTCATCGGGGGGATGAGGCTCAACACGCGGAAGGCGGGGCTGGTCATGCCCCGATTGTGTCGGCAAAGTCCGACGGACCTCGGGTTCAGTCGGGTTTGACCATCACCGGCCGCACCGTGAACACGCCCGGCTTGCGGGTGTTGACCGTCACGTGCACCCAGTGGTTGTTCGGGCTGCCGAAGGTCTGCAGGCGCGTGAAGTTGGGCAGCAGGTCCAGCGGTGCGTACAGCGGCTTGTCGAGTTTGAACACGTGGGTGTCGCCGTGCACGAACAGCACCTGGCCATCGAAGGCCTTGGTCTCGCGGATCACGGTGTCCATCAGGTCCTTGTAGCCCGACTCGGGACGGTTCCAGCCGCGGGTCTTGGCTTCATCCAGGTCTTCGGTTTCGGCCAGGTCGAAGCCCGGGTCGGCCTGCAGCGTCAGCACGAGGCCCTTGGCCTTGCGCTGGCGGGCCTGCGCGAAGCTCTCTTCGATCCAGCGGTTGACGGCGGCATTGCGCGCCGCGTATTCGGCGTTGTCGGCCTCGCAGTCGGCGGCGGTGCGGGCGCTCTTGGAACCGCACTCCTTCTCGTCGAGCACGCGGTTGTTGTTGCTGCCGGCCACGTTGACCTGCGCGAACACGACGCCACCCTTGTGAAAGCGGGAGTTCTCGACGAAGGGCGCGTCCTGGTGCTCCAGCGCCAGCTTGCGGCGGCCAAAACTGCGGCTGTCGGCGTACATGAGCTTGCGCAGGGCGTCCAGGCGCTCCAGGTTGTTCCAGCCGCCGTTGTTCTTGCGGTGGCAATCGGTCCACTCGTTGTCGCCCGGGACGTAGACCATCGGTGCCTTCATGCCGTTGAAGGTCTTCGTGGTACGGGTGAACACCTCGTCGGTGCAGGCCGAGCTGCCGTCCTTGATGTCGCCGTCGAAGATCGAGAAGGCGACGTCGGAGTTGTCGATGCTTCGGATCACGGCGGCCGTGGTCTGCGCGTCGTTGTTCTTTTCGTAGGGCATGTCGCCCCAGAGGCCGAAGGTGAAGCTGCCGGCGAAGGCCGCCGGGGCGAGGGCGGCCGAGGCGAGGAGGGTGATCAGGGGACGGGCGATGGTCATGGGGTTGGGTGGCAGATGGGACAACCCACCATGGTTCCGGCTCTCCGTGACATCCCTGTGAAATCCGGCCCGGCCGGATCGGACTCAGCACTCCACGATGTTGACCGCCAGCCCGCCGCGCGCCGTTTCCTTGTACTTGGTCTTCATGTCGGCGCCGGTCTCGCGCATGGTCTTGATGACCTTGTCCAGGCTGACATGGTGCGTGCCGTCGCCGCGCAGCGCCATGCGGGCGGCGTTGATGGCCTTGACCGAAGCGATGGCATTGCGTTCGATGCAGGGGATCTGCACCAGGCCGCCGACCGGATCGCAGGTCAGGCCCAGGTGGTGCTCCATGCCGATTTCAGCGGCGTTCTCGGTCTGCTCGGGGGTGCCGCCGAGCACCGCGCAGAGGGCCGCTGCGGCCATCGAGCAGGCCACGCCGACTTCGCCCTGGCAGCCGACCTCGGCCCCGCTGATGCTGGCGTTCTCCTTGTACAGGATGCCGATCGCTGCCGCGGTGAGCAGGAAGTCCACCACGCCGTCGTCGGTTGATCCGGGCACGAAGCGGCGGTAGTAATGCAGCACCGCGGGCACGATGCCGGCCGCGCCGTTGGTGGGCGCGGTCACGACCCGACCGCCAGCGGCGTTCTCTTCGTTCACCGCGAGTGCGTACAGGTTGACCCAGTCGAGCACCGCCAGCGGGTCGGTCAGCGCCTTCTCGGGGTGGCCGGTCAGGTCCCGATGGAGGGCCGGCGCGCGGCGCCGAACCTTGAAGCCGCCGGGCAACACGCCGTCGGTGGCACAGCCGCGCTGCACGCAGGCCTGCATCACATCCCAGATGCGCAACAGGCCGGCGCGGATCTCGTCGTCGCTGCGCCAGTGGCGCTCGTTGACGCGCATCACGCCGGCGATGGACAGGCCGTGTTCGCGGCAGCGCTGCAGCAGCTCGTCGCCGGTGCGGAACGGCACCGGCAGCTGCGTCGCGTCGGGTGCGATCACTTTCTGCCGCTGGCCGTCGGCCATCACTTCTTCGCTCACCACGAAGCCGCCGCCCACCGAATAGAAGGTGCGCTCGGCCAGCACGGCACCCGCCGCGTCCCACGCGGTCAGGCGCATGCCGTTGGCGTGCAAGGGCAAAGGTTGACGGTGCAGGGTCAGGTCTCCACGGTCGTTCCAGTCGATGGTGTGCGTGCCCATGAGCGCGATGCGACCCTGTTCCCGGGTGGCGGTCACGGTTGGTTCGACCGATTCGATGGGCACCGATTCGGGTTCGTGGCCGCACAGGCCGAGCAGCACCGCCTTGTCGCTGCCGTGGCCGCGGCCGGTGGCGCCCAGCGAGCCGTACAGCCCGCAATGCACACGGGCCACGGTTGGCAGCAGGCCACCGGTCTCCAGCCCGTGCACGAACAGGCGCGCGGCCCGCATCGGCCCGACGGTGTGCGAGCTGCTGGGGCCGATGCCGATTTTGAACAGGTCGAAGGCTGAAACGGCCATGGGTGTCTCCTGGTGATTTTGTCGTCGCGCGGGTTCAGGCCAGGGCCGGCCGGATGCTGGGGCGGCCCGCACGGGCACGATCCCAGAGTGTCACGTGTTCCGTGAGCTGGTGCGCGGTGATGGCCGACAGCGTCCAGCCCAGGTGGCCGTGGCCGGTGTTGTAGAACACGTTGGGCAGGCGGCCGGGGCCGACGCGGGGCATCATGTCCGGCATCATGGGCCGCAGGCCGGCCCAGGGTTCGACGCGGCGCGTGCTCACGCCCGGGAAGCACTGGTTGACCCAGTCGACCAGCGGGCGGATGCGGTCGGCGCGGATGTCGAGGTTATGGCCGTTGAACTCGGCGGTGCCGGCCACGCGGAAGCGGTCCGCGCCCAGTCGGCTGGTCACGAGCTTGGTCTCGTCGTCGAGCAAGCTGACCTGCGGCGCCGCGGCCTGGCTGGCTGCGTCGTTCAGCATCACGGTGATCGAGTAACCCTTGACCGGATAGACGTTGAGCCGGTCACCGAGCTGGGCGCCCAGCGCCCGGCTGTGCACGCCGGCGCAGACCACGACCGCGTCGCCGCTGACCACTTCGCCGTTCGACAGCGTGACGTGGGCGGTCTTGCCGGTGCTCTGCACACGGGCCACGGTGTGACCGGTCAGCAGCTTCACGCCACGGCGCTCGGCCGCGAGCGACAGGCCGTGCGTGAACTTGTGGATGTCGCCAGTGCTGTCGCTCTCGGTGTAGTAGCCGCCGAAATAGTCGCCGGCCAGGGTGGGCTCGATGGCGCGCATCTCGTCGGGGGTGACGGCGCGGCGCGGCAGGCCGCCTTCGGCCAGCAGCCTGGAGACCTCGCCCGCGTGGTCGAAGCCGGCCTTGTCGCGGTAGATGTGCAGGATGCCCTGCTTCTTCAGATCGAAATCGATGTGCTCGGCTTCGGCCCAGCCGAACAGGTGCTCGCGCGCGGCGATCGCCAGCCGCGCGGTGGCAATGGTGTTGTCGCGGTACTTGGGAATCGACGCCACGAACTCGGCGAACCAGGACAGCTTGTGCCAGCTCGGCTTGGGGTTGACCAGCAGCGGTGCGTCGGCCTTGAGCATCCACTTGATGCCCTTGAGCAGCGTCGAGGGGTGGGTCCAGGTTTCGGCGTTGGAGGCCGAGAGCTGGCCGCCGTTGGCGTGGCTGGTTTCCATGCCCGCGTAGCGGTGCTTTTCGATCAGGGTGACCTGGTGACCCTGACGGGCCAGGGCATAGGCGCTGGTGACACCGGTGATGCCGCCGCCGATGACGATGATGTGCGTGGACTGAGCCATGTGGAATCTCTCTGGAAAGGCCGTCAAACAGGGATGGGCACGACCCGCACACCGTGTGCGGACCATGACCCCCTCTGTTTGTGACCTGAGAGATTCACCCGTCCTGTGAGGACTGGCTTGCTCCTGCGGTGGGCCGGGGGACGAATCCCGGCCACTCTTCAGAGTGTTGCGCTGTGAGCGCGCTGAACGCCGATCGGTCCTTTTGCCTGAGAGTTTCCGGGGCGGTTGCTCCTTCGGCGCCGGCTTCCCTGAGGGGGCCGGTCTCTCCCGATCGACGGAAGAAGGCGCTTATTGTGCCTGCAGGGCGATGGACTTCGCAATCGCCCGGAATTGCTGGATGCCGTCGGTGTAGGCCTTGTCGGCTTCGGCCAGGGTCTGCGGCTTGGGCAGCAGCTGGCTGTTGGCTTCGAGCGCGGCGTGCACGGCCGGGTCACCCAGCGTGCCGGTGATCGCCTTGTGCAGCGCGGTGACCACCGGTTCCGGCGTGTCCTTCTTGACGAAGTAGCCGGTCCAGATCTTGAAGGTGAAGTCCTTGAGCGACTTGCTCTCGCTGATGGCCGGGTATTGCTTCACGCTTTCCAGCCGCTCGCTGTTGAGCATCGCCAGCACCTTCACGCGGCCCTGCTTGGCCATCTCGTCGTATTTCTTGCCGTAGGGCGCGAGAAAGAAGTCGACCTGGCCGGCCATCAGGTCCTGCTCGGCCGGGGCCGCGCCTTTGTACGGCACATGGACCATCGGGATGCCGGTGACCTTGGACAGGTGCTCGCCCAGCAGGTGATAGAACGAGCCCGGGCCGACGCTGGCGAACGTCAGCGGCTTGCCGTCCTTCGCGGCCTTGCGGGCGTATTCCACGAACTCGTCCACGCTGTTGACCGGCAGGTCCTTCTTGGCGAGGAAGGCGATCTGGGCGGTCGCGATCATCTGCACCAGGCGGAAGTCTTCGCTCCTGAGCTTGCTGGAGGCGATCGCCAGCGGCGCCAGGATCAGCTCGTTGGGCGAGCCCTGGAACACGGTGTAGCCGTCGCTGGGGTTGTTGAGCACCTTTTGTGCAGCAATCCCGCCGCTGGCGCCGCCCAGGTTCTCGATCACGACCGGCTGGCCCAGCTGCTTGCCCAGCGTGACGTTGACGGAGCGCGCGATCACGTCCGACAGGCCGCCGGCCGGGTAGGGGACCATCAGGGTCACCGGCTTGGTGGGGAAGGTCTGGGCCTGGGCGGTGACGCTGGCCAGGGCGATGGCGGTGACGGCCATCAGGGTCTTGATGCGAGGGATCATGGTGAGGCTCCGGTGGGCTGGCGGGTGGGATCAGGGCTGGGGTTGGGCGGGGGAAAGCAGTTCGTGCACCAGTGCGATCCAGTAGGACGCGCCGGGGCCGATGTTCTGGTCGTTGAAGTCGTACGCGGGGTTGTGCACCATGCACGCACCGGGCTCGCCGTCGGCGCCATTGCCGATGAACAGGTAGCTGCCCGGCACGCGTTCGAGCATGAAGGCGAAGTCTTCGCTGCCGGTCAGCATCGGGCCCTGGGCCACGACCTGATCTGCAGCAAAGTGTGACCGGGCCACGGCGAGCGCTCGCGCGGTCTGCTGCGGATCGTTGACCAGCACCGCATAGCCGGGCCGCCAGGCGATCTCGGCGCGCACGCCGAAGCTCTGCGCCTGCAGCTGCACCAGTTCACGGATGCGCTGCTCCACGCTGCGCCGCACCTGCGGGTCCAGCGCGCGCACGCTCAGCTCCAGCCGGGCTTCGGCCGGAATCACGTTGTTGGCCTGCCCGGCGTGCACCGCGCCGACCGTGACCACGGCCGGCTGCAGCGGGTCGACGTGGCGCGAGACCACGGTCTGCAGCGCCATGACCAGCGAGGCCGCCGCGACCACCACGTCGGTCGCCTTGTGCGGCATGGCGCCGTGGCCGCCGTGGCCGTGCAGGGTGATCGTGGCGTAGTCGGACGAGGCCATGGTCGGGCCGCTGCGGAACACCAGCTGGCCTTGCGGCATGCCGGGCATGTTGTGCATGGCGAAGATCGCGTCGCAGGGGAAGTGGTCGAACAGGCCGTCGTCCATCATCTTCAGCGCGCCGCCGCCGCCTTCTTCGGCCGGCTGGAAGATCAGGTTCAGCGTGCCGTCGAATTCACCATGCAGCGCGAGGTGTTGCGCAGCCGCCAGCAGCATGGTGGTGTGGCCGTCGTGGCCGCAGGCGTGCATGACGCCATGGGTGCAGCTGGCCCATGCCGTTCCGCTGGCTTCCAGGATGGGTAGCGCGTCCATGTCGGCGCGCAGGCCGATGGCGCGGGCCGAGGCGCCGCGCTTCAGTTGCCCGACCACACCGGTGCCGCCCATGCCGGTGGTGACGGCGTAGCCCCAGGCGCCCAGCTGTGCTGCCACCAGGGCTGCCGTGCGGCGTTCCTGGAACGCCAGCTCCGGGTGCTGGTGGATGTCGCGGCGCAGGAGGGTGAACTCCTGGATGGCGGCGTCGCTGAGTCGATCCATGCAAAACGCTCCTGAAACATGAACTTTGTTGCATGTTAGGAAGCGACTGATCTAAAGTCCAATGCATTGATCATCAATGATCCATGCATTTGACTGGAGGTTTACATGACGCTGGTGCAACTGCGGCACTTCGTGGTGCTGGCCGAACTCGGGGCTTTCGTGCAGGCATCCAAGGCGCTGTACCTCACCCAGCCCGCGCTCACGCGCAGCATCCAGGGGCTGGAAGACGAGCTGGGCGGACGTCTGTTCGACCGGCTGGGCCGGCGCATCGCGCTGACACCGTTTGGGCAAGAGGTCTTGCAGCGCGCGCGGCGGCTGGTGGCGGATGCCGAAGCGCTGAAGCAGACCGGTAAGGGCCTGCACGCCGGCCTGATCGGCACGCTGCGCATCGGCCTGAGCTCAGGGCCGGGAGCGCTGCTGTCCACACCGCTCATGCTGCACATGGCCGAACGCCACCCGAAACTCCAGCTGCAGATCTCGCGCGGCAACACCAGCGTGCTGGTGGGCGAACTGCGTGAGCAGCACCTGGACGCGGCGGTGCTGGACGTGCGATCGGTGCGACCGTCGGCCGACCTGGAGATTGCGCAGGTGTTCGAGCTGGATGCCGGGTTTCTGGTGCGGCCGGACCATCCGCTGGCGCGGCGCGGCGCGCCCGTGGGCATTGCCGATGTGCTGGCCTACCCGGTGGCGTCCACGCCGCTGAGCGACGAGGTGGCGCGCATCCTGATTGGCCGTTTCGGGCCGCAGGCCAACCCGGACGACATGGTGACGCTGCGCAGCGACGAGACGCTGAGCCTGGTCGAGGCGGCCCGGCAGAGCCAGGCCATCGTGCTGACGGTGAACGCGGCCGCGCCGGGGCTGGTGCCGCTGACGATGTCGCCCGCGCTGGACGCCACCGCGCGCTTCGGCCTGGTCACGCTCAGCCGGCGCCAGGAGGCACCGGCCTTGCGCATCCTGCGCGAGTGGCTGACGGATCAGGCCAGTTCGCTGACCGGCACGCAGCTGCAGAACAGGTTGCGGTCGCCGTAGACGTTGTCCACGCGACCCACCGACGGCCAGTACTTGGTGTTGACCGCATGGCCCTTGGCCGCAGCAGCGAGTTCGCGCGAATAGGGGTGCGACCACTCGCTCGTGAGCACGCTGGCCGCGGTGTGCGGGGCGTTCTTCAGCGGGTTGTCGTCCTGCGGCCACTCGCCCTTTTCGATCTGCCGGATCTCGTTGCGGATCGCGATCATGGCGTCGATGAAGCGGTCCAGCTCTTCCAGCGTTTCGCTCTCGGTCGGTTCGACCATCAGCGTGTTGGCCACCGGGAAGGAGAGCGTCGGCGCGTGGAAGCCGTAGTCCATCAGGCGCTTGGCCACGTCCTCGGCCATCACGCCGCTGGTTTCCTTGAGGTCGCGCAGGTCCAGGATGCACTCGTGCGCCACGTGGCCGTTGGCCGACGCGTAGAGCGTGGGGTAGTGGTCGGCCAGGCGCTTGCTGATGTAGTTGGCCGAGAGGATCGCAGCCTCGGTCGCGTGCTTCAGACCGTCGGCGCCCATCATGCGGATGTACATCCAGCTGATGGGCAGCACCGCCGCATTGCCCAAAGGAGCAGCACTGACCGCGCCCACGGCGTGGGCCGACGCGGGCGTGCCGCAGACACCACCCGGCTCCGCGCCACGGCCGTGGCCGGGCAGGAAGGGGACGAGGTCTTCGACCACGCAGACCGGGCCGACACCCGGGCCGCCACCGCCGTGCGGGATGCAGAAGGTCTTGTGCAGGTTCAGGTGGCTCACGTCACCGCCGAACTCGCCCGGTGCGGCCACGCCGACCAGGGCGTTCATGTTGGCACCGTCCACGTACACGCGGCCGCCATGGCTGTGCACCAGGGCGCAGAGTTCCTTGACCGTGGTCTCGAACACGCCGTGGGTCGAGGGGTAGGTGATCATGATGGCGGCGAGCCTGTCGCTGTACTGCTCGCACTTGGCCTTCAGGTCGGCCATGTCCACGTTGCCGTGTTCGTCGCACTTGGTCACCACCACCTGCAGTCCCGCCATCTGGGCCGAAGCGGGATTGGTGCCGTGGGCCGACGACGGGATCAGGCAGATGTTGCGGTGGCTTTCGCCGCGCGAGGCGTGCCAGCCCTGGATGGCTAGCAGGCCGGCATATTCACCCTGCGAGCCGGCGTTGGGCTGCAGGCTGATGCCGGCGTAGCCCGTGGCCTGGCACAGCCAGGCGCGCAGCTGCTCGTCCAGCTCCTTGTAGCCTTGCAGCTGGTCGACCGGGGCGAAGGGGTGCACGTGGGCGAACTCGGGCCAGGTGATGGGGATCATCTCGCTGGTGGCGTTGAGCTTCATGGTGCACGAGCCCAGCGGGATCATGCTGCGGTCCAGCGCGAGGTCCTTGTCGGACAGCGCGCGGATGTAGCGCAGCATGCCGGTCTCGCTGTGGTGGCTGTCGAACACCGGGTGCGTCAGGTAGGCGCTGGTGCGGCGCAGTTCGGCCGGGATCAGCGGCTCGACGCCCTTCTCGAAAGCGTCGAATGACGGCAGGGCCTGGCCTTCGGCGGCGAACACCGACCACAGTAGCGTGATGTCTTGCCGCGTGGTGGTTTCGTCCAGCGACATGCTGACGTAATGGCCCCACGACAGCTTGAGGTTGGCGCCCTGGGCGAGTGCCTTGGCCAGGATGGCCTGGGCGTGCGCGGCGTCCTTGGCTTTCACGGTCAGCGTGTCGAAGGCGGTGTCGCTGGTCAGCGTGTGGCCCAGCTGTTGCAGGCCGGCGGCCAGCACCGCGGTGTAGGCCGCCACGCACTGTGCGATGCGCTTCAGACCCTCTGGGCCGTGGTAGACCGCGTACATGCTGGCCACGACGGCGGGCAGCACCTGCGCCGTGCAGATGTTGGAGGTGGCTTTTTCGCGGCGGATGTGCTGCTCGCGCGTCTGCAGCGCCAGGCGGTAGGCCGCGTTGCCGTGCGTGTCCACGCTCACGCCGACCAGACGGCCGGGCAGGGAGCGCTTGAACTCGTCGCGGCAGGCCATGTAGGCGGCGTGCGGGCCGCCCGCGCCCATGGGCATGCCGAAGCGTTGCGTGGTGCCGATCACGATGTCGGCGTCGAACTCCCCCGGGGGCACCAGCAGGGTCAGCGCCAGCAGGTCGGCCGCCACGATGAACGCGGCCTGCTTGCCGTGCACCGTCTGCACGTCGGCGCGCAGGTCGTCGATGCGACCGCTGGTCGAAGGGTACTGCGCCAGCACGGCAAAGTAGTCGTCGGCAGCCAGCGCGGCGGCCCATTCGGGCGCCGAGTTGGCCAGTTTCACGGTCAGGCCCAGTGGCTTGGCGCGGGTCTGGATCACCTCGATGGTCTGCGGGTGCGCGTCGCCGGCGACCACGATCACGTGGCCCTTGGCCTTGACCGAGCGCTTGGCCAGGGTCATGGCTTCGGCGGCGGCGGTGGCCTCGTCGAGCATGGATGCGTTGGCGATCGCCATGCCGGTCAGGTCGGTCACCATGGTCTGGAAGTTGACCAGCGCTTCCATGCGCCCCTGCGAAATCTCTGCCTGGTAGGGCGTGTAGGCCGTGTACCAGGCGGGGTTTTCCAGGATGTTGCGCAGGATCACGCCCGGTGTGTGGGTGCCGTAGTAGCCCTGGCCGATGAAGCTCCTGAAGACCTTGTTCTTGGCCGCGATGGCCTTGAGTTCGGCCAGCGCGGCTGCTTCGGTGGTCGCGGGCGGCAGGTCCATGCCGGTGCTGCGCGCAATGCTGCGCGGCACGATGCCGTCGATCAGGGCGCGGCGCGAGGCCTCGCCGATGACCGACAGCATCATCGTTTCATCGGCTTCGCTGATGCCGATGTGGCGGGCGATGAACTCGCTGGCGTTTTCGAGTTCACCCAGGGGTTTGACGGACGGCATCAGCATGGCAATGTTCTTGGCAGATCGGTTCGGGGGAATTCAGGCGGACTTGGAAAAGGCGTCGTAGGCGGTCGCGTCCAGCAGAGCGTCGACTTGAGCGGCGTCGCTGAGCTTGACCTTGAAGAACCAGCCTGCGCCCAGCGGGTCGCTGTTGGCCAGCGAGGGGTCGTCGCGCAGGGCTGTGTTGACTTCGGTGATCTCGCCGCTGACGGGCATGTAGACGTCGGCCGCAGCCTTGACGGACTCGACCACGCCGGCCACGTCCTTCTGGGCAAAGCTCTTGCCGACTTCGGGCAGGTCGACAAACACCACGTCGCCCAGCGCGTCCTGCGCATGGTGGGTGATGCCGACGGTGGCGATGCCGCCGTCAACGGTGATCCATTCGTGGTCTTCGGTGTACTTGGTGGTCATGGTGTGGCTCCAGTGAAGAAAGTTGGAAAGGGCTGACTCAGCCGCGGAAGTATCTATTGGGAACGAAGGGCATGGGTGCGACCTCCATCGGCACGGTCTTGCCACGGACGAGGGCGCTGACGCGGGTTCCGGTGGCAGCAAATTCGGGGGTGACGTAGCCGATGGCGACCGGCTTGTCGGCCGTGGGGCCGAGCAGGCCGCTGGTGACTTCGCCGATCTTCGTGCCGTTCAGGCTCTGCAGCTCGACGTGTTCACGCACCGGCACGCGCTCCAGCGCCACCAGGCCCACGCGCTTGCGGGTCAGGGCTTGCGTGCTGTCCAGCTGGGCCAGCACGCGGGCAGCACCCGGGAAACCGCCGGCGCGTTCGCCACCGGTGCGGCGCACCTTCTGCATCGCCCAGTTCAGCGCCGCTTCCACCGGCGTGGTCGTGGTGTCGATGTCGTTGCCATACAGGCACAGGCCGGCTTCCAGGCGCAGGGAGTTGCGAGCACCGAGGCCGATGGGTTTGACCTCGGGTTGTGCCAGCAGGGCGCGGGCGAAGGCCTCGGCGCTGGCGGCCGGCAGGGAAATCTCGAAACCGTCTTCACCGGTGTAGCCGCTGCGTGTGACGAACAGGTCGTCGCCGTTCCAGGTCGCAGCCATGCCGGTCATGAACACCAGCTTCTCGATGCCCGGCAGCAGGCGGGCCAGCGCGGTCACTGCCTGCGGGCCCTGCAGGGCGAGCAGGGCGCGGTCGAATTGCGGAGTGACGGTGCAGCGGCCGCCGATGCGTTCAACGATGTGCGCCAGGTCACCGTGTTTGCAGGCGCCATTGACGATCACGAAGATGTCCGACCCACGGTTCACGAACATCAGGTCGTCGATGATGCCGCCTTCGTCGGTCAGCAGCAGGCCGTAGCGCTGCTTGTTCACGCCCAGGCCGATCACGTCCACGGGCATCAGCGATTCAAACGCGGCCGCGGCATCGGGGCCGGAGAGCGTGAGCTGACCCATGTGCGAGACGTCGAACAGGCCGGCGGCGTTGCGGGTGTGGTGGTGTTCGGCCATGAGGCCGGCGGGGTACTGCACCGGCATGCTGTAGCCGGCAAAGGGCACCATGCGCGCACCGAGTTCGAGGTGCAGGGCGTTGAGCGGGGTCTGGAGCAGGGCAGAGGTGTCGGACACAGGCGGACTCTCGTTGGGTGGGGCAGATGCCGCGGCACAGCGCCACAGCGACGACACGGTGCATCCGTGTGCTGCCCCACTGTCCGCTTTACCTGAGAGATTCGCGCGGGCGATGCCGCACTTGCTCCTTCGGTGGACCACCTGCTGGGGTGGCCTCTCTCCAGTGGGGGACACCGGCTTTTCAGCCAGTGGTCATCAGTCCTTTTGCCTGAGCGTTCAGGGCCGTTGCAACGACCGCCTGCGCCTTCGGCGGCTCCACGGGGGGAGCACTCTCCTGATGGGTCGAGTTTACCGGAAGCTTTGCCGCAAATCCGTGGGCCAGCGGTCCTGCGCCGTGTCAAGCGGCCGATTCCAGCAGGTGGCCCGGGAGCAGCTTGGCCAAGCGCTCGCTGATGCCGTCAGCCCGTTCGCTGCCGGCCAGGGTCTCGACGTCGGCGATCAGCGCCCGCCCGACGGCCAGCATGGCTTCGGGGCTCCGTGCCTCGCGCAGCGCTTCGCGGTAGCGGCTGGCCATGGCCTTGTCGCGCGGCGCAAACAGGCGTTCGCTCAGGTCAAACAGGAACATGCGGGCCGTGGCCAGCGAGCGCGTGCCGGCGAACTGTTCACCGTGGATGGTGGTCGTGTCTGGCAGGGTTGGTGCGGCGGGTGGGATCGGCGCCGGAGCCTCGCGCGCCGTAGCGATCCGGGCCAGAAAGCCTTGCGCGACCAGCCGCTCGATGAGCTGGCGGCCCGCGCCGTCAAACAGGTCGGCCATCCTTGATTCACTCTGCTGCCCGTCGGCCACCAGCAGCAGGGCCCGCTCACGCTGCCCCAGGGAGCGGTTTCCCGGGCGCAGCTCGTGGCGACCTTTGTCGGTCTTGATCAGCATTTTTTGACTCCAACGACGAAGCGCGCACTGTGCGCGCGCCGTGTGTCGCCGGTGTGAAACTCTGCGGCTCGGGGGCCGGCCGCTCAGGCTGCCTCGGTGGCGGCCCGGATGCGCAGGCGCACCTCGTCCAGGTGTTCGCGCAGGGTGTACCAGCGGTCGGTGAACTGGTCGGGAAGTTCGAGCGAGGTCACCATGCGCTCCAGCGCATCCACGCGCTGCTCGAACTGCCAGAGGATGTCTTCCCCGGGCTGGGCGAGGTGGGAGAACTCGTCTTCCAGGAACTGCAGTTCGCCGTAGAAGTGCAGCAATGCCGCCTCGATGCGCCACTCGATGTAGCGTGGCGCGCGGATCAGCAGTATCGAGCCCAGCAGGCCCAGTGGCAGCACGACGAACAGGATCAGCTGTGCCCACTGGGCGGTGCCGTAAGGGAGCAACGTTTCCAGCCAGGGGCGCGTGCCCTGCTGGTGCAGCAGGGCCTCGGGTGCGACCGGAAAGTCGCTGCCCACGGTGGTCGGATAGACGCCCTGGCGCTCCAGGAAACCGGCCATCACATGGATCTCGTCGGCCACATCCAGCAGCGTGCGCTGCAGGGCCGGATGCAGCCCGGGGCGGGCGACCAGGTGCGTGAGGGTGACGGCGCTGGGCAGATCGGCAGAAGGCAGGTTGCTGCGCAGCTCGATCGAACCCTGCGGCATGATGACCGCCCGCAGGTGCGGCGCCTTGGCCACCAGCGAGCCGACATGCTCCACCGGCAGCAGATGAAAGCCCTCCATGCGCACCAGCGTGCCTGCGGTGCGGGAACCGCCCGTGGCCACATGGACGACCGCGTCGACGCGCCCTTCGGTGAGGGCTGCCACGGCCTTGTCGCCCACTTCTTCGGAGAAAACCACTTCGCCGGGCGGGATCCGCGCATGCTGGAGCAGCATCTGCGCCGCCAGACGGTTCGAAGATCCTTCGACAGAAGCCGCGATGCGGCGGTTGCGCAGGTCCTGCAGGCTCTGGATGCCTTCTCGCGCCACCACCCAGAGGATCTCGTGGCCGATGACAGCCAGGGTCTGGGCGCCCGGGGCGTTGTCGGCGTAGAGACCCTGGGCAAAGGTGATGTCGATCCGCGGCTGGGCCGAGGCAAGCTGCGCCAGCGGATCCTGTGGGCGCGAGAACGGCACGATCTCCACGGCAATGCCCGCGCGCTCCAGCCGCACGGCGTATTCCCGCGCCAGGTCGAGATAGCTGCTCTGGGCCGGACCGGTGCCGATCACCACGCGCTGCGGCGGCAGCGGCTCCCACCACAGCAGGGTCACCGCCATCGCGGCCATCAGCATCACCGCCAGCGGAAGATAGATCAGCCACCAGCGTCGGCGGTACAGCAGCAGCAGCTTCATCGTCCCTGGTACTCCCGGACCCGGCCCTTGACGAAAGCCACGTGGTGCCGCAGCAGGTACCAGCGGCGCGCCAGTTCCGGCGGCAGCGCCATGCCCTGCACGGCGCGCTCGATGAGGCGCACGCGGCCGACGATGCGGTTCAGGCCGATGCCACCCATGTCGATGGCGTCGCGGGCCAGGTCGTGTTCGATGAACTTGAGTTCGCCATACCAGCGCGAGATGCGGCTCTCCAGGCGCCAGCGCAGCCACAGCGGGATCAGCCAGCCCAGCAGCACGACAGTGACCAGGATCGGCAGGCCGATCACCAGCAGCCGCTGCAACACCTGCACCCACCAGAACGGCAGGTTGCGCTCCAGCACGCTGAGCCCGCGCCGCAGCACCTGCCGCGCCTCAGGTGCCGCCGGAAAGTCGCTGTTCTGCAGCAGCGGGTACTCGCCGGCCCGGTGAAATGTGCCTTGTCCCCCGTGCACCTTGACCGCTACCGCGGTTGCCAGGCGCTTGAGCGCCGGATCAAGCGCTTCGCTGGCCAGCAGGTGCGTGTGTGTGGTCAGGATGGCCATGTCCTGCGGCGGCTGGCTGGAGCCCAGGCTGCCCTGCGCCAGCAGGCGCCGTTCCAGGAAGTTGTTGCGGTCCGCGATGCCGGCCGTCAGCTTCAGAGCGGCCAGGTGGATCCCGGGCGACTGGACCAGCTCCTGCACCACGGGGGCCTGCGGCGAAGCCACCAGGAAGACCGCGTCCAGTTGCCCTTGTCGCAGGGCCTGCACCGCAGCGGCTCCGGTCAGCAGGGACATCTGTACCGCGTCCGCCGCTATCAGCTGTTCCGCCAGCAGCCGCCGGAACAGCACGCGGTGGCCGCTGCCATCGGGCCCGGCGGCCACGCGCAGGTTGCGCAACTGGTCGAGGCTGGTGAGATCGCTGTGGTGGGAAAACAGCCAGAGTCCTTCGATGTCGACCGCCGCCAGGGTCTGCGGGTTGCCGCTGGCGGAGGTGGCTTCCGAGATGGAGTTCCAGCCAAAGCCACCTTGCACGAAGGCCAGATCGGCGCTGGCGGGTTGGCTGCGCAGACGGCTCAGGTTTTGCGCCGATCCGGCGGACGGCAGCACCTCGCAGTGCACGCCGTGGCTGGCGAACTCCTGTGTATAGCGCTGGGCAAACAGTTCGTAGGCTCCGCCGGGCAGGCCAGCGGAGAGGGTGATCCGCGAGGGCGGCATCGGATAGATCCATCCCCACACGAAAACGCCCAGCGCCAGCCCGAGGATTGCCAGGGGCAGGCGAATCAGCAGCCAGCGGCGACCGTACAGGTTGTGCGCATTCACGCGAGGGACTCCTTGAGCTCGCGTGGAGAATAGTTGTAACGCTTCGTGTGCGCCAGTCCCGAAAGCAATGCTTTCTTGCTTGTGGCGGCAGGTGTGCCCGAATGACAACGCCTTGCCAGAAAAAAAGCCACCCGAAGGTGGCCTGTCTGTGCCGGAACGGGTTACATGCCCGAATAGTTGGGCCCGCCGCCGCCTTCCGGCGTGACCCAGACGATGTTCTGGGTTGGGTCCTTGATGTCGCAGGTCTTGCAGTGCACGCAGTTCTGGGCGTTGATCACCAGCTGGTCCGCGCCGTCCTTGTTGACGAACTCGTACACCCCGGCCGGGCAGTAACGGCTCTCCGGGCCGGCGTACTTGGCCAGATTGATCTTCACCGGCACGCTGGCGTCCTTTAGCGTCAGGTGCGCCGGCTGGTTTTCTTCATGGTTGGTGTTGGAGACGAACACGCTGGAGAGCCGGTCGAACGTGATCACGCCGTCGGGCTTGGGGTAGCTGATCTGCGGCATCTCTGCCGCCGGCCTGAGCTTGGTGTGGTCCCTGGTCGTGTTGTGCAGCGTCCAGGGCGGGGTCTTCACGCCCACCTTGGGCAGGAACCAGTGCTCGATGCCGGTCATCAGCTTGCCCACCAGCGCGCCCTTCTTGAACCAGTTCTTGAAGTTGCGGTAGGTCCAGAGTTCGTCGTACAGCCAGCTCTGCGCGAAGGCGACCGGGAAGCCGTTGAGTTCGTCGCTGCTGCGGCCGGCGGCCACGGCGTCAAACGCGGCCTCGGCGCACAGCATGCCGCTCTTGATGGCCGCGTGACTGCCCTTGATGCGGGCGGCGTTGAGGAAGCCGGCGTCGCAGCCGACCAGCGCACCGCCGGGGAACACCGTCTTGGGCAGCGCCTGCGGCGTACCGTTGTTCAGGGCACGGGCGCCGTAGCTCAGGCGGCGGCCGCCTTCGATGTGCGCCTTGATGGCCGGGTGGGTCTTCCAGCGCTGCATTTCTTCGAACGGACTCATCCAGGGGTTCTGGTAGTCCAGGCCGATCACGTAGCCCAGCGTGACCTTGTTGCCTTCGAGGTGGTAGAGGAAACCGCCGCCGAAGGCGTCGTCGCCCAGTGGCCAGCCGGCGGTGTGCACCACCATCCCGGGCTTGGCCTTCTCGGCCGGCACTTCCCACAGTTCCTTGATGCCGATGGCGAAGGTCTGGGCGTCCTTGCCGTCGTCGAGCTTGTATTTGGCGATCAGCTGCTTGCCCAGGTGGCCGCGGGCGCCTTCGGCGAACACGGTGTACTTGGCGTGCAGCTCCATGCCGATCTGGAAGTTGTCGGTCGGCTCGCCGTCCTTGCCCACCCCCAGGTTGCCGGTGGCCACGCCCTTGACCGATCCGTCGTCGTTGTAGAGCACTTCAGCGGCGGTGAATCCGGGGAAGATCTCCACGCCCAGGGCTTCGGCCTGTTCGCCGAGCCACTTGGTCACTGCGCCCAGGCTGATCACGTAGCAGCCATGGTTGTGGAAGTTGCGCGGCATCAGCCATTCGGGGGTGCGGGTGGCGCCGGTCTCGGTCAGAACCAGCAGGTCGTCGTGGGTGACGGGCTGGTTCAGCGGCGCCCCCATCTCCTTCCAGTTGGGAAAGAGCTCGGTGATGGCGTGCGGGTCCATCACGGCGCCCGAGAGGATGTGGGCGCCTGGCTCGGAACCCTTCTCCAGCACGCAGACGTTGACTTCAGCGCCTTTCTCTGCGGCCAGCTGCTTCAGTCGGATCGCGGTGGACAGGCCCGATGGCCCGCCGCCCACCACGACCACGTCGTATTCCATTGCTTCTCGCGGACCGTAGGTGCTCAGGATCTCTTCGGGGCTCATGTGTCGGGTCTTCCTCTGTGTGTGGCCGGGGCTCCGATGCCTGCGGCCTGTCGTGGTCGTGACGGATTCTAGTGGCCGATGGCGCACAATCCTTGTCACCTGGGCCGCCTGGGCGACCCGCTCACTGTCTTTCGAGGAGCATCTCTAAATGGCCTACAGCCTTGACCTTTCGGGCCGCGTGGCCCTGATCACCGGCGCTTCGGGCGGCTTGGGCGAGCAGTTTGCAAAGACGCTGGCCAAGGCCGGCGCCGCCGTAGTGCTGGCCAGCCGCCGTACCGACCGCCTGATGGCGCTGCGCGCGCACATCGAGGCCGAGGGTGGCGATGCGCACGTGGTGGCGCTGGACGTGACCGACCTGGCGTCGATCAAGGCGGCGATCGCGCACGCCGAAACCGAGGTCGGCCCGATCGACATCCTGATCAACAACTCGGGTGTGAGCACGACCCAGCGGCTGCAGGACGTGACCGAGGACGACTACGACTTCATCCTCAACACCAACACCAAGGGCGCCTTCTTCGTGGCCCAGGAAGTGGCCAAGCGCATGCTGGCCCGCGCCAAGGGCGCCGCGCCCGGCACCTTCGTGGGCGGCCGCATCATCAACATCGCGTCGATGGCGGGCCTGAAGGTGCTGCCGCAGATTGGCGTCTACTGCATGAGCAAGGCTGCCGTGGTGCAGATGACCAAGGCCATGGCGGTCGAATGGGGCAAGTTCGGCATCAACGTCAACGCGATCTGCCCGGGCTACATCGACACCGAGATCAACCACCACCACTGGCAGACCGAGCAGGGCCAGAAGCTGATCCAGATGCTGCCGCGCAAGCGCGTCGGTCATCCCGCGGACCTCGACGCCATCCTGGTCATGCTGGCCAGCAACGAGAGCCACTTTGTCAATGGAGCGGTGATCGCGGCGGATGACGGTTTCGGTGCCTGAGCGGATGTCTGCCGGGCTGCCGCCCGGCATGGCCACCGGCATCGCGGCCGGGCTGGGGACTGGCGCGTTCTGGGGCACGACCTTTGTGGCGCCGCTGATGGCGCCCGGCTTTTCGTCGGCCGACTACACGGCCGGGCGCTTCATTGCCTGCGGTCTTTTTTCGCTGGTCTGGCTGTTGTGGCAGACGCTGCGTGCGCCCGCTGGCGCGCGGGCTGCGCTCTGGCCCGACGCAGCACAGGCGCGCGCCGCCACGTGGCTGAGCCTTCTGGGCTACACCGGCTACTACCTGCTGCTGGTGTATGGCATCGCCGATGTCGGTGCGCCGCTCCCGGCGCTGGTGATCGGTACCTTGCCGCTGTGGATGATGCTGCTGGGCAAGCCGGACCACCTGCGATGGGCGGCCTTGTTGCCTGGCCTGGTGCTGACCGCCGGCGGCATGGCGCTGATGATCCAGGTCACTTCGGCCGAGGCGGAGGTGGGCGGCACGGGTCATTTCTGGCGCGGCATGCTGCTGGCGACGGCTGCCATGCTGTGCTGGCTGGCCTTCGGCCTCCTGAACGCCCGCTGGATCCGCCGCCACCCCGACATCAAGTCCATGGCCTGGGCCAACTGGCTGGGGCTGGCCGCCGGTCTCGGCGGGCTGTTGATCTGGCTGGGCTGGGGCACGGACTGGAGCGACCTGCTGTCGCGCCCGGGGCTTGGAATCTTTGTTTTTGTCTGCACCTTCACCGGGATCGGTTCGGCCTGGATCGCCTCGGTGCTGTGGAACGTCGCCAGCCGGCGGCTGAGCACCAGTCTTGCCGGACAGCTGGTCGTGAGCGAAACCGTGTTTGCCCTGATCTACGCCTTTGCCTGGAGCGGAGAATGGCCGGCGACCGCGCAACTGCTGGCCTGTGTGCTGTTCGTGGCCGGGATCCTGGCTTCCATCCGTGCCCACCGCTGAACTTTAGGACTTCGAGGACCCTGCATGAAACTGGAACTGCCTGCCGAAAAACGCCTGGTGCACGAAGTCGTCGTCCCCATCCGCTGGGGCGACATGGACGCCATGGGCCATGTCAACAACACGATCTACTTCCGCTACATGGAGATCGCCCGGCTGGACTGGTTCTTCGGGATGGGCCTGCCGGCCGATCCCCAGGGCGAAGGTCCGGTGATCGTCAACGCCTTCTGCAACTTCATCCGCCAGTTCGAGTTCCCTGGCGATGTGCTGGTGCGCACCTATGTTGGCACGATGGGCAAGACCTCGTTCGACACCTTCCACGAGATGCTGCGCACCGACGACCCGAAGACGGTCTACGCCAATGGCGGTGCCACCATCGTCTGGGTCAACTTCCCTCAGCAGAAGTCGGTGCCAATGTCGGAGCACGCCCGGGCACTCATCGAAGGCGCCGGGCACCCTCCGTTGCTGGGACGCTGATTTGGCTCATTTCTGTTTGGGGACGCGCCCCATCAGATAGAACTCGGGGTTGGGCATCATCCCGCTGAAGCTGGCCATGCGGTTGGACAGGCCGAAGAAGGCGGTGATGGCCGCAATGTCCCAGGCGTCTTCGTCGTTGAAGCCGTGGGCGGCGAGCGCCTCGAAGTCGGCGTCGTCGATTTCGTGCGAGGCCAGGCAAACCTTCATCGCGAAGTCGAGCATGGCGCGCTGGCGCGGCGGAATGTCGGCCTTGCGGTGGTTCACCGCGACCTGATCGGCCACCAGCGGCTTCTTTTCATAGATGCGCAGGATCGCGCCGTGCGCCACCACGCAGTACAGGCAATGGTTGGCGGCGCTGGTGGCGGTCACGATCATTTCGCGCTCGCCCTTGGTCAGGCCAGAGCTGCGACCGGCCGTCTCCGGGGTCATCAAGGCGTCGTGGTAGGCAAAAAACGCGCGCCATTCGGCGGGCCGACGCGCCAGCGCCAGGAACACGTTGGGCACGAAGCCTGCTTTCTCCTGCACCTCCAGAATCTTCGCCTTCAGGTCATCCGGCAGGGTGTTCAGATCGGGCAGGGGATAGCGTGTCGCGTCGGTCATGTTGGTCTCCGTTCAGGTTCTGGATATGGGGCCAGCTTATCCTCCGCCGTGAATCCGACACTGACACCTGGGGAACAAATCATGCAAGACGAGCAATACCACCGAGGCCTGAAAACCCGCCGCGACGTGATGGGCGACGAATTTGTCGACCGGGCCCTGGCCGGCACCACCCCTTTCACCCAGCCGATCCAGGACCACATTTCCCGGGCCGCCTGGGGCGATGTCTGGCAGCGGGAAGGCCTGGACCGCAAGACGCGCAGCCTGATCACCGTTGCGATGCTGACCGCGCTTGGCAAGCAGCACGAGCTCAAGGGCCATGTGCGCGGCGCCCTCAACAACGGCGCCACGGTCGAGGAGATCCAGGAAGTTCTGTTGCACGCCGCCATCTACTGCGGCATCCCGACGGCCGTCGAAGCCTTCCGGACGGCCGCCGAGGTGGTCGCGTCAACAAGCCCCTGAAATCGTTCATCGAACCAAAACCGGTTTGATGAATATCACTGTATTCAAAAATTTGAACATCGTTTAATAAATTGGAGAGTTCCATGCACAAATCCGTCCGTTCAATCCAGCGCCGTTCGTTCTCGGCACTCGTCGCCGTTGCCTTTGGCGGCATGGCGTTCACCGCGCACGCACAGACATCAACCACCAAAATGCTGGTCGGTTTTCCGCCTGGCGGTGGCACCGATGCCATCGCCCGCATCCTGGCCGAGCGGCTGCAGGCCGACCTGGGCAACCCGGTGGTGGTGGACAACAAGCCGGGCGCCGGTGGCCAGCTGGCGGCGCAGGCCCTGAAGGCGGCGGCGCCCGACGGCCACACCCTGTTCCTCAGCCACGACCACACCATCACCATCCTGCCGATGGTGGTGAAGAGCCCGGGCTATGACTCGGCCAAGGACTTCGTGCCGGTGGCCGGCTTCGCCACCTTCGTGAACGCCATCGCGGTGTCGGGCGGCACGCCGGTGCAGGGCTACAAAGCCTACATCGACTGGGTCCGACAGCAAGGCGGCAAAGGCTCGGTCGGCATTCCGGCACCGGCCTCGGTGCCGCAGTTCCTGGTGCAGGAAATCGCCAAGAAGAATGGACTGGATCTGGTGGCCGCACCGTACCGGGGCAGCGCGCCCATGATGGCCGACATGCTGGGCAACCAGATCGCGGCCGGCGTCGCCTCGATTCCCGACTTCATCGAGAACCACAAGGCCGGCAAGCTGCGCGTGGTTGCCGTCATGGGCACCCAGCGCCAGGCCGCCATGCCCGAGGTGCCCACATTCGCCGAGCTGGGCCTCTCCGGCTTCGAGGAAGTCCCGTACTACGGCGTGTTCGCCCCGGCCGGCACACCCAAGGCCACTCTGGACAAGCTGGGCGCCGCGATCCAGAAGGCCATCGCCGTGCCGGAAGTGAAGGACAAGCTGACCGCCATGGGCCTGAGCGTGGGATACATGACCGGCGAACAGCTGGCGGCCCGAGAGCGTGCCTATTCCAGGGTCTGGGCGAAGATCATCAAGGACAGCGGCTTCCAGCCGCAGTGATCTGACTAGCTGCCGGCGATCAGCCGGTGGACCAGATCAGGCGTGCTGTGCGCCTGGTACTTGCGCATCAGCCGCGCGCGGTGGATCTCCACGGTGCGGTGGCTGATGCCCAGCTGCTTGCCGATTTCCTTGCTGGTCAGGCCGTCCATCAGGCAGGCGGCGACCTCGCGTTCCCGGGGCGTCAGCGCCGCGCCCACCGGCCGGCGCGCGCTCAGGTCTTCGAAGCTCCAGATGCCCGCCGCGTGCGGGTCGGCCGGGTCCAGCGCGCGCCCGGTCACGTGGCACCAGAAGGTTTCGCCCTTGAAGCGGCCATCCACCCGCTGCATGATGCGTTCGTCGGCGTAAGTGCCGCCGCGGCCCAGGATGGGCACGATGCGCGCGCCGGTGCGTTCGTACTCGTCGGCGCTGGGGTAGAGGATGCGGAAGCTCTGACCCACCAACTGGTCGCGCGTCGCACCGAACATCTCGCACAGGGCCTGGTTGCAGTCCACCATTGTGCGCTTGCGCGACAGCGCGAGGCCCACCGGGGCCAGGTCAAAGGCGAGGCGGTAGTCGATCTGGTCCATTGCGGTGTGCGGGTTAGTCTCTAGGTCAAACTACGTATGTGGATACGTAGTATCGTGCAGCCACTCGATTTCTCGATCCCTGTTTGTTCAACCACTGGAGTCTTTTCACGTGAACAAGATTTATCCCAGCGCGGCCGAAGCCCTCAAGGGCGTGGTGGCCGACGGCCAGCTGATTGCGGTCGGCGGTTTCGGCCTCTGCGGCATTCCCGAGGCCCTGATCGACGCCCTGCGCGATTCGGGCGTCAAGAACCTGACCGCCATTTCCAACAACGCCGGCGTGGACGATTTCGGTCTGGGCAAGCTGCTGCAGACGCGCCAGATCAAGAAAATGATCTCGTCGTACGTGGGCGAAAACAAGGAGTTCGAGCGCCAGTACCTGGCCGGCGAGCTCGAACTGGACTTCACGCCGCAAGGCACGCTGGCCGAGAAACTTCGCGCCGGCGGTGCCGGCATCCCGGCCTTCTTCACCAAGACCGGCGTCGGGACCCTGGTGGCCGAAGGCAAGGAACTGCGCGAGTTCGGTGGCGAAACCTATGTGATGGAACACGCACTGTTCCCCGAGGTGGCGCTGGTCAAGGCCGACGTGGCCGACAAGTCGGGCAACCTGCGCTTCAACCTCACTGCGCGCAACTTCAACCCGGCCGCCGCCATGGCCGGCAAGATCTGCATTGTCGAAGTCGAGCGCATCGTCGCCACCGGCGAGATCGCGCCGGACGACGTGCATCTGCCCGGCATCTACGTGCACCGCATCGTGCACAACCCCACGCCCGAGAAGCGCATCGAGAAGCGCACCACCCGCGACCGCAAGTAAGGAGCACGACATGCCTTGGACCCAAGACCAGATGGCCGCGCGCGCGGCGCAGGAACTGCAGGACGGTTTCTATGTGAATCTCGGCATCGGCATCCCGACGCTGGTGGCCAACCATGTGCCCGACCACGTCGAGGTGTGGCTGCAGAGCGAGAACGGCATGCTGGGCATCGGCCCCTTCCCCTACGAGGACGAGGTGGACGCCGACCTGATCAACGCCGGCAAGCAGACGGTGACCACGCTCAAGGGCTCGGCCATCTTCGGCAGCCATGAGAGCTTCGCCATGATCCGTGGCGGCAAGATCAACCTGTCCATCCTGGGCGCCATGCAGGTCACGGCCGAGGGCGACCTGGCCAACTGGATGATCCCCGGCAAGATGGTCAAGGGCATGGGCGGCGCCATGGACCTGGTGGCTGGCGTCAAGCGCGTGATCGTGCTGATGGAGCACGTGGCCAAGAAGAAGGACGGTACCGAAGACCTGAAGATCCTGCCCCAATGCACGCTGCCGCTGACCGGCAAGGGCGTGGTCGATCGCATCATCACCGACCTGGGCGTGATGGACGTGACGCCCGAAGGCCTGAAGCTGGTGGAGCTGGCCGATGGCGTGACGCGCGAGTTCATCCAGAGCAAGACCGGGGTGCCGCTGGTGTGATGCGGGAGCCTCTCGGCGGGGCTCGGCGTGCAGCCCTTTGGTAGTCATTCCGACGGGCGGTATGTATCAAAGTGTTTACTTTTTCACGGGCCAACACGTATACTAAAGTAGTTGGTTGTGCGTTAGTTAACACTATTTAGGAGTACCACATGCGCGTCCTGAGCAACGAAGAAATGGGTGAAGTTGGTGGTGGTTGGTTCTGGTGCTGGTGGGGTTACCGCACCAGCTGCACGCCCACGACGACCACTTGCAACCCGAAGCCGACCTGCGATCCCAAGCCGGTGTGTGACCCCAAGCCGACCTGTGATCCGAAGCCGAGCTGCGGGGGCACCACCCCGAACGAGCCGCCGCAGGTTCCCTGACCGGACCTCCCGGTCGACAGGCCAGAAAAAAGCACCCTCGGGTGCTTTTTTTGTTTTGTGTCTCAGGTCTCGGGAGATTCAGAGGCCAGCACGCCCGGCCGCCAGTCCGAGCTGGGTGCGGGCTGTGAGTTGGTCGACCAGAGAGGCCACCCGCTGACGGCGCGCCTCGGCCAGGGCCGACTGGGCGTTCAGCAGCTCCAGCACCGATCCCACGCCCGCCTTGTAACGCCCCTGGGCCACCCGGTAGGTGCCGCTGGCAGACACCAGCAGCCGCTCGCTGGCCAGCAGACTCTGGCGGCTGGTCAACAGTGCCTGATGGGCCTGCCAGAGTTGGCTGTCCACGTCGCGTCGTGCGGTCTCCAGTTCGGATTCTTTCGCGCTTTTCTGCGCGACTACCTGGGCCTGCTGTGCCGAAGACTCGCGGCCGTTGAACAGCGGAATGGATGCGATCACCGCCGCGTTGGCCGTCGGAATGTTGCCGTTGCCGGCTGCGCCCCAGTTGCGCGAACTGCCGCCGCTCGCGCTGACAGTGACCGAACCGCGCGCCTGCGCCTGCAGGGCTTCCAGCCTGGCCTGCAGTGCATCCACCTGGGCCTGGGCGGCCCGCAGTTTTGGGTGCTGGCTGCGCGCTTCCCGGCGCAGTGTCGCCAGGTCCGGCAACTCCTTGCCGGGGCGGGTCCATGCGGTCCACTCGGCCAGCCGCAGCGGTTGTTCCACATCGCCGCCGAGCGCCAGCGCCATCTTGCCGCGTGCACTTTCCCAGCTGCTCTGCGCGCGCACCCGCTCCAGCGTGGCCTGGGCCAGCGCGGTCTGTGCCTGCAGGCGGTCGATCTGGCTGCCGACCTGGGCTTCGTAGCGGGCCTGTGCGGCCGCCGCGGTCTGGTTGGCGGTGGCTTCGGCCTCGATGGTCGCGTCCAGCGCGGCGGACGCGACCACCGCTTCGCCATACAGGCGCGTCACTTCGCGCACCGATTCGAGCAGGGTGTTGCCCTGGCTGGCCATTGCGGCGGCGAGTCCGAAACGTGCTTCACGCAGGCCGGCGCTGCGCTGACCGAAGTCGAACAGTGCCCAAGAGAGACCGACCGACGCACCGAGCGTTCGGCCGGAGTTGCCCGACGAGTTGAAGTTGCGCGCGCTGCTGTATTCGACGTTGGCGTTCCAGCTGGGCCAGAACGCAACTTCACCCAGTTCGACATTGGCGGACTGGGCGGTGACCTCTGCGATGGCTTGGCGCAGGGTGGGGCTCTTGCAGAGCGTGAGCGCCAGCGCGTCGCCCAGCGTCAACCGCTCCCAGGGTGGGCTCTGCGCGGCGCCACAGGCATCGCTGCCGGGTTGCCAGCGCTCGGCCTGCAAGGCCCAGTGGCCGGTGGCCTCGGGCTCATGCGGAACCACGACCGGCGGCTGGGCCAGCATCGGCGAGAGGCGCAGTGGCTTTTCGGCCGGTTGCGCCTGTGCGGTCACCGCCAGCAGCGCGAGCGCGAGGGCCACGGCGGTGCGGACAAGGGGAATGGCGGGTTGCGTCATGCGGCGCTCTTGCAGTTCAGGCCCGGCGCGACCGTTCGGCCACCCGGGCGAAATAGGCCTCGGGCGTGCCGTCAAAGGCGACACTGCCGCCTTGCATCTCGACCACACGCTGCGCCGAGCGCAGGGTTTCCGGACGGTGGGCGATGACGATGCGCGTGACCGGCAGGCCGGCGATGGCCTGGTTCACCTGCGCCTCCGACTCCAGGTCGAGATGGCTGGTCGCTTCGTCGAGGATCAGCAGACGGGGGCGCTTGTAGAGCGCACGGGCCAGCAGAAGGCGCTGCTTCTGGCCACCCGAAAGGACCGTGCCCATGTCGCCAATCAGTGTCTGGTAGCCCATCGGCATGGCTTCGATGTCGCTGTGCAGCGCGGCCATGCTGGCGCATTCGACCATCCAGTTGAAATCGGGCTGCGCATCGAAGAAACAGATGTTGTCGGCAATCGAGCCGGCGAACAGGCTGTCGTCCTGCATTACTGTCGCCACGCCCTGGCGCCAGCGTTCGATGCCGATCTGCGCCAGCGGCACGCCATCGGCCTGGATCTGACCCTCCAGCGGGGCGTAGGTGCCCAGCAGCAGGTTGATCAGCGTGGTCTTGCCGCAGCCGGAGCGGCCGGTGATCGCGACCACCTCGCCCGGCTGGATGTCCAGCGACAGGCCATCGAGCACCCAGGGCGCCTGGTCGGCGTAGCGGTAGCGCAGCTTATCCAGCTTCAGCGCCGGGCCTTGTCCCTGGTCCGCCGCCGCGGTCAGGTCGCGCGCGCCCAGCCGCTGGGCCTGCGGCATCGCGGGCGTGAGCACCAGATCCGCCAGCCGCTCGGCGTGCAGGCGCAGCATCTTCAGGTCGATGGCCTTGTCGATCAGCGCCGTGACACGGGTGTCGAACTGGCCGCGGTAGGCCAAAAATGCCATCAGCATGCCGACCGTGAGTTCGGTCGCCAGGATCTGGCGTGCGCCCAGCCAGACGATTAGCACCATGAAGCCGCCGCTGAGCAGGCCACGCAGCAGCCGGTAGAAGATCTGCAGCTTCTGCACCTTCAGGTGCGCATTGGTCGCGTTGACCAGCAGGGTCTGCCAGGCGCCCTGGCGCTGGTTCTGCCGACCAAACAGCTGGATCGCGCGCATGCCGCGGATGGTCTCGAGGAAGTGGGTTGACTGGGTCGCGTCGCGCACCAGCGTCTCTTCCGAGGCCGCGTAGAGCGGGCGGTACCAGAGCAGCCGCATCGCCAGGTACAGCGCCACCGCAATCAGCGACACCACCGCCAGCGTCGGGCTGTAGATGAACATCAGCACCAGGGTCAAGATCACCAGCAGGCCGTCGAACAGCGCCTCGACAAAGGCGGCAGTGAGCGTGCGCTGGATTTCGTCGACCGATCCGGCGCGCGAGACCACATCGCCCAGGTGCCGGTTCTGGAAGTACGACAGCGGCAGCCGCGTCATGTGCGCGAACACATTGGCCTTCCACTGCAGGCCCACCGAGGTGTTGATCACCATCAGTAGCCAGGAGCGCAGAAGCGACACCGCCTGCTGGATCAACATCAGCAGTCCGAAACCCAGCGCCAGGGTGGTCAGCAGCTGCGTGTCGCGCGCGACCACGACATGGTCCAGCACCCATTGCATGAACAGCGGCGAGACCAGGCCAAAGACCTCCAGCGCCAGCGACAGCAGCAAGACCTGTGACAGCGAGGGCCAGAAACCGGACACCTGGCCGATCAGCTGCGTCAGCCGCACGCGGGTTTTCTCCTCCTTGGGCGCAAAGCCCGGGTTGGGCCAGACCTCCAGCGCCACGCCGGTGAAATGGCGCGAAGTTTCTTCGAAGCTCAGCCGCCGTTCGCCGAAGGCCGGGTCGTGCACCACGACGTGACCGGCCGAGACAGACTTGAGCACGACGAAGTGGTTGAGGTCCCAGTGCAGGATGGCTGGCAGGCGCAGTTGGGACAGCTCGTCCAGTTCGAGCCGCAGGCCGCGCGTGCCCAACTGTTCGCGCTGGGCGATGTCGGTCAGCGTGGCCAGCGTGACGCCGGTCAGCGAGACGGTGTGGCGCGCGCGCAGTGCGGCCAGGTCGGTGGCCGAGCCATGCTGGTTGAGCACCATCGCCAGACAGGCCAGGCCACACTCGGCCGCTTCGGTCTGCAGGATCACGGGCAGCGTGCGGCCCAGGCCGAAGGACAGCCGGTCGGTCCAGCCGGCGTTGTTCAGGGGAGGGCTGGTGCTCATGGTTCGATCCGGCGGGTCACGCTGAACAGGGGTTCGAGCATCCACTCGTAGAGCTTGCGGCGTTCCTGGAGGATGTCGGCCTCCAGCTGCATGCCAGCCTGCAGGGGGCGCAGCTCGCCGTTGGCGGCGATGGTGCCGGCCTTGAGCTTGACCTGGATGGCAAACACCGGCTCGCCCGCAGGCAGGCCAGTGGCGGGCAGACCGGCGAGTTCGCCCGGGTTCACGGCCGACGTCGACACGGTTTCCACGGTGCCTTCCTTCTGGCCGAACTTCTGGTACGGAAAGGCCTGGTAGCGCAACAGCACCTGGTCGCCGGGGCGCACGAAGCCGATGCTGCTGCTGGGCGCGTACAGCCGCCCCTGCAGCTCGCCGGTGGTGGGCACCAGCGTGGCCAGGGCCTGGTTCACGTCGACGGTCTGTCCGACTTCGGACACCACCAGGGTGGCGCGGCCGGCTTCGGGGGCGGTGATCACGACGCGGCGGCGGGATTCGACCTCGGTCAGCTGCTGGTCGGTGCTGGAGACGTCGCGTTCGAGTTGGGCCAGCTGGTTGGCGTTGCGCAGCTTGGTCGCTGCAATGTCCTGCTGCACCTGTCCGAGCTCGCGCTGCACGCCCAGTGCGTCGCGCTCCAGACCGCGCAAGCGCGAGCGCTGCTCGGTCAGGTCGATGTCTTTCTGCACCAGCTCTTCGCGAGCGATGTAGTCCTGGTCGGCCAGGCTCTGGTAGCGCTTGCGGGTGTCTTCCGCGATCGACAACCGGGTCTTCTGTTGTTCGATCTGGGCAGCAATGGCGGCGGACTCGCCGCGCAGCGTATCGGAGCGGCGCTGCAGGTTGGCCAGTTCGTCGTCCTGCACCTTGCGCGAGCGTTCGATTTCCTGCTCCAGCGATCCTTTGCGGGCGCCGACCTGGCGCGCGATGTCGGCCTGCAGTTCGCGTGCGCCGTCGCCCTGGCGGTCGCTGGTCAGTACATAGAGGACGTCGCCCTTCTTCACCACCTGGCCGTCGGCGACCCGTTTCTCGAGCACCACGCCGGCCTGCGGTGTGTGCACCCGGATCAGGCCGCCGGCGGGCATTAGCTGGCCGGTCACCGTGACGCGCCGGGTGTGGCTGCCGAAGACGAGGAAAAGGATCACGGCCAGCGCCAGCGCCGCAGCGACCAGGCTCAGCCAGAGCATCGAGATGCGGGGCGTCAGGACGATCTGGCCCAGCAGCTGCGTGCGTTGCGCAGCCAGGGCCTCATCCCTGAACAGCCGCTGGGGAGGCGGGGAAGGGGGTGTCATCGCGGGGTGGGGTCCGAGCGCGCGTCGGTCACACGCTGATACAAAAGTTCGACACAGTGTATCGGCATTCCCCGGCCGTCCTGCAAAACAAAAGGGCCCCGAAGGGCCCTTGGCAAACTGGAGCGGGTGAAGGGAATCGAACCCTCGTATGAAGCTTGGGAAGCTGCCGTTCTGCCATTGAACTACACCCGCAGAGCGCCGTAGTTTACTTGAGCACGTCGCCCACGCAGATGTACTTGACCTCGACGTAGTCGTCCATGCCGTAGTGCGAGCCTTCGCGGCCCAGGCCCGACTGCTTCACGCCGCCAAAGGGCACGTGCTCGGTCGCCAGGATGCCGACGTTCACGCCGACCATGCCGTACTCCAGCGCTTCGCTCACGCGGGTGATGCGGCCGATGTCGCGGCTGTAGAAGTAGCTGGCCAGGCCGAACTCGGTGTTGTTCGCCGCGTCGATGGCTTCCTGTTCGGTCTTGAATTTGAACACCGGCGCGAATGGGCCGAAGGTTTCTTCCTTGGCACACAGCATGTCGGCGGTCGCATCCGCCACCACGGTGGGTTCGAAAAACTGTCCGTCCAGGCGCTTGCCGCCCACCAGCACTCGGCCACCCTTGGCCTGTGCGTCGGCGACGTGGCGTTCGACCTTCTGCAGCGCCGCTTCCTCGATCAGCGGCCCCTGGTTCACGCCGTCCTCGAAGCCGTTGCCGACCTTGGCGGTCTTGACCTTGGCGGCGAACTTCTCGACGAAGGCGTCGTACACGCCTTCCTGCACATACAGACGGTTGGAGCAGACACAGGTCTGGCCGGCGTTGCGGTACTTGCTGGCGAAGGCACCTTCAACCGCAGAGTCGATGTCGGCGTCGTCGAACACGATAAAGGGCGCGTTGCCGCCCAGTTCCAGCGACATCTTCTTGACCGTCGGCGCGCTCTGCGCCATCAGGATGCGGCCGACTTCGGTGGAGCCGGTGAAGCTGATGTGGCGCACCACGTCGGAGGCGCACAGCACCTTGCCCACGGCGATGGAGTTTTGGTCGTCGGCGGTGAGGATGTTGAGCACGCCGGCCGGGATGCCGGCGCGGATCGCCAGTTCGGCGGCGGCCAAAGCGGTCAGTGGCGTGAGTTCGGCCGGCTTGATGACGACCGGGCAACCGGCGGCCAGCGCGGGCGCGACCTTGCGCGTGATCATGGCCAGCGGGAAGTTCCACGGCGTGATGGCCGCGCAGACACCGATGGGCTGCTTGAGGATCATCAGGCGGCGGTTGTTGTCGAACTGGGGCAGGGTCTCGCCGTTGACGCGCTTGGCTTCTTCGGCAAACCACTCGACGAAGCTGGCGCCATAGGCCACTTCACCTTTGGCCTCGGCCAGCGGCTTGCCCTGTTCGGCCGTCATCAGGCGGCCCAGGTCGTCCTGATTCGCCATCAGCAGGTCGAACCACTTGCGCAGGATGATGCTGCGCTCTTTGGCGGTCTTGTTCTTCCAGCCGGCCCAGGCGGCGTTCGCGGCAGCAATGGCTTTCTCGGCATCGGCCGGGCCAAGGTTGGCCACGTCGGCGAGCTTGAGGCCCGTGGCCGGGTCGAGCACGTCAAAGCGGCTGGCGCCCTGGACCCATTCGCCGTTGATCAGGCCGTCGGTCTTGAGCAGGGTGGGGTCCTTGAGCAGGGCCAGGGGGGAAGTCTTCATGTCCATGTTCGTCTCCTTGAAAGCGATGGAAGAGATTTTATTTAACTTATTAAACAATTGCAGCCAGAGGGTGATGTGGCACCCCCGGCCGGCCGGGAACTGGATCGGGATTCACTTCAGCAGGTCGGCCAGCTTCTTCTCGATCGCTGCTCCGTTGGCCACCCAGAACGAGGGGCTGAAGGCCAGCGAGCGCCGCAGATTGCCGGGTGCCGAGGGCAGGTCGCTGGGCGCCATCGACAGATCGATCAGGTGCTTGTCGTCGGGCGCGCGCTTGCGGCCGGTGTCATAGGCCAGGATCGCGTTGTAGTTGGTCGGTCCGTAGGTGATCTCGCGCGAGAAGGCCAGCTGTGCCGGGTCGGAGGTCGCGAAGTTCACGAAGGCGCGGGCCTGATCGGCGCGCGGCGAACCTTTGACGATGGCCCAGTAGTCCAGGTCGTAGATGGCATCGTTCCATGCGATGGTCAAACCGCTGGCGCCATCGGCCACGGCGGCAGAGATGCGGCCGTTGTAGGCCGTGCTCATGACCCACTCTCCGTTGGCCAGGGCCTTGGGCGGCTGCGAGCCGGACTCCCACCAGACGATGTGCGGTTTGAGCTGCTGCAGCTTGTTGAGCGCGCGCTGCACACCGGCCTCGGTGCCCAACAGGGCGTAGACGTCGCGGCGGTGCACGCCGTCGGCCATCAGTGCGAATTCGAGGTTGTAGCGGGCGCCCTTGCGCATGCCGCGCTTGCCGGGAAACTTCTTGACGTCCCAGAAATCGGCCCAGCTGCCTGGCGCCGTCTTGAGCTTCTCGCTGTTGTAGGCCATCACGGTCGACCAGACGAAGGCGCCGACGCCGCAGGCCTGCACGCTGCCGGGCATGAGCATCGACGCGTTCTTGAGCTGGGCTTTGTCGAAGGGCTCGAACAGGCCTTCCTTGCAGCCGGTGGTCAGCTCCGACGACTCCACCTCGACCACGTCCCAGGTGGGCTTCTTCGCCTGCACCATCTTGCGCACCGCGCCGAGGTCACCGTCGTACTCCACCCCCTGGGCCGCCGCGTTCGTCTCACGCGCGAAAGGCTTGAGGAATGCGACCTCCTGGGCCTTGCCGTTGGCACCACCGAAATTGGCGACCACCAGCGGCGCTGTCTGGGCAGAGGCCAGGACGGGGAGAGCGAGAGCCAGCAGGAAAAGACGTTGTGATGGCATGGGTTGGGGGCTCAGCGCATTTCGATTTCCACGAACACGACTTCGTGTTCCGTGGGGTTGATCACGTTGTGTTCCACGCCCACATGGCGGGTGTAGGACTGGCCCGGGGTCAGCGGCGACGTGCGGTTGCCCTCGGGCGTCTCCAGCAGCAATTCGCCACCGGTCATGGGCACGACCACGTAGTCGTGCGCATGGCGGTGCCAGCCGGTTTCGGCGCCCGGTGCGAAACGCCATTCGGTGACGATCACGCGCTCGTTGTCGATCTGCACGGTGGGGACGGCTTGGGGTCGGTTCATGGGGAAAGTCTCGGGATCAGCGGTAGGCCACGCCGGGCAACACGCACAACATTTCAAACAGCAGATTGGCGCCCAGCAGCGCGGTGTTGCCGCTCGTGTCGTAGGCGGGCGAGACTTCGACCAGGTCGCAGCCGACCAGGTTCAGGCCGCGGCAGCCACGCACGATTTCCAGCGCCTGCGGCACGTTCAGGCCGCCGATCTCGGGCGTGCCGGTGCCGCCGGCGTAGGCCGGATCGATGCCGTCGATGTCGAAGCTGAGATACGTGGGCGTGTCGGGGCCAATCTTGTTGCGGATGTCGGCCATCAGTGGCGCCAGGGATTGCCACCAGACCTCGTGCGCCGGCACGATGGTGAAGCCTTGCTGACGTGGCCAGTCGAAGTCTTCGGCCGAATAGCCGCTGCCGCGCAGGCCGATCTGCCAGACCTTGTCGCCGATCAGCAGGCCTTCTTCGACGGCGCGGCGGAAGGGCGTGCCGTGCGCGATGCGTTCACCGAACATGTCGGGGTTCACGTCGGCGTGCGCGTCCACATGGATCAGCGCCACCGGGCCGTGTTTGGCCTTCATCGCGCGCAGGATAGGCAGGGCAACAGTGTGGTCGCCGCCCAGCGTGAGCGGGATGCAGCCGGCGTCGAGGATGGGGCGGTAGTGCTGCTCGATGATGTCGACCGACTTGAGCAGGTTGTAGGTGTTGATCGGCACGTCGCCCAGGTCGGCCACCTGCAATGCGTCGAACGGCGCGGCACCGGTCGCCATGTTGTAGGGGCGGATCAGGCACGACTCCGCGCGGATCTGGCGCGGGCCGAAGCGGGCGCCGGGGCGGTGGCTGGTGCCGATGTCCAGCGGGATGCCGATGAAGCCGGCGTTCAGGCCGGCGGCCGAGGTCGCCACGGGCAGCCGCATCATGCTCGCGATGCCGCCGAAGCGCGGCATCTCGTTGCCGCCCAGCGGCTGGTTGAACACGGAGGGTTCGCTCATGACTTCAGGTGCGTGGCTTGCTCAACTGGAAGTCCAGATGCGCTTTGACTGAGGGCCATTCGCTGGCCACGATGCTGTACACACAGGTGTCGCGCAGCGCGCCGGGCGCATCGGGGTGCCGGTTGATCTGGTGCGAGCGCAGCACGCCGTCGAGTTTGGCGCCCAGGCGTTCGATCCCCTTGCGACTCTGGTGGTTGAACCAGTGGGTGCGGAACTCGACCGCGATGCAGTCCAGCGTCTCGAAGGCGTGGCCCAGCAGCAGGCGTTTGCACTCGGTGTTGAGCGGCGTGCGCTGCACCGCGTGGCGGTACCAGGTGGAGCCGATCTCGACGCGTCGGTTGGCTGCGTCGATGTTCATGTAGGTCGTCATGCCCACGGCTTGGCCGCTGGTGTCGAGCACGGCGAAAGGCAACATGCTGCCGGCCTGCTGCAGGCCCAGGCGGCGCTGGATCTCGGCCGCCATGCCTTCGGGCGTCGGGATGGCGGTGTACCAGAGCTTCCAGAGTTCACCGTCGCGCACCGCCTCGACCAGGTCGTCGTGGTGGGCAGCGGCTAGGGGAACGAGGCTGGCGTGCTGGCCGCGCAACGTTGTGTCTTGTGTGAAGTGCATGGAAGCCACTCTGGCTCACTTCCTGCGACCGCGCAGCCATTCCAGCGTCAGCATCAGGGCGGTGGTGAACAGGATCAGCAGCGTGGCGACGGCAGCGATGGTTGGCGAGATGTTTTCGCGGATGCCAGTGAACATCTGGCGCGGCAGGGTGACTTGCTCGGGGCCTGCGAGGAACAGCGTCACGACCACTTCGTCGAACGAGGTCGCGAAAGCGAACAGGGCGCCGGAGATCACGCCCGGTGCGATCACCGGGAGCGTGACGCGGAAGAACGTCTCCAGCGGGCTCGCGCCCAGGCTCAGGCTGGCCTTGACCAGGTTCTGATTGAAGCTCTGCAGCGTGGCCAGCACGGTGGTCACAACAAACGGCGCGCCCAGGGCTGCGTGCACCAGAATCAGGCCCAGGTAGGAGTCGTTCAGTCCCCAGCGCGCAAAGTACAGGTAGGTCGAGACACCGACCACGACGATGGGCACGACCATGGGCGCGATCAGCAGACCCGTGATGAAGCTCTTGCCGAAGAACTTGGTGTGGGCCAGGCCCATGGCGGCCAGTGTGCCCAGCGTGGTGGCCAGCAGCGTGGCCAGCGGCGCAACGATGAAGCTGTTGCGGGTGGCGCGCGACCAGTCGTCGGACGCGAACATCTCGCGGTACCACTTCAGCGACCAGCCTTCGATGGGGTAGGCCAGGAACGAACTGTCGCTGAATGACAGCGGGATGATGACCACCACCGGCAGCAGCAGGAAGACCAGCACGGCGATGCCGCCGCCGCGCAGGGCGAACCAGCCCAGTTTGTCGAGCAGGGTGTAGTAGGCAGGAAAGTCGGGGAGCTTGAACATCGTGGTTTCCTGATCAGCCCAGGCTCAGCTCGGCTTTCGAGACCTTGCGGTAGATGGCGTAGAGAACGAGGGTTGCGGTCAGCAGCACGCCACCCAGCGCACAGGCCATGCCCCAGTTCACTTCCACGTTGGTGTATTGCGCCACGTAGTAGCTCAACATCTGGTCGCCCGCGCCACCCAGCAGCGCAGGCGTCACGTAGTAGCCGATGCTGGTGATGAAGACCAGCAGGCCGCCAGCGGCGACGCCCGGGTAGGTCTGCGGCAGGTAGACGCGCACGAAGGCGGCAAACGGTGCGCTGCCCAGCGAGATCGCGGCACGCAGGTAGTTCGGCGGCACCGACTTCATGACGCTGTACAGCGGCAGGATGGCGAATGGCAGCAGGATGTGCACCATCGCGATGATCACGCCCACGCGGTTGAACAGCAGCGGAATCGGCGTGTCGGTGATGCCCAGCCAGATGAAGAAGCGGTTGATCAGGCCGTTGTTCTGCAGCAGCACGATCCAGGCGGCGATGCGCACCAGCACCGAGGTCCAGAACGGCAGCAGCACGAGGATCAGCAACATGTTGGCCTTGCGCTCCGAAAGCGTCGAGAGCCAGTAGGCCAGCGGATAGGCCAGCAGCAGGCAGAAGAAGGTGACCACCGCGCTCATCTGGAAGGTGCGGCCCAGGATGTCGCTGAAGGCGGCTTCGTCGGCGGGGACCTTGATGATCTCGCCCTGTGGCGTGCGCTTGAGGTCAACCGCGGCCAGCAGGTAGTCGGGGGTCCAGCGCGAGCTGTTCTTGGCGATCGCCTGCCAGTAGGGCAGTTCTTCCCAGCGCGCATCGGTTTCGAGGAGCTTGGTCCGGGCCTGCTCCGACGTCAGGTCCTTGGAGATCTCTTCCGACTGAAGGGCACGGTAGGTGCCCATGATCAGCGAGCGCCCGCCGGGCACTTCGCTGTTGAGGCGCCGCGCCAGCACGCCGGCTTGCGCGGTCTCCTTGATGCCCGAAAGGTCGGACATCACCGCCGCATAGGCGGCGGTGGGGGGCGGGCTGTTGCGGTCCCAGCCGGCAAGCGCCTGTCCCGTCTGGGGCAGGACGTCGGCGACTTCGGGATTCTCAACCGCCCGCACCAGCAATGACGCCAGCGGAACCAGGAAAAACACGACCAGGAAGGCCAGCAACGGCAGCGTGAGCGCCACCGCGCGCTGTTTGCGCCGACGTTCGGCACGACGCAGCTGCGTGGCCAGGTCCAGGGTTCCGCCGGCCATCATCATTGCGCTGCCCAGGCCGAGAAGCGCTTCTCCAGGGCTTCACCCTGGTCAGCCCAGAAGGCGATGCCGAACTGCAGTGCGTCCTTGCTGTTGGCAGCAGACGTCGGCAGCAGACCCAGCACCTTGGCGTCCAGCTTGGCCAGCGCCTTGTTGTTGGTCGGGCCGTAGCTGATGTTCTTGGCGTATTCGGCCTGCGCCTCTGGCGAGCTGGCGGCAGCGATGAACTTCACGGCAGCGTCCTTGTTGGGCGTGCCCTTCGGGATCACCCAGTAGTCCAGGTCATAGATGCCACCGGTCCAGGTGATCTTCAGGTTCTTGCCTTCGCGCTGGGCGGCGTCGATGCGGCCGTTGTAGGCCGTGGTCATGGTCACGTCACCGGCGACCAGGAACTGGGGCGGCTGCGCGCCGGCTTCCCACCACTGGATGTTCGGCTTGAGTTCGGTCATTTTCTTGAACGCGCGCTCGGCACCTTCCTTGGTGGCCAGCACCTTGTAGACGTCGGCGGGCTTGACGCCGTCGGCCATCAGGGCGAATTCGAGGTTGTAGCGGGCGCCCTTGCGCATGCCGCGCTTGCCCGGGAATTTCTTGGTGTCCCAGAAATCGGCCCAGGTCACCGGAGCGTCCTTGAGCTTGTCGCCGTTGTAGGCCATCACGGTGGACCACACGAAGGTGCCCACGCCGCACTCGTGCACGGCAGCTTTCTGGAAGTCGGCCTTGTTGCCGACCTTGGCCCAGTCGATCTTCTCGAACAGGCCTTCGTCGCAGCCGCGGGCCACGTCAGGGCTTTCCACTTCGACCACGTCCCAGGTGACCTTCTTGGTCTCGACCATGGCCTTGATCTTGGCCTGTTCGCCGTTGTATTCGACGGCGGTGATCTTGCCGCCGGCCTTTTCGAAGGGCTCGAAGTAAGACTTCTTCTGCGCGGCGCCGTTGGCACCACCGAAGTTGACCACGGTCAGGTTCTGGGCCATGGCGGGCAGGGCCACGAGGGCAGCCACGGCAATCAGCACGGGTTTCAGTTTCATCTGGAGGGTCTCCATGGGTTGAGGAACAGGGGAACGGGAATCAATGTGGTGTGGATGCGCGCAGCGTCACTTGTACACGCGCAGATGCAAAGCCGGCAGGTGCAGGTGCACCGTCTGGCCAGCCTGCATGTGGCCCAGGTGCTGCAGCGGCACCTTGACGCTCATCTCGGGCTGCTCCGGCACCAGGCAGCGCAGGCGCAGATGGTCGCCGAAATAGATCACGTCGGTGATGGTCGCAGCCACGCGGTTGCCACCGCTGTGGTTCTCGTCGACCACGGCGATGCGCTCGGGCCGCACGCTGCACTGCACGGCGTCACCGACCTGAGCGTGGTTGACGTTGACACCTTTGAGGTGCGTGCCGTCGGCCAGTTGCACTTCGCAGGTCTCGCCATCGTTGTGGATCACGCGCGCATCGAGCACCGAGTTGTCGCCCACGAAGCCGGCGACAAAACGGTTGGCCGGGGTTTCGTAGAGGCGATCGACCTGGTCGATCTGCTGGATCACGCCTTCGTTGAACACCGCCACGCGGTCGGACATGGTCAGCGCTTCCGACTGGTCGTGCGTCACGTAGACGAAGGTCACGCCCAGGCTGCGGTGCAGGGCCTTGAGCTCAATCTGCATGTGCTCGCGCAGCTGTTTGTCCAGCGCGCCCAGCGGCTCGTCCATCAGCACCAGCTGCGGATCGAACACCAGCGCACGGGCCAGGGCCACGCGCTGCTGCTGGCCACCCGACATCTGCGAGGGATAACGTTGTCCCATGTGCCCCATCTGCACCATGTCGAGCGCGCGCTTGACCTTGGTGTCGATGTCGTTCTTGTCGAGCTTGCGCACCGTCAGCGGGTAGGCGATGTTGTCGGCCACCGTCATGTGCGGGAACAGCGCGTAGTTCTGAAACACCATGCCGAAATTGCGCTTGTGCGGCGGTGTGCGCGTGATCGGCACACCATTGAGCGCGATCTCGCCCGAGGTCGGTGATTCGAAGCCTGCGAGCATCATCAGCGTGGTGGTCTTGCCCGAGCCCGAGGGGCCCAGCAGCGAGAGAAATTCCCCCTTCTGGATCTCGAGGTTGAGGTCGCGCACCACCAGGGTGTGCCCGTCGTAGGTTTTCTGCACACCGGTGAAGGTGACAAGTGCGGAAGGGGAGGTCATGAACGCTTGTCTGTCTGAAGAGTTGTCGTTGTGGGGCGAATCATGTGGAGGTATGCAACCACCGTGCCTGGTGTGCGTTCAACACCGGTGGCGGCAGATCGGCCACCGGGCGCTGACCGTCGAACAGCATGGGGTTGGCGACCATGGGCGGCGTTTGCGCGTCCTGCGGTTGTAGCGTCAAACCACGCGCGGCGACATGCGGATGATCCATGACTTGAGCAATGTCAAGGATCGGCGCGCAGGGTACGCCCGCCTGGTCGAGCTGCTGCACCCATTCGGCGGTGTCCTTCTGCATCGTCCAGCCTGTGATCAGCGGCACCAGCGTGGCACGGTGTTCGACCCGCGAAGGGTTGGTCGAGAAGCGCGCGTCGCGCGAGACCGCAGGATATCCGGCGGCGTCGCAGAACTTCGCGAACTGTCCGTCGTTGCCCACCGCTAGCACCATGTGGCCATCGCGCGTGGGGAACACCTGGTAGGGCACGATGTTCGGGTGCGCATTGCCCATGCGGGTCGGGGTCTTGTTGCCGATCAGCTGGTTGCTGGCCTGGTTGGCGAGCATCGCGACCTGCACGTCGAACAGCGCCGCATCGATCACGCGCCCCTTGCCGGTGCGCGCGCGCTCATGCAGTGCGGCGAGGATGGCCGTGGTCGCGTAGACACCGGTCATCAGGTCGGTCACGGCGACGCCGACTTTCTGTGGTTCTTCACCCTTGTTGCCGGTGATGCTCATCAGGCCGCCTTCGGCCTGGATCGCGAAGTCGTAACCGGCCTTGTGGGCCAGTGGACCGTTCTGCCCGTAGCCGGTGATCGAGCAGTAGATCAGGCGCGGGTTGATGGCTTGCAGGCTGGCGGCGTCGAGGCCGTACTTGGCCAGTTGCCCGACCTTGTAGTTCTCGATCAGGATGTCGGCTTCGCGCGCCAGTTCGCGCACGGTCTGGATGCCCTCGGCGGTGGCGATGTCGATCGCGACCGAGCGCTTGCCGCGGTTGGCGCAGACGAAATACGCAGCGACCTTCTGATCGCCTTCGCCCCACCACGGCGGACCCCAAGCGCGGGTGTCGTCACCGGCGCCCGGGCGCTCGACCTTGAGCACTTCAGCGCCGTAGTCGGCCAGCAGCTGACCGGCCCAGGGGCCGGCCAGCACGCGCGAAAGATCGAGCACGCGCACGCCCGCGAGCGGGCGGGGAGGCTGGGGGTTCATTGGGCCGCAGCGGCCAGGGACGCGGCCATGATGTCCAGGCCTTCGTCGAGCAGGGCGTCGCTGGCCACCAGCGGCACCAGCACACGAATCACGTTGGCGTACACACCGCAGCTCAGCAGGATCAGGCCACGCTTCTGCGCCTCGGCCACCATGCGCTTGGTCAGGTCGGCGTCGGGCTGGTGCGGGTCGCCGTTCTTGCACAGCTCGATCGCCACCATGGCGCCCAGGCCGCGCACTTCGGCGATGCAGTTTGTCTGTGCCTGCAGCGCCTTGAGGCGGGTGGTCAGACGCTCACCGACGGCACGGCTGCGCGCCAGCAGGTTTTCCTTTTCGAAGGTGTCGATCACTGCCAGCGCCGACGCGCAGGCCAGCGGGTTGCCGGCGTAGGTGCCGCCCAGGCCGCCCACAGCCGCAGCGTCCATGATTTCGGCCTTGCCGATCACCGCCGACAGCGGCATGCCGCCGGCCAGCGACTTGGCCATGGTGATGACGTCGGGTGCCACGCCCCACTGCTCGCAGGCCAGCCAGGTGCCGGTGCGGCCGGCGCCGGTCTGCACTTCGTCGGCGATCAGCAGGATGCCGTGCTGGTCGCACAGGGCGCGCAGACGTTGGGCGAAAGCGGGCGACGCGGCGTAGAAGCCGCCTTCACCTTGCACCGGCTCCAGGATGATGGCGGCCACGCGTGCGGCTTCCACGTCGTACTTGAACAGGGCTTCCACCGATGCGATGGCGTCGTCTTCGCTCACGCCGTGCAGCGGGTTCGGGAACTTGGCGTGGAACACCTCGGCCGGGAAGGGACCGAAGCCGGCTTTGTAGGGGGCGACCTTGCCGGTCAGTGCCATGCCCATCATGGTGCGGCCGTGGAAGCCGCCACCAAAGGCGATGACGGCCGAGCGCTTGGTGTAGGCGCGGGCCACCTTGACCGCGTTTTCCACCGCTTCGGCGCCGGTGGTCAGGAAGAAGCTCTTTTTGGCGAAGTTGCCTGGCGCCATGGCGTTGAGCTTTTCGGCCAGTTCCACGTAGGACTCATAGGCCAGCACCTGGAAGCAGGTGTGGGTGAAGCGCTCGAGCTGGTCGGCCACGGCCTTGACCAGTGCCGGGTGGCGGTGACCGGTGTTGAGCACCGCGATGCCGCCAGCGAAGTCGATGTAGCGACGGCCTTCCACGTCCCAGACTTCGGCGCCTTCGGCGCGGTCGGCAAAGATCTCGAAGCCCTGGCCCAGCCCGTTGGGCAGGGCGGCACGGCGACGGGCCATCAGGGCGGCGTTGGTGAAATGAGGTTCGCGTTGCATGCACTGGCTCCGATCAGGAAGAAGTTTCAGACTGGGGCGGACTGTAGGGCGTGGGGGCGGGGGCTAACATATACAGACACCGGCCATACAGCGAAGCACTGTGCAGCCAGCCGGACCAGTACACATTTACCCTAATCCCTGCCGATGTTCACCCTCAACCCCAAGAGCACGACCGCGCTGGTGGTGCAGATCGTCGAGGGCTTTCGCGAGCTGATCCAGAGCGGCAACCTGCGTCCCGGGTCCAAGGCGCCGTCAATCCGCCAGTTCGCCCATGCCCACGGCGTGAGCGTCTATACCGTCGTCGACGCCTACGACCGCCTGGTCGCGCTGGGCTATTTCGTCTCTCGCCCGCATTCGGGCTTCTTCGTGCGCAAGCGCGAAGGCACCACGGCCCAGGCGCCCGGGGCGGCCGCGTCGGAGACGGCGAACTACAACTTCGATTCCATGTGGTACCTGCGCCGGGTGTTCGAGGCGCGGGCACTGCGCATGAAGCCGGGTTGTGGCTGGCTGCCGGGCGACTGGCTGTTCGAGGAAGGGCTGCGGCGCAGCCTGCGCACGCTGGCGGGTGAAAACGTCGATCTGGGTGGCTACGGCGAGCCCAAGGGCTTTGCGCCGCTGCGCCAGCTGGTGCGCGACCTTCTGGCGGAGCAGGAGATCGCGGTCAGCGCCGACCAGGTGTTGCTGACCCAGGGGTCGAGCCAGGCCATGGACCTGGTGGCGCGTCGCCTGGTGCGGCCGGGCGATGCGGTGCTGGTCGACGACCCGGGCTATCCGAACATGCTGTTCTCGCTGCGCTTCCTGGGCGCGAAGCTGATCGGCGTGCCGCGCACGCCCGACGGCTACGACCTGCAGGCGCTCGAAGCCCTGGTGCAGCAGCACAAGCCCAAGGTGTTCTTCACCCAGCCGCGGCTGCAGAGCCCGACCGGCTCGGTCGCCAACCTGGCGCATCTGCACCGGGTCGTGCTGCTGGCCGAGCAGCACCAGTTCACCGTGGTCGAAAACGACATCTACGCCGATCTGGACCCCGAGCCGCGCCCCTCGCTGGCCAGCCTGGACCAGCTGCAGCGGGTCGTCTACATCAGCAGTTTTTCCAAGACCATTTCACCCAACATCCGCGTCGGCTTCATGGCGGCGCCGCCCGACCTGCTGGAGGACTTTGCCCAGCTCAAGATGATCTCGGGCCTCACCTCATCGGAGTTCAGCGAACGGCTGGCCTACGGCGCGCTGGTCGACGGGCGCTGGCGCAAGCACCTGCGCGGCCTGCGTGAGCGGCTGGCGCAGGCGCACCAGCGTGTGGCCCAGCAGCTGGAGAACCTTGGCTTCGAGCTGTTCTGCGAACCGAAGGCCGGCATGTTCCTCTGGGCGCGCCACCCCGAGATCCCCAACGCCACCGAACTGGCCTACCAGGCGGCAGAGCAAGACATCCTGCTCGGCCCCGGCCATCTCTTCGACCCCGAGCTGCAGCCCAGCCCCTGGTTCCGCTTCAACGTGGCCTTCACCGAAGAGCCGCAGGTGCTGGCCTTCCTGAAGGGGCAGAGCAAGGGCTGAGAAGGCCTCCAGGGGTGCTTCTCAGTGCTTGACCATGATGTGTCGGGCGCAGCTGTAGTCTTCCAGCGCGTAGACCGACATGTCCTTCCCATAGCCCGAGTGCTTCATGCCGCCGTGCGGCATTTCGGACACCAGCATGAAGTGGGTGTTGACCCAGGTGCAGCCGTACTGCAGGCGTGAGGCGATGTTCATCGCTGTGCCCAGATTGCTGGACCAGACCGAGCTGGAGAGCCCGTATTCCGAATCGTTGGCCCAGGCCACGGCCTGTTCCGCGTCTTTCACGCGGGTGATCGACACCACCGGACCGAACACTTCGCTGCGCACGATTTCGTCTTCCTGCAGGGCACCAGCGATGACCGTGGGTTTGTAGAAGAAACCCTTGTTGCCGGCGGTAGCGCCACCGGCCGTGACCTCGGTATGGGCCAGCTGGGCCGCGCGGTCGACGAAGCTGGCGACGCGGTCGCGCTGGCGGGCCGAGATCAGCGGGCCCATCTCGACGCCGGGTTCCTGCTGGCTGCCCACCTTGATCGAGGAGACGGCGCTGCTCAGGTCGGCCACCAGTTTTTCGTAGATGCCTTCCGTGGCGTAGACGCGGCAGGCGGCGGTGCAGTCCTGGCCCGCGTTGTAGTAGCCGAAGGTGCGCAGGCCTTCCACCACGCTGCCGAGGTCGGCGTCGTCCAGCACGATCACCGGCGCCTTGCCGCCGAGTTCGAGGTGGGTGCGCTTGATGCCGCGCGCGGCGGCTTCCATGATCTTGCTGCCGGTCGAGACGTCGCCGGTCAGCGAGGCCACGCGGATGCGCGGGTCGCGGATCAGGGGTGCGCCCACCGAGTCACCGCGGCCGCAGACGATGTTGACCACGCCCGGCGGCAGGATGCCGGCCAGCAGTTCGCCGAAGCGCAGCGTGGTCAGCGGTGTGTTTTCCGAAGGCTTGAGCACCACGGTGTTGCCCATGGCGATGGCCGGGCCGAGCTTCCAGGCCGCCATCATGAGCGGGTAGTTCCACGGCGCGATCGAGGCCACGACGCCCAGCGGGTCGCGCCGGATCATGCTGGTGTGGCCCGCCAGGTATTCGCCCGCCAGCGGCCCCGACAGGTTGCGGATGGCGCCGCCGAAGAAGCGGTAGACGTCGGCGATGGCGGGGATTTCGTCGTTGCGCGCGGCGGCCAGCGGCTTGCCGCAGTTCAGCGATTCCAGCATGGCGAGTTCATCGCCATGGGCTTCGATGGCGTCGGCGATCTTGAACAGGAAGGCGCTGCGGTCGCGTGGCGTGAGCGCGGCCCAGGCGGGGAAGGCGGCGCTGGCCGCGTCCACCGCCAGGCGCAGCTGGTCGGCGCTGGCCTCGCGCACCTCGCACAGCGGTTCGCCGGTGCAGGGGTTGAGGATGGACTCGGCGCGCCCTTCGCCGGCTACGCTTTGGCCATTGATCAGGAGCTGGGTGGTGAAGCGGGTGGCAGCCATGTGGAGATCCAGAGGTGGGTGGAAAGGAGCAGAAGGACGAAAGCTTTCAGCGCGCGCCGCCAGGGCTGGCGTCGCCGTCGCGGGTGAGGCGCCAGGCCAGCAGGATCAGTGGCATGGTGATCACCATGATGGCCAGCGCCACCACGTTGGTGATGGCTGCCTCGCGGGGCCGCCCGAGCTGGCCCATGAGCCAGATCGGCAGGGTCTTGTCGGTGCCGGCGGTGAAGGTGGTCACGATCAGTTCGTCCACCGACAGCGCAAAGGCCAGGATGCCGCCGGCCAGCAGGGCGGTGCCCAGCTGCGGCAGGATGATGTGGCGCAGCGTGGTCAGGGTGTCGGCGCCCAGGTCCATCGAAGCTTCCCACAGGCGGCCGGGCAGGCGCCGCAGGCGGGCCACCACGTTGTTGTGCACGATGACCACGCAGAAGGTGGCGTGACCGACCACGATGGTCCAGAAGCCCGGGTTGACCTCCATGAGCTTGAAGGCCGTGAGCAGGGCCAGGCCGGTCACGATGCCCGGCAGCGCGATCGGCAGGATCAGCATGGTGGTGAACGCGTCCTTGCCAAAGAAGCGGTCGCGGTTCAGCGCGGCAGCGGTGAGCGTGCCCAGCACCATCGCGATCAGGGTGGCCATCGCTGCGACCGCCAGCGAGAGGTAGATCGCCTCATGAATGTCGGTGCGCTCCAGCGCGCGGGCGAACCAGCGCAATGTCAGGCCTTCCATCGGGAAGCTGTAGTTGCTGTCGGCGCTGTTGAAGGCGTAAAGCGCGATGAACAGCAAAGGCAGGTGCAGGAAGGCCAGGCCCGCATAGGCGACGAGGCGCAGCGGTGAAAACTTAGAGCGCATTGAAAGCCCCCAGTCGGCGCGCCATGGCGAGGTACAGCGTGATCAGTGCGATCGGCAGGCAGGTGAAGGCCGCGGCCATGGGAATGTTGCCGATGGTCCCCTGCATGGTGTAGACCATGTTGCCGATGTACAGACCCGAGGGGCCAACCAGCTGGGGAATGATGTAGTCGCCCAGCGTGAGCGAGAAAGTGAAAATCGAGCCCGCGACCACGCCCGGGAAGGCGAGCGGCCACAGCACGGTGCGAAAGGTCTGGAACGGGCGGGCGCCGAGGTCGCCCGAGGCCAGCAGCAGGTTGGCCGGCACGCGTTCGATGGCGGCCTGGATCGGGAGCACCATGAAGGGCAGCCAGATGTAGGTAAACACCACGAAGCGTCCGAGGTTGGAGGTGGCCAACGTGTCGCCGCCGATCACCGGGATGGCGAGCACCGCGTGCAGTGCGCCCTGAAGGCCCAGGGCATTCAGGGCCCAGTAGATCACGCCGCCCTGTGCCAGCAGCACGGTCCAGGCGTAGGCCTTGACGATGTAGCTGGCCCACATGGGCAGCATCACGCCGACATAGAAGAAGCCCTTTTCGGCGGGGCCGGCATGGTGGGCCATGTACCAGGCCATCGGGAAGCCGATGAGCGCGGTGGCCAGCGTCACGGCGATCGCCATGCCCAGCGTGCGCAGAACGATGTCCAGGTTGGCCGGGTCCAGCAGGCTGGCGAAGTTCGCCGCGGTGAGTTCGGGCACCACCGCCATGCTCATGTCGTCGAACACGAACACGCTCTGGCTCAGCAGCATCAGCAGCGAGCCCAGGTACACCGCGCCGAACCACAGCAGCGGCGGCGTGAGCATCAGCAGCAGCGTGAGCGTGCGCCGCCGGTAGAACAGGTTGGAGAGGGTGCGCATCGCATTAGCCTCAGGCGTCCAGCATCACCATGTGCTGCGGCGCCCAGCTGAGCGCCACGCGCTGGCCAGCCTGGGTGTGTGCGGCCAGGGCCGATGCGGCTTCGCCGTCCGTCTGCAGGGCCGCGATGATCTGTCCGCCCACCTGGACTTCCAGCCGCTGGCTGGCACCCAGGAACTGGATCGCCAGCACCTCGCCCTCCACCTGCATGCGGCCCTCGGCAGGTGCCGAACCCGCCGGCTGCATGGCGATGTTTTCCTGGCGCACGGCAAACGGTGTGGGCTTGCCCGTGATGGCCTGCGCCAGTGCGCCGTCGATCACGTTGGCGCTGCCGACGAAGTCGGCGACAAAGCGGGTGCGCGGCTGGTGGTAGAGATCGCGCGGGCTGGCAATCTGCTCGATCTTGCCGCGGTTGAACACGGCCACGCGGTCCGACATCGAGAGCGCTTCGCCCTGGTCGTGGGTCACGTACACGAATGTGATGCCCAGCTTGCGGTGCAGCACCTTGAGCTCGACCTGCATCTGCTCGCGCAGCTTCATGTCCAGCGCGCCCAGCGGCTCGTCCAGCAGCAGGATGCGCGGCCGGTTGACGAGGGCCCGCGCCAGCGCCACCCGCTGGCGCTGGCCGCCCGAGAGCTGGGCCGGCGTGCGTTCGGCGTGGTCGGGCAGGGCGACCATGGCCAGGGCCTCGCGGGCCTGGGCATGTCGCTCTGCCCGGGGGACCTTGCGCACCATCAGGCCGTACGCCACGTTGTCCAGCACGTTCATGTGCGGGAACAGCGCGTAGTCCTGGAACACGGTGTTCACGTCGCGTTCGTAGGGCGGTGTGCCCGAGGCTTCGCGGCCCATCAGGGTCAGGCTGCCGCTGCTCGGCTGTTCAAAGCCGGCCATCAGCCGCAGGGAGGTGGTCTTGCCGGAGCCCGAAGGCCCCAGCATGGAAAAGAACTCGCCTTCCTGCACGGTGAAGCTGACGCCATCCAGCGCCTTCACGTCACCGTAGTGCCTGGAGATGTCCTTGAACGCGATCGCAACGGGCATGTTTTCTTTTCTGAAGTGAAGTCGCCGCAGGGCCGCTTGTTCAGCGACCGCCCATGATCGCGATGTAGTCCATCGCCCACTTGGCGTACGGCACGCAGGTGCCCTGGGTGGTGCACTTGGCCTGCGGCGTCTTCCAGAACTTGATCTTGGCCAGGTCGTCGAAGCCGTTGATCTTGCAGAAGTCGCTGCCGCCAGGAGCCTTGGCCTTGCAGGCGGCCGGCGTGACCGGCACGGTGCCGAACCATTCGGCCAGGGGGGCCTGCAGCTTGTCGCTGAGCTGGTGCTCCATCCACTGGTAGGCGCAGTTCACGTTCTTGGCGTTCACGTGCAGCATGGTGGTGTCGGCCCAGCCGGTGGCGCCTTCCTTGGGCACCACGGAGGCAATCGGCTTCTTCTCGCCCTTGAGCGAATTCACCATGAAGCCCCACGAGCCCGAGGCGACCACGCCTTCGCTCTTGAAGTCGTTCATCTGCACCGTGGCGTCGTGCCAGTAGCGGTGGGTCAGCTTCTTCTGGGCGCGCAGCAGCTCCAGCACGGCGGCGTACTGCTTTTCATTGAGTTCATACGGGTCCTTGATGCCCAGTTCGGGCTTCTTGGACATCAGGTAGAGCGCGGCATCGGCGATGTAGATGGCGCCGTCGTAGGCCTGCACGCGGCCCTTGTTGGACTTGCCGTCGGGCAGCTTCTGTTCTTCAAACACCACCGACCACGAGTCGGGCGCCTTCTTGAAGACGTCGGTGTTGTACATCAGCACGTTGGGGCCCGACTGGTAGGGCACACCGTAGTGCTTGCCGTCCACGGTGTGCCAGGCGGCGTTCTGCAGGCGCGGGTCGATGTTCTTGTAGCTGGGCACCAGACCTACGTCCACTTCCTGCACCAGCTTGGAGGCGATCAGGCGCCCACTGGCGTCACCCGACGCGGTCACGATGTCGTGCCCGCCCGCCTTCATCAGCGACACCATTTCGTCGGAGGTGGCGGCGGTCTTGACGTTGACCTTGCAGCCGGTGGCTTTTTCGAAGCCGGTGGTCCAGTCGTAGGCCTTGTCGGTCTCGCCGCGTTCGATGTAGCCAGCCCAGGCAATGATGTTGAGCTGTCCTTCGCCCTTGCCGACGGCCTTGGGCGGAGCTGCGAGGCTGGCGGTGGCGGAGACGGTCGCCAGCAAGCCGATGAGAAGTGCACGGGTTCGGGACATGGGGAACTCCTGACAGGGGGTTGGGGCGCGCCGGTGCGAGCCTGAAAGGCATCTTAGGGAGAGGCCTTCTGCCGAACCATCCCCGTCAGACAATACAATCCATCGGAAAAACAGAAACCTCCGACCGTTCGGCACTGTTTTAGTGGATTACCCTGTGCCACAAACCGGTGCGTTTCAGGGTTTTCCCTTTATCTGGCCCAAAAGAGTGCCTGAAACAGCGAAATGACGCGATGAGCACCTCGTTCAAGAGCATTCGGTATTTCATCGCGGTGGCCGAAGCCGGGTCGATTTCCGCCGCCATCCACGAGCTGGGTGTGTCGCAGTCGGTGGTGTCTGCCGCCATCGCGCAGATCGAGGCCGACCTGGGGACCCTGCTGTTCGAGCGCCGCGCCCGCGGCATGTCGCTGACCCACGCCGGTCACCAGTTCCTGCGGCATGCCCACCAGATCGAGGTCGCGATGCGCAACGCCCGCGACGCGCTGGCTTCCAGGCCGCACACCGTCACCGGCAGCCTCAACATCGGTGTGACCAGCCTCATGGTGGGCTACTACCTGCCGTTTCTGCTGGACCGCTTTCGCCGCGTGTTCCCGCGCATCCAGGTGCAGATCACCGAGGACCGGCGCGACTACCTGGAGCACCTGCTGATCAGCGGTGAACTCGATGTCGCCCTGATCGTGGTGTCCCAGCTGCAGAACCGGCAGGCGCTGGAGACCGAAACCATCCTGCGTTCGGGCTGGCGCGCCTGGTTCCCGGTCAACCACCGGCTGGCGGGCGAAGAAAAGATCGAATCCACCGAGCTGGCCCAGCAATCGCTGATCCTGCTGCAGGTGGACGAACTGGGCGACGCCACCACGGCGCTGTGGAACGCCGGTGGTGTCGATCCCACGGTGCTGATCCGCACGTCGTCGGTAGAGGCGGTGCGCAGCCTGGTGGCGACCGGCGCGGGATGTTCGGTGCTGCCGGACATGCTGTACCGGCCCTGGTCCCTGGAAGGCGACCGCATCGAGGCCCGTCCGCTGGTCCGGCCGCTGCCGCACCTGGAGGTCGGTCTCGCCTGGCGGCGCGGCGCCACCCTGCCGGAATCGCTGAGCAATTTCCTGACGGCGGTGCGGCCGACGCTCGAAGGGCACGCCGCGGGTGGTGTCGGCATGGTCCGCTAGCGGCTGGCCAGCGGCACCGGCCGGCCTGCCAGCACCCGGCTGCGGCGATAATGCAAGGCTGTTCTGAACCTGCCCGAAGCGCCAACGACATGACCCGCCCAGCCTCCGTCGCCGACATCCGCAAGACCTTCCTGGACTTCTTCGCCTCCAAGGGCCACACCGTGGTGGCGTCCAGCCCGCTGGTGCCGGGCAACGACCCCACGCTCATGTTCACCAACTCGGGCATGGTCCAGTTCAAGGACGTGTTTCTGGGCACCGACAAGCGCCCCTATGTGCGCGCGGCCTCGGTGCAGGCCTGCCTGCGCGCCGGCGGCAAGCACAACGACCTGGAAAACGTGGGCTACACCGCCCGCCACCACACCTTCTTCGAGATGCTGGGCAACTGGTCCTTCGGCGACTACTTCAAGCGCGAATCGCTGAAGTGGGCCTGGGAACTGCTGACCGAGGTCTACAAGCTGCCGCCCGAGCGCCTGCTGGCCACGGTGTACGCCGAAGACGATGAGGCTTTTGACATCTGGACCAAGGAAATCGGCCTGCCGCCCGAGCGTGTGATCCGCATCGGCGACAACAAGGGCGGCCGCTACAAGAGCGACAACTTCTGGATGATGGCCGACACCGGGCCTTGCGGCCCCTGCTCGGAAATCTTCTACGACCACGGCGACCACATCGCCGGCGGCCCTCCGGGCAGCCCCGACGAAGACGGCGACCGCTTCATCGAGATCTGGAACAACGTGTTCATGCAGTTCAACATGGACGAGACCGGCGCGGTCACGCCGCTGCCCGCCCCCTGCGTGGACACGGGCATGGGCCTGGAGCGCCTGGCCGCGATCCTGCAGCACGTGCACAGCAACTACGAAATCGACATCTTCGACGCCTTGATCAAGGCCGCCGGCCGCGAGACCGGCACCGCCGACCTGACAAACCCTTCGCTCAAGGTGATCGCCGACCACATCCGCGCCACCTCGTTCCTGATCAGCGACGGCGTGATCCCCAGCAACGAAGGTCGCGGCTACGTGCAGCGCCGCATCATCCGCCGCGCCATCCGCCACGGCTACAAGCTCGGCCAGAAGACCCCGTTCTTCCACAAGCTGGTGCCCGATCTGGTCAAGATGATGGGCGAGGCTTATCCCAACATGGCGTCGCAGGCCCAGCGCATCACCGAGGTGCTCAAGGCCGAAGAAGAGCGCTTCTACGAGACCCTGGCCAACGGCATGGAAATCCTCGACGCTGCGCTGGCCGATGGTGCGAAAGTGCTGCCGGGCGACGTGGCCTTCAAGCTGCACGACACCTACGGCTTCCCGCTCGACCTGTCGGGCGATGTCTGCCGCGAGCGCGGCCTGACGGTGGACGAGGCCGGCTTCCACGCCGCCATGGAAGCGCAGAAGGCCAAGGGCCGCGCGGCCGGCAAGTTCAAGATGGACAAGGCGCTGGAGTACACCGGCGCCGGCAACACCTTCGTCGGCTACGAGCAGCTCGAAGCCTCGGCCAAGGTGGTGGCCCTGTACCTAGACGGCACGGCCGTGGCCGAGCTTAAGGCCGGCCAGCAGGGCGTCGTGGTGCTGGACACCACGCCGTTCTACGCCGAGAGCGGCGGCCAGGTGGGTGACGAGGGCGTCATCTCCAGTGGCGTGGCGACCTTCGCCGTCGGCGACACGCAAAAGATCAAGTCCGACGTGTTCGGCCACCACGGTGTGGTGGAGCAGGGCACGCTGGCGGTGGGCGACACGGTCAAGGCCTCGGTGAACCTGGCGCTGCGCGCCGCCACCGTGCGCAACCACAGCGCCACCCACCTGATGCACAAGGCCTTGCACCAGGTGCTGGGCTCGCACGTGCAGCAGAAGGGCTCGCTGGTCAACGCCGAGCGCACCCGTTTTGACTTCACCCACAACGCGCCGGTGACCGACGCGCAGATCCGCCAGGTGGAAGCCATCGTCAACGCCGAGGTGCTGGCCAACGCCGCCACCCAGGCCCGACTGATGGGCATCGAAGAAGCCAAGACCACCGGCGCGATGATGCTGTTCGGCGAGAAGTACGGCGAGATCGTGCGCGTGCTGAGCATCGGCAGCACCACCGAACTGTGCGGCGGCACACACGTGAAGGCCACCGGCGACATCGGCCTGTTCAAGGTGGTGGCCGAGGGCGGTGTGGCCGCGGGCGTGCGCCGTATTGAGGCCGTGACCGGCACCGGCGCGCTGGCCTATCTGCAGTCGCTGGAAGACACTGTGAACCACGCAGCGGGCACCCTGAAGGCCCCGACCGCCGAGCTGACGGCCCGCATCGGCCAGACGCTGGAACAGGTCAAGGCGCTGGAAAAGGAAGTCGCGGCCCTCAAGGGCAAGCTGGCCTCCAGCCAGGGCGACGAACTGATGACGCAGGCGGTGGACATCAAGGGCATCAAGGTGCTGGCCGCGGTGCTCAACGGCGCCGACGCCAAGACCCTGCGCGACACCATGGACAAGCTCAAGGACAAGCTCAAGACCGCCGCCATCGTGCTGGCCGCCGTGGACGGCGGCAAGGTGCAGATCGCCGCGGGCGTGACGGCCGACAGCATGGCCAAGGTCAAGGCCGGCGAGCTGGTGAACTTCGTCGCCCAGCAGGTCGGCGGCAAGGGCGGCGGCAAGCCCGACATGGCCATGGCCGGTGGCACCGACGCCGCAGGTCTGCCCAAGGCCCTGGCTTCGGTGCAGGGCTGGGTCGCCGAACGCCTGTGACCAGCGGCCCGGCCGTCCGGCTGACGCGCCGCCAGTGGATGGCAGTATCGCTGGTCGCCGGGCTGGCCTTGCCCGCCTGGGCGGCCGACGCACCAGGGCCGAAAACCGCCGGGGTCCAGATCAGCGACTGGCCGCGCCAGCGGCCAGTGCCGGCGTTTGAGGCGCTGAGCCTGCAGAGCGATCCGGTGCGTCTGTCCGATTTTCAGGGCAGGGTGCTGGTGCTCAACTTCTGGGCCACCTGGTGCCCGCCTTGCCGGGCCGAATTGCCGACATTGCAGTCCCTGCCCGAATGGTTCGGCGAGGACAAGGTGTCGGTGTTGGCGTTGAACTTCCAGGAAGCCGGGCGGACCGTGCGGCGCTTTCTGGAGTCGAGCGGACTGAAGCTGCCGGTGGCGCTGGACGCGAACGGCGACATCACCCGCGCCTGGGGCATCCGCGCCTTTCCGACCACCGTGCTGATCGACCGCCAGGGCAAGCCGCGCCAGATCGTGCAGGGCGAGGTCGACTGGGCCAGCGCCACCGCCCTGGGCTGGGTCGAACGCCTGCTCGCCGTGCGCTGAGCGGCAGCGCGGGATAATCCAGCGTCTTTCCCCGGCTTTGCACTGCACCCTGTGTGTGCGGTTCGGCCTTTCTTCCCATTCCGGAGTTCTCTGAATGACCACCGATCGCCGCAGCTTCCTGCGCCGCGCCGCCACGTCCGTGGCCGCCGCTGGCGCCGTTTCTTCCCCCCTGTTTCATTCGACCCGCGCGTTTGCCCAGGCAGCGCCTGCGGCAGCCCCAGCGGCGGCACCCACGGTGTTCAACCCGCAACCCGGCGAATGGCGCCAGTTCGATGTCACGACCCGCGTCGACATCGCCGATGCCAAGGGCTTGAGCCAGGCCTGGCTGCCAGTGCCGTCGGTCGACAGCGGCTGGCAGCGCTCGCTGACGCACGACTTCACCAGCAATGGCAAGGGCAGCTTTGTCGAAGATGGCCGCTACGGCGCGCGCATGCTGCACGTGGTGTTCAACGAGGGCGAAAAGGCGCCGTTCGTCGAATTGACCAGCCGCGTGCAGACCCGAAGCCGCGCGGTCGACTGGGCCGCCAAGGGAGCCGCTGAGGACGCTGCCACGCTGAAGTTCTGGACCGAGCCGACCAAGCTGCTGCCGACCGACGGCATCGTGCGCGAGACCGCGCAGAAGGCAGTCAAGGGTGCGCGCAGCGACCGCGAAAAGGCCCAGGCCATCTACGACTGGGTCGTGACCAATACCTACCGCGAGCCGAAGACGCGCGGCTGCGGCCCCGGTGACATCAAGGCCATGCTGGAAACCGGCAACCTGGGCGGCAAGTGCGCCGACCTGAATGCGCTGTTCGTCGGCCTGTGCCGCTCGGTCGGCCTGCCGGCGCGCGATGTGTACGGCGTGCGTCTGGCACCGTCGGCCTTCGGCTACAAGCAGTTGGGCGCCGGCTCGGCCAGCCTCAAGGGCGCGCAGCACTGCCGTGCGGAAGTGCATCTGGCGGGGCTGGGCTGGGTCGCGATGGACCCGGCCGACGTGACCAAGGTGATGCGACACGAGGCCCCCGAGTGGATCAAGAGCGCCCAGCATCCGCTGGTGGCGCCGGTCAACCAGGCGCTGTTCGGCAGCTGGGAAGGCAACTGGATGGCCTGGAACATGGCACACGACCTCAAGCTGCCCGGCGCCAAGGGGCCTGAGCTGGGTTTCTTCATGTACCCCGCCGCCGAGACCGGAGGCGAGCGCCTGGACTCCTACGAGCCCGACGCCTTCAAGTACCAGATCTCCGCCCGCGAGATCAAGGCCTGATCAGGGCCAGGCGAGCTCCAGCCGGCTGTCGAACCGGCGGGCTTCGCCGGTCACCGGGTCGGTGAAGGCGATCGACCGCGCCAGCAGGCGCAGCGGGTCGGCGAAGTCTTCGGCTTCGCCCGGCCCGTGGCGCACCACCGGATAGAACTGGTCGCCAGCGATGGGCAGGCCAAGCCCGTTCAGGTGCACCCGCAGCTGGTGCCGCTTGCCGGTCACTGGCGTCAGCCGGTAGCGTGCCCAGTCGCGACGCCGTTCGACCGGTTCGATGCCGGTTTCGCTGTTCGGTTCGCCGTCGGCCTCGACCATGCGGTAGAACGCTGCCGGGTCTTCCTCAATGCGGCTGCAGCGCCGTTGTGGCCAGGGCAGGGTGTCGCTGGCCGGCGCGATCGCTTCGTAGACCTTGTCCACCGCGCGTTCGCGGAACAGCGCCTGGTAGGCGCCGCGGTCCTGTGGCCGCAGGCTGAACACGACCAGCCCCGCCGTCTCGCGGTCGATGCGGTGGATCGGGCTGAGCGTGTCGATGCCGGTGGCCTGTTTGAGGCGCACCAGCAGGGTTTGCTGCACAAAACGCCCGGTTGGCGTCACCGGCAGGAAGTGCGGCTTGTCGGCCACCAGCAGGTGCGTGTCCTGGTGCAGCACCGTGGCCTCGAACGGGATCACCGGCTCGGCGTCCAGCGCGCGCCAGTAGTACAGCCGAGCGCCGCCCCGATACAGGTCGTTGCCATTCACCGGTTGAGCGCTTTCGTCGAGCACATCACCCGCCGCCAGGCGCAGCGCCCATCCCTCGCGCCCGACCGCGGGCAGGCGCTCGTCCAGAAAGTCGAGCACCGTTGGCCAGCGCCGGTCGCCGGCGGGCAGCAGCGGCAGCGCCACGCAGCTGGGCGACACGCCGTTGCGGGCGGGGATCAGGGGGTTCTTCGGCGGGCGTGCCATGGTGCGGGCGCGGGTCGGGGCGTGGTCGGTGTGTCGGAAAATGGGGGTATTCTCGGCGCCTCCGCCCTGCACACTGTCGCCATGCACCGATTTGCCGCTCTTGCCACCCCGAAGTCCACGCGCCGCTGGCGCCTGTGTTTCGCTGCCTTGCTGTGCGTGCCGCTGCTGGGAGGGTGTGCGGTGGTGGCGGTGGCCGATGTCGCAGCCTCGGCCGTGGTCGGCGTGGCCGGGCTGGCGGTCGATGCGGCTGTGGGCACGGTGCGCATCGGCGGCAAGATCGTCGGCGCCGGCGCCAATGCGGTGCTCGGCAGCGACGAGAAGAAAAAGGACGAGTAACCCGTTCGGCGGGGCGATTCAGCTCAGGCGGGATCGACCTGCATCCAGCCGATGCCCAGGGCCAGGTGCCGCGGATCGGCACTCATGCCGAGTTCCTTGGGGCAGTAGGTCTGCGGCACTTCAATGGTGACTGTCATGCCGTCGGTGTCGCCATCCGGCCAATCTTCCGGGTCGACGTGGCACTGCCACTCGAGACCACCCGGACAGGTCACCACCTGCGTGGGGTCGATGCGGTGCCCATTGACAGAGAGCGTGCTGCCGAGCAACAGGTTGGGCTGGACCTCGTACAGCACCTTGATCCGCAGATGCACACGGCGGTCCAGATGGATGGGCAGGACGCGGGAGGCACGTGTGGACAGGCCCATCCAGCGGAAATGGCAACCGTCGCTGTGGATTTCCAGACCGTGCCATTCGCTGGCACCGGCCTCGTCGTCCGCCAGGAAGCGCAACGGCCGGTCCGGCACCAGCACGTAGCGCAGAGAGATGGGGTCGGCGTGTGAGCTCATGGAGGGAGTGAGGGGTTCAGACGCGGCGGAAGACCAGGTCCCAGACCCCGTGGCCCAGCTTGAGGCCGCGGTTCTCGAATTTGGTGAGCGGCCGGTAGTCGGGTTGGGGCACATAGCCGTCGCCACCGGCCGGCGCCGTGTTGGCCAGCATGGGCTCGGCCGACAGCACGGTCAGCATCTGTTCGGCATAGGGCTGCCAGTCGGTCGCCAGGTGCAGGTAGCCGCCCGGCTTGAGGTGGCGCACCAGCCGGTTCACGAACGGCGCCTGGATCAGCCGGCGCTTGTGGTGGCGGCTCTTGTGCCAGGGATCGGGGAAGAAGATGTGCACACCGTCCAGGCTCTGCTCGGGCAGCATGTGGTCCAGCACCTCGACCGCGTCGTGGCGGAAGATGCGGATGTTCTCGATCCCTTGTTCGCCGCAGAGTTTGAGCAGGGCACCGACGCCCGGTTCATGCACCTCGCAACACAGGAAGTTGTCACCCGGGCGGACCTGCGCGATGTGGGCCGTGGCGCCACCCATGCCGAAACCGATTTCCATGATGAGCGGCGCGCTGCGCCCGAACACGGCGGTGGTGTCCAGCGTCTGGCCGGCGTCATAGTTCAGCAGGAAGCGGGGTCCGAACTGCTCGTAGGCGCGTTGCTGGCCGGGGCCGGTGCGACCGGCGCGCAGCACGTAGCTCTTGACCACCCGCATGAAGGGCTTGGGCGCTTCGTCTTGCGTGGGGTCGGAATGGGGGGCGGGGGAAGTGGCGTCGGACATGGCGAAAGCGTGGCTCAGGACCGGGAGCGCCTGAGGCCCGTGATTGTAGGAGGGAGGGGGTACTGAAAAAGACCGCTTCGCCCGCGATCATGCGATGGACGGCCGCGCGGACCGGTCGAACGATGGTTGCAAACGGCACCGCCGTGGGTAGGATGCCTTGCAGTTTCGTTGGGGTTCCATGACAAACCAAAAAGTCTCCGCTGGCGGACTGAGCCGCCGCGCGTTTGCCTGCGGCCTGTCCGGTGCCGCGGTGCTTGCCGTGCCTTCGCTTCGGGCACAGTCGTCCAGCCGCATCGTGCTGGGCCAGTCGGCCGCCTTCACCGGGGCGGCCGCCCAGCTGGGCATCCAGTTCAACGCGGGGGCCAAGCTGTTTTTTGACCAGTACAACGCCCAGGGCGCAGGGAAACGCATCGAGATCGAGACGCTGGACGACGGTTACGAACCCGATCGCTGCGCCGAGAATACCCAGAAGCTGCTGGACCGCGAGGTGTTCGCGCTGTTCGGCTACATCGGCACCCCCACCAGTCTGGCGGCCCTGCCGCTGGCGACCAAGGCGGAGGTGCCCTTCATCGCCCCGTTCACCGGCGCGATGTCGTTGCGGCAGCCGTTCAACCGCATGGCCTTTCACCTGCGGGCCTCGTACAACGACGAGACCGAGCTGATCGTCAAGAACCTGCACAACCTGGGTCTCACGCGGGTCGCGGTGTTCTACCAGAACGACGCCTATGGCAAGGCCGGGCTGGACGGCACCCTGCTGGCCTTGGCCACCCGTGGTCTCAAGCCGGTGGCCCTGGCCACGGTCGAGCGCAACTCGGTCGACGTGGCCGCAGCGGTCGCCACCATTGGCGCCGCAAGTCCGCAGGCGGTGGTGCAGATCAGTGCCTACAAGTCGTGTGCCGCCTACATCCGCGCTGCGCGCAAAGCGGGCTTTGGGGGCAGCTTCTACAACGTGTCGTTCGTCGGCACCCAGGCGCTGGCCGACGAACTGGGCAAGGACGGTGCTGGCGTCGTGGTGTCGCAGGTGGTTCCCAGCCCTTACAACTCGGCCAGGGCCTTGACCCGGGAGTTCAGGGACGCCATCACGCAGGGTGGCAACAAGGTGCAGGCCAACTTCTCCAGCATGGAGGGCTTCCTGGCCGCCCGGCTGCTGGCCGAAGGTCTGAAGCGTTCCGGCAGCCGCGCCGGTCGCGACGGGTTGATCGCCGGGCTGGAGTCGATCGGGGAGATGTCGATGGGCGGCTTCTCGGTCACCCTCAGCGCGAAGGACCATGTGGCCTCGCACTTTGTCGAGTTGTCGATGCTCAGCGGAGACGGCAAGGTCCGGACCTGATCGCTCCGCAGTGGCTCGCCGTCGCGCGCCAGGGCCAGGCTGTGGTCCACGTCGCCAGTGCTTGCGGGATCGTGCCATTGGCATTCGGCAAGCCCAGCGCGGCCGCCGCGTCCTGCAGCGCCGTCAGCGGATCGGAGAGATCCAGCGCCTGTGCGCCGTTCTGCTTGCTCAGCTTTTCGCCGTTGTCGCCCAGTACCAGGGGGGTGTGCAGGTAGGTCGGTGTCGGCAGGCCGAGGGCCTTCTGCAGGTGGATCTGGCGCGGCGTGTTGTCGGCCAGGTCTTCGCCGCGCACGACATGGGTGATGCCCTGCGCGGCGTCGTCCACCACCACGGCCAGCTGGTAGGCCCACAGTCCGTCGGCCCGGCGCAGCACGAAATCGCCGACCTCGGCTTCCACGTCCTGTCGCTGCGGCCCGAGCCGCCGGTCGACCCACTGTTGAATGCCGGGTTCCACACGCAGGCGCCACGCACGCGGCGCACGCCCGGCCAGGCCGCCGCGCTCAGGGCGGCAGGTGCCGGGGTAGACCGCGGCGTGGTGGCGCTCCCGGGCGAGGCCCGAGGCGTGCAGGGCGGCTTCAATATCCTTGCGGGAGCAGGCGCAGGGGTAAGCCGTGCCCGTTGCAATCAGGCGATCCATCGCGGCCTGATAGATGTCGCCGCGCGCCGCTTGCCACACCACGATTTCGTCGGACACCAGACCACAGGCGGTCAGTTGCTGCAGGATGGAACGGTCGGCGCCGGGTACGCAACGCGGCGAGTCCACGTCTTCGATGCGCACCAGCCAGCGACCGTCGTTTGCGCGGGCATCCAGCCAGCTGGCCAGCGCGGCGACCAGTGAACCCGCATGTAGCGGGCCGGTGGGCGAGGGCGCAAAGCGGCCGCGGTAGCCGGACACCACGAAAACGTCAGATCACGGCCAGTGCCAGATCCAGACCCGACACGAAGGCGTCCTCGACCCGGTGGCCCAGGCACCAGTCGCCGCAGAGACCGATGCCCAGCGCCGGATCGAACAGGTGGGATTGACCCAGTGGCACCTGGGTCTGCGCGAAGCGCCAGCGGTGCACCACGGCGTGGGGCGCCGTGACGCGGATGCCGGTGATCTCGGCGAAACCCTTGAGGAGCTTGGCCTTGACCCGCTCGGCGTCGTCTTCCAGATGCTTGTACGACCAGGCCGGGCTGGCCTGCACGGTCCAGCGCTCGATGCGTTCGCGCCCGGGCTTGCTGTTCTCGCGCGCCAGCCAGCTGATGCGGTGGTGGGTGCTGCGCGCGGCGTTCCACTGCGGGCCCAGGGTCGACATCCCCGGCTGCATCGCATTGGGGTAGGCCACCATCAGAGTCCAGCAGGGCGCCACCTGTACCGCGGTCAGCGCCTTGCGCATCTGCGGCGCCAGGCCCGAGGCCAGCAGCAGGTCGTGCGCCTGCAGGTGTGGAATCGCCAGCAGCACACGGTCGAAGCCGCCCAGCACTTGCTGGCCGCCGCTGGCGTCCTCGACGCGCAACTGCCACTGTTCGGGATGCAGCGCATCGCGTTCGATGTGGTGCACACGGGTTTCGGTGAGGGTTCGCGCCGGCAGGTTGCCGTGCTGCTCGGGATGGGCCAGCGGCTGCGCCCAGTGGTGCACCAGGCCGCTCATGCCCGGCACTGCGACAAAGTGTGGCTCGGTCGGGGGAGGTGCGCTGGCCAGCACATGGCCGAATTCGTCGAGCACACGCACCGTGCTCACGCTCCAGGGGCGCACCACCGCCTGCGCAGTCAGCAAGGCCCGTGCGAAGCGGCTGTCGCGCACGGTGAAGTACTGCGCGCCATGGTCGAAGCCGCCGAACTCCGTGCGCCGGGTCGACATGCGACCGCCAAAACCGCGGCTCTTCTCGAACACCGTGACGCGGTGCCCGGCCTGCAGCAGCGTGCGTGCGCAGGCCACGCCCGCCAGACCCGCGCCCACCACCGCAAAGTGCAGGGGCACGGCGGGTGCCGTGCTGGCTGCGGGCGCAGGCGCGGCGGTGGTCGTTCGTTTGCGGGGAGCCTTCTTGTTGTTCATGGTGTGGCGCGTTGGGTTGGGATGTCTGCACTGTAGCAGTCGGGATGCGATTTCCGGCTTGCGCCGGCTCAACCCACGTGATGGTTTTCCAGCAGTGCGTCGCGGGTCGTCTGGTGCTGCAACTGGTCGAGCCACCAGCGCATGGCCTGCCCGGTGTCGCCACCGCTGCGGGTGCGCCGCCAGGCATAGCCGACGCGGAACACGTGGTTGGGCCGCTGCACCGTCTTGACCACCAGATGGCCGGCGGAAATGTAGGGCTGGGCCAGCGGCAGGGGCAGAAAACCGCAACCCAGGCCGCGCAGCTGGGCTTCGAGCTTGTGCTGCATGGTCGGCACGGTCAGCACATCCTGCCCCGGCAGGATGTTGAACGACTGGCCGGCGCCGCGTTGCGTGCTGTCGGCGACGGCCACTGCGCGGTGCGGCCGGATTTCGTCGTCGCTGATGCCGTGTTCGATCGCCGCGAGCGGGTGGTGTGGTGCCACCGCGAACACGAAACGCAACTGACCCAGCGGCGCGATCTGGATGTCGGGAAGACTCATCTCGGCCGACACGCCCAGTGCCAGGTCGGCCAGGCCGCCCTGCAGCGCCTCCATCGTGCCCGACAGCGTTTCGGCGCGGATCTTCAGCCGGGTCGGCGCGCCGGTGGCGTAGAAGGCCTCGCACAGCTCGAACAGCGTGCCGCGCGCCATCACCGCGTCGGTCGCGATGGTCAGCTGCGGCTCCCAGCCGGTGGCCACGCGCTTGACGCGTTGCGCGACGGCGTCCAGTTCGTCCAGCAGGTACTGGCCGGCGCGCAGCAGCTCGGCACCCGCCGGGGTGAGCTGGGCGCGGCGCGCGCTGCGGTCGAACAGCAGCACGTCGAGTGCGTCCTCGATCTGGCGCACCCGGTAGGTCAGGGCGCTGGGCACCATGCCCAGCTCGCGCGCCGCGGCCGCCATGCTGCCCAGGCGAGCCACTGCTTCCAGCAGGCCCAGGTTTTCAGGGGAAAGCGCTGAGCGGGGGGTGGAAGAGGCCATGGAGTCACCGTGTGGGAAGGGGTTATGACGGTATTTTCATTCAAACAGATTGAATGAAGCCATCAATCCGGTGCGGCCCGTTGCGGGGACTGGCTGCCCACAATGATGTCCATACCGGCCACGAGCCGGTGCACCACAGGAGACCTCACCATGCTGCAGATCCGACGTTCCCAGGACCGTGGCTATGCCGACCACGGCTGGCTCAAGAGCCACCACTCGTTCTCGTTCGCGGGCTATTTCGACCCCGCCTGGATGGGCTGGGGCAACCTGCGCGTGATCAACGAGGACCGCATCGCCCCGGGCACCGGCTTCGGAACCCATGGTCACCGCGACATGGAAATCATCAGCTACGTGCTGCAGGGCAACCTGGCGCACAAGGACAGCATGGGCAATGTCCAGGGCATTCCGCCGGGCGAGGTGCAGCGCATGAGCGCTGGACGCGGCGTGATGCACAGCGAGTTCAACCATGCGCCCCAGTGCGTCACGCACTTCCTGCAGATCTGGATCGAGCCGTCCGAGCGTGGCATCGAACCCGGCTACGAACAGAAGCGCTTCGACTCCACGGAGAAGCAGGGCCAGTTGCGCCTGATCGCCTCGCCCGACGGTGCGCAGGGCTCGGTCACGATCCACGCCGACGCCACGCTGCGTTCGGGTCTGTTCGATGGCGACCAGCGCGCCGAGCTCGCGATCGACCCGGCCCGCAAGGCCTATGTGCATCTCATCCGCGGTTCGCTCGATGTCAACGGCCAGCGACTGAATGGCGGCGACGCCGCGCTGCTGGCCGACGAGAGCCGCATTGCGCTGGAGCACGGCCAGGACGCCGAGGTGCTGGTGTTCGATCTGGCGGCCTGACGGCGCCGGCTTCCTCTCTCTTTCTTCTTTTCTTCACAACCCCGCGCGTTCTGCGCTTTCACTCAGGAGTCCGAAAAATGGCAAAAGTAGTTGTGGTCTATCACTCGGGTTACGGTCACACCCAGCGCATCGCCCAGGTGGTTGCGCAAGGCGCTGGCGCTGACCTGCTGCCCATCGATGCTGATGGCAACCTGTCGGAAGCCGACTGGGCCGCTCTGAACGCGGCCGACGCGATCATCTTCGGCACGCCGACCTACATGGGTGGCCCGAGCTGGCAGTTCAAGAAGTTCGCCGACGCTTCGTCCAAGGCCTGGTTCACCCGCGCCTGGCAGGACAAGTTCTTCGCCGGTTTCTCGTGCAGCGCCAGCCTGAGCGGCGACAAGGGCCAGACCCTGGCCTACCTGAACACGCTGGCTTCGCAGCATGGCGGCCTGTGGATCAGCCTGGGCTTCCCGCCCGCCAACGCGCTGGCCTCCACCCGCAACGACGTGAACAACCTCGGCGGCTCGGTGGGTCTGCTGGTGCAGGCGCCTTCGGACGCCGGTGCCGACAAGATCCCGCAGGGCGACGTTGACACGGCGCAGAAGTTCGGCGAACGCGTGGCCGCCGTGGCCGCGAAGTTCAAGGGCTGATTGGTGTGAGCTTGCGGGCCGCGTGGCTGACGTGCGGCCCGTGAAAGACCGGGCCTCAGTCGGTGCGGCGGATGTGCCAGAGCGAGGCTGCGGCGAACACCAGACCGAGCACCGCCCCGCTGAGAACGTCCAGCGCCACGTGCTGGCGCGTGGCCATGGTCGACCAGGCGATGCCCACGCACAGGGCTGCCGACAGCCACAAGGTCACCGGTGGCGACCGCATCTGGCGCAGGATGCGGTGCAGCCAGCAGCCGCTGAACACTGCAGAGGCCACATGCAGCGAGGGGCACGCATTGCCCGCCGCATCCACGCCCTTGATCAGCGAGAGGCCCGGGTGCTGTGCCCAGTCGATGGCGAAGGTCGGTGTTTGGGTCGGCCACCACCAAAAGATGCCAAGTCCGAGCAGGCACATCGCGCCGACCCAGACGCCGAACCAGATCAGTGCCCGCAGGTTGCCCATCAGACCGGGCGCCAGCGACACATACACCCAGAGCGAGAGATAGACCGGGAAGGCTGCGGGCGTGAAGGCGACCCAGTGGTCCAGCCAGATCTCGGGCATGACTGTCGGCGTGCCGCGCGGGTTTTCCAGCAGCGCGAAGTAGGCCCGGAAGAACAGGAACATGAACAGGCTCGTGCCCACCGTCTTGAGCAGGGTGTGGTAGCAGATCCGCTGCCAGACCCGGCCCCGCCAGCCCATGGCCGGAGAGCCCGCACCGGATCGGGCCTCCTGGCCGGTGGACGGATGGCTCGGCGCAGGGCTCATGGTGCGGGTCGGGAACCGGGTTCCCCGAGGTGCGGGTTGTACAATCAAAAGCTTTCAAAAAGTGACGTTCGGCGGTCTGCGCCGGGCTTCGTGCAGGCATCAGGCCCATCGGGAGGCACCATCGGCGGTGCCAGGGTCCGAACTCCCTGCCAGCCATGAAATGTATGCCATGCAATCGACCGAACTGATCCGCCAATTTCTCCATGAGCGCCTTGGTGCCGATCCGGCCCTGGTGGTCAATGACGCTGTGCTTGCTGATCTGGGGGTCGATTCCCTGATGCTGGCCGAACTGATGTTCGAGGCCGAAGACCGGCTGGGCATCTCGATCGGCTCCAATGTCACTGTGCCCAAGACCGTGGGCGACATGGTCACGCTGATCGATTCGCTGCAGGCCGCCAAAGCCGCCCGCCCATGACCAGCCGCCGGGTCGCCATCACGGGCCTGGGCATCGTGAGTCCGTACGGAGGCGGTGTCGACGCCTTCTTCGGACACCTGCTGGCCGGGCGATCGGCCGTGCGCTTTCTGCAGACCGAAGACAAGCCGCGCCCGCTGGCAATGCCCTTCGTCAATTGCCACGACTTCGATGCCAACGTCGCCCTGGGCAAGCCCCTGGCCGGCATGATGGAACGTTTTGCCCACCTGGGCGTGTCGGCCGCCTTTGATGCCTGGCAGGACGCCGGGCTGGAGCGCCAGGCCGCAGAGCCCGCGCTGCGCAACGACTGGGCCTGCATCTGGGGCACGGCCCTGGGCGGCATCCTGGCTTTCGAAAAGGGATACCGCGACATGTGGCAAAACGGGCGCGAACGCCTGTCGCCGCTGTCGGTGATCTTCGGAATGAACAACGCAGTCAACGCGCACCTGTCGATCCAGCTGGGTCTTGGCGGCATCAGCATGAGCCACACGGTCGCCTGCGCTTCCTCGACGGTGGCGATCGGCGAAGCCTTCCGGCGCGTGCGCGACGGTGAAGCAACGGTGGCGATCACCGGTGGCTCCGACGCCACACAGGCCTACGGCGTGGCCAAGGCCTGGGAAGCGATGCGGCTGGTCGCCCCGGGCAACACCGAGACCGCCTACATGGCCTGCCGGCCGTTTTCCGCCGACCGGGCCGGCCTGGTGCTGGGCGAGGGCGGGGCGGCCATGGTGCTGGAAGACTGGGACCACGCAGTTTCGCGTGGCGCCCGCATCCACGCCGAAATCGTCGGTTACGGCGCCAGTTGCGACCGCAGCCATCTGGTGCGGCCCGAGGCCGACGGCCAGGCCCGCGCGCTGCGCGCAGCGCTGGCCGATGCCCGCATGGACATTGCCGAAGTCGGCTATGTGAATGCCCACGGCACGGCGACCGTCGAGGGCGATCCGGTGGAGGTGTCGGCCCTGCGCCAGGTGTTTGGCGACCGTGCCGCCGCACTGGCAGTCAGCGCGACCAAATCCATGCACGGCCACCTGCTGGGTGCTGCCGGCGCGATCGAGGCGCTGGCGACCGTGCTGGCGCTGCGCGAACAGGCGATTCCGCCGACCGCTCACCTGCAGGGCCGGCTCGACCCAGCCTGCGAGGGTGTTGACCACGTGTTCGAAGGCCGTGACGGCATGCCGCTCAAGGCCGCCGTGTCCAATTCGTTCGCCTTCGGGGGCAGCAACGCCGTGCTGGCGTTCCGTGCTGTACCCACCCACTGATTCCGAGAGACCGACCATGTCCCAAGTACCGCAAATCTCCCTGGACGCCCTCATGGCCGAGGTCGCCGCAGTGATCGTCGAGGCGCTCAACCTCGACGTCAAACCCGAAGAGATCCAGGCCGACGACCCGCTGTATGGCGAAGGCCTGGGGCTGGATTCGATCGACATGCTGGAGATCTCACTCGTGATTTCCAAGCAGTACGGCTTCCAGCTGAAGTCGGACAACGAGAACAACGTCAAGATCTTCGCCTCCTTGCGTTCGCTGTCGGAACACATCGCCAGCCAGCGCACCAAATGAAGCTGATCAGCGGCCACGGACTCGATGATGTCCTGGCCTGGCGCCCCACCGGCCCGGTGCGGGTGCGCGAGTTCCTCGCCGATGCCCACGCGCTGGCCACGGCGCTGCCTGCCGGCGGAGACGTGCTCAATCTCTGCGAAGACCGTTACCACTTTGCTGTTCTGTTCGCAGCCTGCCTGCTGACCGGCAAGGTCAGCCTGCAGCCATCGTCGCACTCGGCCGAGACGCTGCAACGCCTGGCCGTCGACCACCCAGGCTGTTTCGCCGTGATCGACAGCACACTGGACGTGGCTGGCCTGCCCAGCGTGACATTTCCCGATCTGTCCACGCTGAACCGTGCTCCGGTGGATGGCGTGCCGGAGATCGATGAACAACGCGTGGTCGCCATCCTGTTCACCTCCGGTTCGACCGGAATGCCGCAGGCGCAGGCCAAGACCTGGGGCCGTCTGGTGCAGAACGGCCGGGCCGAGGCCGCCGGCCTGGGCCTGGACCGGCAACCGCATGTGCTGGTCGGCACGGTGCCGGTGCAGCACAGCTACGGCTTCGAGTCGACCTTCCTGCTGGCGCTGCACGGCGGCTGCAGTTTCTGGAGCGGCAAGCCCTTCTATCCGCAGGATGTGGTCGATGCGCTGGCCGCGGTACCGCGCCCGCGCATGCTGGTGACCACGCCATACCACCTGTCGGCGCTGCTGGGCTCGGGGCTCGACTGGCCGGCGCTGGACATCTGCCTGTCGGCGACGGCGCCGCTGGGCGCCGAGCTGGCCGCGCGCGTGGAGCAGCACGGCGGCGCGCCGGTGCACGAGATCTATGGCTCGACCGAATCGGGCCAGCTGGCCTGCCGCCGCACCACCGACGGCCCGGCCTGGCAGGTGCTGCCGGGCGTGGTCCTGAGCCAGGAGAACGACACCACCTACGCCAGCAAAGGCCATGTCGAAGGCCGCGTGCCGCTGTCGGACATCATCGAACTGCAGGGCGGCGGCCGCTTCCTGCTGCACGGCCGCCATGCCGACCTGGTCAACATCGCCGGCAAGCGCAGCTCGCTGGCCTACCTCAACCACCAGCTGTGCGCCATCGACGGCGTGCGCGACGGGGCGTTCTTCCTGCCCGACGGCGCCGACGACGACAGCGATGGCATCACCCGGCTGACGGCCTTTGTGGTGGCGCCCGGTGTCGCTTCGAAAGCGCTGCTGTCGGCGCTGCGGCAGCGCATCGACCGCGTGTTCATGCCGCGTCCGCTGGTGTTCGTCGATGCATTGCCGCGCAACAGCACCGGCAAGCTGGTGCGTGCGACGCTGCAGGATTTGTACCGCCAGCACGTGTCCGGTGGAGGCGCACATGGCGGCGCTTGAGCGCGTCTGGCGCGTGCCAGCGGATCACCCCACGTTTGCCGGGCATTTCCCGGGACACCCCATTGTTCCCGGCGTCGTGCTGCTGGACCGGGTGATGCAGCTGGCATTCGAACTGTCCGGTTCGCCTGCCGACGGCTGGCAGGTGAGCCAGACCAAGTTCCTCAGCCCATGCGGCCCTGACGATGAACTGCGGTTCTCGTTGCGCGACGGCGCGCGCGGTGGCCTGGCCTTTTCTGTGCACTGCGGCGACCGCGAAGTCGCCACCGGCAGTCTGCTGCCACCGTCCGCATGAGCCCCGAACGTCGGCCGCCCGATGCCCAGCCCGAGTGGATGCGGCGTCAGGAACGCAGCAACCTCGCCATCCTGCGCCTCATGGTCTGGATCTCGCTGTCCTTCGGACGCCAGGTCGGGCGCATCGTGCTGCATGGCATTGCCGCCTATTTCGTGCTGTTCGCGCCGGCCGCGCGCCGGGCCAGCCGCGACTATCTGCACCGGGTGCTGGGCCGCTGGGCGGGCTGGCGTGACGGTTACCAGCATGTGCTGAGCTTTGCCAGCACGATCCACGACCGCATCTACCTGCTCAACGACCGTTTCGATGTTTTCGACATCGAGGTGCATGGTGGCGAGCAGATGATCGAGGCGGCCAAGACGCAACCCGGTGCGCTGCTGATGGGCGCCCACCTGGGCAGCTTTGAGGTGCTGCGTGCAATGGGGCGGGGCAAGGCCGGTCTCAAGGTCGCGATGATGATGTACGAGCAGAACGCGCGCAAACTCAACGCGACGCTGGCGGCCATCAACCCCAAGGCGATGCAAGATATCATTTCCCTCGGTCAGATGGAGTCGATGCTCGAGGCCCGCGACAAGCTCGACGAGGGTTATCTGGTGGGCATGCTGGCCGACCGCTCGCTCAGCGACGACGCCACCATCGAGGTGAACTTCCTGGGTGCACCGGCGTCTTTCCCTCTGGGGCCCTGGCGCATGGCGGCGATGCTGCGGCGTCCGGTCTATCTGATGGCGGGGCTGTATCTCGGCGGCAATCGCTACGAACTGCATTTCGTGCCGCTGACCGATTTTTCCCAGGTCGAACGCGGTAGCCGTGACGCCGCGATCCGGCAGGCGGTGCAGACTTATGCCGACAGCCTGGCCGCGCTGTGCCATCAGGCTCCGTACAACTGGTTCAACTTCTTCGACTTCTGGCAGAAAAAATGATGCGACGCTTTGTGCTGGCCCTGCTGGGTCTGGGATGGGTGACCGGTGCGCTGGCCGCCTACGACATCGATCAGTTGATGACCGACCTGGCGGCGCAGAAGGGCGGCCGCGCGAAGTTCGTCGAGACGCGCCATGTGGCGCTGCTGGACAAGCCGCTGCAGGCCAGTGGCGAGATGATCTACAGCCCGCCCGACCGGCTGGAGAAACGCACCCTGCTGCCCAAGCCCGAGACCATGGTGCTGGACAAGGACATGCTCAGCCTGGAGCGCGACAAGCGCAAGTTCACCATCAACCTGGCCAACCGCCCCGAGGCGCAGGCGTTCGTCGAGAGCATCCGCAGCACGCTGGCGGGCAACCGCAAGGTGCTGGAGCAGGACTATTCGCTCAAGCTCGAAGGTGAGGCTGCGCGCTGGGTGCTGACCCTGGTGCCCAGCGATCCGACCATTTCCGGCCTGCTCAAACGCATCACCGTCAGCGGGAGCAAGAGCCAGGTGCGGCGCATCGAGTACCTGCAGGTCGATGGCGACCGCTCGGAAATCACCATCGAGCCGATCGAGACTCAATGAAATCGTCGGCGATCCGTGTCTTCCTGATCTGGCTGGCGCTGATGCTGGCCGGCCTGGCGGTGGTCCGCAACAGCCGGTTCACCGCCGACATGTCGTTCTTCCTGCCGACGAACCCGAGTGCCGAACAGCGTGCGCTGGTGGGGCAGCTGCAGGACGGCACCGTCTCGCGCCTGCTGATGGTGTCGGTGGGCGGTGGCGATGTGGCGCAGCGCGCTGCGTTGTCGCGCGAACTGCGCAAGCTCTTGGCGGCACAGAACGATTTCCTGTCGGTGCAGAACGGAGAGGCGGGTGGCCTGGAAGGCGAGCGCGACCGTCTGCTGGCGCACCGCTATGCGCTGAGTCCTGCGGTGAACGCAGAACGGTTCACCGAGGACGGGTTGCGCTCGGCCGTGACCGACACCATCGATCTGCTGTCGTCGCCGGCCGGCATGCTGCTCAAGCCGTTTCTGGCGCGCGACCCGACTGGCGAGGTGATGGCCATCATTGGTCAGCTCAACCCCGGCGTGCAGCCGCAGGTGCGCGGCGGTGTCTGGGCCTCGCGCGATGGCGAGCGCGCCATGCTGCTGCTGCAGACGCGGGTGCTGGGTTCCGACACCGATGGTCAGGCCATCGCGATCGACAAGGTGCATGCCGCGTTCGAACAGGCCCGGACAGCCACCGGCCACACCGCCTTGACCATGGAGCTCTCCGGCCCCGGCCAGTTCGCGGTGCAGTCGCGCGAGACGATCGCGAGCGAAGCCAAGCGCCTGTCGATGATCAGTTCGATCTTGATCTGGCTGGTGCTGTTCTGGATCTACCGCTCGTTCAAGTTGCTGGCGCTGGGCCTGATTCCGGTGCTCAGCGGCACGCTGGCCGGCATCGTGATGGTCAGCCTGGTGCACGGCAATGTGTTTGGTGTCACCGTCGGTTTCGGCTCCGCGCTGATCGGCGAAGCGGTCGACTACGCAATCTACTATTTTGTGCAGGCGGGTCACCAGGGCGTGGACCGCTGGCGCCGGGTGTTCTGGCCCACGATCCGCCTGGGCGTGATGACCACCGTCATCGGTTTTGGTGCGCTGCTGTTCTCCGGCTTTCCCGGCCTCGCCCAGCTGGGCCTGTACGCACTCACGGGGGTGTTGACCGCAGCCCTGGTCACGCGCTTTGTGCTGCCGTCGCTGACCGGGCCGGGCCTGAAGGTGCCGGAACATGGGCGCTGGGTGCACGGATTCATGGCGGTGCTGGGGCAGGCGCACCGCCTGCGCTGGCCCGCGGTGGCGCTGGCGGTGGCGGTGACGGCCTACCTGTGGAGCGCGCGCGCGAGCCTGTGGGATTCCAACCTGTCCGCGCTGTCGTCGGTCACGCCCGCGGAGGCGGCGGCCGACATGCGCATGCGCTCGGACCTGGCCGCGCCCGATGCCCGCTATCTGGTCACGGTGGCTGCGCCCGATGCCGAAGGCGCGCTGCAGGCGGCCGAACGCGCCGGCGAACGCCTGGACGCGCTGGTGGAACAGGGCGTGATCGGCGGCTACGACTCGCCAGCGCGCTTCCTGCCGAGTGCGAAACAGCAGCAGCAGCGCCTGGATAGCCTGCCCGCCGCCGACGAGTTGCGTGCCCGGCTGCAGAAGGCACTGGTTGACGCGCCGCTGTCGGCCTCCAAACTCGAACCGTTCATTGCGGATGTGCAGGCCGCGCGCAGTGCTGGCGTGATGCGCCGCAGCGACCTGGAGGGCAGCGCACTGGCGCTGGCGGTGGACTCGATGCTGCTGCACAGCAAAGACGGCGGCTGGACGGTCATGCTGCCGCTGCGCCCGGCGGCCGACGCGAACGACGCGTCGATTCCTGCACAGAAGCTCGAACAGGCGCTGGCGGGTAGTGGAGCGCTGTTCGTCGATCTGAAGACCGAGTTCGAATCGCTGTACGGTACCTACGTGAGCGAAGCGGCCAAGCTCTCGCTGATGGGCGTGCTGGCGATCGCTGTTCTGCTGGCGGTGTCGCTGCGCTCGGTCAAGCGCCTGGCCCGCGTGTTGTTCACGCTGGCCCTGGCGGTGGGCATCGTCATGTCTGGCCTGCACCTCGCGGGGGTCAAGCTGCACCTGCTGCACCTGGTGGGCCTGCTGCTGATCGTGGCCGTCGGCTCCAACTACGCACTGTTCCTGGACCGTCCGGAAGGCGGCGAACCGCTCGACGCGGGCACGCTGTTGTCGATGGCCGTGGCGACCCTGACCACGGTGATCGGTTTCGGTACCCTGGCCAGCTCCAGCGTGCCGGTGCTGCAGGCGGTCGGCATCACGGTCGGGCCCGGTGCGCTGCTGGCTCTGCTGCTGTCCATGGTTCTGGTGCACCCCAAGCTCCCGGACCGTTCCACAAGGGCCACGGCGTGAATCCGACCGAGCAGCTGATCCAGGGCGGAGACAGTCTGCTGCTGATGCTGCCTGGTGCCCTGATGACGCCGCAGCACATGGTGCAGGCGGGCCTGTTCGCGGAACTCGCTTCGCGAAAGCTCCCGCTCGATTTGGTCGCGCCCGACCTGCACGCCGAAGGCGCCGACAACCGCCTCGCGCTGCGCACCCTAGAGTCCGAATGGCTGGCGCCGGCGCGCCAGCGCTACCGGAAGGTCTGGCTTGGTGGTATCTCGCGCGGCGGCCAGCTGGCGCTGTCGTGCTGGGCCGGGCAGGTGGGGGCAGTCGACGGCCTGTGCCTGCTGGCACCCTATGCGGGCGGCCGCCTGACCACCAACGCCATCGTTCGGGCCGGTGGTTTGAACCAGTGGACGCCAGGCGAAGACCTGAAGACCGACCCCGACGTGCGCCTGTGGCACTGGCTGCAGTCGCCGCCGAAGGCCGTGCCGATGTTCATGGGCTATGGCGATCGCGACCGGTTTGCCGATGGCATGGGCTTGCTTGCGCAACACCTTCCGCAGCCGCGTTGCGAGGTGGTGCCGGGCGACCACGACTGGTCGGCGTGGTTGCCGCTGTGGCGGCAGTTCCTCGATCAGGGTCACTTTTCCGTCCGCGCATGAGCCGCCCCTGGTCACCGTCTCCGGCCCTCAAGGCCTCGGCCGCGCTGCACGCGGGTGCCGCGATCGGCACGGTTGCGGCACCCTCGCTCTGGCCATGGGCCGTCGGCGCACTGGTGGCCAATCACGCAGTGATCACCGTCGCCGGCCTGTTGCCACGGACGACCCTGCTCGGCGCCAACATGACGCGTCTGCCGACCGCCGCGAAGGCCCGTCGCGAAGTGGCGCTGACGATTGACGACGGGCCGGACCCGGACGTCACGCCGCGCGTGCTTGATCTGCTGGATGCCGCGCAGGCGAAGGCGACCTTCTTCTGCATCGGCTGGCGCGCCCGAGAACACCCCGAGCTGTGCCGCGAGATCGTGGCGCGTGGCCACCGCGTCGAGAACCACGGCGACGCGCATTCCAACCTGTTTTCTCTGTTCGGCCCGGGCCGCATGCGGGCCGACATCGCCGCGGCCCAGGCCACGCTGTCGGACATCACCGGACAGGCGCCGCTGTTCTTCCGGCCGACCGCCGGCCTGCGCAACCCCTTTCTGGATCCGGTGCTGGCCAGCCTGGACCTGCAGCTCGCCGCCTGGACCCGCCGCCCCTACGACACGCGCGACGGCCGACCTGAGCAGGTGCTGCAGCGCCTCACGCGCGGTCTCGGCCCCGGTGACATCCTGCTGATGCACGACGGCCATGCGGCACTCGCACCCGATGGCCGGCCGGTGTTGCTGAGTACTTTGCCGGTGTTGCTGGAGACCTTGCGCGCGCAGGGTTTGCGGCCGGTCACCTTGCAGCAGTCCCTGACCTGACTGGGGTGTGCGGCGCCAGACCGATCCCCTACACTGATCCATTCCTCCCGCCATCGAAGCCCACCGTGACCCCGCTTGCGCTTTCCGCTTACACCCTGACCACCTGCCTCGGGCAGGGCATTGCGCCCAACCGCGAAGCCTTGCGGGCCGAGCGTTCGGGGCTTGTCCCCTGTGCCTTCGAGTCCGTGCAGCTCGACACCTGGATCGGCGAAGTGGCGGGCGTCGACCAGCAGCGGCTGCCCGAAGCGCTGTCGCGTTACGACTGCCGCAACAACCGCCTGACCCTGATGGGGCTGGAAGCAGACGGCTTTGCGCAGAGCGTGCGTGAGGCCGCGAATCGTTATGGCGCGGACCGCGTGGGCGTGTTTCTGGGCACCAGCACCGCCGGCATCCTGCAGACCGAGCTGGCCTACCGCCGCCGGGATCCGGACACCGGAGCCTTGCCCGACGACTTTCACTACCGCACCACCCATAACGCCTTTTCGCTGGCCGAGTTCACGCGCGACTACTTCGGGCTGGCTGGCATGGCGATGGCGATTTCCACCGCCTGTTCGTCCAGCGCCAAGGTGTTCGCCGCCGCAGCACGCCAGCTCGCGCTGGGCACAATCGATGCGGCCATCGTCGGTGGCGTCGACACGCTGTGCCTGACCACGCTCTATGGGTTCGCCTCGCTGCAATTGACCTCGAAGAATCCCTGCCGCCCGTACGACGCGACGCGCGACGGCATCTCGATCGGCGAGGGTGCAGCCTTCGCGCTGCTGGAGCGCAACACGGCCCCAGCCGCGGGCACGGTGATGCTCCTGGGCGTGGGTGAGTCGAGCGACGCTTACCACATGTCCTCGCCGCACCCCGAGGGCCTGGGCGCACGCATGGCCATGGAAGCCGCGCTGCGCTCGGCCGGCCTGACCACCGCCGACATGGACTACATCAACCTGCACGGCACCGCCACGCCGGCCAACGACGCGGCCGAAGGCAAGGCGGTGGCCGCGCTGTTCGGTGACCGCGTGCCGGGCAACTCGACCAAGGGCGCGACCGGGCACACCCTGGGTGCTGCCGGCGCGATCGAGGCACTGATCTGCGCGATGGCGCTGACCGATGGCCGCCTGCCCGGCAGCCCAGGCACCGGCGCGCTTGACCCGTCGATACCGATCCGCTACCAGCTGCACGGCGAACGCGCGCCACTGCGCCGCGCGCTGAGCAATTCGTTTGGCTTCGGGGGCAGCAACTGCTCTCTGGTGCTGGGGGTGGCGCAATGAGCACGACTGCCTTGAAGGCCTACGTCACCGGCATCGGCCTGATCGGGCCCGGCTTGCCCGACTGGCCGACCACCGCGGCTGTGCTGCGCGGCGAGCAAGCCCACCTGCCCGCGCCCACGGTGTTGCCCGTGCCCGAGTTGCTGCCGCCCGCCGAACGCCGCCGCGCCAGCCGCGTCATCAAGCTATCGCTGGGCGCGGGCCTCGAAGCCGTGAAGCAGGCGGGCGCCGATGCCTCCACACTGGCCACCGTGTTCGCCGCCTCGGGCGCCGACGGCCACAACTGCCATGCGCTGTGCGAACAGCTGGCGGGGGAGGACCGTCAGATCTCGCCGACCCGCTTCCACAACTCGGTGCACAACGCGGCGGCCGGGTATTGGGGCATTGCGACCCGCAGCATGGCACCGTGCCAGGTGATCGGCGCCTACGACGCCAGCTTTGGCGCCGGCCTGCTGGACGCGCTGGCGCAGGTCGCGGTCGACGGTCAACCAGTGCTGCTGATCGCCTACGACAGCGAATACCCCGCGCCCCTGCACGCCAAGCGCGACACGCCCGACTGCGGCGCCGTGGCGCTGCTGCTCTCGCCGAATCCCGAAGGCTCGATGGGCGCGATCACTGTGGCGCCGACGACCGTTGCTGCCGATCCGCTGGCCGACGCCTCGCTGGAGTCGCTGCGTGGCGCGATCCCGGCCATGCGCGCCTTGCCGCTGCTGCGCCGTGTCGCGCGCGGCGAGGCCGGCGCAGTGGTGCTCGACTACCTCGCGCCGATGCAGCTGGGCGTGGAATGGCGCCCATGCTGAACACCGCCGCGCTGGACCACGGCTGGATCGCCGCCCACATTCCGCACCAGGGCAGCATGTGCCTGCTCGACCGCGTGCTGGAGTGGGACGGGCAGCGCATCGTCTGCGAGGCAGTGAGCCACAACGATCCGGCGAACCCGCTGCGCGACGCCGGCCGGCTGGGCGCAGCGAACGGGGTGGAGTACGCGGCGCAGGCGATGGCCGTGCACGGCGCCTTGCTGGCGCAAAGCGACGCCGCGCCGACCCAGGGCTACCTCACCAGCGTTCGCGGCCTGAGCCTGCACACCGACCGGCTCGACGGCCAGCCCGGCCCGCTGCGGGTGACCGCCGAGCGACAGTCGGGCGATGCGCGCCTGATCCTTTACCAGTTCTCTGTCCACTGCGGCGAACGTTGCCTGCTCGAAGGCCGCGCGTCCGTGGTGCTCGACGCACAGTCCCTTTGAGCCATCCATGAACACCGACACCAAGCGCCGTCGCGCACTCGTCACCGGCGGCAGCGGCGGCATCGGCGCCGCGATCTGCGAGCGCCTCGCCGCCGACGGCCACCACGTCATCGTGCACGCCAACCGTGGCCTGGACAAGGCGCAGGCCCTGGCCGAGAAGATCGTTGCGTCCGGCGGCAGCGCCGAGGCCGTGGCCTTCGACATCACCAACCGTGCGGCCACTGCCGCCGCGCTCGAAGCGCTGGTCGAGGCGGCGCCGATCCAGATCCTGGTCAACAACGCCGGCATCCACGACGACGCCGTGTTCCCTGGCATGACCGGCGAGCAGTGGGATCGGGTGCTCGACGTTTCGCTGGGTGGCTTCTTCAATGTCACCCAGCCGCTGACGATGCCGATGATGCGCACCCGCTGGGGCCGCATCGTCAGCTTGTCCTCGGTCGCAGCGGTCGCGGGCAACCGTGGGCAGGTGAACTACTCGGCCGCCAAGGGCGCGCTGCACGCGGCCAGCAAGTCGCTGGCGCTGGAACTGGCCAGCCGCGGCGTGACCGTCAACGTGGTCGCGCCCGGTCTGATCGCGACCGGCATGATCGAAGGAAGTTTTGACGCCGACGCGGTCAAGCGCATGGTGCCGATGCAGCGTGTCGGTCAGCCGGCCGAAGTGGCCCATCTCGTGGCATTCCTGGCGTCGGACCAGGCGGCCTACATTTCCGGGCAGGTGATTTCGATCAATGGCGCGATGATCTGAGGAGGCGCGTGACGCGATGAAGACCCTTGGCCGATTCCTCCTGGTTTCGGCGCTGCTGACAGCCGGCGCGGTTCACGCGCAGAGCCAGGGCGGCGCAGACGATTCGCTGTCTGCAGCCCGCGCGTGCATGCGGGCCTGGGCACAACATCCGTTCACCGACAACCCGCCGCTGCGCGCGGTGTCCGGATCGGTCCGCGTGATGGGCCGCGGGCCGGCCATCTCCGACCGCACAGTGACCGACTTCCCGGTGCTGGTCGTGGTTCAGCCGGGCGTGAACGTGATGGGCGCGTCCGAGATCGAACTGCTCAACCCCAACGGCTGGTACTGCCTGCGCGCGGCGGTGAACGTCATGGGCGGCATGGACATCAAGCTGCACTGCAACGCCCAACTCGCCTCGGCGACATCCGGCACCACCGTCATGAGCGGCGAAAACGCCGCCAAAGGTGTGTCGGTGATGGGCGCGATCACCGTGCAGCGGGTAGGTTGCGGCAAGAGCTGATCGCCGCCGAGGTGCTCAGCGCCCCATCCGCGGCGCCACCATCGGCACCGTCAGCATGGTGCTCGCCACCGCCATCAGCAGCAGGGCGGTGAAGCTTTCGCTGGTGATGATCTGCTTGTCCAGCAGGATGTTGACGAAGATGATCATGATCAGGGCCTTGGTCTGCAGCAGCCAGCCGATGATGGTCGCTTCGCCTTTGGCCCAGCCGAGCACGCGGCCGGCGATCTGAATCCCGATCAGCTTGCCGACCACCGAAACGACCAGCAGAAGCGCCGCGGCGGCGAAGACTTCGGCGCCGCCAACGGCCCAGTTGGTGCGCAGGCCGGTCGAGAGAAAGAACACTGGCATCATCACCAGCAGCACGTGGTGGCGCAGCTGGTCGAGCTTTTCCTGGTTGAACCAGTGTGCGTCCATGATCGCGCCAGCGAGAAATGCGCCGACCATGAAATGCAGGCCGGACCAGTCGGCGCCGAAGCCGCACAGTGCCAGCCAGATCAGCGCCACATACCAGCGGTCGCGCTCCTGCAGCCAGGCCATCAGGCGGCGGAAGCCCCAGCCCAGCACGATGAAGCCCACGAGGAAGGCGGCCTGCTTGCCGATGCGGGTCCAGTCCATCAGGATCAGCGCCAGCACGCCCCAGATCGCGATGTCGTCCAGGCTGGCGTAGCGCAAGATGCGCTGGCCCAGCGGCTGGCGCAGGATGTCCAGCTTCTCCATCAGCAGGATCAGGATCGGCAGCGCCGTCACGGCGCAGGCCATGCCGATGCCGACGACGAACTGCCAGTCGAGCGCCTTGAGGCCGATCCAGCCCGGGAACTTCAGCATCACCAGCGCGGCGCCGCAGCCCAGCAGCAGCGGCACGCCCAGCGCCAGACCGGCCGTGATGCCGCTTTCGCGCCGGTGTTTCCAGGCCTGGCCGAGGTCGAGCTCGACGCCGGCAATCATCACGAACAGCATCACGGCCCACCAGGCGATGCCATTGAGCGACTGCACCACCGTGGGCGTGAAGACGAACTGGTAGTACTCGGGCGACCACTTGCCCAGCACACCCGGGCCCAGCAGGATGCCCATCAGGATCTGCACCACCACCAGCGGCGCGAAATAGTCGGTGTTGAACACTCTCCAGACCAACCAGGGCAGGCTGAAGATGATCAGCATCGCGATCAGGAAGACTTCGGTCGTGTTCATCGCTGGGTCAGGCGGCGGGAGATCAGCACGGGCAGGCGCAACATGAAGCCCAGGAACAGGCGGGTGTGCATCCAGGTCAGCAGGGTGTTGTCGCGCAGGTATTTGAAGTGCGACACGCCGCCTTCCTCTGCGCTGAGGTAGCGCACCGGCGCATCGATGTTGACCGGCCGAACGCCGGCCCAGCACAGCCGCACCACGGCTTCAGGGTCGAAGTCGAAGCGGCGCATGAAGCGGTTGCCACGCATGATCTTGGCCAGCGGCGCGATCGGGTAGACGCGAAAGCCGTAGAGCGAATCGCCCACGCCCATCCACAGCGTTTCCAGGTTGGCCCAGCCGTTGGACACCTTGCGGCCGTTCACGCGCAGGGCCGGCGCTTCGGGGCCGAACACCGGCTTGCCCAGCACCATGGTGTTGGCGTCCCGCTGCGAGGCGGCCATGAAGGCCGGGATCAGGTCGGCCGGGTGCTGGCCGTCGGAGTCCATGGTCAGCGCATGGGTGAAGCCTTCGCGCGCCGCCCATTCGATGCCTTCAAGCACCGCTGAGCCCTTGCCGCGGTTCTCGGGCAGCACGATCAGGCGCAGGCCCGGATCGCGCTCCGTTTCCTTGCGCAGCAGCTCGTCGGTGCCGTCGGTGCTGCCGTCGACCACGACCCAGACCGGCGTCCATTGGGCGCGCGCCTGACGGACGGTTTCCAGCACGCCCGGGCCCGGGTTGTAGCTCGGGATCAGGACCAGGTGGGTGGTCGATGCAGGGGGGGATCGGTCGGTCATGGTCAGAAAGGGTTGGCCGGTACGCGGACCTCGCGGCGGAAGATGGCTTCCAGTTCGGCGGTGAAGGCGACGTGGTCGGCCGGAGGCGCCAGGCGCGGACCCAGACGGGCGCAGATCACGAGCGGCAACACCGGCGGGCGCAGCAGCGGCCAGGCCTTGCCCAGGTAGGCGGTCGAAAAATCCAGCAGCACGACCTGCACCGGCACACCTGCGCGCCGGGCCACCATGCCCAGCGTGGGCGGGAACGGGTCGACCGGGAAGTTCACCGTGCGGCTGCCCTCGGGGAACAGCACCAGGTGGCCGCCTTCCTGCAGCGCGTCGCACCCGCGGGCGATGATCTGCAGGATGCCGTCATTGCGCACATAGCGGGCGAGGCGGGCGGCCGAGCCGAACAGCGGGTTGTCCATCAGGCTGGCCTTCATCACGCAGACCGCATTGGGCAGGCGCGAGACCAGGATCACCGCGTCTAGGAGTGAGGGGTGGTTGGCCGCGATGATCATCGGCCCTTCGTGGCGCAACTGCTCGATGGCCCGAAAGTCGAAGCGGCATCCGCACACCGCTTCCAGCAGCCGCAGATAGATGCGGAAACCAAAGCTGATCGTTTCCCGGCCCCAGCGCTGGCCCAGGGTGCGCGGCAACAGCGGGTGCAGCAGCATCGCAAACGGCAACCAAAACAGGCACAGCGCCGCCAGCGAACCCAGACCGATGTGCATCGCCAGGCGTTGGTACTGGGCCCACAGCGGGCCGCGCGCGCGCCCCTGGTCAGTCATTGACCAGCACGCGCTCGGCCGACTCCCCCAGGATCCAGGAGACCGCGACGCCACCTGCGACATAGTTGCGCGTGCGCACCAGCGGGCTGTCGGCGAAGGTCGCGCCACGCAGGCTGTCGTAACGAAGGAAAGCGCCAACCCAGGTCTTGTCGTACCGTTTGGAGACGCCCAGGACGTACTGCATGCCCGCGAAGCCGCCCTTGGCCTGGTAGGCCGGGCGATTCACTGTCGCGTTGGCGCTGTCGACCCCGTAGAAGTACTGGTGCTGCTTGCCGTCGCCAAGCAAGGGGCCAAGCTGCATGCCGGCGTTCCAGCCGGTGAGGCCGGGAATGCCGCCGAAATCGACGTTGAACTTGGGGTGGAACACCCAGCCGATGCTCCTGGGGCTGCGCTCAAGGGTGAAAGCGGCGCGCAAGGGCAACAGCAGCTTCAGTTCCTGGCGCCGGTTGTCCGACTCCCACAGCGTGAGGTTCACCTGTGGTCCGACTTCGAAGTTGGCGCGCAGGTCGGGCATGCCCTCGCGCACCTTGATGTCCCTGCTGTAGGCCGGCGGCGACAAGGCGCCAGAGACGGTGACTTTCACCCGGTCGGCGTCGAACAGCTGGGCCCGCACGCCGTCTTTGTCCGCCTTGAGAAACTCGCCGCGGTACACGAAGTACGGCGTGGGCAAGACGAAGGCCTGTCGCTGGTCGGAGCCGCGGTAGGCCGGAAAGCTCACGGTGGCCACGCCCATACCGGCTTCCCACAGGGGCTTCTCTTCGGCGGCGCTGGCCGCGAAGCTTGCGCAGCCTGCGAGCAGCGCCAGCGCCAGGCGGCACAGGGCCGGAAACGGTTGCTGCGCCATGGAGCGCCTCCTCATGCGTTGTACACGGCGGGGTCGTCCACCTTGCGGATGTTGAAACGGCGCTTCTGCCAGGCCATGAAGGCGCGCTTGGGCTGGGCGATGTTGGCGACGTAGTACATCGTCTTGAACACCAGGATCGAGCGCCAGATCGGGGTCTTGCCGAACACGTCCCCGGCCAGCACCGAGAGGATGGCCTCCTTGACGCGCAGTACGTTCTTCGGCCCCATCAGGAAGTCGCGCATGATCGGATTGGTCACGCGGTAGATGAACCACGAGAACTCCTTGGGGCCGTGGCGCATCACGCGGTCGAAGTTCCTGAGGGCGGCGCTGGCCTTGGCCGGGTTGCGCAGGCAGGTATCGATGGCGTCGGCACCGACCACGGCGCTGTTCATCGCCAGCCAGACACCCGATGAGAACACCGGGTCGATGAAGGCGTAAGCGTCGCCCAGCATCAGGTAGTCCTTGCCGTGGTTGCGCTCTGAGACGTAGGAGAAATTGCCGGTGGCCTCGGTCGGGCTGGTCTGCGTGGCCTTCATCAGGCGTTCTGCCAGCGGTGGGCAGGTCGCGATGTTGTCCATCATGAATTCCTGCAGGCTGCGCGTGCCCTTGGATTTCATGTGGTACGGCCAGGTGACCATGCCGATGCTGGTGGTGCCGTTGGTCAGCGGGATGAACCAGAACCAGCCGTGCGCGAACCAGAAGATGCGGATGTTGCCTTCTTCGGCGCCTTCGCCGCGCGTCGCACCGTCGAAGTGGGCGTAGATCGCCGAGCTGTTGTGGCGCGGGTTGCGGTGCTTGATGCGAAAGCGGGTGGACAGGAAGGTGTCGCGGCCCGACGCGTCGACCACGAAGCGGGCTTTCCATTGCCGGGTCTGGCCGTCTTCGTCCTGTGCGGTGACGCTGGCACCGCCTTCGGGCAGGAACTCGACGCCGGTGACCTTCACGCCTTCGAGCGCGGTGGCACCCTTGTCGCGCGCATGGCGGAACAGGATCTGGTCGAAATCGGCGCGCCGCACCTGGTAGGCGTAGGGCATGGACTTGTCCCAGGCCTCGGCGAAGGAAAACGCCTGCGAGCGGCCGTGTTCCATCGAGACGAACTCGGCGCCGGGCTTGTGCATGCCGATGGCCTTGATCTCGTCGGCGATGCCCATCTTTTCAAACAGGGGCAGGTTGGCCGGCAGCAGCGATTCACCGATGTGAAAGCGCGGGTGGTGGGCCTTTTCGAGCATCACCACCTGGTGCCCCTTTTCGGCCAGAAGGGCGGAGACGGTGGCGCCGGCCGGGCCTCCACCAATGACAAGAACGTCGCAGGAGGAGCCTGCTTTTTCCAGGGCCGTGGTATTCATGGGCGGGACTCAGGGGCAATGCAGAAAGCCGTCCGGCGGGTGCCGGCGGCATCCCGTGATCATAGTGCGTCGACCTCAGGCCACCATCTCGGGAAGCATCCGTTCGGGGGAGGCAGCGCCGGGTGCCGGGCTCAGGGCCGCCAGCAGGCGCCCGAGTTCGCCGGCGTCCAGTTCCGGATGGTCGTCCAGGGCGCGCGCAAGGATCTCGGCCGCCAAACCGGTCAGGCGCGCGTGCGATTCGCGGATGCGTGCCGCAAAGCCGGCGGTGTCCAGGGTGTCGTTGAGGCTGCGGTTGAGTTCGGCGAACCAGGGCAGTTCGGCCTGGTCGAGCATCACGGCAGGGTTGCGCTTTTTGCTGACGGCGGACCACTGGCGCAGGAAATCCTGCACCGCGACGTTGAGCGCCTGGCATTGCGCCAGCTCGGTGCGCAGGGCCGCCAGCGACGACAGGTCGGCCAGCCGGTCGTGGAACACGAACTGCGCCAGCACGCCCCAGTAATAGGTGTAGTCCCAGATCACCTTGACCGGCAGCACCTCGGGGTCGCCGAAGATGGCGTACTGGTCCTGGTAGAGCGCCATGGTGCTTTCGTAGAACGAATGCAGCAGCTGGTCGAACACTTGCGTGCGGGCGCCCAGCCGCTCACCCCGGCGGTCCAGGCTGACCAGTTCGGTGATGTAGGTGTTGCTGATGGCGATGAAATCGCTGCCTGGCGAATAGAAAGGGTCGAGGAACAGGCCGGCCTCGCCCGTGAGCGCCCAGCGGTCGGCCGAATACACCTGCTTGCAGCCGTAGGAGAAGCGCTTGAAGAAGGCGAAGTCCTGCAGCAGGTGGCGTTTGCCGTCCAGGTCGTCGAACAGCAGCGGCTGGTAGGTCTTGAACCAGTCCATGGCCTTCTCGAAGGTGTCCATGGTGTCCAGCGGGTGGATCGCCGGGTCGGCCACGATGCCGACCGAGTGCGAGCCCGATGACAGGGGAATCAGCCAGACCCAGTAGCCCTTGCCGACCAGGTGGTTGGTCGAGAGCCAGCGCGCCTGCGGGTCGCAGCGTTCGCGCCATTCGGCGTTGTCGGTCCAGCGGTCGATCTCGATGCGGTCCTTGATGCGGAACCAGATCGCGTGCGCCGGGTGGTTGTTCAGCTCGGCCAGGCCCAGCTTGCGTTTGATCAGGCCGGCCCGGCCGCAGGCGTCGACCACCCAGCGGGCCGAGACACTGCGGGCCTCGCCCTGGTGGGTGTAGCCGATGCGGTGCAGGGCGGCGGCGTTGGACGAGGACTCGGCCAGGTCGATCTGGCGCACCACCGAGCCTTCGATCACCTCGATGCCACGGCGACGCGCCTCTTCGACCAGGAAGTTCTCGAAGATGCCGCGGTCGATCTGGTAGCTGGGCACCGAAAGGTGGCGGCTGGCGCCGATCTCGGTCACCTGGTCCAGGTCGCGCCGGCCTTCTGAAAAGAAGAACCGGAACCCGAACTTGCGCAGGTGCCGCTCGCGCAGATGTTCACCCAGCCCGATCACCTTGTCGAAGTAGTGCGCACCGACCTCGACGGTGGACTCGCCGACCTTGTGTGCCGCCTCGGGGGCTGGCTCGGAGCGGCGCTCCAGCACCAGCACATCGATGTCCGGCTCGCGCCGCTTGAGCTGCATCGCCAGGGTCAGGCCAGCCAGGCCGCCGCCCAGGATCACGACATCGCGAGGTGTTGCTTGGGAGTCCATCCGGGAAGTATCGCCGCAATCCATCGCTGGATCAGGTATTTCCCGGTGACCAGGTGTTCAGCCGGCGAGGCTCAACCGCAACGCCTGGAAGGGCGACAGCGGCCAGGCCAGCGATGCTGGCCGCTGCGCGGCGAGGGCTTCGAAGAGGGGCAGCGCGGGCGCCATGGCGTTGTCCTGCAGGGTGCGTGCGGCCCCGGTGGAAAGTGCCGGGATGGCACAGGTCAATGGTTCCAGCATCCAGTCCAGCCGTGTCAGGCTGTGCGGGCCGGGCTGTGGGGCCACCACCAGGGCGACCGCGAGCGAGCCGCGGCTCGCGGTGGTGTGGGTCAGGGCGCCAGGCGCTGCGGTGTCGTAGGCGACGAAGAGCACGGGCCGCTGCTCGGTTTCGCACTGGACCAGTGCCTCCATCAGCCCCTGGGCAAAGCTGTGCTGCGCGCCGCTGACAGCGGTGTTGGCCTGGTGGTTGCGGTGAAACTGGCTCCAGACGCCGGCTGGCGCGTTGTGGATCGAGTGCAGGAAGCGGGTCGGCGAGACCTGGGTCGGTGTGTGCACCAGCGTGCGACAGAGCTCTTCGATCACGGGCAGGTCGCCGTGCGCCGACGCGAACACAGCCTGCAGCGCGCCGGCCGGGCGGCCACTGGCGCGCACCGCTTCTTCGGCTGCCGCCAGCGACAGCGTCACCGTGAGTGGTGCCCGGCGGCGTTCGGCCATCGGCAACCGGTGCTGCACGGGCATCGGGTGGGGTGGTTCGGCGGCGCGTTCACCGCGGAGAACGGCGCTGGCCACTGGCCAGCCAGGCAGGGTGGGTGCCCAGAGGGAGATGCCTTCGATGTGGGCGCGGAAGCTCGTGGTGCTCATGCCGCATCCTCCGTGCGCCCGAACACCAGCACCGCATTGCTGCCGCCAAAGGCAAAGGCATGGCTCACGACATGTTGCACGACCTGCTGCCGGGGCCCGGTCAGCAGGAATCCATGCATTCCGGCGGCGACCTCGCCGGTGTGGGTGGTACCGGGCAGCAAGCCATCCTCCAGCGCCAGCAGGCTGAAGACGGCGCCCAGCACGCCGGCCGCACCGAGTGTGTGTCCGGTCATGCCCTTGGTCGAGCTGGCCGGGGTACCGGGCGCGAACCGGCGCTGCAACAGCTGTGCTTCGACTTCGTCGTTGCGCGGCGTGGCCGTGCCATGCAGGTGCACGTAGCCGATGTCGGCGCTGGTCAGTCCGGCCCGCGAAAGCGCCTGGTCCAGGGCAGCCTCGGCACCGGCGCCATCCGGGTCGGGCGCTGAGAGGTGGTGGGCGTCGCTCGACTCGCCGTGGCCCAGCAGCCGCAGTCCACCGGGCACGTTCTCCAGCAGGGCAAACCCGGCGGCTTCGCCGATGCTGATGCCCTGGCGCCGGGCGTCGAACGGGCGGCAGGGCTCGGGCGAGACCAGTTGCATCGCGTGGAAGCCGAACAGCACGCTGCCGCACAGGCTGTCGACGCCGCCGACCACGGCCGCGTCGGCCAGCCCCAGCCGGATCAGGCGTTCGGCCGCGGCAAAGGCCTTGGCGCTGGACGAGCAGGCGGTGGAGATCGTGAGGACAGGACCCTGCAGGCCCAGGGCCTCCTGCACGAAGCCGGTGAGCGAATGCAAGGTGTGCAACGCGGGGTTGTCCGGCTGCGGCGGGAACACACCGGTGGCGTCGAACGTGCGGCACGCGTCTTCGGTGGCGCCGACACTGGCGGTCGACGTGCCCAGCACCAGGGCGATGCGGCTGGCGCCATGGCGGCCCACGGCCGCAGCGACCCGACCGGCAAAACCGTCGGCCAGCAGCCCGCGCCAGGCCAGGCGGTTGTTGCGGCAATCCCAGTGGCTCCAGCGCGCAGGAAGGGGCTGCTCCAGCCCGGCCACGCGGCCGACCCAGGTGGTCAGCGGTTCGGCCAGCGGGCCGACGCCAAAATCGTGCGTACCCAGCGGGGTCAGGCCGCTTCGGCCGACGGCGATGGCCTCGCGCATCGCCTGCAGACCGTCGCCGAGCGCTGAAACCGCCGTGTAGGCGCTGACGCGCAGGGAAATCGGTGTCACAGATTCAAAAACGGGTGGTGTTTCAAGGCTGGCGGATTGTAGGAAGGCCGGGAAGGCCCCGGGGGCGGCCGGTAAAATTGACCGCTTTCCGCACGAGACTCCCTCCGATGACCCCACCTGTTCCAGACGCCGACGAAAGCCTTCCGGGACCGGCGTGGTGGCGGGTGCTGATCGTCGCGCTGGTGGCGGTGGTCTGGGCGCTGGCCTCGCACCACGCCAGTTCCAGCGAGAACCCGCCCGCCTGGGGGGCGGTCCTGGCGCTGACACCGGCCAGCATCGCGCTGGCGCTGGCACTCTGGCGCCTGCCGCGGCGCTGGATGGGTGTGGGGGCGATCGCGCTGCAGGCGGGGCTGTTGCTGGCCGGGTGGCCCTGGCTGCAGACGCAGGCGGCGCTGCTGTTCCTGGTGGAGCAATTGGGTGTCTATATTCTTCTGGCGCTGTTCTTCGGCCGCTCCCTCAAAGGCCCGGGTGAGTCGCTGGTGACGCAGATGGCGCGCCGCGTGCATGGCGGTGTGCTGTCTCCCGCCCAGCTGCGCTACACCCGCCAGGTCACCCTGGCCTGGACGCTGTTCTTCCTCGGCATCGCCCTGGTGTCGCTGCTGCTGTTCCTGCTGGTCCCGGTGGCCATCTGGTCGACTTTTGCCAACCTGCTGGCTGGGCCGCTGATCGGTCTGATGTTCGTCGCCGAGTTCCTGTGCCGCCGCCTTGTGCTGGCCGGCGAGGACCAGACCACCATCGCCGACGCCGTCCGCGCCTGGAAAGCCCACAACGCGAGCAACGCCCACAAGGCACCCTGATACCCCCGATGTTCATCCACCTGCGCCTGCACACCGAGTTCTCTGTCGTCGACGGCACCAACCGCATCGACGATGCCGTCGAAGCCGCGGCCAGCGACGGCCAGCCCGCGCTGGCGATCACCGACCTGAACAATCTGTTTGGCGCGGTCAAGTTCTACAAGGCCGCGCGCGGTGCGGGCGTCAAGCCGGTGCTGGGGGCCGAGGTCATGCTGGCCGGCTTCAACGACGAGACGCCCGGCGCCATGCCGGGCAGCCACCAGCCGGCGCTGCCGCGCGTGATCCTGCTGGTGCAGGACAAGCAGGGCTACCTGAATCTGAGCGAGCTGCTGGCCCGCGCCTGGACCCGGGCCGATGGCCGCGCCGGCGCGGTGATCCAGCGCGACTGGCTCGACGAACTCAACGGTGGCCTGCTGATGTTGTCGGGCGCACAGGCCGGCCCGGTCGGGCAGGCGCTGATGGCTGGCGACGCCAACAAGGCGGCCGATGTTGCGCTGCAGCTGGCTGGCCTGTTCACCCACCGCTTCTACATCGAGCTGCAGCGTGCCGGTCGGCCCGACGACGAGCGCCATGTGGTCGCTGCGGTGCAGCTGGCGGCGCGCCTGCACCTGCCGGTGGTGGCGACGCATCCGGTGCAGTTTCTGGCCGAAGACGACTACGAAGCGCACGAGGCGCGGGTCTGCATTGCCGAGGGCGAGATACTGGCCAACAACCGGCGCGTGCGCCGCTTCACGCGCGAGCAATACTTCAAGTCGTCGGCGCAGATGGCGGCGCTGTTCGCCGACATTCCCTCGGCCGTGGCCAACACGCTGGAAATTGCCAAGCGCTGCAACCTGACCCTGGTGCTGGGCAAGCCGCAACTGCCCAACTTCCCGATCCCACCGGTGAATGGCGTGGTGATGTCGGTGGAAGAGTACTTCCGCCACGTCTCGCACGAAGGGCTGGAAGGGCGCCTCAAGCACCTGTTCCCCGACGAAGTCAAACGCGATGCCGAGCGCCCGCGTTATGTCGAGCGGCTGGAGTTTGAGCTGAACACCATCCTGAAGATGGGGTTCCCGGGCTACTTCCTGATCGTGTCGGACTTCATCAAGTGGGCCAAGGAAAACGGTTGCCCGGTGGGACCGGGCCGGGGCTCCGGCGCCGGCTCGCTGGTGGCCTACGCGCTGCTGATCACCGATCTGGACCCGCTGCAATACAACCTGCTGTTCGAGCGCTTCCTGAACCCGGAACGCGTCTCGATGCCCGACTTCGACATCGACTTCTGCCAGTCCAACCGCGACCGGGTGATTGACTACGTGAAGGACCGCTACGGCAAGGATGCGGTGAGCCAGATCGCGACCTTCGGCACCATGGCCGCGCGCGCCGCGATCCGCGACGTGGGCCGCGTGCTCGACTTCTCCTACGGCTTCTGCGATGGCATCTCCAAGCTCATCCCCAACAAGCCGGGCATGAGCGTGACGCTGCAGTACCCGCCGGTGCCCAAGAAAGAGGGCGACAAGAACAACTACGCCATCGAGATGGAGCCCATCCTGGCGGAGCGCATCGAGAAGGAAGAGGACGTCAAGACCCTGATCGAGCTGGCGCAGAAGCTCGAAGGCATGACCCGCAACATCGGCATGCACGCCGGCGGCGTGCTGATCGCGCCGGGCAAGCTGACCGACTTCTGCCCGCTGTACATGCAGCCGGGCAGCGATTCCGCGGTGAGCCAGTACGACAAGGACGACGTCGAAGCCATCGGCCTGGTGAAGTTCGACTTTCTGGGGCTGGCGACGCTGACCATCCTGGAGATCGCGCGCGAGTTCATCATGAAGCGCCACAAGGGCCAGGAGAACTTCGACTTCGCCAACGTGCCGCTGGACGATCCCAAGGTCTATGCGCTGTTCTCCAAGGGCATGACCGAGGCCGTGTTCCAGTTTGAAAGCCGCGGCATGCAGGGCATGCTGCGCGATGCCAAGCCCTCGCGGCTGGAAGACCTGATCGCCCTGAACGCGCTCTACCGCCCAGGCCCGATGGACCTGATCCCCAGCTTCGTGGCGCGCAAGCACGGCCGCGAGGTGGTCGAGTACCCGCACCCGCTGGTCGAGCCCGTGCTGGCCGAGACCTACGGGATCATGGTGTACCAGGAGCAGGTGATGCAGACCGCCCAGGTGCTGGGCGGCTACTCGCTGGGCGGCGCCGACATGCTGCGCCGCGCGATGGGCAAGAAGAAGGCCGAGGAGATGGCCGAACACCGCGCCATCTTCCGCGCCGGGGCCGCCAAGAAGGACATCAGCGAGGCCAAGGCCGACGAGGTGTTCGACCTGATGGAGAAGTTCGCGGGCTACGGCTTCAACAAGTCGCACGCGGCCGCTTACTCGCTGCTGGCGTACCACACCGGCTGGCTCAAGGTCCACTACACGGCCGAGTTCTTCTGCGCCAACATGACCGTGGAAATGGACGACACCGACAAGCTCAAGGTGTTGTGGGAGGACGCGCGCAAGATGGGCATGGCCTTCGAGCCGCCCGACGTGAACCGCGGCGGCTACCGCTTCGAACCGGTGACCGACAAGCTGATCCGCTACGGGCTGGGCGCGGTCAAGGGCACCGGTCAGCAGGCGATTGAAGCCATCGTGGCGGCGCGCGAAGGCCGCGGCGAAGGCCCCAACGGCGACGAAAAAGGTCCGTTCACCAGCCTGTTCAACTTCTGCCTGCGGGTCGATCGGCAGCGCATCAACAAGCGCACGGTCGAGGCGCTGGTCAAGGCCGGCGCCTTCGATGCGCTCAACCTCAACCGCGCCGAGCTGCTGGCCTCGGTCGACGTGGCCTTCGAATACGCGTCCGCCACGCAGGCCAACGCCAACCAGGGCGGCCTGTTCGACATGCTGGGCGGCGACGACCACGGCTCCAGCACGCAGGAACCCGCCTACGAAGCGACCACGCCCTGGGGCGTCAAGGAACGCCTGACCTACGAAAAGACGGCCATCGGTTTCTATTTCTCCGGCCACCTGTTCGACGAGGTCGAGCGCGAGGTCCGGCGGTTCGCGCGCACGCCGCTGGCCGAGGTGAAGGAAAGCCGCGACCCGGTGATCCTCTCGGGCATCGTGTCCGACTTCCGGGTCATCAACGGCCAGCGCGGCAAGCTGGCCTTCTTCAAGCTCGACGACAAGAGCGGCGTGCTCGAGGTCAGCGCCGACGAGAACCTGATCAATCTCTACCGCAACCTGCTCAAGGACGACGAGCTGGTGATCGTGCAGGCGACGGTGCAGCCCGACCGCTTCTCCGGCGGCCTGCGGCTGAAGATCCAGCAGATCTGGGACCTGGCTGCCGCACGCTGCCGTTTTGGCAAGTACCTGCGGGTCGCGGTCAACGGCCAGGCGCCGGCGATTGCCCAGCTGGTGCGCGAATTCCCGCCCAGGCGCGAGGTCACTGACCAGGGCGAACTGGTGCGCGGACTGCCGGTGCGCCTGGCGGTCCAGCGCGAAGGTGCGCAGTGCGAGTTGCACCTGGATGACCGTGCGCTGTTCTTCCCGACCGACGCGGCGCTGGCCAGCTGGATGGCGCAGGCGCATGACCGACGGGCCGAAATCGTGTTCGACTGAGCTCTTCAGGGGTTGGCGCACTGTTCGGAAGAACCGACAAACGTCAACCCTGTCACGTCGGCGGGAAGCTGCTGATTCAAGTGTCTGCTGACTGGGCCGATGATCCAGACAACCATGAAACTGCAGTACAAAGCCTGGGCGCTGGTCCTGGTCGTCGTCGGCCTGTGCGCGTCGTCCGCCATGTTCGGCGCCCGATACATCGTCGGAGAGTCGTTCGAGCAACTGGAAGCCGACCGCTCGGCCAAGGAGGGCGACCGTGCCCGTCGCTTGCTGGACCAGCAGCTCCAGAACCTGGCGGGGACCACGCGCGACTATGCCTACTGGGCCGATGCGGTCGACTTCGTGCGCGGCCGCAAACCGCAGTTCATGTCGGAGAACTTCGAAGTCGACAACCTGGGCTATCTGCGCATTTCCGAGGCCGTGGTGTTCGACGAACATGCCAAGCAGTTGGCGAGCGTGACCATCGGCGACCAGGGCAAGCTCGTGCCGGTCTCGCCTGAGCGCGTCGAACCGTTGCGGGGCCTCGCCGCCGCCGTGCTGGCCTCCCCGGATCCCAAGTTCATGATCCGGACGCTGCGGGTGGCCGACGGACAGCTGGACATGGTGGTGGCCGCCGCGATTCACCGCCCGAGCGATGCACAGCCGGCCATCAAGGGAGCAATGGTGATGGTGCGCCGCTTTGACCAGGCCGAACTGGCGCGGTTTTCCGAACTGCTGATGATGCCGGCCCGCTTGTCTCTGCAGTCGCCCGACCATGCCGGCAAGGAAACCCATGTGGTCAAGGTCGGTGAGCACCAGTTCGAGCTGCACTCGATGTTGTGCGACTATCGGGACCAGCCCATCGCCGAGCTGGTGCTCACCCTGGACCAGCGGCTGGAAGAACAGGGTCGTTTCCTGACCTGGCAGGGCATGGGCCTGGCCGCCCTCGCAGGCTTGGTGGCGAGCGTGCTGCTGGTGTTCCTGCTGGACCGGTTGCTGCTGCGTCGTTTGCAGGGGCTGCACACCGACCTCACACAGGTAACCGCCGAAGGCCCCGCGGCAGGTGGTCTGGTGCGGGAGGTCGGCAAGGACGAGTTGTCGCAGCTGGCTGCAGGCATCAACGGCCTGCTGGCGCGCGTGCGCAACGACGCACGGGCGCAGCTGGAGTCGCATGAGCAAAAGGAAGCGCTGCAGATGCAGCTGATGCAGTCGCAGAAGACCGAGGCACTGGGGCGCCTGACCGGCGGTATCGCGCACGATTTCAACAACTCGCTGGCAGCGATCACCGGCTGGGTGCGGCTGGCCTCGGAAGACCTGGACACTGCGCACCCGAGCCACGAAGCCCTGCAGCAGGCCCTCAAGTCCACACGCTATGCCGACGGCCTTATGCGCCAACTGCTGGCATTCGGGCGCCAGTCGGCACCGCGCCTGCGCCGTCTGCACTGGTCGACGCTGATCGAAGAGACGCGGCAGATGGTCTCGGCCGGACTGACCAAGGACTGCGCGCTGACCGTCGACTACCTGGTGGACGACGACGAGGTCGATGCCGACCCGACGCAACTGCAGCAGGTGCTGGTGAACCTTCTGATCAACGCCGCCGACGTGATGCAGGGCCGCGGCCGAATCGAACTCACATTGCGCGACTTGACCCTGCCGGTGGGGGACGCGGAAATGCCCGCGGGCGCCGCCGGCCTGCCCGAGGGGCGCTATGTGGTGCTGGCGGTGCGCGACCACGGACCGGGTATTGCACCCGAACACCTGGACCGGGTGTTCGATCCCTTCTTCACCACCAAGGCCAAGGGGCGTGGCACCGGGCTGGGCCTGTCGGTGGCGCAGGGCATCATGGCCAGACACCATGGCTCGATTGGCCTGGTGAACAGCTCCGAGGGCGCCTGCTTCCTGCTGTACCTGCCGGCCAGCCGCCACGATGAAACCGTGGCCCCCATCACCTCACCGGGTGGCCCGGGGCGCGGTCGCCAGCTGCTGTTTGTCGACGACGACCAGTCGGTGCGGCACGCCTGGAGCGCACTGCTGGAGCGCAAGGGCTGGCAGGTCACGCGCTCGCGCGACGGCGAGGAAGCCTGGGCCCAGTTCTCGCAGACCGGCAAGCACTTCGACGTGGTGCTGACCGACCAGTCGATGCCGCGACTGGACGGCGTCGGGCTGGCGCAGCGCATCCGCGCGACCGAAGCACCGCCGCCGGTGGTGCTCATGAGCGGGCACGTCGACGAGGTCGATGCGGGACAACTCAAGATATTGTTTGCCGCCGTGCTGCACAAGCCGGTCGATCCGGGCGAGCTGGACAGCGTGCTGCAGGGCCTGCCGCTGGGCGAAGGCGCTGTGATGACGCAGTACTGACCCGCTGCGGCGGCTGCCGCAAAGCAGCAAGTTCAGTCGGTCGGGCGGACGACGATGATGATCGGGGAGGGCACCCGACCGTCAACGTCGCGCGGCAGAGAGCCGGTCCGGTCGATGGCCTTGAGGGCCGCTTCGTCCCAGGAGGGGTTGCCGCTGCTCTCGACAACCCGTCGGCCGGTGATGGTGCCGTCCGGCAGGGCTCGCACTTCAATCTCGGTGCGCAGCGAACGCGGGAACTCTTCCGTGTAGCGGATGTTCGGGCTGACCTTGGCCTTGACGCGGCCGGCATAGCCTGATGATGGGCCGCTTGACTGCTGCGCCGAGCCCTTGGCTTCTGGACCACCGGTCGCGCCGGCTTGGCCCATCATGCGGGCAAGGTTCTCCTTGCGACGCTTGTCGGCGTCGGCGGCCTCTCGCTTGTCAGCCTCTTTGCGCTCCTGCTCCTTCTTGGCGAGATCCTTCTTCTTCTGCTCCTCGGCCTTCTTGTTCTTCTCGGCCAGCTCCTTGTCCTTCTTCTCGCGCTCAGCCTGTTCGACCTTTTCCTTCTTGGCCTTTTCCTTCTTCTTCTCTTCTTCCAGCTCGCGCTTCTTCTCGTCTTCGAGCTTCTTCTGCTTGGCCTTCTCGGTCGCGATGTCCGGCGCCTTCACCGTCGGTTGGGGCGGCGGAGGTGCGGGCTTGGGCTCTGGCTTCGGTTCCGGCTTGGGCTCGGGTTTGGGCTGGGGTTCCGGCTCGGGGGGCGGAGGCGGGGGAGGCTCCACGGCGCGCGGGGCTGCTTCGCGTGGCAGGGCGGACCAAAGCTCGGCCTCGAAGGCTGCTTGCGGTTCTTCTTCTTTCCAGTGAATGCCCCAGGTCAGCGCCGCCATCAGCAGCGCGTGCGCGACCAGTGCAAGCACGACCGGCGTGCCCCAGCGGCCGGGGCGGGGCGGCTTGAGGTCGAGGATGTCGGCGGTGACGTGCATGGATGAGGTAGATCAGCGGCTGGCCTGGACGGCGAGGCCGACGCGCTCGACGTTGGCTCTTTTCAGCGTGTCCATGGCCTTGACCACGGTGTCGTACTTGATGTCCTTGTCGGCGCTGATGACGACCGGCACCTTGTCGGGGTCGCCACCCGCGGCGGTGGCGACCTGCTGGCTCTTCACTGCGTCGGCGAGCTGAGCCATCTTGATGCCCTTGCCGCCACCCTTGCTGGACGTGCCCTGGCGCACCTGGATGGTTTCGTCCTTGTCGATCACGACCTGCACGAAGCCCTTGGGCTGCGCGTCGGCCTGGCCCACGCTGGGCAGGCTGATCTGGCTGGGCGAGATCAGCGGAGCGGTGACCATGAAGATGATCAGCAGCACCAGCATCACGTCGATGAACGGGACCATGTTGATCTCGTTCTTGGTGCGGCGGGCGCGACGACCCCGCGAGGAGACGGATGCCATGGTTCAGTGACCCGAGGGGGTGGCCTGGGCGGACTGCTGGCCTAGGTTGCGGTGCAGGATGTTGGAGAACTCTTCCATGAAGGTCTCCATGCGGTTGGCCACGCGGTCGATGTCGGTGGCGAATCGGTTGTAGGCGACCACGGCCGGGATCGCAGCGAACAGGCCGATGGCGGTGGCGACCAGGGCTTCAGCGATGCCCGGAGCGACCGTGGCCAGTGTCACCTGCGCCAGCGCGGCCAGACCGGTGAAGGCGTGCATGATGCCCCAGACGGTGCCGAACAGGCCGACGTAGGGAGCGACCGAGCCGACCGTGCCCAGGAAGGACAGGTTGGTTTCGAGGGCGTCGAGCTCGCGCTGGAAGCTGGCGCGCATGGCACGACGGGCGCCGTCAAGCAGGGCTCCGGCGTCGGTGATGCGGCGCTCACGCAGCTTGTGGTACTCGCGCATGCCGCTGGCGAAGATGCGTTCCATCGGTCCGCCGTGGCGCGCGCTCTGGGCGGCGGCGGCGTACAGGTCGTTCAGGTTGGTGCCCGACCAGAACTCCTTCTCGAAGTCTTCGTTGTGGCTGTTCACCCGCTTGAGCGTGAACACCTTGCGAAAGATGGCGGCCCAGCTGATGACGGAGACCAGCACGAGCAGGGCGACCACGGCCTGGACGACCCAGGACGCGTGGAGCAGCAACTGGACGATGGAAAGATCTTGGGGCATGGGGCGGTGTCGGTGGAGGACGAGGTTCGGAGGAAAAAATCGTTCAGCGGTTCCCGCCCGCGAGCGCGTCGAGCACCTGGGCTGGAATTCTCTGCGGGCGCAGGGCGGTGGCGTCGACCCAGCCGATGCGGATGCTGCCTTCGCAAAGCAGGATCGGGGCCTGGCCGTCGGGAGACTGCAGCAGGGCGGTCTGTTCGATTGTGAGCGAGGCCCGTCCCGATTCGGTCACACGGGCCGTAACCAGAAGCAAATCGTCGAGGCGGGCCGGGCGGTGGTAACGCAGCTGTGTGCCGGTGACCACAAACATGCCACCGACTTGCTCGCGCAGCTTCTGCTGTTCGACGCCCAGGTGGCGCAGCCACTCGGTGCGCGCGCGCTCGAAGAACTTGAGGTAGTTGGCGTAGAACACGATGCCGCCGGCATCGGTGTCTTCCCAGTAGACGCGCACGGGCCAACCGAATGCTGCCCCCACGCTCCCTGCTTCGCGAGGTTCGCTGCCCCCCGAGGGGGCTGGCCCCGCCTTGGGGCGGCCCGGCGCCGGGGCTGATGCGGGGTCCTGCATTGCTTTCACAGTGCGGCCTCCAGGCGTTGCACGGCTTCCTGCAACTGCGGCATGGCGTTGGCGGTGGAGAAGCGCAGGTAGCGGCCCGGGTCGGCCAGGCCGAAGTCGCGGCCGGGCGTGGTGGCGAGCTGGCAGCGGCGCATCAGCTCGAAGGCCAGCGCCCAGCTGCCGCCTTCGCCAGGGCGCTCGCCCTGCATGGGAATGCCCCAGCGGTCGCACAGTGGTGCGACGTCGGCCCAGGCGTAAAACGCGCCGTCGGGCATCACCGGCACGCGCAGACCTAGCCGGCCCAGCGCGGGAATGAAGTAGTCTCGGCGGGCCTTGAACTCGGCGCGGCGGCCCTCGTACTCGGCCAGGCTTTCGGGCGCAAAGCAGGCGAGCGCCGCGTGTTGCGCAATCGTACTGGCGCAGATGAACAGGTTCTGCGCGAGACGTTCCACGGCAGGCACCAGCGCGGGTGGCAGCACCAGCCAGCCCAGGCGCCAACCGGTCATGTTGAAGTACTTGCTGAAGCTGTTGATGCTGATGATCTCGTCGCCCACGCCGTCGGGCAGGCCCAGCGCGCTGTGGCCATAGGCCTCGTCGTAAGACAGGCCGAGGTAGATCTCGTCGACCAGGGTGATGCCGCCCTTGTCGCGCACGAAGCGGGCGATGCGCTCCAGCTCGTCGCGGGCAATCGAGGTGCCGGTCGGGTTCGACGGCGAGGCCAGCAGCACGCCGCGCGTGGCGGGCTTCCAGGCCGCAGCCACGTGCTCGGCGCTGAGCTGGAAGCGGTCTTCCGGTCCGGAGGGGATGAGCACCGGCGTGCCTTCGGCCGCCTGCACGAACTGGCGGTTGCAGGGATAGCTGGGGTCGGGCATCAGCACTTCGTCGCCGGCCTCGATCAGTGCCAGGCAGGCCAGCTGCAGCGCGGCCGAGGCGCCGGCAGTCACGACGATGCGGCCCGGATCGATGGAGAGACCGAAGCGGCTGGCGTACCAGCCGCTGATGGCCTCGCGCAGCGCGGGCAGGCCGGTCGCCTGGGTGTACTGGCTTCGACCGTCACGGATGGCCTTTTCGGCGGCGGCCTGCACCAGCGGCGGCGCGGTGAAGTCGGGTTCGCCGATGTTCAGGTAGATCATCGGGCGGCCGCCAGGAGCCGCTTGGCGTGCCATGTCGGCGGCCGCCTTGGCCAGCTCCATGACGTAGAAGGGCTCGACCCGCTGGGCGCGCTGGCTGATGCGCATGAGTCTGGCGCCGCTCATTCGCCCTTGGCTGCCTTGCGGCCGGAAGCCTGTGCCGCCGCTTCGTGCGGGCGCAGCTGTTCGCCCAGCGGATGCAGCACGCCGTTGATGTACTTGTGACCATCGGTGCCGCCGAAGGCCTTGGCCAGTTCGACGCATTCGTTGATCACCACGCGCAGCGGCACGTCAGGGCAGTGCTGGAACTCGTAGGCGCCGATCCACAGCACCGCGCGTTCGATGGGGGAGATTTCCACCATCGGGCGGTCGAGCAGGGGAGCGATGAGCGCGTCCAGCTGTTCGGACTGCTCCACGCAGCCGTGCAGCAGGGAGTCGTAGTGCACGCTGTCGGCCTTGTGAAAGCCCGACAGGTCGCGGGTGAAGACGTCGATGTCGCTGGCGTCGTTGCGGCCGACCAGGTGCTGGTAAAGCGCCTGCAGCGCGAATTCGCGTGCCCGGGTACGGGCCGATTTGTCGGCGGCCTTGCGGGGCTTGGCGGTGATGGGTTCGTTCATGGTCAGCCGATCTGGTCCAGCAGGTTGGCCATCTCCACCGCCACACGGGCCGCGTCGCGGCCCTTTTCGGTCTGGCGGGCCACGGCCTGTTCCAGGTTCTCGGTGGTCAGGATGGCGTTGGCGATCGGGGTGTGTGTGTCAAGGGCCACGCGGGTGACGGCGGCGCCGGACTCGTTGGCCACCAGTTCGAAGTGATAGGTCTCGCCGCGGATGATGCAGCCCAGCGCGATCAGCGCGTCGTACTCGTCCTGCTCGGCCAACGCCAGCAGGGCGATCGGCACTTCGAGCGCGCCTGGCACCGTCACGTGGTCGATGTTCTTTTCCTGCACGCCCAGGGCCAGCAGTTCGGCGCGGCAGGCCGCGTACAGGGCATTGGTGATGCCTTCGTTGAACCGTGCCTGCACGATGCCGATTGACAGCTTCTTGCCGTCCTGGAGATGGGAGCTGCCTTTGTCTGCGCCAAACATGGGGATCTTTCTTTTTGGGGAATGTCAGTTCGAGGGCGCCGGAGTGCCGAGCATGCGCTCGACGTACCGGGCCACGGTGTCGATTTCGAGGTTCACGCTGCTGCCGGCCGATAGGTCGCCAAGCGTGGTGTTCTCCACCGTGTGGGGAATCAGGTTGATGCTGAACTCGCAGCCGTCGGCGCGGTCAGCGAAGCGGTTCACCGTCAGGCTCACGCCGTTGATCGCGATCGAGCCCTTGTAGGCGAGGTACTTGCCCAACGCCGGCGGCGCCAGCACGCACAGCTCCCAGCTTTCGCCGATGCGCTCGAAGCGGGTCACGCTGCCGACGCCATCGACGTGGCCCGAGACAATGTGCCCACCCAGACGGTCATTGGCCCGCAGTGCCTTTTCGAGATTCACCCGGCGACCGGCCTCGGACAGACCGGTGGTCTTGGACAGTGATTCGGCCGAAATGTCGATGGTGAAGCGGGAGGCGGCGGCATCCAGCGAGGTGACGGTCATGCAGGCGCCGTTGTGCGCAATGCTGTCGCCGAGAGCGACGTCGTCGAGATAACCCGGCGGCGCCTCGACGGTGAGTCGCTTGCCGTGGTCCAAAGAGCTGCCCAGTGGGTGGAGGTCGGCGATGCGCCCCACCCCGGTGATGATGCCGGTAAACATCCGGCTATTTTCGCAGGGTTTGAGGCGTCGGGCCGGGCCACGTGCCCAAGCGCCCGATATTGAGTGGAGCTCAGGGGTGCAGGAAGGCGTCCCGCCCCTGCACGCGGGCCAGGATCCTCAGGTCGCCGCCCACTGGCTCCACCGGGCCAAACCGAAGATTCAGGCGCTGGTCCAGGGACTGCAGCGGCCCCCAGCTGGCGATGCCCGATCCGCCGGTGCCCAGCAGTTGAGGCGCGACGTACAGCAGCAGTTCGTCGACCAGACCTTCGCGGATGAACGATCCGTTGAGCTTGTGGCCGGCCTCCAGATGGACTTCATTGACCTCGCGCACCGTGGCCAGGTCGCGCAGCATGGCGGCCAGGTCGACCTTGCCGTTGGAGCCGGGCAGGGGGATGACGGTGGCGCCCTGCTGTTCCAGTGCTGCCTGTCGCTGGGCATCGGCCGTGGCACAGTAAACGAAGAGCTTTCGGGTCAGACCCGGCGCCGGAGTCTGGAACAACCGAGCGGTGGGCGGTGTTTCAAGTCGGCTGTCGACGATCACCAGATGCGGCTGGCGGGTGGCAGGCACTTCACGAACGTCCAGCATTGGATCGTCTTCGAGCACCGTGCCGATGCCCGTGATCACCGCACAGGCCCGGGCGCGCCAGGCATGACCGTCGGCGCGGGCAGCCTCGCCGGTGATCCATTGGCTTTCGCCGTTGGCCAGGGCCGTGACCCCGTCCAGAGACATTGCGGCCTTCATCCGGACCCAGGGAGTCTGGCGGACCATGCGGCTGAAGAAACCGATGTTCAGTTCGCGTGCAGCGCGGGCTTCGGCGCTGTCGGGCGGCAGCAATTCCACCTCGATGCCCGCGGCGCGCAGACGCTCCAGACCCTGGCCCGCGACCAGCGGATTCGGATCGGAGGTGGCGACCACCACCTTGCGCAGACCCGCAGCAATCAATGCGTCGCAGCAGGGCGGGGTACGGCCGTGGTGGGAGCAAGGCTCCAACGTGACGAAGGCGGTGGCGCCAACGGTGGAGTCGCCCCGCGCTGCCGCGTCGCGCAGCGCCATCACCTCGGCGTGTGGACCACCTGCCCGCTGTGTGTGGCCGCGCCCGATCTCGCGGTCGTCCGCTGCTACGAGCACGCACCCGACACGCGGGTTGGGGTTGGAAAGGCTCAGCGCCTGTCCGGCCAGTGCCAGCGCTTGCGCCGTCGGCCCGGCGACTGAAGTCATTCGCTCAGGATGCCTTGAAGCAGTCGGCCACCGTCATGCCAGCCGTGTAGTTGGTCAAGGTCTTGACGCCGGTATTGGTGACGGTCAGGTCACCACACTTGTCGGTAAGCATGACGCCCGTGCGCACTGCTCGCAGCGTGAAAGTGGAGGTAGACAGTGCGGTGGTCGTTGCAACAGCAGCGTTGTTTTCAATCAGAACGATGTTGTAGCTGGCAGCGCCAGAACCGGCCCTTGGAGAAGCCGCCAGTGCCGCTGGAAGCGTCACGCCCTCGAAAGTGTCGCGGGCATTGAAGTAGCGTCGCATGTACTGCTCTGCTTCCATCAAGGCACGCTGCACATCGGCGCGGCGAGATTTCGCGACCTGCTCCTGGAACGACGGATAGCCAATGGCTGCGAGGATGGCAACCACAGCCACCACAATCATGAGCTCGATCAGGGTGAAGCCGTGCTGCACCTTGTCACGGGTGAGGAGTGGGGTGAGGCGGAGGGTGGACATGGTCAGACGCTCAATTGGACGGAGGAGTGCTCAGCTGGAACTGGGTACGGCTCCAGCCGGTGGTAGGGCAAAAGACGCCGCCTTGCAGCGAATTGGTTTCGGTGCCCAGCACGGTGGCGCGCATGTTCTTGCAGCCGCTACTCGAACCCTTTTCACTGCCCGCATATTCGCCGTCAGCACCGACACCCATGGGGCGGTCGATGACGTCCGGAGGGATGTAAGGATCAGACCCGTTCGTGGGAGCGGGCAGCGCGTAGGTCGTCATCGGTGTGCCATCGGGTCGCGAATAGTACGAAACCACCGACACGCCGCGGGTGAACCCGCCTCGGGGAAGGAAAGCCACCGCATAGGGGTCGAGGCGCGTATCGCCGTTCACGTCGAAGGAGCGGCTGCGCGATTGAGCGGCAGTGCGCGCGTCCAGCCAATACACATAGTTGGACGGCAGATCTGAGACCGAGCACATTTCGGTGTTGGAAGCGCGGCGAAGCACCGTTGTGGTGACCAGCACGGTCGAGCCAATGTTTTGCACTTCGGCGATGGAGCGCTCACCCGCCTTCAGGGCTGCATCGGTCTGGTTGGGGTTGGACAGAGGCATGAACCAGCCGCGCTGGGTCTTCCAGTCGATGGGGTTGTCGGTGATGCTGTAGAAGGTGGACCCGCTCTTGACCAGCGCCGTGGCAGGCAAGACAGACTGAAGCTGAAGCTGTGCCGGCAACACCTCGACATACGGGTCGGTGCCTGTGATGGAACCATCGGTGTTCTTGCGGTCCCAGATGCCGTAGATGGCTTGGGCCCCCAGATCATCCAGATCGCTGTCTTCCAGCATCATGCCGGTGGCGAACACCACCATGAAACCGTCGCTGCTGCTCTTGAGGTCGTGCGGCTGCCAGGCTGGGGCGCCAAAAATCGGGCGGTTGCCAGGCACGGTGAACAGGGGCCTGTTGTTCTCGACGTGCCAGGTGCTGGGCTCGCCAGTCAGATTGAAACGCCAGAGCTGGCCGTTGGCGTCACCTGCATAGGCCGCCACCACGCGGTGGTTCAGCTCGTAGTTGCGCAGCAGGGTGACACCGCTGAGACCGCGCCCGGCTGAATATCCCGCGGGCAGGGGAATGGTGCGGATCACGTCGCCCGTGAGCGCATCCAGAACCACCAGACCCGCCTTGGCGCCACCCGCCACTCCGTTGTAGTGGCCGTTGTTGATGGCAACGATCCACTTGCCACGCTGCGGGTTTGTGGCGTTTGCCGTGTCTTCGGTCTGACCACTGCGTGCGGGATTGGCTATGTAGCCGAGCGTCACATCGTTGCCGTCGGCGCTGTTCACGAGGTCAGGGCCGGTTTCCCAGAGAAAGTCGTCCTTTTCCGGCGCCCGGCTGGGGATGGCGCCGTTCTTGAAAGGGGAGTTCACGGCGTAAATCAATTGTTCACCACGGCCGCCCGAGCCAACGCCGATCTGACGCCAGGCTTTCCATTGTTCCGACACGGGCAGTCCGTTCAGGTTTGCATACCGCCGGTTGAAGATGTCGTTTGAGCTGATTGGCCCGTCTAGCACGTATTCGAAGTTGTAAGGCTCATTGGCGAATGCAAGCATGCGCTTGAGGCTGCGACGCGGCATGAAGGCCGCCTGTTCGTTGCCTGTGTCGCTGTTGAAGGCATGCATGGTGCCCGCATTGGTCGCGACAAACAGAGAAGCGGGGTAACCGAGCTTGCGCCCTGCAAAACCTTCATAGCTGTCCCAGCCGTCGACGCCTCCACCGGTGGTGACCTTGTCGTACTGGTAGTCACGCGAGTAGTTCATCAACACCGAAGGGGGGTTGACCATGGCCGCAATCTTGGTGGCCCGTTGACGGAACAGCTTGTTGTCCGCATCGAGTTCCGTGTTGTCACCCCGCAGGTAGTTGATGAAGTTGTCTCCATTGGGGACGCGGGCCATGTAGGGCCCCTGCTTGAGCGCACTGCGGACATCGCTCGGCAGATCGGTGAAGTTACCGCTGAAGTCCCATGCCTGATTGGTGTCGTGCATGGTGAACACCTTGCGGGCCGATGGCAAAGGCATTTGTACTTCGGCAGACCATGCAGTGGCTCCAGTTTCGTTGCCTGCCGCGTCGAGTACACGCGCCATGATGTTGCCGGAGTTGTCTAGGGTGCGGTAGGAAACGGTGTACTTGAAGCGTCCCGCCAGCGTGGAGTTGTCACCGCTGCCGGAGCTTACAGAGACGCCGGCGTCCCGGCCCGCGGAGCTCAGGATATCGGCGAGCACCGTGTCAAAGATCTTGCGAACGTCTTCGGCCGAACGCGCGCTGAAGGCCTTGCCGCCACCGGTGTAACCGGCTTGCACGAAGTCGTCCACCCGGAGCTGGTTGGTGGAGGTGGTCACCAGGTTGCCCGTAGGCCAGGCTGGCTTCGGCGTGGCGGCATTGCCGACCAGTGCGTACTGGGTCTTGTAGTTTTCAATGCTTGCAAAAGTGAGTCCGGTGCCGGTCACTTCACCAGTGGGTTGAACAAAATAGCCCACGGTGTAGGTCGCCATGTTCTGCCAGAAGGTCGGTTGCCCTGGCCGTGTCTGGATGTTGTCGGCCAACCCCGTCCGGAAATCCTCTCTCCAGTAGAAGCCAGCGGTCAGGTCTGCCAGGCCCCCGGTGCCGGTGCTGGGATATGGCGTGTATTTCATGCGACCTGCAACCGTGTTTTCACCGGTGGGCTGGTACTGGAAGGACTCTGTGGAACCATCAGCCAGGGTGCGGCTGAACGTGGGGCCCGCGATGTTGTCGTTGTCGGGCCCAGCAGCTGGAGCGTAGCTCTGTGTCCAGCCGCCATCTGAAAACAGCAGGTTGAACGAGCGGCGGCAGGACATTTCCAGATTGCTGGCGGAGGGAAGGGCAGCTGGGTTGACGGCCCAGGGGTTCTCCACGGCACCCGCTGGAACCTTGTAGTACTCGGCGACCTTGCTGATGGCGTTGTGCAGCGGTGTGCCACCTCGGGGCTGGATGTTGTTGAGGAACCCAAACAGCTCTGTGCTGGCGGTCGTGCTGCCTTGCAGGGTGCGCACGCCTCGCAGGACGTTCACATCGCCAGTCCCTGTGCCTGGTGCGGCGATGGCTGGATTGCGGACCGTCGGGATGAAACTGCTTGTGCCTGCAAGCGTGTAGTCATTGATCGGCAGATAGCCGATGCGCAACTGTCCCTGAAATTCGGTCTTTGACAGAGCTTGACCAATGGCCGTGCTGGTCGCCAGCTGGCGGGTGCTGTACCAGACGTACCAGTTCAGGACGTTGTTGAGTTCCTCCGCATTGGTGCACGAGTTGACCGCAGCGCAATCGGTGCGTTTGTGGTCGCCGGGCAGCGCAATGATGTTGGCGGCCGCACTTGGGTGGCCGGGCGCAAAGACACTGACGAATGTGCCGGCCGCCGAGGTGTTGATCGGGGTTCGACGGACGCTGCTGCACCCGATTTCAGCGCCTGCAGCATCTTTTTGCACTGTAGAAACGCCAGTCGTGTCGCCGGCATTTGCAGGGCTGCGGCAATATGTGTAGGTGAATGCCGGAGTCGCTACGCTGCCGGCATTGTTGTATTCCAGGTGCGTTGGAAACGGGGTGTTGGTGGCCAGTGAGTAGACGATGTTCCCTGCCGTGGAGGCCCAGGCTCCCGGCAGCGTTGGTGCAGGCTTCTGCACATTGATCGCGTACAGCGCGCCGCCCACCGGGTTTCGGTAGACGGTGTAAAAGTTGTTGGCCGGGTCGTACAACCCTTGGTTGGACACAAAGATCAGGTTTGCCGGTCGAGCCAGGTTTGCGTAAGTGGGGCCGAGCCTGGGCAGATAGGTGGTCCGAGGGTTGTAGTAGACCGGATTCACATCGGCCGACCGCTGCGCCAGCAGGTTGTTGTTGACCGTCAGCGACGGAGCGTAGTTCTGGGCTCCACCGGTCCAGTTACCCGCAGTGGGATTGCCGTTCGCGTCGAAGGCGGTTGCCTGGATGCAAAAAAGCCCAGCGCCTCCGTTTTGCGGGTTGGTGCCGTCAATGCGTCCACCCAACACCCAGCCCACACCGCGCTGCGGCGCGTAGCGCGGTGCCGGGCAGAATTGCAAGGTGTGGGGATTGTTGTCGTTGTACAGAAGGCCGTACGACTCATGGAACGGATAGGCCATGGAACCCGAGTTGTCCAGCGCAATCATCAGGTTGGGTTTGGCGCCCGACTGGGTGGACAGCAGCGGCTTGTTGCTGGGCTGCGCAGAAGCGAGCAGGGCAGAACAACCGACAGCGATCAGCAGAAGCGCTTGGCCGATGGTCTTGACGTTGAATGGGGTCTTCATCGGAACCTCTCTGGAAGACTTTGTGGAATTTCGGAGCGCGGGTTACTCGACGCCGTTATTGGCGGAGAGCACTGGAATGGTCGGGCTCAGGATGGCCTGAAGCCATACTTCCGACCCGGTGGTCAGCGTCCCATTGGCGGCGACTTTTGCGTCGCTGGACAGGCCACGCGTCGTGACCAGGAAGCGCGAGTTGCTCATTGCCTGGATGATGCAGGTCGGGTTGTTCTTCAGCCGGGCATTGCTCTTCACTGTGCTGTCGAACTGGGGTGTGATGGTGATCAGGTTGGCGGCACCGGGGGCCCAGTTGGCCTTGGTGTTCCAGGCGCCGGCCTTGATGGCGGTGTCTGTGTCTGCCGCGATCACGGTCGCAACAATCTTGCCGACTTCGGTGGGGAAGGTCGCGCCCCCGTTGTCGATGCTGTCCTTGGCCACGCGTTCGCATTGGCGCAGTGCATCTTCAGCCGCCACACGGGATACCTGATTGGTGCGCATGTTGCTCGAGAACTGCTCGTAGGTGGCCGAGTTCTTGGCCGCAAGCAGTCCGGCAAACGAAATGATCACCAGCATGATCAGCGCCATGGGGAGAACGACGCCGCGCTGGTCGCGATGCCGGATGGAGGAGATATGCGATTGCATGGCGAAGGTCCCGAGTGGCGATGCGTCAGTTCTCGTACAGGTAGGCATAAGGGTCGTTGCCTGCCTGGTACTCGGCCGGCAGCCCAGGGCGCATGTTGCGCAACTGGATGGTGGTCACGTAAGCCCGGCGGACATAACGATCGTTGGCGGTTTGCACGGCACCGTTGCAGTCGTAGTAGCGGCCGATGTCCACGGTCGTGTTGTCTCCAGTCGGCACCGGACGGGCACTTCGGGCGAGCAGACAGACGCGCATCGCCGACACCCTTGACCAGTTGACGGGGGTGACGGATCCAAGTACAGCATTCTGGGCTTCGACATAGCCGGCCACCTGGTGCGGGATGGGATTTCCCGCCGTTGGCAGCGCAGTGACCGCGTATTGCACCTGCATGTTTTCGATGTTGGGAATCAGCGCGGTGGCGTTGCCGAAACCAGCGCCGGTGCGGCCCTGGCAGAACAGCGACGGCGTGCCATCCGCGTCGTTGGCGACGTAGTAGCGGTTGTCGGCCAAAGTCATGGGCGTGGCGGTCGCCGCACCTTCGGCCAATGCGTTCCAGGCAGTAATGCCTTCATTGGCACAATTGGCTGGACGCTGCACGCCAGCATTGGTCACGGCTTGGCTGTTGAGCAAGGTGGCTTCATAGCGCACGGAGAAGGCGTCCGATCCGGTTGCTGTTCCGCTGCAGGTCTGGGCTTCGAACGCCGTACCACCAGCGTTGTTGGTGAAGCCCCCGTCGCATCCGCGAACGGCTCGTCCGGGGAACAGGCGAGCCCCGCCGGCGTCCACATTGGAGAAACCCGCCAGCCTGACCTGCTGTTGCAGCAATTCAAGAGCCAGCGTGGCATCTTCGTTCATCTGCGCTTCCATGACACTGCTGCGCGACGTGGTTGCCGTGTTCACGTAGATGATGCTCACAGCGCCGACAAGGAACAAGCCGATGGTCAGCGCGACCATCAGCTCGATCAGACTCAGACCACGCTGACGGTGCATGGGAGCATGGCGAGACAAGTTTTGATTGGCCATGATCAGAGCCCCACCTTGAAGAACATGCAGCTGTATTCCGCCTGTTCGGCCAGCGTCAGGCTGGTTGGGCAATTGCCTTGGGCCGCACTGAACAGTGTGTCACCAGCATCGGTCCTGGGCTCTTTCCACACCAGCCACACGTCCATGTCCCGCGTCGTGCCGGTCGGGCGGCTGATCACCACGGCGTCGCCTTGAGGAAGGCGATTGCGTACGTTGCGCAGGAACTGGTCGACGTCGGCTGCGGCAAGGTTGTCGGCGATCGTGATCGCATTCGCTGCGACCGAAGGATCAAGGTTGAGGTTCGCTGCTGGAACGGTCACCGCCGTGCCTGCGAAGTTCGTTGGCAGAGCAACGGTGTAGCCGCCTCGGTCGTATCCGTAGATATTGATGCGGGCACGGTCGGCATAGTCGTTGACGAGCGCCATGGCGGTCAGCCGCACCTGCGACGTCTTGTTGTAGTTGAACGTGGCACCCGAAAGGCCAGCAATGCCCAGAAGCCCAATCGACACCAACATGACGGCGACCAGCACCTCGATCATGCTGGAGCCTGTTTCACGACGGCGCAGCCTCCGCTCCGCGGCAATCTGTTTGGGGTTTGAGAACAATGCGTTCATTGAGGTCCCGTGATCAAGGGTAATCGGTGGTCACTGTGGCGCGCCCGACCCGGGACACAGCGATCTTGTCGACCTTGGTGGACGATGTCAGCCCGGAGGGCGTCACGGTGAAAGTCGTGTGCGCCGTACCGGCTGCCGCCGTGGAAAACATCAGGCCGTTCGGCCAGAATTGCAGAAACCGCACGCCAGAAGAACTTGCGAGTGATGCAATCCCTCCCTGGGCGGTCGTGACCTGGAGGATGCGTTCACCAGCGTCATAAGCTTGGTCAGTCGCTCCATCGTCAACAAACATCATCCAGCCGGTTTTCCACTCGGTGCTGTTGGCACAACTGGTTCCTGTGGTAGTGGGGCAAACCATGACTTTTCTCGTGGATTTGATGGCTTCCGCTCGGCCTTGCAGCAGGGTCGTGTTCAATGCGCGTGTCGCGCTGTCGCGGCGCCAGTTTCGCAAGGTTTCTCCGAACGTCGGTGCCATCACGGCGGTAAGGATCCCGACAAGCGTGAGCGTGATCACCAACTCAAGGATCGTGAAGCCGCGCTGACCGGCGGGCAGCGGCTGGGTGGGGTAGGACGGGTGTTTCAATTTGCGGCTCCGTACTGCAATGTACCGGCCGCTTTGCAGTGATCTTGAGCTGTGCTGACGCGCGGTCGCTTTTGGGTTCCTCAGCGGTAAAAAGCATTCATTTGTCACGAAAATCCCGCGACTGCTCAGGATCCAGTCGCTGTCTCCGTTGTGCTCAGGCGCACACGGCCGATTCGGTTGATGGTGATCTTCTGGCTGTTTCCCCGTCGGGGAATCACCTCCAGCGTCGCCATGCCGGACGACATCATGCCCGTTGGCTGAAATACGAAGCGCTGAACCGTGGCATTTCCCTTCAGGCTCAGGATACCGGTCTGCCCTTGTGAAACGGCAATGAGTTTGTCTGAAGCACCAAACTGGTTGTCGTCGTCGAGATCCTGAAACACCAGCCACCCGGATTTCCATTCCTTGTCGGCCATCGGGTTGCATGTTCGACCGTCACTGCTGCTGCACATGACGACCCTGCGGGACCAGTGAATCGCTTCGGATCTCGCCAGGGCAAGGTGGTCTGTGACAGAGCGCGTCGCCAGGTCCCTTTGCCATTCGGCCAAGAGGCCCGTCAGGGGAGGTACAGCCAATTGAATCAGGATCGCCAGCAAGGCCGTGGAGATCACCAATTCAATCAACGTGAATCCGCGATCCCGCCTGCAACAAATGCTATGTGTTGTTCCCATCCCTGAACCCCCTGTTTGAATGATGGGATTCATTATTCCCACGCTTCACGTCCAAATCGACGGCAAACGAGGTCGTTGGTAATCGTTTCGTCCCCACGATGGAGGAGGACTGTGGGCTAATGGCCCATTGGACGCGGGGCGATTAACGGCGGACTTCGTCCACCAGGGCCCGGAATTCGTCAATGTCCTCGAAGCTGCGATACACACTGGCAAAGCGGATGTAGGCCACCTTGTCGAGCTTCTTGAGTTCGCGCATGACCATTTCACCCAGTTTGGTCGAGGCGACCTCCCGGCTGCCGAGGTTGAGCAGCTTTTCCTCGATGCGCTCAATGGCGGCATCGACCTGTTCCGTGCTGACCGGGCGCTTGCGCAGGGCCAGGGTGAACGAGGCGCGGAGTTTGGCCGGCACGTAGTCCACGCGCCGGCCGTCCTTCTTGACCACCGCCGGGAAGCTGACTTCCGGCCGCTCGTAGGTGGTGAAGCGTTTTTCGCAGTGACCGCACTGGCGGCGGCGGCGGATGAAATCCGCGTCTTCGGAAACCCGGGTCTCGACGACCTGGGTTTCCAGATGGCCGCAGAAAGGGCACTTCATCGCGCTGCGCCGCCTGGAATCACTTGTAGACCGGGAAACGCGCGGTCAGGGCGTTGACCTTGGCACGCACCGCTTCGATGTTCGCGGGGTCGCGCGGGTTGTCCAGCACATCGGCGATCAGGTTGGCGGTCAGGCGGGCTTCTTCGTCCTTGAAGCCGCGGGTGGTCATGGCCGGGGTGCCGATGCGCACGCCGCTGGTGACCATCGGCTTCTCCGGATCGTTGGGGATCGCGTTCTTGTTGATGGTCATGTGGGCGCTGCCCAGGACAGCCTCGGCTTCCTTGCCGGTGATGCCCTTGGCGCGCAGGTCGACCAGCATGACGTGGCTTTCGGTGCGGCCCGACACGATGCGCAGACCGCGCTGGGTCAGCGTTTCGGCCACGATCTGGGCGTTCTTCACCACTTGCTGCTGGTATGTCTTGAACTCGGGCGTCAGCGCTTCCTTGAAGGCCACGGCCTTGGCCGCGATCACGTGCATCAGCGGACCGCCTTGCAGGCCGGGGAAGATGGCGCTGTTGATGGCCTTCTCGTGCTCGGCCTTCATCAGGATGATGCCGCCACGCGGGCCGCGAAGGCTCTTGTGGGTGGTAGAGGTCACCACGTCGGCGAATGGCACCGGGTTGGGGTACACGCCGGCGGCGATCAGGCCGGCGTAATGGGCCATGTCGACCATGAAGATGGCGCCGATTTCCTTGGCGATCTTGGCGAAGCGCTCGAAATCGATGCGCAGGCTGTAGGCCGAAGCGCCGGCCACGATCAGCTTGGGCTTGTGCTCGCGCGCCTTGGCTTCCATGGCGTCGTAGTCGATGGCTTCGTTCTTGTCCAGGCCATAGCTGACCACGTTGAACCACTTGCCGGACATGTTCAGCGGCATGCCATGGGTCAGATGACCGCCTTCGGCCAAGCTCATGCCCATGATGGTGTCGCCGGGCTTCAGGAAGGCAAGGAACACAGCCTCATTGGCGGATGCGCCGCAGTGGGCCTGCACGTTGGCGGCGTCGGCACCAAACAGTTGCTTGACGCGATCGATGGCCAGCTGCTCTGCCACATCAACAAACTCACAGCCGCCGTAGTAGCGCTTGCCGGGGTAACCCTCGGCGTACTTGTTGGTGAGCTGGGTGCCCTGGGCGGCCATCACAGCCGGCGAGGCGTAGTTCTCGCTGGCGATCAGCTCGATGTGGTGTTCCTGGCGGGCGTTCTCGGCCTGGATGGCAGCGAACAGCTCGGGGTCGGTTTGCTCGATGAGGATGTTGCGGTCGTACATGGTTTGGCAGTCTCGGGTGACGTGGACCCCGCGCACTTCGGTCGTTTTTGGATGAAGCTGCAGGGACTGCCCAGGCGAACGGCTGAACACCCGGAAACCGGGCGGTGCGCTTCCCAGTGGTTGTCCCGATCCGCGCAGAGGCGGGAGCGGAGGGCCACGTCAGCGCGGACGGCGGGTGTGATCCGCCGCGCGCCTATCGCCAGTTGCGCACCTGACTAGTTTATCCGAGCCGCAGGGCCGGCGTGGCGCAAGCTGGAAATCCCGTCAGGAACTCGTGAGGTCGCCTGTTCGGGGTTCGGCCGGGGGCGGAGCGATGCCAGGAGCAGGCTCGGTGGCTGGTTCCAGCAAGCCCGTCTGGGTGGTCGATTCGGCACCCGGCATGGCCGGTGCGGCCACTGGCATCGCTGAGAAGACCGGGAACGAGGTGGGCATCGGCTTGCCCAGCGCCACGCTCTGGATGCGCAGATGTTCACTCATCACCTTGTTGATGTAGTCGCCGCCGTCGGAAGACACCGCACCAACATACAGGCGCAGTCCGCCTTCGACCGAGCCGGCCTGCTTGATGCAGTCCTGCAGCACCTTGACGCCGACGCGCAGGTTGCTCAGCGGGTCAAATGCGGCCGCCTGCCCGCCGAAGTTGGCGTATTTGTCCGTGTGGGCGCGCGTGAGCACCTGCATCAGGCCCTGGGCGCCGACCGGACTTTGGGCATAGGGGTTGAATCGGGACTCGATCGCCATCACGGCGAGGATCAGGGTCGGATCCAGCCGAGCCTTCTCACCCATGGAGAACGCCTCGGCCACCAGCGCAGCCAGCGGTTCCTGCGCCACGCGATAGCGGCGGCTGAGCCATTGGGTGACCGCAGCCTGCTGTTTGGGCAGGGCCACGGGGGCGGAAGCGAGGGTGCGATCTGCGGCGTCCAGGGGCGCCTCACTGTCCTGTGCACTCAGCGTCACGTCGTGGCGTTCCAGCAGCCAGCCCAGCAACTGTTGTTCGGCCTGGGTGCGCAGATCGGCGCGCGCCACCATCGTGAGCGCCAGCGCAGCGAGGCCGACGCCGAGCAGCGCCATGCCGTTGTGTGTGAAAGCCACGAAGCCGTGGTACGCGTCAGCCAGGGCCAGACGCCAGGGAGTTGCGGCAGCTTCGGTGCTGCTCTTGTGGGGCTCAGTCAGGTACGGGGTCATTTTGTCGCTCCTTGCAAGGCGGGGCCATCCCGGAGGAGGGCTGCATGCGGTGGGGGGCGCCATCAATGGCGGGACCGCTGGCCGAAGGAGAGGGGAGGCCAGCGATGTTCGGGTTATCCCTGAGCGGGAAAACGGGCGAATGGTATGGTCAGGCTAATGTCTAGTCAATGTTTTAAACTGTGTTTATTATAATTTATGGTTATTAACATTCCATGTGGGGTCGTGTTCTTTCACTTCCCTAGCAGCGCAGGCAAGCACTGCGGGGCCGTGCGGCGAGGCGGTACCCAGTGACGCCGCTTGTCGGTTCAGGCGGCTTTTGCACTTCGTTGCAGGCGCGGCTGACTACCTGCCGACCAGAGTTAAAACAAAGGTGTTGGGCCAGTAACAGTGCTTGCCAGCCGGAGGGCGCGGGAGTAATCTTTGCGGTCCGACCTGATGTCGGTACCCCCGCCAGACAAGTGGTTCAGCCACAGTCTGGCACCCCACGGAAGCAATCTCTTGCTTCCAGGACGCAGGGACACATCCCTCCCTGTTTCCGACCAGACGGCAAGTGCGTTTTTGCCCCGCCGTCAACCCCGGCAGCTTCGGCTGACCGGGGTTTCTCGTTTCTGAAGCGGCGTTCTCTGTCGATGGGCGGTTCCGCGGCGACAATAGAGGTTTGAGCCTCCTTGCCCGGACACCTCGGGCAGGCGCGGTTTCCGACCAATCATTGCCCGCCCTATGTCGCTGTTCTCATTGCGCAAAACTCCCCCGTCTTCTCCCGCGACCGATCCGATGGCTGCCGCCAGTGCCGGGGCCAAGGCTGCGGGTGCAAGCCAGACCCCCCATCCTCTCGATGCCGTCACCGGTGGTGCGTTTTCTGCGCCGACATCGGGCGACCGGGCGGCCCGCGTACGGGCCTGGTTGCTGACCGAGCCCTCCTGGGAGGTCATGAATGAGGTGTTCAAGGAGCTGTCGCAGCGCGACCGGGGCGCCGCCAAGCCGCTGAAAGAGAAGCTCGACGAGCTGCGCCGGCAGAAAGCCCAGGAACACATTGGCGTCGAGTGGGCGCAGAAGGCCGAGACATTGATTGGACAGTCGCGGATGAACCTGGCCGATGCCCTGGCGTGGCAACGCGACGCAGCTCGCGCCGGAGCTCCGCTGTCGCGCGAACCGCTGGCAGGCCTGAAGGTGGCGCTGTCCGAGCGTGTCAAGGCGATTGAAGATCTGCAGGACCGGGTTCAGGTCAAACGCGAATCGGCTGTGCTGATGGCCCAACGCATCGAAGTGCTGTCCACCAAGTCCTGGCGTGAAGCGCAATCCAGTGCCGAGGCTTTGCGGGAAGACGTCACCGACTGGCAGAAGCAGGCGGGTGAGCTGACGGCGGAACCACAGTGGGCGAGTGTCGAACCCAAGTTTCCGCCGATGCTGGACGCCTCCCGTCAGCAGCTGCAACTGGTCTGGGATGCATTCGAAGCGGCTCTGGCAACCGCAGTGGCTGCCGATGCCGATCCGCAGGCTGCCTTGCCGGCGGTGCCAGTCTGGGCCGACGAGTTGCGCCAGTCCCGCGGTGAAACGGTCGAGGCCGTGGCGTCCCAGGACGCCCAGGCCCACAAGGAGCGCCGCGAAAAGGCCGTTGCCGAACTGGAGCGTGCGTTGGCCGTGCTGGAAAAGGAAGTTGGCGAGGGCCATGGCAAAGCCACCCCCAAGGCAGCGGCCGATGTGCGTGCGGTGCTCAAGTCCCAGGGACGTCTGCTGGGCCCGGATCTCGAAGCCAAGGCGCACGCCGTACTGGCCCAGGCGGGGGAACTGGAAGACTGGCAGCGCTGGCGTGCCGACCAGTTGCGCGAAGAACTGGTGAAGAAGGCCGAAGCGCTGCTGGCGCCGCCAGAAGGTCAGCGCATGGGCGGCCGCAAGCTGCAGGAAACGCTGCGCACCTTGCGCGAGCAGTGGAAAACCACCGACCAGGGCGGCCAGGCCAATCACGCGCTGTGGAAGCGCTTCGACGAGGCGTGCACCCTGGCCCACAAGCAGGTGGAAGTCTGGCTGACGCAGGTTCGCCAGCAGGCGGAAGCCCACAAGGCGCAGCGCCTGGGGCTGATCGAAGAGCTGAAAGCATGGACGGCCGCGCACACCGGCCAGTCCGACTGGAAGATCCAGATCCGCGATCTGCATGCGTTTTCGGAACGCTGGCGCGAGGCTGGCCATCTGAGCGAAAAGGCCTTCGCCGAGTTGCAGCCGCAGTGGAAAGAAGCCATGCATGTGGCCCACGCTGGTCTCGAGGCCGCGCAGTCGCAAAGCATCGCCCGACGCCGTCAGATGATTGAGGAAGCCACGGCGCTGGGGGCGAGCCCGGCGCTGCGCATCGATGCGGTGAAGGAGCTGCAGCAGCGCTGGCAAGCCGAAGCCCACACTGTGCCGCTGGAGCGCAAGCTGGAGCAGAAGCTCTGGGAGGCGTTCCGCAAGCCAATTGACGAAGCTTTTCAGCGCAAGAGCAGCGAACGCGAAAAAGCGGCTGCCTCGCTCAACGAACACGACCAGCGCGTGCTGGACGCGGCGCGCGCCCTGGACGCCGCCTGTGCTGCCGGCGACGTACAGCAGATCCGCAGCGCCCAGCAGGCACTGGAGCGGGCCCTGCGCGGTGAATATGAGGCGGCAGCCGCTGCGGTCAGCACTGAATCCAAGGCCGAGGCAGTGAAATCTGCGCCAGTGGGTGACGTCGATGCAGTCTCCGAAGCGCCTGCTGCGACCCCAGCGCCCGACGGTGATGAAGCTGCCGTTGCGCCGGATGTGCCAGCGCCGGCTCCTGCACCTGCCGCTCCCGCCCGAAAGCTGGTGGCCATGCGTGGCGACGACAGGCCAGGCATGAAGAAGACCGAGCCGGCGGGTCGCGACGACCGCCGCGGCCCGGGCGGCCGCGATTCGCGCGATGGTCGGGACGCCCGAGCGCCGCGTGGCGCCTGGGCGGACAACCGTCCTCCCCGTTCGGCGCCCGCCCATGCGACGCCCCGTCTGGGCGATGCCGCGTTCCGTGCACAGCGCCAGGCGCTGGAACATGCCGAGGCCACCATGCGCAAGCTGGCGGCGCAGGCGCACGGCGAAGTGTTGACGCAACTCGTCAGTGCCTGGGAGAAACGCGATCCGTCCTTGGTCCCGACGGCGCAGGCGCTGGGTGGCCGGGTGACTGCGGCGGCCCGCTCCGCCTGGACCAGTGCGTTGGGTGCGGCGGCCTCTTCGGCACCCGCAGAAGCCTTGCTGCGGCTGGAAATGGCCGCCGAAGTGCCAACGCCTGCGGAGCAGCTGGATGCGCGCCGCCAGTTGCAGCTGCAACTGCTGACCCGCCGCCACGATGCGCCGCCGGCCGATACCTGGAGCCAGGATCTGGGCAAGGTGCTCTCGGGGGCGCATGACGCCGGAGCGGCACGCCGGGTGCAGAACGTGCTGAAGGTGCTGCTGCGCCGCTGAGGTTCAGGGCCTGGACCGGAAGAACCCGTCGTACAGCGCAAGCAACGCCGGGAACTCCTGGGCCAAGCGGTCCCGGTTGACGAAGTAGGCCTCGCAGCTCACGGCGAAAAACTCGGCCGGGTGCGTGGCCGCGTAGGCGTCGAGCCAGGGCATGTCGCCGCCAAAACGTTCGGCCATCGACAGGGTCTCGCGAAACTGGGCATAGGCATCGGCCATCACGGCGCGCCAGTGTTCGCGGGCCTGTGCATCGCTGCGTGTGCCCCACAGTGGGCCGGGCAGTGGCGGGGCGCCGTCCGGCGCGTTGCCAGCCCCCATCCCGTGCATGTCAATCTTGTGCGCGAATTCGTGGATGACGAGGTTGCTGCCGCGCTCGATGGTGTGCGGTGCGGCATGCACGTCTTCCCAGCTGAGCATGATGGGCCCCCGGTCCATGGCTTCCCCGGCCAGGACTTCCTCGTACTGGTGGACCACTCCGGTGGCGTCGGTGTGGTTGCGCCGTGCCACGGCCGCACCCGGCTGGATCACGATGCCGACGAAATCGCCGTACCAGTCCAGGGCAGAGAGCGGATGGGCTGAGCGCTTCCCCGAAGGCGGCAGCATGTGCAGCAGCGGCAGGCAGGCTTGGGCCGCCACGCTCAGTGCCATGGCGTCGGTGACCGCCAGGCCATGCGCGCCGTGAAACTCTTTCTCCTGCAGGAAGTGCGTGCTCAACAGCTTCAGTCGCTGGCGCTCGGTCTCTGTCAGTGCGCGCAGGAAGGGGTGGCGCTGCACGATGTCCTGCCACAGTGCATTGGGGGGCTCCGGCAGGCGGCGCCAGGTGCGCGGCAGCCAACGCTGCAGGGCGGCCGGAAGCAGGGCGCTCATGCGAGAGGCAGGCGCTGCAGACCGCCAGCGGTCAGACGAAGCACCTCCAGTCGCGGTGGGCGGGCGTCGGCGTCCCAGTCGCTGAGCACCACGCGCCGCAGTCCATTGCCGAGATCGTGTTCCGCGGGACGGTGCGTGTGTCCATGGATCAGAGTGGGTGCGCCCGCACGCTGCAGCCATTCGCGGGCGGCCGCAGCGTCGACATCGGCCCAGAGTTCAGGGTCGTGGGCCATACTTTGCTTGCGTGCTTCGCTGCGTTCGCGCAGGTCTCTGGCCACCGCCTCGCGCTCGGCCAATGGCCGCGACAGGAACGCCTGTTGCCAATCGGCAGAGCGCACCTGCGCGCGGAAGCCCTGGTAGTCGGTGTCGTCAAGGCAAAGGGCATCGCCATGGCTGAGCAGCCAGCGCTGGCCCTGGAAGTCGAGTGACGTGGGATCGGAAAGGCCCAGCATGCCGCAGGCAACCAGTGCGGCGTCACCCAGCAGGAAGTCGCGGTTGCCGCAGAGGAAGTAGGTGGGGGTGGTCTGGCTGAATGTGCGCAGCGCCCGGGCGCAGTGACTGGCAAACCCGTTCGGATTGTTCAGTGCGTCGTCGCCGATCCAGACCTCGAACAGGTCACCCAGGATCACCAGCGCGTCGGGACGGCCGATGGCAGGCGCTCGCAGGTAGTTCAGCCAGGCCTGCACCGTGCTGGCTTGCGCCGCCTGGAGATGGAGATCCGAAATGAAATCGACCGCTTGCCAGTGCGCGGGAGCGCGCCATGCGGCAAAGCGGTCGTCGGTCGCCATCGTCAAGGTTGGCGCAGGGGCCTGGGCCCCGCGGATCAAAGGGCGATGGCCTTTTCGATCACGACGTCCTGCTTGGGCACGTCGTCGTGGAAACCTTTGCGGCCGGTCGGCACGGCTTCGATCTTCTTGACCACGTCGGAGCCCGAGACCACCTTGCCGAACACGGCGTAGCCCCAGCCTTGGGCGCTGGGCGCCGTGTGGTTGAGGAAGCTGTTGTTGGCGACGTTGATGAAGAACTGCGCGCTGGCCGAGTGAGGATCGTTGGTGCGCGCCATGGCGACCGTGTAGACCTCGTTGCGCAGGCCGTTGTTGGCCTCGTTCTGGATCGGCGCGTCGGTGGGCTTCTGGGTCATGCCCGGCTCGAAGCCGCCGCCCTGGACCATGAAGCCGGGGATCACGCGGTGAAAGATCGTGTTGTTGTAGTGACCCTTGTTCACATACGACAGGAAGTTCGCGGTCGTCAGCGGCGCTTTGTCGGCGTCGAGTTCCAGGGTGACGACGCCGTGACCGGCAATGTGCAGTTCGACCTGTGGGTTGGCCATGTTCATTTCTCCAGAGTGGCTTTGAGGATGGTGACGGGCGCCTTGGGGACGTCCGTGGGGAAGGGGCCACCGGCGCCGGTGGGCACGGCCTTGATCTTGTTGACGACGTCCATGCCGGCAATCACCTTGCCGAACACCGTGTAGCCGTAGAGCTGCCCGGCCGCCAGAAGCTTCGCACGGGCAATGTTCTCGTAGACTCGGCCCTGGTACTCGAAGCGTGCCACCGGGTCGCCCGGTGGGATCGGCGTGGGGTCGAGGAAGGCGTTGTCCTTGACGTTGATGAAGAACTGTGCCGAAGCCGACTGCGGATCGTTGGTGCGAGCCATCGCAATGGTGCCGATCACGTTCTTCGGACCACCTTTTTGGATCGCGACCTGGCCCTCGTGTACCACCGGCGGACGGGTCGGCTTTTCCTGGTACTTGGCGTCAAAGCCGCCACCTTGCACCATGAAGTTGTCGATCACGCGGTGAAAGATCGTGCCGTCGTAGTGCTTGTCCCGCACGTACTGCAGGAAGTTCTCGACCGTGCGCGGGGCTTTGTCCGGGTAGAGCTCCAGGACGATGTCGCCCATGGACGTTGTGAGGCGCACCTTGGGTGCTGTGGCTGCGGCGGGCGCGGGTGCCTTGGCTGCAGTCTGCGCCATGGCTGTCACCACCACCGACGACAGGGTCGACACCAGCATGGCCTTCAGCAGCGGGCGCCGCAACAGACCAGGAAAACCGTTCACCTCACGCATCATGGCGTTCCTTCGAAAAATATCTTCCACTGGTCGCGGTCGCGTGCCCAGTACTGGCGGCGCGTCACGCCGCGGGCCTGGTTCTGCGCCAGTTCGCCAAAGGTCACCACCATGGTGTCCTGGCTGTCTTTCCAACGCAGCATGGACACGTCCTTGATCGACAGGTCCTTGGGTGTGTGTTGCGATCGCATCTCGGTTTCCACGCGGCTCCAGGCCTGGCCAGCGTCCTTGCCGTTGTCGGATCGGACGGCATAGAAGTCCTTGAGGCGGTCGATCTGTCCGTCGCTCTTGGCCTTGCGCCAGGCCTCCAGCGATGCTTCGAATGAGCGCCTGTCTTCGTCGAGCGCGTCGGGTTGCACCCATTGCAGCTCCGGCGCGATCACGACAGGCGTGGTCCGGATCTGTACCGTGGCCAGCAGCTTTTCAAGATCGGGATTGGACAGCACCACACAACCGTCCGACGCTTGCGGTGCCCGCACGAACTGTTCCTTGGGCGTGCCGTGCAGCCAGATGCCGCCGCCGGTCTTGCCGCGCTGGATGTCCAGAGGGTTCGGATAGCTGATTGGCAAGGCACCGACACCATACAGGTCGGGCAGTGTGGACGGGTTCAGGTTGCTGGTGATGTAGTACACCCCCAGCGGGGTGCGCTTGTCGCCTTCGGCTGCCTTCTCGATGCCCAGCAGACCCACCGAGATGTAGAAGTCGCCCAGAAGCTTGAGCTTCGGTGCTGGCGCGAGTCGGGAGCCGGAAGCCGCAGGCGTCTGGTTCTCGAACAGGTAGAGGCGGGATTTTGAGGCATCGACCGCGATCGCATGCCGGCTCTGCGAAGCCAGCGCGATGAATTGCGAAGGCACTGCCCCTTCGGGCGGCCGCTCGGTCAGCGCCAGCATGCGGCGGCGCGACTCTTCGCGCAGGATCGCCAGTTGCTGGGCGGCGGCTGTGGCCTTGGTGTCGGGCACATCGCCGAGCTGGCGAACCGGGCGGACCTGCAGGCTCAGCAGGTCACCGTGCACCAGATGGGCCAAGTGGAAGTTCGGATAGTCGCGGACCAGCTCATCGGCCTTGCCCAGCGCTTCGCGGTGCTGTCCCTGGCTGATGAGCCGATAGATCGACAGCAGCCTCGCTTCTGCCTGGCCAAGCTTGGGCGTTACCTGGGCAACGGCTTCGTCGGTCAGGGCCTGTGGCTGCAGACCGTTGCTGCGTGGCGAAATCGTCGTCAGCGGGTGGGTGGCGGCCTGTACCGTGGACAGCGCCGAATCGATCAGGGACTGTCCCGCCGAAACGGGAGACGTGGCATTTGGCGGGGCGGCGGGTGCAAGGGGCGCTGATGCCGGTGCCGAGAACGATCCGCTGCTGCGGAAAAACACCGACTTGACGGCGTAGGCAGCACCGGCAGTTGCAGCCAGGGCAATCGCGCTGACCAGCATCCACCGCGGAGCCCCGCTGCTGAAACCCGAATTCAGGGAGGCGGAAGAAACGCTGGCGTGACCCCGTTGGAAATACCGCCGACCCGACATCAGGATCCCGTGGATTCGCGAACGATCAGCCAGCGGTTGCCACTCTTGACCAGATCAAGCGTCTTGCGGCTGCTCACGCTGATGGAGTCGGAAGCATAAGCCTGACGGAAACGCACCGAAGCGCGGTCGCCGTTGAGCGTCACGGCCATGTCGCTGACGCCGACATCAATCTTGTTGCGCGGCACGATGCGGGCCTTGCGGTCGGCTTCCCAGTCTTTGCGCGTCTGGCCACCGGGTGGCGTGAAGTTGGATGCATAGGCACCGAGGTAGCCGGACATGTTCTTCGACGACCAGGCCTTGGCCCAGGCATGTACAGCCGCTTCGACATCGGCCTGGCCGCTGCTGGCCGCAGCGGGTGCCGCCGGCATGGCTGCAGCGGGTGCGGGTGCAGCCGCCGCAGTCGTGGCGGCAGGAGCAGGGGCGGCTACCGGGGGCTTGGTCGCGGCCACGGGGGCTGCGGCAGCAGGTGCCGCAGAGGTTGGCTTCACACCCTTGGCGTCGGCGGCAAACAGGTTGCGGATCAGGCTCAGCTTGGGCGCGACGCCAGCATTGCCGGCATCGAGCTGTAGAGCCTTGCTGTAGGCCTGGCTGGCCAGCTTGGCGTACACGTCGCCCAGGTTCTCATGGGCGGTGGCGTAGCTGGGGTTGGTGCGGATGGCCATTTCGAGCGCCGCGCGGGCCTTGTCGAACTGGCTCTGGCCAGCGTAGAGCACGGCCAGGTTGTTGTAGGGCTCGGGCAGTTCGGGGAAATCTTCGGTCAGCTTGGAGAACGTCGTGATGGCGTCGGTCGGCTTGCCGCTTTCGGTCTGGATGACACCCTTGAGGAAACGCATCTGCGGGTCGCGCGGCTTGCCGGCCAGGTACTGGTCGGCCTTGCCCAGTGCATCAGCCAGTTGACCGGCACGCAGGAGGCGGTTGACCTCGGCGTAGTCATCGCTCTGGGCCCATGCCATGGACACGCCCATCGCGGCGGACACGGCAATCGAGAGCGCCACCATGCGCAGCGGAGCGGCCAGCGAACGGCGGCTCTTGCCGGTAACGGTGATGGACTGGGAAGAAGAGAAAGTCTTGGGGTGGTTCATGGGACCTCAGATGGCGAAAGCGGCAAACCGAAGGCCTAAACGGGCCAACATGTAAGACTATAGCGCTCAGTCGGAACGGCAATCCCGACCGGGCTGGCTATACTGCCGCATTGTATCTGAGGGTATCGCGTCGATGCCTGTGTTCAGGTGCGTCCGAGCAGCCGGATCGGCCCGGTTTCCCCCTCCATGTCCTTGCGAATCTTCAACTCCCTCTCCCGCGGCGTCGAGCCGTTTGCGCCCATCGATCCCGGACACGTGCGCATGTACGTCTGCGGCATGACGGTTTACGACCTCTGCCACCTTGGTCACGCCCGCTCCATGCTGGCTTTCGATGTGGTGCAGCGCTGGCTCAAGGCGAGCGGCTATCGCGTGACGTACGTCCGCAACGTGACGGACATCGAAGACAAAATCATTGCCCGCGCGGTGAAGAACGGCGAGACCATCAAACAGCTGACCGATCGGATGATCGATGCGCTGCATCAGGACGCCGACGCGCTGGGCATCGAGCGTCCGACCCACGAGCCGCGCGCGACCGAGTACGTGCCGCAAATGCTGGACATCGTTCGCCGCCTGGAAGTCAAGGGTCTGGCTTACCGCAGCTCCAATGGGGATGTGAACTATGCGGTGCGCAGATTTCCCGGCTACGGCAAGCTCTCGGGCAAGTCGCTGGATGACCTGCGCGCGGGGGAGCGCGTGGCGGTGGACGACGGCAAGCTGGATCCCCTGGACTTTGTGCTGTGGAAGTCGGCGAAGGCCGACGAGCCCGCCGAAGCCCAGTGGGACAGCGACTATGGCAGTGGCCGCCCGGGCTGGCACATCGAGTGCTCGGCCATGAGTTGCGAAATGCTGGGCGAGAGCTTCGACATCCATGGCGGCGGGGCCGACCTGCAGTTCCCCCATCACGAGAATGAGATTGCGCAGAGCGAAGGTGCTACCGGCCAACCGCTGGCGCGTTTCTGGATGCACAACGGTTTTGTGCGCGTGGACAACGAAAAGATGTCCAAGAGCCTGGGCAACTTCTTCACCATTCGCGAAGTGCTGGAGAAATATGACGCCGAAACGGTTCGTTTCTTCGTGCTGCGCGCCCACTACCGCAGCGCGCTCAACTACAGCGATGCGCACCTGGACGACGCGCGTGCAGCACTCAAACGCCTGTATACCGCGCTGGCGACCGTGAAGGCGGAAGTGCCCGTGGCCATCGACTGGTCTTCGCCGTTTGCGGCGCGCTTCAAGGCTGCCATGGACGAGGACTTTGGCACGCCCGAGGCGGTGGCGGTGCTGTTCGACCTGGCTGGTGAAGTCAATCGCACGCGAGACGCCGCCGCGGCGGGTCTGCTCACCGCTCTCGGCGATGTGCTGGGTCTGTTGCAGCAGGATCCCCAGGCTTATCTGCAGGCTGGCGGTGCTGGCGAAGGGCTTGACGAAGCGGCCATCGCACAGCAGATCGCCGACCGCGCGGCCGCCAAGGCGGCCAAGAACTTTGCCGAAGCGGATCGCATCCGTCAGGCTCTGCTGGCCCTGGGCATCGTGCTCAAGGACAGCCCTGCGGGTACGACCTGGGAGCGCAGCTGATGGTTACTTCCATGTTGCCCGAGCCTGGGCCGGAAGCGCCGCTGTATTGGCAGGAAGCCTGCCGCCACCTGATGAAGCGCGACCGCGTGATGAAAAAACTCATCCCGCAACACCCGGGTGTGAGCCTGCAGTCGCGCGGGGATGCATTCGTGACGCTGGCGCGCAGCATCGTGGGCCAGCAGATTTCGGTCAAGGCTGCGCAGTCGGTCTGGGAGAAGTTTGAAAAGCTGCCGCGCAAGATGACGCCGGCCTATGTGCTCAAGCTCAAGGTCGACGACATGCGCGGGGCAGGGCTGTCTGCCCGCAAGGTCGAGTACCTGGTGGATCTGGCGCTGCACTTCGCCAACAACCAGGTGCACACCGACCAGTGGGCAGAGATGGACGATGAGGCCATCATTGCCGAGCTGGTGGCGATCCGCGGCATCGGTCGCTGGACCGCAGAGATGTTCCTGATCTTCCATCTGATGCGCCCGAACGTGCTTCCCCTGGACGATATCGGCCTGCAGAACGGCATCAGCCGGGCCTATTTTTCCGGCGAACCCGTCAGCCGCAGCGAGATCCGTGAGGTGGCCGCTTCGTGGGCACCGTATTGCAGCGTCGCCACTTGGTATATTTGGCGCTCGCTGGACCCGCTGCCGGTCAGTTACTGAGCCCCCGGGGCTTCTCCGTTTCCGGACGTCGTTCACACAAAGACCAAAGGAGTCACACCTTGGCCAAAAGAAACTTCCTCGACTTCGAGCAACCGATTGCCGAGCTCGAAAGCAAGATCGAAGAACTCCGCTATGTGCAGACCGAATCCGCGGTCGACATTTCCGCCGAGATCGAGCAGTTGTCGGGCAAGAGCCTGCAGCTGACCAAAGACATCTACAGCAACCTGACGCCCTGGCAGATCACCAAGATCGCCCGGCACCAGGACCGGCCCTACACGCTGGACTACGTGAACGAAATCTTCACGCACTTCCAGGAACTGCATGGCGACCGCCACTTCTCGGACGACCTGTCCATCGTGGGTGGTCTTGCGCGCTTCAACGGCCAGCCCTGCATGGTGCTCGGTCACCAGAAGGGACGCGACACCAAGGAGCGTGGCCTGCGCAACTTCGGCATGACCAAGCCCGAGGGCTACCGCAAGGCGCTGCGCCTGATGAAGCTGGCCGAGAAATTCAAGTTGCCGGTGTTCACCTTTGTGGATACGCCCGGCGCCTATCCTGGCATCGACGCTGAAGAGCGCGGCCAGTCCGAGGCCATTGGCCGCAACATCTTCGAGATGGCGCAGCTGGAAGTGCCGATCATTTCCACCATCATTGGTGAAGGTGGTTCGGGCGGTGCTCTGGCCATCTCGGTGGCCGACCAGGTGCTGATGCTGCAGTACTCGGTGTACTCGGTGATCAGTCCTGAAGGTTGTGCTTCGATCCTGTGGAAGACCAGCGACCGCGCCAGCGATGCCGCGGAAGCCCTGGGCATCACGGCCCACCGCCTCAAGGCTCTGGGGCTGGTCGACAAGATCGTCAACGAGCCGGTCGGCGGCGCGCACCGCGACCACGGGCAGATGGCGGCATTCCTCAAGCGCGCGCTCAACGACGCGTGGCGCCAGGTCGCCGATCTCAAGGTCAAGGAGTTGCTGGAGCGCCGCCACGCGCGTCTGGACAGCTACGGCCGCTTCACCGACACCAAGGCCGACAGCGCCAAGCGCTGATCCGCGCTGTGGCCGCGTCGCCCAATCCGTGCGGGCCGGCGCTGGCCGGGTGGTGCGGGCGGCACCTTCAGAATCCTCAGCAGGTCGCCGTTGCCTATAGCGCGGGGGCTGATTCCACCGCTCTTTTGCTCGCCGCGCATGAGCGCTGGCCGGGCAGGGTGATGGCGATCCACATCCATCACGGTCTGCACGCTGCGGCCGACGCATTCGAGAACCTTGCACTCGACCTGTGTGCTCGTCTGGGTGTGCCGATCAGGGTATGCCGGGTGGATGCCCGCCATGCGCCGGGCCAGAGTCCGGAAGACGCGGCGCGGCGCGCCCGCTACCATGCCCTTGCGGCGACGGCCAGAGAGCAGGGCGCCGATGCCGTGCTGTTGGGGCAGCATGCCGATGACCAGGCGGAAACTGTGCTGCTGGCACTCAGCCGGGGCGCTGGTCTGCCTGGCCTGGCTGGCATGGCCGAACGGTTCGAGCGCGACGGTGTGCTGTTCGGTCGCCCGTTGCGGGAGATGGCTTCGCAGACCTTGCGCGACTGGCTGCTCCACGACGGACATCCGTTCGTCGACGATCCCACGAACGCAGACGCTCGCTACACCCGCAACCGCATCCGCGCGGTGCTGACACCCGCCTGGCAGGCCTGCTTTCCCGGCTACCGCGAAGCGCTGGCCCGCAGTGCGCGCCATGCCGCACAGGCCCAGTCCTTGCTCGACGAACTGGCCGAATCGGATCTGGCGTTGACAGGCAACCCGCCGGTGATTGCGGCGGTGCAGGCGCTCAGCCGGGCGCGACAGGCGAACGTACTGCGCTTGTGGCTCAGGCGCTGCGCCGGCACTGCTCCGAGCGAAGTCCAACTGGATGAGTTGCTCGATCAGATCGATGCTTGTCGCACCCGTGGGCATGGGCTGAGGATCCGGGTGGCGGCGGGCTTGGTCGTGAGGGATGCTGACCGGCTGCGCTACGACCGGCCGATATAATCAGTAGGTTTTGCCCGGCCCGGTGGTCGCGGCATGTGGCAAGGGTCCAGCGGACGCCTGCCTTCTTTTCGACCCCAACCATTCTTCTGCGATGGCATTGATTGTTCACAAGTACGGCGGCACCTCCATGGGGTCGACCGAGCGCATCCGCAATGTGGCCCGGCGCGTGGCCAAGTGGCACAAGGCCGGCCACCAGATGGTGGTGGTGCCCAGCGCCATGAGCGGCGAAACCAACCGCCTGCTGGCCTTGGCCAAGGAGCTGCAGCCGGCGACACAGGGCCAGGCCTACGGCCGCGAGCTGGACATGCTGGCCTCCACCGGCGAGCAGGCTTCGTCGGCGCTGCTGGCGATTGCGTTGCAGGCCGAAGGCATCGACGCCGTCAGCTACGCTGGCTGGCAGGTGCCCATCAAGACCAACGACGCCTACACCAAGGCCCGCATCGAGTCGATCGATGATGCCCGCGTGCGCGCTGATCTGTCCGCCGGCAAGGTCGTGATCGTCACGGGCTTCCAGGGCGTGGACCCCGACGGCAACATCACCACGCTGGGCCGTGGTGGCAGCGACACCTCGGCCGTGGCTGTGGCCGCCGCGATGAAGGCCGCCGAGTGCCTGATCTACACCGACGTGGACGGCGTGTACACGACCGACCCGCGTGTGGTGCCCGAAGCCCGCCGCCTGGAGCGCGTCAGCTTTGAAGAGATGCTGGAAATGGCCAGCATGGGCTCCAAGGTGCTGCAGATCCGCTCGGTGGAGTTTGCCGGCAAGTACAAGGTGCCGCTGCGCGTGCTCTCCAGCTTCACGCCCTGGGACATCGACCTGAATGAAGAAGCCAGCTCTGGCACCCTGATCACTTTTGAGGAAGACGAAGATATGGAACGAGCCGTTGTTTCCGGCATTGCCTTCAACCGCGACGAAGCCAAGGTGTCCGTGCTGGGCGTGCCCGACAAGCCGGGCATTGCGTACCAGATCCTGGGCGCGGTGGCCGAGGCCAACGTGGAAGTGGATGTGATCATCCAGAACCTGTCCAAGGATGGCAAGACCGACTTTTCGTTCACGGTGCACCGCAACGACTTCCAGAAGACGCTGGACCTGCTCAAGGGCAAGGTCGTGCCGGCGCTGGGCGCGGCCGACGTGGTGGGCGACAACCGCATCTGCAAGGTGTCGATCGTCGGCATCGGCATGCGCAGCCACGTTGGTGTGGCCAGCCGCATGTTCAAGTGCCTGAGCGATGAAGGCATCAACATCCAGATGATCTCCACCTCCGAAATCAAGACCTCGGTCGTGATCGACGAGAAGTACATGGAACTGGCCGTGCGCGCACTGCACCGCGAGTTCGATCTGGACCAGACCGCCGACACCATCACCAAGTGATGCGGCGGGTGCCCGTCGGCCCGGAATCCCGGGCGACTTGAGGCATAATAGATGGCTCTGGAGTGATGACCGAGTGGCCGAAGGTGCTCCCCTGCTAAGGGAGTATGGGGTGTAGAGCCTCATCGAGGGTTCGAATCCCTCTCACTCCGCCAGTAAGACAAGGCTCCCACGCAAGTGGGGGCCTTTTGTCTTTCTGGGTCCAGTGTTTTCGCGGGTTTGCGGGCGGTGACCGTTTCTCTGTGGCTTCTCTCCCAGAGACATAGCCGGCAACTGTCGCAAGGCATTCTCAAACGGCGGTTTTTGGCAGTGAGGGTTTTGTCAAAGCAACTGGCCAATTCAATCTGTGCGTGCTGGCGATCAGCGTGCTGCCCAGTGATCTCCACAGACCATCTCAGGTAAGGGAGGCCAGAAGTTGTCGAGGTAGGGTAGGGTGGTCCGGCCCGCAGCGGGAGCGTGATTCCGGCAAGCTCCGAAGCGACCTGTCAGCGCGGCTTTGTGGCCCCCCTCCTACGTGACGGGGAGACAGCGATCTCGCGGTTCCAGAGCGAATCCTGTGAGACTCCGAAATGGATGGGAGACCATCTTGAGTGCCACGTGTCAGGACGCAGCACGTCGATGCGACAACCTGCAAAAGACCGCCGCGCCCGGTCTTCTGGATCGAAAGAGTGCGGTATGAAATGATGCGGAATGCCATTGAGTTCCGAAGACCTCCAACAAATCGTCGCGCGCACCCTGGCGCACTACGAACAGCACGCCCAGAGCTACTGGGAGGGCACACGCGATCACGATGTCAGCCAGAACATTGCGGCCCTGCTGAAACACATACCCGGACCACCGCCTTTTGATCTGCTGGATTTCGGCTGTGGTCCAGGGCGCGACCTGTACACATTCAAAACGCTGGGACACCGTGCCGTGGGCTTGGAAGGGGCACCCAGCGCGGCGGCGCTCGCGCGCGTCCACAGCGGCTGCGAGGTGCTGGAGCAGAGTTTCCTGCAGCTCGATCTGCCCGAGCAGCGCTACGACGGCATTTTTGCAAATGCCGTGCTGTTCCATGTACCCTCTCAGGTGCTTCCGCAGGTGCTTAAACAATTGCGCGCATGTCTTCGGCCGGGCGGCGTGCTGTTCAGCTCCAACCCGCGCGGCGATGGCCAGGAAGGCTGGAACGGAGAGCGCTACGGCGCATTTCACGACTGGCCAAACTGGCTCGCTTTGATGATCGCCGCCGGCTTCGACGAACTGGAGCACTTCTACCGTCCGCCAGGCCTACCGATCGAGCAACAACCGTGGCTGGCGAGCGTGTGGCGCAAGCGCTGAGCCTTGGCTCCAAGTTACATTGCATGCGCTGGTCTCGCCGCTGTTGCAAATGCAGTCTATGACTGCACTGCGCATGATTGCCTCTTCGGTCAGATACTCGGATTGGATCAACACTCGATAGTTGCTGTCCATGAAGCAGGGTCCTTCAATCCGATGATCTACTATAGACCGCTATTGAGCTTGACAGAGAGCTAGCAGACTCAGCAAGAAGCTGACTGGCCACAGTCTAGGTCAGCTTGGCAGCGATCGCTGCCCGCCATGTTCAGCTGCGATATTCACGGTGACCGGCATCAAGCAGTCGTTGGCCGAAGCGAAGATGCGCTGGGTGAACGTCGGCTGTCTGGCGAACAGCGGCTGAAGGTTTGACGCCTGCCGCATCATCACTATCTATGAAAGCTAATCCTGAGCCCGTAGGTGAGGCGACGTCACCCAGCCCCCGCGCGCGAAAGAACCCGCTGAGCCCGAAGAAGCTTTTGCTGACTAAGTGGACGGCGGTGAAGCCGCGCAATCGCGAGAAACACTTCGTTGTCACGAGGGTCATCGAGCCCGAGCCACCTTCGATGCGTGTCGAGCAGATCGAACTGGAGGCCGTGCATTCCAAGCAGGTGTATCTGCTGCACTGGCGCGAGCTGACCGACGCGAGCTTATGGCGCCAAGGCTGGGTATGACTCGATGCCTTCCTGGACGTCTGCAATCTGGTTACTTAGACTGGCGATCACGGCCATCACCTGACAGTCACGAGCGACCGGTATCGAGCGATCTATCAAGCCGATCGATCATTGCGCATGTCGCCGAGGCGTCGGTGCAAGTTGGCAGTCACCTGGGGTCGTCGGGGCGCCGTCAGTTGCCCTTGTGGCCCTTTTCGCTGCGCTCTGCCGGCCGTTTGGACTCGCGAGGAGCAGGCACCCGCGCAATCGATTCACGCACCTGTTCTCGACTGGCAGTGGCATCTGTCTGCCCATGCGTCGGGCCTTGTGGCGGGCCCTGGGGAGCGGGCGGCGTCTGCGGCCCGGTGGTAGTGTGGACTTCTTGCTTCATCACGGACTTTCGGTCTCGAATGGGCGGGCCGGTACGTACCGGGTGCGGCAGTGCCTCAGGCGTCGCGGGGTGCCAGACTGAGCCACTGGTGGACTGTCGTCCACGCAGCGCCGAAAGTCTGTGCGGTAACCTACCTGCGCGGCCAAGCGCGCGCCGACCACGCGGCACGCGCCTGAACCTGCAAGCATTGATCTCTTTACGTGTGCCGCAGGAGTTCGCTTGGCGTGGATTTCTTGGCTTGAGCGGATTGAGGATCAGTGCCCCAGGTTGGGGGCGTCGGGCCAGACTGCACCACTTACAGGCGATCGAACTTGCTCCGCCCAGCCCTACCCAAGCAGTTCGACGGCGGAATCCGGCAACGGCACATAGTCGAGGTTGACGGCAGCTTGTTGGCCGCCGCTTCAGGGCCCAGTCGAAGAACTGCAGTCTGTCGCATGTCGAGTGAGGTTTCGATCGATCCGACAAGACAACGTAGTCATCGCTTCAGAAACGGCGCAATCCAGAGCGGATCGATAATCGAACGCCCAAAGTCGCAAATGGAACCGGTGTGGTCAACGCTCGAATCCTTCGCACGCTCGACGTGTCGGCACCGCCCGGTGAGGACGCGATTGAGTACCTGAGCGCGGCCAGCGGCCTGGCGCTGATCGGACGGCGTCTCTATGTCATTGCCGATGACGAACACAGCCTTGGCGTCTTCGACCTCGGCGACAGCGGTCCAGGCCGCTTGTTCCGGCTCTTCGCAGGCCAACTGCCCCAGCGTCACAAGGATCGCAAAGCCGGGAAGCCCGATCTGGAGGCGATGGCGGTGCTGCCCGCGTTTGAGAGCCATCCCTTCGGTGCCTTGCTTGCCGTTGGGTCGGGTTCGAAGCCGAACCGGCAGCGCGCCGCGTTGTTGCGGCTGGATGGAAACGGTGCCATCGACGGTTCCGCCAGGCACGTCGACCTTGGCCCCCTCTACGATCCGCTCCGGAATCGGTTCCCTGACCTCAACATCGAAGGACTGTTCGTCGCCGGCGGCGAACTGTGCCTGCTGCAACGCGGCAACCGAGCGTCAAGAGTCAATGCCTGCGTCCGGTTCGCCTGGCCCGATATCGAGCAATGGATTCGAGGCATCGGCCCAACGCCGTCATGTCGGTCCGTCAGCGTTTTCGAGCTGGGCGAAGTTGAGGGGGTCCCGTTGAGCTTCACCGACGCTGCCGGCCTGACGACCGGCGGATGGGTGTTCTGCGCTGCCGCCGAAGACACCTCCGACAGCTACGCCGACGGACACTGTGCGGGCTCGGCCGTCGGCATCGTCAGCGCCGAGGGCAGACTGGTCCTGCTGGAGCCGATCGATCTGGCCTGCAAGGCCGAAGGGATTGCCGTAGCGGATGATGGCAAAGGCTTCGAATTGCTGCTGGTGACCGACGGCGATGACCGAGGGGTGCCGGCGCAGCTGCTGTCCGTGACGCTGCCGCGGGCATAGTTGCAGGGGTCGTCGCGCCGGACAACGGATGCCGAGAATCGAGCTGAGAACGTAGCCCGAAGGTCGGCCGGGAGAGCTTCGGCCGAGCCGGTCTTCACCCAGAACCCGGCGCCGGGTGCGTTCAGGGGCCGTTGAATCGAATGACGGGGTGTCGCTGTGACCTTTCTGTGGCCGGCAGGGCTGTTGCCCCCCTGCTGGTCAGCCTGTACGCCTGGCTGCTGCAGCGGCGCAAGGAGGTCACTTTGCGCTTCGCGAGCCTGGCCCTCGTCAATCAGGCGGTCGGAAAGTCCATCGGCTGGCGAAGGCATGTGCCGCCCCTCTTGCTGCTCGCCGGCTTCGAGGCGCTGGTGGTGTCGGCCGCGCGGCCAATGGCGGTGATCGAGTCGCCGAACCAGCAGCAGACCCTCATCCTGGCCATGGACGTCTCGGGCAGCATGCGAGCCACCAATGTGGTGCCGGACCGCGCCTCGCGTGACCCAGAGCCTGCGAACCCGATCTCTGCTGGGTTCGGCCGTTCATATCTTAGCGAGGAAGGCCGCTGCATCACCCGCTTCACACTTCCAGTCTGCGAAGACCCCGACCAGATTGCATTCCACGCAGCGGCAAGCGATGTAATACCAACGCACGTCGTGTGTGCCCTCGTACACGGAGACGCCGGACATCAGCTCAAACACCTCGTTTTCACACACGCACTCGTGCGCCTCGGGCACGGCTTCTTCAATGTATTCCGCACTGTCGCCCATCAGGTGTTCCTGCCCGCAGTCGGAGCAGGTGCGGATTGCCACGCCGGCTTCTTCATCGGTCTGCAGCGCGAAGCTCCGGCACCCGCAGTCGCATTTGGACGCGGCAAACCGGACGGCCTCATGGCGATTCGCAACGCTGTAGCTGCGCAGCTCGGCTTGGGTGTCGCCCGACGTCGTCCCGTACCAGAACTCGCCCTTCTTCGTCAGTGCCATCGATGTTGCTCCGTTCTTCAAGGTGGGATTCCCGGCAGGCCCGACGCCAAGCTCGCCTCGATCATCAGGATTTTGCCCGGAGGCCGGGCGAATCCTCGTCAGGGGCCCTGGTCGGGGTGGTCGCTTGGAGGCGAGAAGCATTGGCGATCGGCAGATCTGCAGCGATAGCTGCCTGTAGAGACTGGACAGTGACCTCACGGTAGTTGTGCTGCAGCGGACATTCAAGAGCAGCGGTCCCAGCCAACGCGTTGGCTGTTCTCAGGTGGCGCGGCGGAGACTGCAGTCAACTTTTTGCCGTATGGAAGTCCCATTGCACTGCAGATTCTTCTTGTGTATGATGATCATCATGCGAAAGTCGCCAACCAACATCCGCAGCGCCGCCAAAGAGGCCTCGCACGAGCGCATCGTGCAGGCGGCCGCGCGCGCCATCCGGCGCAGCGGATATGACGGCACGGGGGTCGCCGACATCATGAAGGAGGCGGGCCTGACGCACGGTGCGTTCTATGCCCACTTCGATTCCCGTGAAGCCATGCTGGCCGAAGCGGCGGACCTTGCGGGAGCCGAGTCCAACGCCTTCGCAGCCAGTGTCATTGCCGCTGCACCTCCCGAGCAGGCATTGCAGGCGCTGATGCACACCTACCTCTCCAAGGAGCACCTGGCGGCCATCGAGACAGGCTGTCCGGTGTCGGCCCTGGGTTCTGAAATGCCCCGCCAGTCGCCCGAGGTGCGTCGCGCCGCCACGCGCCGCATCAAGGAGATGATTGATCTGGTGGCCCGTCAGTCGCCGGACTGGGGGCAGCCCGGTGCCCATGAGCGCGCGCTGGTGACGGTGGCGACCATGGTGGGCACCTTGATGCTGGCCCGTGCCGTCGATGACCCTGCGTTGTCGGACGCACTGTGCAGCGCCGCATTGAAATGCCTGGCCCCTTCCGGGGGCTGATCCATGGGCCCCGCTTTTTTTTGCCAACAAGTATGATGATCATCATGCCAAATGCCATTTCAACCGGATCCAACGGATTCGTCCCTTGCACTGTCTGTCAAAAGGAAAAAGCATGAAAGCCTTCATCCTCGACCGCTACGGGAAGAAAGAACAGTTGCGGGCCGCCGATGTGCCGGAACCGGAGCTGCGTGACGACGATGTCCTGATCCAGGTACACGCCGCAGCGGTGAACCTGATCGATGCCAAGGTCCGCAACGGGGAGTTCAAGCTCATCCTGCCGTACCGCACACCCTTCGTCCTGGGGCACGACGTGGCTGGCGTGGTGGTCCGCGTCGGGCCACGGGTGCGACAGTTCAAGGCGGGCGACGAGGTTTACTCCAGGCCCGACGACTTGCGCATCGGCACCTTTGCCGAGCTGGTGGCCGTCAAGGAAGCTTCGGTGGCCATCAAGCCCAAGAACATGAGCATGGAAGAAGCCGCGTCCATCCCCCTGGTGGGGCTGACGGCATGGCAGGCGCTGGTGGAAAAAGCCCGGCTCAAGAAAGGGCAGAAGGTCTTTATCCAGGCGGGATCCGGCGGTGTCGGCACATTTGCGATCCAGTTGGCCAAGCACTTGGGCGCCACGGTGGCCACCACGACCAGCGCTGGCAACGCCGCCCTGGTCAAGAGCCTGGGCGCCGATGTGATCGTCGACTACAAAAAGGACGCCTTTGAAGAAAAGCTGGGCGGCTACGACGTGGTGCTCAACAGCCAAGACGGCAAGACCCTGGCGAAGTCGCTGGGCGTGCTCACGCCCGGTGGCAACCTGATCTCCATCTCGGGGCCACCCGATCCGCAGTTTGCGCAGGACATCAAGGCCCCGTGGGTGGTGACTCAGGTCATGCGCGCCCTGAGCTTTGGCGTGCGCAGGCAGGCCCGGCGCCTGCAGGTCGGTTATTCATTCCTGTTCATGAAGTCCAGCGGTAGCCAGCTGCAGAAGATCACGCATTTGATCGAGTCAGGCACCATCCGCCCGGTGATCGACAAGGTCTTCCCCTTCGACGCCACCAACGAGGCCATGGCCTACGTCGAAAGCGGTCGGGCCAAGGGCAAGGTGGTCATCAAGCTTCGCTGAACCTTTCCATCCTTTCGCTTTTTCACGTCCCTACATATGACGATCGTCATGTGAATTTTGTAACCCAACCTTTTCAGGAGCTATCCATGAACATTCAAAACACCGTCGTCCTCATCACCGGCGCAAACCGCGGCATCGGCCTGGCCTTTGCGCGCGAACTGCTGGCGCGGGGCGCCCGCAAGGTCTACGCCGCCGCGCGGGATCCCTCCACCGTCACCTTGCCTGGTGTCCAGGCATTGCAGCTGGACGTCACCAAACCCGAAGAAATCGCAGCTGCAGTTCAGCAGGCTCCCGATGTGACCCTGGTCATCAACAACGCGGGCATCGCCCAACCCGGCGGCTTCCTGGCAGACGGCAGCGACGCGGTGGCGCGCCGCATCTTCGAGACCAACTTCTTTGGCGTGCTGAACGTGAGCAAGGCCTTTGCGCCTGTGCTCAAGGCCAATGGCGGCGGCGCACTGCTCAATGTGCTGTCGGTGGCGTCGTGGGTCAACGGTGGCGAGCTGGCCGCCTACTCGGCCAGCAAATCGGCGGCGTGGTCGCTGACCAACGCATTGCGCCACGAACTGGCCGCCCAGAAAACCCAGGTGCTGGGCCTGCACATGGCCTATGTCGACACCGACCTCACGCGCGGTTTCGAGGTGCCCAAAAGCAGCGCCGAGGAGATCGTCCAGCGGGCGCTCGACGGGCTGGAAGCGGGCGCCGACGAGGTGCTGGCCGACGCGCTCACCCAGCAGGTCCGGCAAGGCCTGGCGGCCCCGCGTCCGGTCTACCTGCCGCAGGGCCAATGAGCCCAGACCCTCAGCCTCAACTCACCCCCACAGAAAGACCATCATGCTCTTTACGCCCCTTTCCGCGCCTTCCCTGCAACTTCGCAACCGCATCGTCATGGCACCCATGACACGCAGCCGGGCCGTGGAGGCCAACACGCCCAACGCCCTGATGGCCGAGTACTACGGCCAGCGGGCCTCGGCCGGCCTGATCGTCACCGAGGGCACCTCGCCATCCCCCAACGGCCTGGGCTACGCCCGCATTCCGGGCCTGTTCACCGAAGCCCATGTGCAGGGCTGGAAGCAGGTGACAGAGGCCGTACACGCCAAAGGCGGCAAGATCTTCGTGCAGTTGATGCACACCGGGCGCGTGAGCCATGTGGCCAACCTGCCCGCCGGGGCCGAAGTGCTCGCTCCCACTGCCGAGGTCTGCCCGGGCGAGATGCACACAGACACCCTGGGCATGCAGCCGCACAGCGCGCCCCGCGCAATGACCGAAGAAGACGTTGCCCACGCCGTCGGGGAGTACGCAAGGTCGGCGCAGCTGGCCATCGAAGCGGGGTTTGATGGGGTCGAGTTGCACGCGGCGAACGGCTACCTGATCGAGCAGTTTCTGAACGCGAACGTGAACCACCGCACCGATGGCTACGGGGGCAGCATCGAAGGCCGCAATCGCTTCGCGCTGGAGGTGGTCCAGGCCACGGTCGCCGCCATCGGTGCAGACAAGGTGGGCATCCGGTTGTCGCCCTATGGCGTGTTCAACGGCATGGGGGCCTACCCCGAGGTCGAGGCGCAGTACCTGTCCCTCACGGAAGAACTTGCGCAGTTGGGCATTCAATATGTGCACCTGCTGGACCACTCGGCTCTGGGCGCGCCGCCTGTGCCTGCGGAGTTCAAGTTCCGCCTTCGCGTGGCGTTCCACGGTGTGTTCATCCTCGCCGGGGGCTTTGACCAGTCCAGTGCGGAGAGTGCGCTCAAGGCGGGTCACGCGAATCTCATCGCCTTTGCCCGCCCGTTCATTGCCAACCCCGACCTGGTCGAGCGCATGCAGGCGAAAGCGGCGTTGAACCCGCTGGACATGGCGACCTTCTACACGCCCGGCCCCCGGGGCTACACCGACTATCCGGCGCTCGGTGGCTGAAGGCTGGCCCACGATGAAGCACCTGCTCAAGTCGGCCATGCTGGGCATCGCCCTGTCAACCACGCTCCAGACCGCGACGCTGCAGGCGGCGGAGCCCGTCGCCACCTTGGCGACCTCAACCCGGCTGACGGCCGGACAACCGTCCGAGGTGACCTGGAAGAACGTGCCCACACAGACCATCTCGGCCGGTGGCGTGAACATCGCGTACCGCGAGCTGGGTAAGCACCACGGCGGCACGCCGGTGGTGCTGCTGACCCACCTGGCGGCGGTGCTGGACAACTGGGACCCGCGCATCATCGACGGCCTCGCGGCGAAGCACCACGTCATCGCCTTCGACAACCGCGGCATCGGGGCCTCCAGCGGCTCGCCCTCGAGTTCGATGGAAGCGATGGCGGATGATGCCATCACCTTCATCCGGGCCAAGGGCTTGCAGAAGGTGGACCTGCTCGGCTTCTCGCTGGGCGGCATGGTCGCCCAGGAGGTCGTGCTGAAGCAGCCGCAACTCGTGCGCAAGATGGTGCTCGCGGGCACCGGCCCTGCGGGTGGCGAAGGCATCAGCACCGTGGCGGGAGTGACCTTCTACGACATGGCCCGGGGCTTCTTCACCGGCCAGGACGCCAAGCAGTTCCTGTTCTTCACGCGAACGCCCCAAGGTATCGAGGCCGGCAAGGCCTTCCTGGCGCGCCTGAAAGAACGCACCGAGGACCGCGATGCCGAGATCTCGGTGAGCGCATTCCTCGCACAGCTGGAGGCGCTGCGCATGTGGGGCAAGAAGGCGCCCGCCGATCTGTCCGTGGTGACGCAGCCGGTGCTGGTGGTCAACGGCGACCACGACCGCATGGTCCCGACGGTCAACACGCACGACCTGGCCCGGCGGCTTCCCAACAGCCAGCTGGTCGTCTACCCGGATGCGGGACACGGCGGGGCCTTCCAGTTCCATGCCGACTTCGTGCGCAGCACGCTCGAGTTTCTGGCTCGCTGACGCAGGCCAGGAAGTGCTTCCCAACGCGATCAGGAGAACAACATGCGTGCTCAAACCACCCGCTTCAAAGGCCAGCGCGCGCTGGTGACCGGCGCCTCCAGCGGCATTGGCGCGGCCATCGCTCGTGAGCTCGCGGCACTCGGTGTGGACCTCGTGCTGACCGCGCGGCGGCGCGACGCCCTGGAGGCCGTCGCCGCGACCTGCCAGGGCGTGAAGGTCGAGATCATCACCGCCGATCTCGGCCAGCCCGATGCCGCACGCGCCCTGTGGGCCGCCGCCACCGCCGGTGGCCCGATCGACATCCTGATCAACAACGCCGGGTTCGGCTACTTCCGCCGCTTCGACGAGGTGGACTGGGCGCGCGATGCCGAGCTCATCCAGCTCAACATGACCTCGCTCGTGGCGCTCGCACGGTGCTTCGTCGATGCGCACAAAGCCAGCACAACACCTGCGCACATGCTGAACACCGCCTCGACCGGCGCTTACCAGTCCGTGCCCAACATGGCGCTGTACGCGGCGTCGAAGGCGTTCGTGCGCAACTTCAGCGAGGGCCTGCACGACGAGCACCGTGGCACGCCGCTGAGCGTGACCTGCGTCTGCCCCGGTAGCACCGACACCGGGTTCCACGCCGCCTCCGGCGGGGGCGACTACTCGTGGATCGCGAACGCATCGACCCAAAGCCCCGAGTTCGTGGCGCAGGCTGCGGTCCGCGCCATGTTGCGCGGCGAGCGCACCGTGGTGCCCGGCCTGTTCAACCAGTTGTCCACCTTCGGGGTGCGCTTCCTGTCGCGGCGGTTGGCCTCCCGGGTGGCGACCCAGGTGCTCGGCAAGCCGCGCCTGGCGCTGCCTGCGCGCACCACGACCTGAGACCGCTGTCCGTAGCCGAACCTCCGTTCACTCTCTGAAGGACTCCAACATGAGCCACACCCACCTCACCGCGCCCACCCATCTGGTGGAAGTCAATGGCGACCAGTTCGCCTACCGCCGCTGGGGCAATACCGCGACCGACCAGCTGCCCATGTTCTTCCTGTGACGTTCCCCCGGAAAACCGCGACAGGTCAAAACTGGAGGTACGGTTGCTTCCCGAGGCCCCGAGAGGGGCAAGGAGAAGCGATGAAGAAGTCCCGATGCAGCGAAGAGCAGATCGCCTATGCGCTGCGGATGGCCGACGGCGGCACGCCGGTGGTGGACGTGTGCCGTCAGATCGGCATCTCGGAGGCCACGTTCTACACGTGGAAGAAGAAGTTCGGCGAGCTTGGCGTGAGCGAGTTGCGCAAGCTCAGGCAGCTTGAGGATGAGAACGCGCGCCAGCGGCGCATCGTGGCCGATCTGACGCTGGACAAGCAGATCCTTCAGGAGGTCGTCAAAAAAAAGCTCTGAGGGCTGCCAAGCGCCGCGAGCTGGCAGCCTGGATGCAGGATCGTTTCTAGGTCAGCGTGCACCGCTCGTGCCGACTGGCGGCTGTTGCAGCGCTCAAGCTGGTACGCCAAGAGCAAGGCACGCGACCAGGGTGCGCTGCGCCAGCGCATCCGGGACATCGCGCTGAGCCGACCGCGGTTTGGCTACCTGAGGGTGTTGGTGATGCTCAAACGCGAAGGCTGGCCGGTGGGGAACACGCGGGTGTATCGCCTGTACCGGCTCGAAGGCCTGCAGTTGCGCATGAAGGTCAAGCGGCGCAAACGCATTGCCCTGTTGCGCGGCAAACCGCAGAAGCCCACGGGCCCGAATCAGCACTGGAGCATGGACTTCGTGCACGACAAGACACACGATGGCCGCGCGTTTCGCATCCTCACGGTCATTGATCAGTGGAGTCGCGAGAGTGTGTGCCTGGAGGCCAACTTTCGGCTGTCAGGCCGGTGCGTGGCGCAGGCGCTGGATGAGGTCGCCAGGCACCGCGGTTGGCCCAAGGCAATCACCGTGGACAACGGGACGGAATTCACCTCTAAAGCTCTGGACGAATGGGCGTATCGCCGGGGAATCAAACTCGACTACACCCGCCCTGGAAAGCCCACGGATAATGGCCTGATCGAGTCGTTCAACGGACGGCTGCGGGACGAATTCGTCAATGTCAACGAGTTCGTCACACTGCACGATGCTCGGGAGAAATTGAAGGTCTGGAAGGACGACTACAACCACCACCGACCACACGGCTCGCTCGGTAACCTGACCCCGAACGAGTTCGTCAACAGCAGGTCAGTTCAACCAAACGAAGCAGCCAGCCTGTAGTTCAGAACTGTCCGGTTTCCGGGGGAACGTCAGCGCCACGCCGGGCTCATCGAGTGATGTGTGTATTGCCGCGGGTCAATCTCCACCTCGAGGACTGCCGAAAGCAAGTGGGCATTGGTGTTGAGATTGGACCATCGGGTCCCCAAAGCGTTTGGTGGGAGATCTCGGTGGTGTCTCGTTCAGGTTGGTTCGAAGTCTTGAGTGTTTGCTGGAGAAGTGATCTGTACATGCGTGCTTTGTGTGCATCCGCAGCAGAGGCCAGCAACGGCGCGGGTTCCACGCGTCTATACACGAGATATCCACAGCCTTCTTCAGGGCAGATGGGGACAATCCCGAATGTTTCAGGAAAGGCTGTGTGCCCGAGCGCACAGTCTTCCCGTTTGGCCTTCGTCAGCCGGGGACATCATCTCCAGTGATCTTCCTGCCAGCACTCGCCACCTGATCAAAGGTCATCTCCTTGCCGCTGTCGCGACATGTGTCCTGGATCTGCTGCCAGGCTGCATCGTCTCGGGTGCCCTGAAGCAGTTCGTGACCCGATTGGTTGAGGCGAAGTGCGATGGCGGGATGGATGTCTCCCATGCCCGTTCGGCCTTCCTGGATCGTCGCCTCGATGAACCCGGCTTCGGCAAGCAGGCGCATGTTGTGTGCCACGTCGTGGGGGGCGAAATCCTCAAAATGGTCAGGACGCAAGACCATGTTCAGGGTGGGAGCCTCTTGCAGTCTGACCAGAATCTGTCGAATGATGGCCCAGTCTTTTTGCATGGCTGTTGTCTTCTTGTGTGCGGAGGCGGCGAACCGGTTTGCGAGCGGGGCAAGCATGCCCAAGTTTCCGGCGGTTCATTCCTGGAGTGAGTAAAAAGGCATACAGAATGTGAAGGGTGTTGGTTGACTGATGTTACAAACCAACACAAATTGCTGACCAAGAACGCTTTTTGGTCTGCAGCCGGCATCGCGAATCGCATCGCGCCGAACTGCCTCACACCGCGCCGGGCGCGGAATCTGGGCACCCGCGCACAATCGCGTCATGACCGCTCCCTTGACCAAAGCCCTGTCCGGTTCCGCTTTCGCGACCCTGCTGCTCATCGCATTGATGATGGGTGCCAACCATGTGGCCGCACGGATGGCGTTCGACCACGGCGTCACGGTGTCGACCGCCGTGCTGTTTCGCAGCGCCGTGACCGCGGCGGTGGTCTGGGCGATCGTGCGTTTCGCCGGGGTGCCGATCCACCTCACCGGCGCGCAGAAGACGGCGCTGCTCAGGATCGGGCTGCTGATCGGCCTGCAGAGCCTGTGCCTGTATTCGGCGGTGGCGCGCCTGCCGGTGGCGCTGGCTCTGCTGGCATTCAACACCTATCCCTTGTGGACAGCGCTGTGGGCCCGAACGCTCAAGGGCGAACGCATCGAGCCGCGGCTGCTGCGTGCGATGCCGGTGCTGCTGCTGGGTCTGGCACTGGCGCTGGACGTGGCGGGCGCAGCCTCGGGGCTGGGAGCTTCGGCGCAGTGGGGGAGCATCGGTGCCGGCGTGGCGTTTGCGCTGACAGCCGCCGCCTCGTTCGGTCTGGCGCTGGTCTTCACCCAGCACGATACCGCCGGGCTGGACGGCCGGGTGCGCACGGCCGCCACCATGGCGCTGGTCGCGGCCTGTGCCCTGGTGGGCGTGGTGGGGCAGGGCGGGCTGTCGCTGCCGGATGCGCCGGCCGGCTGGTGGGGTCTGATGGGTCTGACGGTGCTGTATGGCACGGCCTTCACCATCATGTTCACCGTGCTGCCGCGCCTGGGCGTGGTCGGTGGCTCGCCGATCATGAACGTCGAGCCGATCTTCGCGCTGGTGCTGGCCTGGGCGGTGCTTGGCCAGGCGGTGGCCCCCGTGCAGGTGATCGGCGGATTGCTGGTGGTGGCGACGGTGATGTGGCTGGGCCTGCGCCGCCGCTGACTCAGTCTTCGCTGCGATCGAGCGACGCGCTCCAGCGGTCATTCCAATTGCCCGCCGGCCGGCGCATGGCGTCGAGGTCCCGGCGGTCCCGCTTGCTCGGGCGTCCCTGCGCGATGGTTTCGGCCGGCTCGGGCGCGAGGCGGCGCCGCTCGGCCACCGCGAGCCGCAGCGACACCGACTCCGCCGTTTCTTCGTAGAGCAGGGCGGCGGCCGACGCCGGGCCACGCACGCCACTGAGCGCGCGCACGTCGACCGTGCGCGTGACCGGTCCGATGCGCAACTCGATGCGATCGCCGACGCGCACCTCGCGCGCCGGTTTGGCCGCGGCGCCGTTGACCGCCACGCGACCCTTGTCGATTTCGTCGGCGCTGAGTCCGCGGGTCTTGTAGAACCGTGCTGCCCACAGCCACTTGTCCAGCCGCACCTTGCCGCTGCCCTGGGGTTCATGGGCCATGGGTGTCCTCCGTGTCTGGTGGCGCCAGCGGCAGGCGGACGGTGACGTCCAGCCCGGCGATGCGCCCGTGTGTCTCGCGGTTCTGCATGTCGATGCTGCCGCCCAGCGACTGCACGATGCCGTGGCAGATTGCCAGTCCCAGCCCGGATCCGCTGCTGCTGGGGCGTGCGCCATGGTCGGTGGCAAATGGCTGGAACAGGCGTTCGCGCAGATGCTCCGGGATGCCCGGCCCGCTGTCGCAGATCGACAGCGCGGCGGTGCGGCTGTCGCAGGCCATGGCCATCGACAGCCGGGAGTCTGGCGGGCAGTGCTTGATGGCGTTGTGCAGGAGGTTGCGGCTGAGTTCGCGCAGCGCCCATTCGTGCGAGCGCACCGGCGCGTGCTGCACGTCCAGCGAGAAGTCGAGTCCGCGGTCGGCGATCAGCGGCGCCAGGTCCAGCGCGACCGAGCGCACAACCTCGCCCCAGTCGACGACCGGCGCATCGCGGTCCTGGCGCAGCTGCTCGACCTTGGCCAGCGCCAGCATCTGGTTGGCCAGTTCGGTCGCGCGGTCGACTGTGTGGCCAATTTCTTCGAGCGCCTGCAGCGGCGGCACGTCGCCCCGGCGCGCCGATTGCACCTGCGTCTTGAGCACGGCCAGGGGCGTGCGCAGCTGGTGCGAGGTGTCGCGCACGAAGCGCTTCTGGTGGTCCAGCAGTTGCGACAGGCGTTGCATGTGCTGGTTGGTGGCTTCGAGCAGGGGGAGCACTTCGCGCGGCGCGCTATCGGTGGGCAGTGGCGAGAGGTCGTTCTCGCTGCGCCGGGTCAGCGCCTGGCTGATCGAGCGCACCGGGCGTGTCGCACGCTGCACCACGAAGACAACGACCAGCACGATCACGATCACCAGCGCCGCCTGGCGCCAGAGCGTGTCGATCAGGATCTGGCGCGCCAGGGTCTGGCGCAGTTCCAGGGTCTCGGCCACCTGGATGGTCGTCATGCCCTGCGAGGTGGAGCTGGCCACCGGCTGCAGCAGCACCGCCATGCGCACCGGCACGCCGCGGTATTCATCGTCGTAGAAGTGCACCAGCGCGGCGTAGATCTTCTGGTCGGGCATGCGTTTTCTGGGTGGCGGCAGGTCGTCGAAGCCCGAGACCATTTCGTTGCTGAAGCCGCTGACGCGGTAGAAGATGCGGCTGCGGTTGTCCGCCTCGAAGGCTTCGAGTGCCGAATACGCCAGCGATGAGCGCACTTGGGCCTCGGTGCCTTCGCCGACCACGGCCAGCTGTTCGCTCAGCGACTTGGCCGTGGCCAGCAGGGTACGGTCGTAGGCGGTGTCGGCCGCGGCCAGCGCCTGCCGGTAGAGCACCACGGTGTTGATGATCACGAAGCCGAACAGCGGCAGCAGGATGCCCAGCAGCAGCGTGCGCCGCAGCGACATCGGCGCGTTCATCGGGCGATCCGTGTGGCGCTCATGCCGCTGCCTTGAGCAGATACCCCAGGCCGCGCAGCGTCACCAGCTGCGCGCCGGTGTGACCGATCTTCTTGCGCAGGCGGTAGGCGACGACCTCGATGGCTTCGGGTTGCACATGGTCTTCGCCAGGAAACACCAGCTCGAACAGGCGTTCCTTGGTGATGGCCTGTCCGGGCTGCGCCAGCACCGCCCGCAGCAGGGCCAGCTCGCGCGGCGCCAGCTCCATCGGCACACCATCGTGGTAGACCGCGCCACTGTCGCGGTCGATCTGCATGCCGCACCAGCCCGCGCTGCGTGCGGGCAGGGAGCCGTTGCCGTCGCTGTCGGCCGAGCGCCGCACCAGGGCGCGCACGCGCGCTTCCAGCTCGTCGAGGTCGAAGGGCTTGGGCAGGTAGTCGTCGGCGCCGGTGTTCAGGCCGATGATGCGGTCGCCAACCGTGCCGCGCGCGGTCAGGATGATCACCGGCGTCTTCAGGCCTTCGGCCCGCGCTTCGCCCAGCACCTGCAGGCCATCGCGCCCGGGCAGGCTCAGGTCCAGCAGCACCACGTCGGGCAGGCTGGAGCGCCACAGCGCCAGCGCCCGGTCGCCGTCGCCGCAGGTCAGCACCTGCATGCCACGGCGCTCCAGCGTGCGCTGCAGTGTCGCCTGCATGGTGGGGTTGTCTTCGATCAGCAGCAGTTTCATGCTGGGGACATTATCGACACGACTTGGGGGCCGGGCCAGCCGCCGGGCCGCCCCAAGGCTGGCCCAGCCCCCTCGGGGGGCAGCGACCCGCGTCAGCGGCGGAGCGTGGGGGCTCAAGGTCTAGGGGTTTCTCCGTATCCGGGAGACAGCCGAATGACAGCGGCCGACAGGAAGATCACGAACGTCGATCAACCTCCAACGGAGACAACACATGCGTCGCGATACCTTCATCAAATCCCTGGCCGCCATGGCCGCCGCCGGTGCCCTGCCGAACCTGTCCTGGGCCGCTGCCGCCAACGTCAAGATGATGATTCCTGCCAACCCGGGTGGTGGCTGGGACGGCACGGGCCGTGCCCTGGGCGAAGCGCTGCGCGATGCCAAGGTGGCCGACACGGTGACCTTTGAAAACAAGGGCGGTGCCGCCGGTGCCATTGGCCTGGCCCAGTTCTACAACGCCGCCAAGGGCGACCCGAACGCCATGATGGTGATGGGCGCCGTGATGCTGGGCGGCATCATCACCGGCAAGCCGCCGGTTTCGATCACGCAGGTGACCCCGATTGCCCGCCTGACCACCGAATACAACGTGTTCGTGCTGCCCGCCAACTCGCCCTTCAATACCATGAAGGACGTGGTCGAGGCCCTGAAGAAGGACCCCGGCAGCATCAAGTGGGGCGGCGGTTCGCGCGGCTCCACCGAGCACATCGCCGCCTCGCAGATCGCCCAGGCCGCGGGCGTGCCTGCCGCCAAGATCAACTACGTGCCGTTCCGTGGGGGCGGTGAGGCTGTCGCCGCCATCCTGGGCGGCAACGTGACCGTTGGTGGCTCCGGCTACAGCGAGTTCCAGCAGTACATCGAGAGCGGCAAGATGAAGGCGATCGCCGTCACCTCGCCGACCCGCGTCAAGGGCATGGACAAGATCCCGACGCTCAAGGAGCAGGGCATCGACGTCGAGATCGGCAACTGGCGCGGTGTCTACGGCGCCGCCGGCATCACCCCCGAACAGCGTGCCGCGCTGACCGACATGATCGTCAAGGCCACCAAGAGCAAGGCCTGGCAGGACGCCCTGGTCAAGAACAACTGGACGCCCGCACTGTTGACCGGCAAGGCCTTCGACGAGTTCGTGGACAAGGACTTCTCCGCCCTGCGCGCGACCATGGTCCGCGCCGGCATGGTGTAAACGGCCGACAGAGCCGGTCCCACACAGCGGCCGCGGCGTTCGCGTCGCGGCTTTTTTGTTCCTGCGAGGAGTTGCAAACATGTCCACCGAATCCCTTGACGCGTCCGAAACGCGCCCCGATCACCGACCCGGCCAGCTGGCGATGGGCGTGGCCGCCATCGTGCTGGCCGCCGTGCTCGCCTATGGCGCGGCCAACATCCCGTCCGACGCCGGCTATGCGGGCGTCGGCCCTGACTTCCTGCCGTGGGTCGTGTCGGCCGTCATGGTGATCTGCGGCGTGATGCTGATCTGGGAAGTGCGCACCGGCGGCTACCGCAACATGGAAGAACCCTCGGGTGCGGCCCGCGGCGACTGGCACGCACTGGCCTGGGTGGCGGCCGGCATCCTGGGCAACGCGGCGCTGATCACGAAGATCGGCTTCATCCTCAGTTGCGCGCTGTGTTTCGTGCTGGCGGTGCGCGGTCTGCGCATCAGCGAAGGCAAGCCCGGCGGTGATGCCATGCAGCTGGTGCGCGACGCGGTGACGGGCATGCTGATTTCGGCGCCGACCTACTGGCTGTTCACCAAGTTCCTGGCGGTGAACCTGCCAGGCCTGACCAGCAGCGGCTGGATCTGAACGGGGACACACCATGCTCGAACTCTGGAACAACCTGCTGGGCGGCTTTGCCACCGCCGGCACCCCCATCAACCTGCTGTGGGCGCTGGCCGGCTGCGCGCTGGGCACCGCCATTGGCGTGCTGCCCGGCCTGGGCCCGGCTGTCACCGTGGCCATGCTGCTGCCGATCACCGGTCAGGTCGAAGCGACCGCTTCGATGATCTTCTTCGCTGGCATCTATTACGGCGCGATGTACGGCGGCTCGACCACCTCGATCCTGCTCAACACCCCGGGCGAGACCGGCACCATGGTGACCGCGCTCGAAGGCTTCAAGATGGCCAAGAACGGCCGCGCTGGTGCGGCGCTGGCGACCTCGGCGATCGGCTCCTTCGTCGCGGGTTCGGTCGCCACCGTGCTGGTCACGCTGTTCGCGCCATTCCTGGCCGAGTTCGCGGTCAAGCTTGGCCCGCCCGAGTATTTCTGCCTGATGCTGCTGGCCTTCACCACCGTGAGCGCGGTGCTCGGCCAGAGCACGCTGCGCGGCATCACCGCGCTGTTCGTTGGGCTGGCCATGGGCCTGGTCGGCATGGACCAGATCACCGGCCAGGTGCGCTACACCGGTGGCGTCATCGAGCTGATGGATGGCATCGAGGTGGTGCTGGTGGCGGTTGGCCTGTTTGCCGTGAACGAGACGCTCTACAACGCGCTCTACGAAGGCAAGGCCGACGCGACCATGAACAAGATGAACAAGGCCCACATGACCAAGGCCGAGTGGAAGCGCTCGTGGCCGGCCTGGATCCGCGGCACCATCATCGGTTTCCCGTTCGGCACGATCCCCGCCGGCGGCTCCGAGATCCCGACCTTCCTGAGCTACGCGACCGAACGCAAGCTGGCCAGCCCCGAGCACAAGAAGGAATTTGGCACCACCGGCGCGATCGAAGGTGTGGCCGGCCCGGAAGCGGCCAACAACGCCGCCGTGACCGCGACCCTGGTGCCGCTGCTGACGCTGGGCATTCCGACCTCGGTGACCGCCGCCATCCTGCTGTCTGCCCTGCAGAACTACGGCATCAACGCCGGCCCGCAGCTGTTCCAGACTTCGTCGACGCTGGTCTGGGCGCTGATCGCCTCGCTCTACATCGGCAACGTCATGCTGCTGGTGCTTAACCTGCCGATGGTGGGCCTGTGGGTCAAGCTGCTGAAGATTCCGAAGGCGCCGTTGTACGCCGGCATCCTGATCTTTGCGACCGTGGGTGTGTATGGCATGCGCCAGAGCTCGTTCGACCTGTTCCTGATGTTCGGTCTGGCGCTGGTCGGTGTGGCGATGCGCCGCTTCGATTTCCCGACCGCACCGGTGATCGTCGGTCTGATCCTGGGCCCGCTGGCCGAGGCGCAGTTCCGCAACGCCATGTCGATCGGCGAGGGCAGCTTCACCGTGTTCTTCCAGCGCCCGATGTCGGCAACCCTGCTGGTGATCGTGCTGCTGGTGCTGGTGACGCCGCGTTTGCTGGCCTGGCACCGGAAGAACTAGAGCCCCCACGCTCCGCCGCTGCGCGGGTCGCTGCCCCCCGAGGGGGCTGGGCCAGCCTTGGGGCGGCCCGGCGCCTGCCCCGTCGGCCCCCACTCTTCGCCGCCTTGAGCGGCGCTTGAAAGCCGGACGAAGATTTCGTCCGGCTTTCGCGTTTCTCTAAGGTTTCCTCTATGCGGCCGGGCAGGGCTGCCGGGCATGATCGTTGGCATGAAAGTGCTGATGGTGGAAGACGATCTGGCGCTGGGGGACGCGCTGGGTCGTGTGCTCCAGGCCCGCGGTTTCGAGGTCACGCGTTGTGCCGATGGCAACGAAGCGCTGGCCATGTTCCGGCGCCGCAGCCACGACGTGGTGCTGCTGGACCTGAGCCTGCCGGGGCTGGACGGCATGGAGGTGCTGCGGCTGATGCGCGACGGTGGCTCCAGCGTGCCGGTGCTGGTGATGACGGCGCGCAGCGCGGTGCAAGACCGTGTCCTGGGCCTCAACGAAGGTGCCGACGACTACCTGACCAAACCCTTTGACATCGAGGAACTCGCTGCCCGCCTGAAGGCGCTGGTGCGCCGCAGCCATGGGGCGCAGGAGCTGCGCTGTGCGCTGCTGCGGGTCGACGCGCAGACCGGAGCGGTGTTTCGCGGCGCGGTACCGCTGGACGTGTCGAGCCGCGAGCTGGCCCTGCTCAAGACCCTGTTGGCGCGGCCCGGGCAGGCCATCGGCAAGGAGGAACTGCACCGCGCGGTGTTCGGCGACGAGCCGGTCGGCGCGGACGCGATCGAGGTGCTGGTGCACCGCCTGCGCAAGCGCATTCAGGGCTCCGGCGCACAGCTGGTGACGCTGCGCGGTGTGGGCTACCTGATGATCGATGAAGCCATCACGGAAGGGCCGGTCGCGGCCTGAGCAGCGCATGGTGTCGTCTTCACCCCCCACTGCTCCGAGTGCGGCCAGAAGAGTGGCGCCGCTGACCCCGGTGCGGCCCTGGTCGATCACGCTGCGGCTGGTGCTGTGCCTGGCCCTGTGTCTGCTGCTGGTCGAGGTGTTGCTGCAGGCGCTGCTGCCCGAGATGGCGCTGGCGCCGGTGTGGGGCGGCCTGTTGCGGTTGCTTGCGGTGTTGCCGCTCTTTGCCTGGTGTGCGCGACGCGCGCTGGCGCCGGTGCGCTGGCTGGAAGGCGCCTTGCGAAGCGCCGACGCGCAGGAAGCCCCGCAGCCAGTGCCGGCCGAGCTGCAGCCTTTGTCCGATGCGGTTCACGGTGTGCTGGCGCGGCAACGCGAAGCGACCGAGCAGCAGCGCCGTTTCCTGGCGGACGCGTCGCACCAGCTGCGCACACCGTTCGCCGTGCTGCGCACGCAGCTGCAGGGCACCATGTCGGGCCAGCTGGAGGTGAAGGACACCCTGCCCAAGATGCTGGCCACCGTGGACCGCTCCAGCGAGCTGGTGCGGCAACTGCTGTCGCTGGCCAAGGTCGAGCAGCTGGTCGCCAATGGCCACTGGAAAGAGGTCGACCTGGAGGCCGTGGCGCGGGAGGTCTGTCTGGAGTTCGGCCCGCTGCTGGCGCGCAAACAGCTGGATTTTTCTTTCGAGGCGGTGCCGGTGCGGCTGACCACCGATCCCTGGATGCTGGGCGAACTGCTGCGCAATCTGCTGTCCAACGCGATCCACCACGCACCGCGCGGCTCGGCGCTGGGCATGGTGGTGCGGGTGCTGCCGGACCAGGCGGAGCTGCTGGTCTGGGACAACGGCGGCGGCATCGATGCCGCGGTGATGGACCGCCTGTTTGAGCCGTTCCAGTCGGCCGCGGGCGGCACCGGCATCGGTCTGGGCCTCTCGATCTGCCGCCAGATCGCGGAGTCGATGCACGCGAAGGTGCAGCTGTTCAACCGGGTGCTGGAAGACCGGGTGGTCGGCGTCGACGCGGTGGTGCGCTGGGACCTGGCGCCCGCGGGCGAAACGGGGAGGCCGCATGCCTGACGCGGTTCGCCTGGACGCGGTGGAGAAGACCTTTGCCGACGGCACGCGCGCGCTGCGTGGCGTGCAGCTGCGGTTTGCGCGGCGCCAGCTCACGACTTTGCTGGGGCCGTCCGGCTGCGGCAAGTCGACGCTGCTGCGCATCCTCGCCGGACTGGAGCAACCCAGCGCCGGCCGGGTCTTCATTGGCGAGCGCGATGTGACCGGCACCGGCCCGGAGCAGCGACCGATCAGCATGGTGTTCCAGAGTTATGCGCTGTTTCCGCACCTGGACGTGCAGGGCAACGTCGGCTATGGGCTCGGTCTGGACAGCCACGCGGCGGCGCGCGATCCGCGCGTGCAGACGGCATTGGCCCAGGTGGGGCTGGCGGGTCTGGCCGGCCGCAGCACGTCGGCGCTCTCGGGCGGACAGCAGCAGCGGGTGGCGCTGGCGCGGGCGCTCGCGCTGGCGCCCGAGGTGCTGCTGCTGGACGAGCCGCTGTCCAATCTCGATGCCGGCTTGCGGCGCCAGATCCGCGAAGAGATCCGCGGGCTGCAGCAGTCGCTGGGTCTCACCGTGGTCTACGTGACCCACGACCAGAACGAAGCCATGGCGGTCAGCGACCGCATCGTGGTGCTGCGCGACGGTCAGGTGCAGCAGGTCGGCAGCCCGCGCGAGATCTACGAGCGGCCGAGTTCCGAATTCGTGGCCGGCTTCATGGGCGATGCCGCCGTGTTCGACGCCGAAGCGGACGGGCAGGGCAGTCTGCGGCTGGGCCCGCTGACGGTGTCGGCCGGCCTGGCCCGGCGCCGGGGCGCGACCCGTGTCGTGGTGCGGCCCGAGGCCTGGCGGCTGGCGCCGGCCAGCGGTCAGGGGCTGGCCGGCCGCATCGCGTCGCATGCCTACGAAGGGCGCCTGTCTCACTACCGCGTGCACACCGCGCTGGGCCTGCTGCAGGTGCATCGCCACCACGAGCGCCAGACGCTGCAGGTCGGCTCGCCGGTCAGCGTGTTTCTCGACGGCCCTGGCGTCAGCGTGCTGCTGGCCGGCGCCACCGCGATGCCGGAAGGCCCCTGAGCGCCCGGCCGCCCCCAACGAATCCCGTTCCCGAACCCCGTGTCCATCCCAGGAGAAAACCCATGAAAAAGAACCTCTGGCTCGCCGCTCCCATCCTGCTGCTGCCCGCGCTGTCCGCGCAGGCGCAGAGCAGCGAGTTCAACCTGATCTGCTCGGCCCAGGCCGCGTGGTGCAACATGCTCGCGGTCACCTTCGAGAAGAGCCAGGGCGTGAAGGTCAACATGACGCTCAAGGGCTCGGGCGAGGCGATCGCGCAGATCATGGCCGAGCGCGCCAATCCCAAGACCGACCTCTGGTTCGGCGGCACCGGCGATCCGCACCTGCAGGCGGCCGAGCAGGGCCTGACCCTGGAATACAAGTCGCCGAGCCTGCCCAAGCTGCACGACTGGGCGCAGAAGCAGGCCGCGCAGTCGGGCTACCGCACCGTCGGCATCTATTCCGGCCCGCTGGGCTTTGGCTACAACACCGAGCTGATCGCCAAGAAGAAGCTGCCGATCCCCAGAACCTGGGCCGACCTGCTCAAGCCCGAATACAAGGGCGAGATCCAGTCCGCCAACCCCTCGTCCAGCGGCACGGCCTACACCATGATCGCGACGCTGGTGCAACTGATGGGCGAAGAGAAGGCCTTCGACTACCTCAAGAAGCTGCACGGCAACATCGCCACCTACACCCGCTCGGGCACGGGTCCGATCAAGGCGGTGGCGCGCGGTGAGTCCACGATCTCCATCAGCTTCGTGCACGACGGCCCCGGCGAAAAGGCGCAGGGCTTCCCGCTGGAGACCGTCACGCCCACCGACGGCACCGGCGCCGAGATCGGCTCGATGTCGATCATCAAGGGCGCGCGCAACGCCGACGCGGCCAAGAAGTTCTACGAATGGGTGCTCACGCCCTCGGCCCAGGCGCTGGGCGCGGCGACCCTGCAGTTCCAGCTGCCGTCGAACAAGGAGACCAAGGTCGACCCGCGCGTGCCCGATTTCCGCAAGATCAAGATGATCGACTACGACTACGCCAAGTACGGGCAGACGGCCGAGCGAAAGCGCCTGATCCAGCGCTGGGAAAAAGACGTCAACAGCCTGCCGCGCTGATCGCCCGCCACTTCGGAAGCTCCCATGAACTCCTCGACCTCGCGGTCCGGGCGGGCGATTGCCGCCTGGGCCTTGCTGGGGCTGGCCGCCTATGCGCTGCTGCCCTGGTACTTTCTTCAACAGCAGTCGATCTGGGCAGCGCTGCCCGCGGTCTGGGGCGGTGACGCCACGGCCAGTGGCATGGTGCAGGCGGCGCTGCACGGTCGGCCGTGGCTCTGGACCGGGCTGGCCGGGCTGCTGATCGCCGGCGCCGGCCTGCTGCTGCCCGTGGGTCGGGCGCAGGGCGGGGTGCTGGTCGGCGGCGCCTTGCTTGGTCTGGCCGGATTGCTGGCGAGCGGCTTTGCCATCGGCGCGCCCGGCTGGAGCTTCCAGACGCTCGAAGCCTGGTTCGGTCCGCTGGACCACGGCCAGTTCGGCATGGGCTGGGGTGGCTTCATCGCCATCGCCTGTCTGGTGATGCTGCTGGGCGCAGGGGTGGCGCGGCTGGGGTTCTTTCGTGGCGATGTGTTCATTGCCGGCGCGGTGGTCGGCTGCGTGAGCCTGCTGGCGCTGTTCGTGGTCTATCCGGTGCTGCGTTCGCTGTCGTCGGGCCTGTACGACGACATGGGCCTGTGGTCGCCCGGCTCGCTGGTGGATCGGCTGGCGACCGCGCGCATCTGGGGCCTGGGCTGCGTCTCGGGGGGCGCCCATTGCGGCGTCGCCTGGAACACCCTGTTCCTCGCGCTGCTGACGGCGGGCGGCACGACGGTGATGGGCACGCTGATGGCGCTGTGGGCCGAACGCGGCGGAACGCGGCTGGCGCGGCCGCTGAACGTGCTGGCGATGCTGCCGATCATCACGCCGCCGTTCGTGGTCGGTCTCGGGCTGATCCTGCTGTTTGGTCGCGCGGGGCTCTACAACCAGTTCATGGAATGGGCCTTCGGTGTGCAGCCTTCGCGCTGGTTCTACGGCGTGTTTGGTGTCTGGCTGGCGCAGATGTTTGCCTTCACGCCCATCGCCTTCATGATCATGCGTGGCGTGGTGCAGGGCGTGAGCCCGTCGCTCGAAGAAGCGGCGCAGACGCTGCGCGCCGACCGGCTGCGCACCTTCATGACGGTGACGCTGCCGCTGCTCAAGCCGGGTCTGGCCAATGCCTTCCTGGTCGGCTTCATCGAAAGCATGGCCGACTTTGGCAACCCGATCATCCTGGGTGGGTCCTATGCGGTGCTGTCGACCGACATCTTCTTCGCCATCGTCGGCGCCGCGCTGGACCCGGGCATGGCGGCGGCGCTGGCGCTGGTGCTGACCTTCTTCGCGCTGGCGGTGTTCTTCATCCAGCGCGCCGTGCTGGGCCGCACCAGCTTCACCACCGTGACCGGCAAGGGCGACGCCGGGCTGCCGATGCCGCTGCCCGATGCGGTGCGGCGCCTGTGTTTCGGTGTGGCCGGGCCCTGGCTGGTGTTCACCGTGGTGGTCTACCTGTTCGCGTTTGCAGGCGGCTTCGTGAAGACCTGGGGCCGCGACTACACGATCACGCTGGACCACTTCCGCGGCGCCTTCGACCTGCAGTGGGGCGAGCACGGCCTGGTCTGGGCCGGCACGGCCTGGAACTCGCTGTTCACCACCGCCTCGCTGGCGGCGATGGCCGCGCCGGTCTGCGCCTTCCTGGGCCTGCTGATCGCCTGGCTGCTGGCGCGCACCGAGTTTCGCGGCAAGGCGGGCTTCGAGTTCGCAGCGCTGCTGACCTTCGCCATTCCCGGCACGGTGCTGGGCGTGAGCTACATCCTCGCGTTCAACGTCCCGCCGGTGGAGCTGACCGGCACCGGGCTGATCATCGTGTTGTGTTTCGTGTTTCGGAACCTTCCGGTGGGCGTGCGCGCCGGTACGGCGGCCTTCAAGCAGCTCGACCGCTCGCTGGACGAAGCCTCGTTCATGCTGCGCGCCGGCACGCTGACCACGCTGCGCCGCGTCGTGCTGCCGCTGCTCAAGCCGGCGCTGACCGCGGCGCTGATCTACAGCTTCGTGCGCTCGATGACCACGGTCTCGGCCGTGATCTTCCTGGTCTCGGCGAAGTACGAGCTGGCCACGACCTACATCATCGGGCGCGTGGGCAATGGCGAGTACGGGCTCGCGCTCGCGTATTGCACCGTGCTCATCGTCTTCATGTCCCTCATCACCGCGCTGGTGCAGCGCCTGGTCGGTGAGCGGCAACTCGGCCGCCGCGCGGGCGGCCACTGATTCCGGAGAACCAGCCATGACCACACACGGCATTCAATTTCGCCAGGTGACCAAGCGCTACGGCGGCGCCGGCGCGCCCCTGGTCGTCAAGGGCATCGACTTCACCGTGCCCAAGGGCACGCTGACCACCATCCTCGGCCCCTCGGGCTGCGGCAAGACCACGACGCTGCGCATGATCGCCGGCCTGGAATCGTCCAGCGGCGGACAGATCCTGATCGACGGGCGCGACGTCACCTCGCTCGGCCCCAGCGAGCGCAACGTCAGCATGGTGTTCCAGAGCTACGCGCTGTTCCCGCACATGACAGTGCTCGACAACGTGGGCTACGGCCTGAGCGTGAGCGGCCTGCCCAAGGCGGAGATCGCCGAGCGCGCGCGGGCAGCGATGGCGACGGTGGGTCTGGTGGGCATGGACACGCGCCTGCCCAGCGAACTCTCCGGCGGACAGCAGCAGCGCGTTGCGCTGGCGCGGGCGCTGGTGATCGAACCGGCGGTGCTGCTGTTCGACGAGCCGCTGTCCAACCTCGATGCGCGACTGCGCCGCAGCATGCGCGAAGAGATCCGCAGTCTGCAGCAGCGGCTGGGCCTGACCGTGGCCTACGTGACGCACGACCAGAGCGAGGCGCTGGCGGTGAGCGACCAGATCATCGTGATGGACGCTGGGCAGATCGCCCAGGCCGGTGCGCCGCAGGACCTGTACGAACGGCCTTCGAGTGCCTTCGTGGCTGGCTTCATGGGCGAGGCCATGTTGTTTGACGGCGTGAGTGAGAGCGACGGCTCGGTGCGCGTCGGTCCGATCCGCCTGCGGCCACGCCAGTCGCTGCCGCCCGGGCCGGTCAAGGCCGCGATCCGGCCCGAAGCCTGGTCCATCGGCGCGCGCGAAACCGGGGGGCTGGGCGGCGCGCTGCTCAAGCAGGCCTACCTTGGCGCTTTCCAGGAACTGACGGTGCAGACCGAACTCGGCCCGATCTTCGTGGTCAGCCCGCAGGTCGACCGCGAATGGCAGCTGGGCGAAGAGCTGGGGCTGACGCTCAAGGAGCATGGCGTGACGGTGGTGGCGGCCTGAAACGAGGGGGCAGAGGGTCAAGATGAAAGAAACCGTGGTGTTCGACCTCGGCGGGGTCGTGTTCAACTGGCAGCCGACGGTGCTGCTGCGGCAGGCGCTGCCCGCGCGCGCGGTCGACGAAAGCAGTGCCCAGCACTGGGTGCGCGAGATCTTCCAGACCTTCGACCCGGACGGCAACTGGGCGCAGTTCGACCTCGGGAACGCAGAGTCCGAGGTGCTGGCGCAGCGCATCGCCCGGCGCACCGGGCTGGAGGAGGGCGAAGTGATGGCAGTGATCGATGGCCTGGCGCCGCACATGCACGTCAAGGACGACACGGTGGCGTTGATCCACGACCTCAAGACGGCCGGGCACCGGCTGGTCTACCTCTCGAACATGCCGCACGGGCTTTCGCACTGGATCGAAGACGACCATCCGTTCGCCGACTGGTTCGAGGATGGCATCTTCTCGGCCCGCGTGGCGCTGATGAAGCCCGATCCGGCGATCTTTCGGCTGACGGTGGAGCGGCTGGGTGTGCGCGATCCGGCGCCGGTGTTCATCGACGACGCCCAGCGCAACATCGACGCCGCGTGCGCGCTGGGCTGGCGCGGCATACGGTTTGAGACGGCGCGGCAGGTGGGCGATCAGCTGGTCCGACTTGGCCTGTTGCCGCGTCGGTCCTGATCAACAGAATAATTTCCGGCGGCATGTCGATCGGCGGTGGTGCCGCGCATCACATGGTCAGAGCGCAACATCGGGTTGTGTCTCGTTGAACCCTCATGGAGCCTTTCATGCAATACATGCTGATGTTTTTCGACAGTGCAGAGAACCAGACACCTCCCGCCGATCCGGCCCAGGCCAAGACCTACATGGGCGCCTGGGGTGCCTACATCGGCGCCCTGCATGCGGCCGGTGTGGTCGTGAACGGGCACGGATTGCAGCCGCGCAGCACGGCCACGACGCTGCGCCTGAAGGACGGTCAGCGGCAGGTGCAGGACGGCCCCTTTGCCGACACCAAGGAGCAACTGGGTGGCTACTTCGTGATCGATGTGCCGACCCTGGACGATGCGCTCGGCTGGGCGGCCCGCTGCCCCGTGGCGGCGACCGGGGCCGTGGAGGTGAGGCCGGTGATGGTGGTGCCTGCGGGTCTGCGCCCGGGTACTGGCCAGTGACGGAGGGCGATCCGTCGCCCGAATCGGCCTCCCGGGTGGCGGTCGAGCTGGTCGCTCGGGCCTCTTACGGTCGGTTGCTGGCCTGGCTGGCCTACCAGTGGCGGGATCTGGCGGCGGCAGAAGACGCCTTGTCCACGGCGCTGGCCAAGGCGCTGGCGCTGTGGCCGCAGCAGGGTGTCCCGCAACTGCCGGATGCCTGGTTGCTGAGTGTGGCGAAGCGCGAGCTGCTGCAGGTGGCGCGGCGCGAGCGATTGCACCGCAGCCCCGAGGTGCAGGCGCTGCTGGAAGACGACGCTGCCTGGGTGGAGGCGCCCACCATCCCGGACGATCGGCTCAAGCTGCTGTTCGTCTGTGCCCACCCGGCCATCGATGCGGGCATCCGCCCCGCGCTGATGCTGCAGGCCGTGCTGGGCCTGGACGCCCAGGTGGTGGCGCAGGCGATGTTGACCTCGCCCGCGGCCATGGCCCAGCGCCTGGTGCGTGCCAAGCAGAAGATCCGTATCGCCCGGCTGCGCTTTGAGGAGCCGGGCGCCGACGAGCTGCCTGGTCGCCTGCAGGCAGTGCTTGAAGCCATCTATGCCGCCTACGGTCTGGGCTGGGACGCCTTGGACGGCGGTGAGGCCGCCATCGTGGGCCTGCGGTCCGAAGCGCTCTTTCTGGGCGATCTGGTCTGCTCCCTGCTGCCCGAGTCTGCCGAGGCACTGGGCCTGATGGCCATGATGCTGTTCTGCGAAGCCCGCACCGCAGCCCGCCTCGACGCCCGGGGCGACTTTGTGCCCTTGCCCGAGCAGGACACGGCGCTTTGGGACCGCGACATGATCGCGCGCGCCGAGCGCTGCCTGTGGCGGGCATCGGGCCTGGAGTCACCGGGACCTTTTCAGCTCGAAGCGGCGATCCAGTCGGCCCACTGCCAGCGCCTGTTCGGCGGTGACACGCCCTGGGGTGCGGTGGCAGACCTCTATCGGCAACTGCTGGCGCTGGCGCCCACACTGGGCGCCGAGGTGGCCCATGCCCTGGCCTGGGCCCGTGCGGGCGAGTCGGAGCGGGCCAGTGAACTGCTCCTGTCCGTGGACCCTGCGAGGCGCGCGAATTACCAGCCGTACTGGGTCGCCAAAGCCTACGTCGAGCGGCTGAGTGGCGAGCAGGAAATGGCTGTTCACAGCCTGACCCAGGCTGTCGGGTTGACAAGCTCACCGGCCGCTCGGCGCTACCTGCTGGGGCAACTGGCTGCACTGACCAAGGCTTAACATCCGGGCATGAGCCCCGACACCCGCCTTCCGCGCGACGCCCAGAGCATCCTGGAGCTGGCCGCGCGCTCGATGTTCGACCTGTTCGCCAACGCCAGCGAGGGCATGCTGCTGGTGGACCGGGCGGGGCGGGTGGTGTGGATCAACGACCAGTACCGCCGCTTCCTGCCGGCGCTGGGCTACGAGCGCGAAGAAGACTTCGTCGGCCACCCTGTCTCCAGCGTGGTGCAGAACACGCAGATGCACCAGGTGCTGGAAACCGGCAAGCCGATCCTGATCGACCTGCTGACCAACCGCGCTGGGACCTTTGTGGTCAGCCGCATCCCGCTGCGCGACGAGGCGGGCGAGGTGATCGGCGTGCTGGGCATCGTGCTGTTCGACCACCCCGAGACCACGCTGCAGCCGCTGATCGCCAAGTTCGCGCGGCTGGAGCAGGACCTGAACGATGCCCGGCGCGAGCTGGCCAGCCAGCGCCGCGCCAAGTACACCTTCGCCAGCTTCGTCGGCACCAGCGCGGCCGCGCAGGAGGTCAAGCGCCAGGCCCGCCGCGCCGCCCAGTCGGCCAGCCCGGTGCTGCTGCTGGGCGAGACCGGCACCGGCAAGGAGTTGCTGGCGCACGCGATCCACGCGGCCTCGCCGCGCGCCGGCCGCGCCTTCGTCGGCGTAAACATGGCGGCCGTGCCCGAGGCGCTGCTCGAAGCCGAGTTCTTCGGCGTCGCGCCCGGCGCCTACACCGGGGCCGACAAGAAGGGCCGCGACGGCAAGTTCAAACTGGCCGACGGCGGCACGCTGTTCCTCGACGAACTGGGCGACATGCCGATGGCCGTGCAGGTCAAGCTGCTGCGCGCGCTGCAGGAGGGCGAGATCGAGCCGCTGGGCTCCAACAAGCTGCTGCGTTGCGACGTGCGTGTGGTGGCCGCGACCTCGCGCGACCTGGCGGCACTGGTGCGCAACGGCCAGTTCCGAGAAGACCTGTATTACCGGCTCAACGTGTTGCCCATCCGCGTGCCGCCGCTGCGCGAGCGGCGCGACGACCTGCCGCTGCTGGTCGAAGCGCTGTGCGAAGACATCGCCACACGTGGCGCCACCGCCCACCTGGATCTGGAGCCGGCCGCGCTGGCATTGCTGGCGGCCCAGCCCTGGCGCGGCAACATCCGCGAGCTGCGCAACGTGCTGGAGCAACTGGCGCTGCGCAGCGACTCGCCGCAGATCAGCGCGGCCCAGGTCGAGCAGGTGTTGCGCGACGCGGGGCAGGGGCGCATCGAACCGGCGATGGCCGTTCCTGCCGCTGTTGCGGCGGTTGTGCCGGTGGCGGCCACCGATGAGGACCTGCGGCCGCTGCCGCAGCGCATCGCCGAACTGGAACGCAGCGCCATCGCGGCGGCCCTGAAACACACCGGCGGGAATCGGACGGCGGCGGCCAGGTTGCTGGGCATCTCGCGGGCCAGCCTGTACGACAAGCTGGGTGAGGTGTCTGAAATTCAGACAACCGTCTGATGTTTGGACATTTGTTTGTGGCCAGTTTCGTCTGAATTTCAGACGCTTCAAAACGGTTGATCCGGTAAGTCCTTGATTCACAAGGACACCACCCGCTGGCACGCTCCCTGCAAAGTGGCTGAAAGGCACCGCCCCGGTGACCCGACCACAACAGGAGACAAGACATGTTCCAGACCACGCGCCGCGTTGCGGTGATGGCCCTTGCCTGCACCGCTTCGCTGGGCTTTGCCCAGGCCAACAAGGGCGAAATCCGCATCGCCCACATCTACAGCAAGACCGGTCCGCTGGAGGCCTACGCCAAGCAGACCCAGACCGGGCTGATGATGGGCCTGAACTACGCCACCAACGGCACCATGATGGTGGCGGGCAAGAAGATCGTGGTCATCGAGAAGGACGACCAGGGCAAGCCGGACATCGGCAAGAGCCTGCTGGCCACCGCCTACGCCGACGACAAGGTCGACCTCGCCATCGGCCCGACCGCGTCGCCCGTCGCGCTGGCCATGCTGCCCGTGGCCGCCGAGTACCAGAAGATCCTGCTGGTCGAGCCCGCCGTGGCCGACTCGATCACTGGCGACAAGTGGAACAAGTACATTTTCCGCACCGGCCGCAACAGCAGCCAGGACGCCGCCGCCAACGCCGCCGCGCTGGACCAGCCGGGCAACGTGATCGCGATGCTGGCCAACGACAACGCCTTCGGCCGCGACGGCGTGAAGGCCGCAAAGGAATTCACCAAGAAGGCCAAGATCGTTCACGAGGAATATCTGCCCGTGGGCACGACCGACTTCACCGCCGGCCTGCTGCGCATCGTCGACAAGCTCAAGGACCAGCCGGGCAAGAAGTACATCTCGGTCGGCTGGTCGGGCGCGCCGACGCCGTTCCCCAAGATCGCCGAGATGGAGCTGGAAAAGCGCTACGGCATCAAGCTGGCCACCGGCGGCAACATCCTGCCTGCCATGGTCGCCTACAAGAACTTCCCGGGCATGGAAGGCGCGCTGTATTACTACTTCGGCATCCCCAAGAACCCGGTGAACGAAGCGCTGGTGGCCCAGCACTACAGCCAGTTCAAGACGCCGCCGGACTTCTTCACCGCCGGTGGCTTCAGCGCCGCGATGGCCGTGGTGACCGCGCTCAAGAAGACCAACGGCGACACCAAGACCGACACGCTCATCAAGACCATGGAAGGCATGAGCTTCGAGACGCCCAAGGGCACGATGACCTTCCGCAAGGAAGACCACCAGGCCCTGCAGAGCATGTACCACTTCAAGATCAAGGTGGACCCGGCGTTCGCGTGGGGCGTGCCTGAGCTTGTTCGCGAAATCAAGCCCAGCGAGCTGGATATCCCCATCCGCAACAAGCGCTGAGTCCGTCGCGGGGGGGCGCAGCGCTTCCCCCCCTTTCGCAGGTGCCGCCATTCCTGAAACGACCTCCCTCAGCGCGAGGGGGCAGGGTGGTGCGTGTTCGAAACCCCGATGTGCGGAGGTGTTCCCATGCGACAGCCCTTGGTGGATTTCCTTTGGAATGCATGTAGCGGCGCTCGCCGCGCCCTGCTGGTGGTGGCTCTGGGTGCGCCGGTGGCGTTCAACGCTGCGGCAGCGGTGCAGGCCATGCCGCAATTGAACATCGACGGCACGCAGACCACGGTGTCCGGTGTCTCGTCGGGCGGCTACATGGCGGTGCAGTTGCATGTGGCCTATTCGGCGACGTTCCGCAAGGGCGTGGGCGTGGTGGCGGCCGGTCCGTTCTACTGTGCCGAAGGCTCGGTCGCCTATGCCACAGGCCGCTGCATGACCCACAGCACCAGCATCCCGGTCAGCACGCTGGTGTCGACCACCAACAGCTGGGCGACCAGCGGGGCCGTGGATCCCACGGCGAACCTGGCCAACAGCAAGGTGTACCTGTTCTCCGGCACCTCGGACTCGGTCGTGAAGACCGCCGTGGTGGACGACCTGAAAACCTACTACGGCAACTACGTGCCGGTCGCCAACATTGCCTACCAGAAGAACCTGCCGGCCGAACACGCATGGCTCACCGACGACTTCGGCAGCGCCTGCGGCCTCAAGGCCGAGCCCTACATCAACGACTGCGACTTCGACCAGGCGGGCGCGATGCTCCAGCACCTCTATGGCGCCCTGAATCCGCGCAACAACGGCGCGCTGGGCGGGACCTTTGTCGAGTTCGACCAGACCGGGTTCACCACCGGTCATGCCATGGGCACCACGGGCTGGGCCTATGTGCCGCAAGCCTGCCAGTCCGGCGCCACCTGCCGCCTGCATGTGGCGCTGCATGGCTGCAAGCAGAACGTGGCCACCATCGGGCAGCAGTACGTGCGCAACACCGGCCTCAACCGCTGGGCCGACACCAACCAGATCGTGGTCCTGTATCCGCAGACCGGCCAGACCGCCACCAATGCCTGCTGGGACTGGTGGGGCTACGACAGCGCCGACTACGCCAAGAAGTCCGGTCCGCAGATGAAGGCGGTCAAGGCCATGGTGGACCAGATCGGCAGCGGCGTGTCCAGTGGCAGCCTGCCGCCCACCACGTCGGTCGGCGCTGGCAATGCCACCGCCTCGACCATGAAGATCACCTGGCCCGCGGTGTCGGGTGCCAGCGGCTACCACGTGTACCGCAACGGCGCACGGGCCACGGCGTCGCCCGTCACGACGGCTTCCTTCACCGACGCCGGGCTCAACCCCGGCACCAGCTACCGCTGGTCGGTGAAGACGGTCGACGCGAGCGGAAAAGAGAGCGGGTTCTCGCCCGTCGCCACCGCCAGCACCACCGGCTTCACGCCGGTGTGCCACACCGCCGACAACGTCAGCCACGTGGCCTGGGGCCGGGCGTATGTGTTCTGGGGCTACGACTACGCCTATGGGTCGAACCAGGGCATGGGGCTCTACAGCGTCCTGATCAACACCACCCTGCGCCAGACCGGCGCGGGCTATTACGCCCCGGGCACCTGCTACTGAGCGGCCCCAGGCGACACAAACACAGGCATCCAGACACAGGCATCCATGATTTCACTGAAAACCACCGACCTGACCGTGCGGTTCGGCGGGCACTACGCAGTCAACGGGGTCAGCTGCGCGTTCGAGTCGGGCACGCTGACCTCGATCGTCGGCCCCAACGGCGCCGGCAAGACCACCTACTTCAACCTCATTTCGGGGCAGATCAAGGCCACCTCCGGCAGGGTCCAGCTGCAAGGCCAGGACATCACCGGCGACGGCGCTGCCGCCCGGGCGCGCGCCGGCCTGGGTCGCGCCTTTCAGCTGACCAACCTGTTCCCCAACCTCACGGTGCGCGAGAACGTGCGGCTGGCGGTGCAGGCGAGGGCGGGCGCCGGCCTGAACCTCTGGAAGATCTGGAGCGACCGCAAGGACCTGGTGGTGCGCGCCGACGAGGTGCTGGAAGCCGTGGCGCTGGCCGACAAGGGCGACCAGCTCGCGGCCAGCCTGCCGCACGGCGACCAGCGCAAGCTGGAGGTCGGCATCCTGATGGCGCTGGAGCCGCAGGTCTTCATGTTCGACGAACCCACGGCCGGCATGAGCGTGGACGAGGTGCCGGTCATCCTCAACCTGATCCGCCAGCTCAAGGCCGACCGGAGCAAGACCATCCTGCTGGTCGAACACAAGATGGACGTGGTGCGCGAACTCTCGGACCGCATCATCGTGCTGCACAACGGCGAACTCGTGGCCGATGGCGACCCGGCGACCGTGATCGCCTCGCCCGTGGTGCAGCAGGCTTACCTCGGCATCAACCCGGAAGAAAAAGAAGAGGCCGCGGCATGAGCGAAGCATTGTTGAAACTCGAGGGTGTCCATACGCACATCGGCGCGTACCACATCCTCCACGGCGTCGACCTCACCGTGCCCAAGGGACAGCTGACCATGCTGCTGGGCCGCAACGGCGCCGGCAAGACCACCACGCTGCGCACCATCATGGGCCTGTGGCACGCCAGCCAGGGCCGCGTCACGCTGGCCGGGCAGGACATCACTGCGCGCCAGACGCCCGAGATCGCCACCAGCGGCGTGGCCTACGTGCCCGAAAGCATGGGCATCTTTTCGGACCTGTCGGTGCGCGAGAACATGCTGCTGGCCGCGCACGGCGCGCGCACGCTGGACGACATCGACACCACGCGTCTCGAATGGATCTTCGGCCTGTTCCCGGCCATGAAGAAGTTCTGGAACCACCCGGCCGGCAAACTCAGTGGCGGGCAGAAGCAGATGCTGGCGGTCTCGCGCGCCATCGTCGAGCCGCGCCAGCTGCTGCTGATCGACGAGCCCAGCAAGGGCCTGGCGCCCGCGATCATCCAGAACATGATCGAGGCCTTCCGCCAGCTCAAGGCGGCGCAGACCACGATCCTGCTGGTCGAGCAGAACTTCAACTTCGCCAAGCAGCTGGGCGACAGCGTGGCCGTCATGGACGACGGGCGCGTGGTGCACAGCGGGTCGATGGCCGAGCTGGCCGCCGATGAAGCTCTGCAGGGCAAGTTGCTCGGCCTGAGCCTGGGAGCCCACCAATGAGCGCGCTCAAAGAACTCGACTGGAAGCCCATGGCTCTGGTGCCGGTGCTGGCCCTGGCCGCATTGCCGGCCATCGGCAGCCCCGCGACCTGGCTGACGCTGACCGTGGCGGGGCTGGCGATGGGCATGATCGTCTTCATCATCGCCTCGGGCCTGACGCTTGTGTTCGGCCTGATGGACGTGCTGAACTTCGGCCACGGCGTGTTCATCGCGCTGGGCGCCTTCGTGGCGACCACGGTGCTGGGAAGCATGAGCGCCTACACGACGGCCGACAGCCTCTGGATGAACCTGCTGGCGCTGCTGCCGGCGATGCTGGTCGCGATGGCGGTGGCGGGTGCGCTGGGGCTGGTGTTCGAGCGCTTCATCATCCGCCCGGTCTACGGCATGCACCTCAAGCAGATCCTGATCACCATGGGCGGCATGATCATCGGCGAGGAGCTGATCAAGGTGATCTGGGGCCCGGGGCAGATCGCGCTGCCGCTGCCCGAGGCGCTGCGCGGCTCGCTGCTGCTGGGCGATGCCTCGGTCGAGAAGTACCGCATCGTCGCGGTGCTGGTCGGTACCGCCGTGTTCGCCGCCATGGTCTGGACGCTCAACCGCACCAAGGTTGGCCTGCTGATCCGCGCCGGTGTGCAGGACCGCGAGATGGTCGAGTCGCTGGGCTACCGCATCAAGCGCCTGTTCGTCGGCGTGTTCGTGGCCGGTAGCGCGCTGGCCGGCCTGGGCGGCGTGATGTGGGGCCTGTACCAGCAGAGCGTGACGCCGCAGATGGGCGCGCAGGTCAACGTGCTGATCTTCATCGTCATCATCATCGGCGGCCTGGGCTCCACGCTGGGTGCGCTGATCGGTGCGCTGCTGGTGGGACTGATGGCGAACTACACCGGCTTCCTGGCCCCGAAGGTGGCGCTGTTCTCCAACATCGCGCTGATGGTGGCGATCCTGCTGTGGCGGCCGCAGGGTGTCTATCCCGTGACGAGCCGGTGAGAGGTTGAAGATGCTGCAACGAATCCTCTCCAAAGACCTGCCGCGCAGCCCCTGGCTGGCGGCGCTGCTGGTGGTCCTGTTCCTGGGCCTGGCCTTCGCGCCCTTCTTGTTTCCGGGCGTGAAGGCGCTCAACGTGGCGGCCAAGATCCTGGTCTTCGTCGCGCTGGTCGCCAGCTTCGACCTGCTGCTGGGCTACACCGGCATCGTCAGCTTCGCGCACACCATGTTCTTCGGCATCGGCGCCTACGGCGTCGCGATTGCGCTGGGCTCGTTCGCGGAGCCGTCCTGGGGTGCGATCGTCGTCGGCGTGCTCGGCGCGCTGCTGGTGTCCACGCTGTTGTCGCTGCTGATCGGCCTGTTCTCGCTGCGGGTGAAGGCGATCTTCTTCGCCATGATCACGCTGGCCGTGGCCTCGGCTTTCCTCACGCTGGCCTCGCAGCTGTCGGACTTCACCGGCGGCGAAGACGGGCTGAGCTTCAGCGTGCCCGAACTGCTGTCGCCCGGTTTCGAGCTGAGCGAAGAACCGCTGTCGCTGCCCTGGGGCGACGTGTCGCTCAATGGCAAGCTGATCACCTACTACCTGCTGTTCGTCGGCGTCTGCGCGATCTTCCTGACCATCCTGCGCATCGTGAACTCGCCCTTCGGCCGCGTGCTGCAGGCGATCCGCGAAAACGACTTCCGCGCCGAGGCGCTGGGCTACCGCACCGTCGTCTACCGCACGCTCTCCAACGTACTCTCGGCCCTGTTCGCTACGCTGGCCGGATGCCTGCTCGCGCTCTGGCTGCGCTACAACGGGCCGGACACCTCGCTGTCGTTCGAGATCATGCTGGACATCCTGCTGATCGTCGTCATCGGCGGCATGGGCACGCTCTACGGCGCACTGATCGGCAGCGTGCTCTTCGTGCTGGCGCAGAGCTACCTGCAGGACCTGCTGCGCATGGCCGGTGAGGCGACGGCCGGCGTGCCGCTGCTGCCCGCGCTGCTCACGCCCGACCGCTGGCTGCTCTGGCTGGGCCTGCTGTTCGTGCTCTCGGTCTACTACTTTCCCACCGGCATCGTCGGCAAGCTGCGCGAACGCGCCGTGCTGGCCAAACTCAAGGGCTTGCAATGAGCGCTTCGTCTGTCACACCCCAGTCGCGCTACCTGACCTGCGAGGGCCGCGAGATTCACTTCATGGACTGGCCGGCCGCGCCCGGCACCACCGACCACGGCACCGTGATCGCCTGGCACGGCCTGGCGCGCACCGGGCGCGACATGGACGCACTGGCGGCGCACCTGAGCGGGCTCGGCTACCGCGTGATCTGTCCCGACACGATTGGCCGGGGCCTGTCGCAGTGGAGCCCGGAGCCCAAGGCCGAGTACTGCCTGACCTTTTACGCCATGCTGGCGTGCTCGCTGGTCGACCAGCTCGGGCTGGACCGTTTCCACTGGGTCGGCACCTCCATGGGCGGCGCCATCGGCATGGTCGCGGCCGACGGACTGCTGCGCGGGCGCATCCGGCGCCTGGTGCTCAACGACAACGGCCCCAAGCTGGCCGACGCCGCCATCGAGCGCATCCGCAGCTACGCCGGCAACCCGGCGAGCTTCGCGACGGTGAGCGAGCTGGAGCAGTACTTCCGCACCGTCTACAAACCCTACGGCCACCTCAGCGACGCGCAATGGAAGCTGCTGACCGAAAGCTCGGTGCGCCGCCTGCCCGACGGCCGCGTGACGCCGCACTACGACCCGGCCATGGTGATGCAGTTCACCGAACACCCGGGCGACTACGACCGCTGGCCCGAGTACGACCGCATCGACATCCCGGTGCTGTGCCTGCGCGGCGCGGAGTCCGACCTGTTGCTGGCCGACACCGCGGAACAGATGCGCGACCGCGGACCGCGTGCGCTGGTGGTGACGATTGCGGGTTGCGGGCACGCGCCGGCGCTGAATGTGCCGGACCAGCTGGAGCTGGTTAGCCGGTTTCTGGCGGGGTAGTGAGGCAGTGGGCCTTGCTCAGATCGCGCTATTGAATCGAGCCGATCAGAGAAGCTCGCAATAGTTCTGCTGACCAATGATAGACAACGACCCCGTGCGGGCCACGCCCATCCAGTGCTGCACGAATAAGTTCTTCCGCTCTAGATAAATCGCACCAATGTTCCGCGAACGGAATTGCAAAGGTCGAAACCGCTTGCGAAATGGTCTCAACTGCAGTCTGAGAGCCTGCTTCATCTTGAAAGTACCACCTCAAGATGTCATTTCCACAAAGGTAACCAAGATAGATGTGAGCAAATCTCGGGTATTTTTCTTTTTGGTCTGGCTCTATTTGCCTGCTTCGGAGTGTCTTGTTCTCCAGGCCTAGAACGGGTTCGAAATAGCTGATCCCTGCGCGCCGATGCACCTTTGCAAAGATGAATAGCTCTGAATCAGATCCAATCGGGCGCCTATAGGGTGCACTTCGGTTCTGACGCCGAAAGCCTGCACTTCCCAAAGCATCCGCCATCAATTGCTCGGATTTGCGTTGTAGATCTAGTGAATGCTGGGGTGAGGGCATACGTCAATACTTGGCTTTGACTCAGATTGCAATGGGCAAGACACCGGCCTTGACAGTAAATACGGCTGGCAACTCTGGAGACTTGATCAACTTTTCGCCCCCAACGCCAACGCCCGCTCCCGGCTCGCCACCAACTGCATCGGATCATCCGCATGCTGCGTCCCCCAGCCCTGCAGATGCCGCTCCGCCAAGTCGGCCAGCGCGCGAATCCAGTCCGGGCTGTCGTTGAGGCACTCGATGTATTCGAAGCGCTGGCCGCCCGCGTGCTTGAAGGCTTCCTGCGCTTCCATGCGGATTTCTTCCAGCGTCTCCAGGCAGTCGCCGGTGAAGCCGGGGCAGACCACGTCCACGCTCTTGAGCCCTTTTTTCGCCAGCGCGATCAGGGTCGGCTCGGTGTAGGGCTCCAGCCACTTGGCCTTGCCGAAACGCGACTGGAAGGTGACGCTGTAGCGGTCTTTCTCCAGCCCCAGTTTTTCTGCCAGCATGCGCGCCGTCTTGTGGCATTCGCAGTGGTAGGGGTCGCCCAGGTGCAGCGTGCGCTCGGGTACGCCGTGGAAGCTCATCACGAGGTGGTCGCCCTGGCCGTGGTGCATCCAGTGCGCGCGGATCTTGCGGTGCAGTGCGTCGATGTAGCCGAGGTCGTCGTGGTAGCGGTTGACGAAGCGGAACTCGGGGATGTTTCGGATCTTCAGGCTCCAGGCCGACACGGCGTCGATCACGCTGGCGGTGGTGGTGCCGCTGTATTGCGGATAGGCCGGCAGGATCAGGATGCGGGTCACGCCCTGCGCCTTGAGCTCGTCGAGCACCGACGGCATCGAGGGGTTGCCGTAGCGCATCGCGTAGCGCACGGTGACCTGGTGGCCGCGTTCGCCAAGGTAGCCCTGCAGCATCTTGGACTGTTTGTCGGTCCAGACCTTCAGCGGCGAGCCTTCGGGTGTCCAGATGCTGGCGTACTTGGCGGCCGACTTGGCGGGGCGGGTGCGCAGGATGATGCCGTGCAGGATCAGCATCCATAGGGCGCGCGGGATTTCCACCACGCGCGGGTCGCCCAGGAACTCGCCGAGATAGCGGCGCAGCGCGGGCGCCTTGGGTTCGTCGGGGGTGCCGAGGTTGCACCACACGATGGCCGTGCGGGGCGCCTGGCCATGTTTGAAAGCGGGTTCTGTCTGGAAGGGCATGCGCTATTCTCCCGCAGCCATGAATAACCCCGCCCCCCCGCGCACGAACCCGCCCGATCAGGGGCTGGACCTGTCCCGCATCCGCGCCATCACGCTCGATCTGGACGACACGCTGTGGCCGATCTGGCCGACGATCAAGAGGGCCGAGCAGGTGCTTTCAACGTGGCTCGCGCAGCATGCGCCGACGACCGCCGCGCTGGGCGCCGACCAGAAGACCTTGCGCGAAGTGCGCGAGGAAACGGGCCGGACCCGACCCGATCTTTCACACGACCTCAACGCGCTGCGCCGCGAGTCGATCCGCACGTTGCTGCAACGCGCGGGCGACGACCCTTCGCTGGCCGAGCCGGCCTTCGAGGTGTTCTTCGCCGAGCGGCAGCGGGTCGAACTGTTCGACGATGCCTTGCCGGCGCTGGCGCACCTGAGTGCCCGATTTCCGGTGGTGGCACTGACCAACGGCAACGCCGACGTGCACCGCGTCGGCATCGGCGCCCACTTCGTCGCCACGATCGGCATGCGCGAGTTCGGCGTGGGCAAGCCCGACCCGCGTATCTTCCACGCCGCCGCCAACGCGGCCGGCGTGGCGCCGCACGAGGTGCTGCACATCGGCGACGACGCACATCTCGACGGCGTCGGCGCGCTGAACGCCGGCATGCAAGTGGCCTGGGTGAACCGCGGTGGTCACGCCTGGGAACATGCGCCGCTGGTGCCCCACATCACCGTCAGCGAGCTGGGCGCGCTGTGCCGAGCGCTGTCGGCCTGACGCGGGAGCCGGCATGGGCCTGACCGTCCACGGCATCGCCGCCTCGCGCGCGCTGCGCCCGCTCTGGGCCGCGACCGAGTTGGGTCTGGATTTCCAGCACGTGGCCACGCCGTACCAGGGCGGCGCCACGCGCACCCCGGAGTTCCTCGCGCTCAACCCGAACGGCCACATCCCTGTGGTGGTCGACGCGCGCGCGGAAGGCGATGTCGTGGTCTGGGAGAGCATGGCCTGCGCGCTGTACCTCGCGCGGCACCACGGCGTGGCCGATGGTCTCTCGATCACGCCCGCCACCGCGCGCGAGGACGCCGAGGCGCTGCGCTGGAGCTTCTGGGTCATGAGCGAATGCGAGGCCGATGCGCTGACGGTGTTGATGCACCGCGTGGTCATGCCGGTGGAGCGGCGCAAGCCTGAGCTGGCCGATGTGGCCGAGCGGCGGCTGGCGGTGCCGCTGCGGGTGCTCGAACAGCATCTGGCGCAACAGCAGGCGCGCGGCGAGGCGCATCTGGCGGCGGACCGGTTCACCGTGGCCGACCTGTGTGTGGCCAGTGTGTTGCAGTGGTTGCGGCCGGTGCGCGAATTGACGGAACCCTATCCGTTGACGCGCGAATGGGTGCGGGCTTGTGTGCGCCGCCCCGCGTTTGCTGCGGCGCAGGCGCTGGGCGTCCGCTGAAGACTTCGGTTCAGGCCGCGCAGGCCAGCCGCGCTGCCGCCAACCCGCTGCGCACCGCACCTTCGAGCGTGGCGGGGTAGGGACCGTCGATGTAGTCCCCCGCGGCCCACAGACCCGGTGCGATCGCCATTGGCGGGCGCAGAAGGCCGGGTGTGCAGGCAAAGGTCGCGCGTTTTTCCACCACAGTCTGTATCGGTTGCAGATCGCGCAGGCCCAACTGGCTGGCGGCCTGCGCCAGCACTTGCGCTTGCAGCGCGTCGCGTTCGCCTTCGCTGGCGCTGATCACGAAGGCAAGCAGGCCTTGCGCCGACGCATCGTGTGGTCGCAGCAGGCCGCGGTCGAACACGAACTGCGCGGGCGCTTGCAGGCTGCAGCGCAGCGCGACCATGGGCGCGTTCAGACGCGCGCCCGGTGCAAAGGCATAGACGGTGGTGATGGCCGTGAAGTCCAGCCGCTTGGTGGTGGCAGCCCAGTCGCGCAAGGCCGCGCCGGTGGCATTGACGCCGGTGGCCGCGCCCATGACCGACACGGCCGGGCTGGCGGCGGTGGCCCAGATCACGCGGTCGAAGCTGTCCGACCAACCGTCGCCGGACAGCGTCCAGCCGGAAGGGGTTCTCTGCAATGCCGTGACCCGTGTGCCGCGCCGCACTCGCTCACCCAGATGCCGGCAGGCGGCCTCGGGCAGCAGGGTGCCGAGGTCTTCGCGAGGCAGCAGCAGGGCCGAGGCCGACCAGGCACCGAATCCCTGGCCGAACAGCGCGTCGCGCATGACGGTCAGGAACACCTGCCCGCTGGCCGCGGCGGCCGGCAGGTTCAGGGCCGAGACACACAGCGGCTCGATCAGTTCGTCCATCACCCGGGCGGGCAGCACAGCGCAGAGCTCGCCGACGGTCATCCGGGGATCGCAGGCAAAGCCCGAGCGCTGCCAGCCCAGCGAAGCGCGCACCAGCGCCAGCCGTTCGCTCCAGCGCCAGCCGCGCGCGGTCAGGATCGCGGCCACGGCGTCCAGCGGCGCGGGCCAGCGCGCGGCCCAACGCGGCGTCTGCAGGCCGCTGCCGTCGGGGTAGGGCAGGGACAGCGGCGTGCCCAGCAACACCGCCTGCGGGTCGACACCCAGACGCTGCATGAGCGCCAGCGTCTCGCGGTAGGCGCCGATCAGGATGTGTTGCCCGTTGTCCAGCAACAGCGGCACGCCGTCCGGGCGCTGCGCGGGCAGGGCGCGCGCGCGACCGCCAGGGGTGCGGGTGGCTTCGAACAGCGTGACGTCGGCGCCCAGCGCCACGGCTTCGACGGCGGCCGAGAGCCCTGCCCAGCCGGCGCCGACGATCGCAATGTTCACAGACGGCCCAATGCTTGGACTTTCCACGCCAGCCACAGCTTGCGCAGCGGCGTCAGGCTCACCCGCTGGGTCAGGACCAGCACCGGGTCGGCGGCGATTTCCTGCAGCAGGGTGCGGTAGATGCTGGCCATCATCAAACCTGGCTTCTGCGGGCGGCGGTCGGCCTCGGGCAGCAGGGCCAGCGCTTCGTCGTAGGTCTTCAGTGCGCGTTCGCACTGGAACTGCATCAGCGGCAGGAAGCGGCGCTGGAAGTCGGCGGTGTCCATGCCCGGCGCGGCACCGCGCTTGATCAACTCGTGCGCCTTGACGTCGAAGCGCTGCAGTTCGTTGACCGGCAGGTAGATGCGGCCGCGCGCGGCGTCTTCGCCGACGTCGCGGATGATGTTGGTCAGCTGGAACGCCAGGCCGAGCTGGTGGGCGTAGTCGGTGGTGCGCGGGTCGGTCTGGCCGAAGATGCGCGCCGCCACTTCGCCCACCACGCCAGCCACGAGATGGCAGTACTGCTGCAGGTTGGCGAAGTCGAGGTAACGGCTCTGGTCCAGGTCCATCTGGCAGCCGTCGATCACCGCCAGCAGGTGCCGCGCCTCGATGCCGAAGACCGGCGCGTGTGGCATCAGCGCCTGCAGGGCAGGGTGGTCGGCGCGGCCGCCGTAGGCCTGTGCGACCTGCTGGCGCCACCAGCCCAGCTTGGCCTGCGCCACGCCCAGGTCGGTGACTTCGTCGACCACGTCATCGACCTCGCGGCAGAAGGCGTAGAACGCCGTGATCGCCGCACGGCGTTCGGGCGGCAGGAACAGGAAGGCGTAATAGAAGCTGCTGCCTGAGGCGGCGGCTTTCTGCTGGGCGTAGTCTTGGGGTGTCATGTCTCGGGAGGTGGTTCCCGAGTGTAAACAGCCCTTGCGCAGGGATCAGTCGGGGTCGCGGAACACCTGGTGGTGCGTGCCGGTGAGTTCCCCGTGCCAGCGGTCGCGGCGCTGCAGGTGTCCGTCTTCTTCCAGCTGCTTGAGCGCGCGCGCCACCGACTCCCGGGTGGTCGAGAGCACGGCCGCCAGGGCAACCTGGCTGGGCAGCAGCACGGTGGGCGACCCCTGCTCCCGGGCCAGCAGGCGCAGCGCCGCCACCAGCTGACGCTGCAGTCCGCGCATGCGCAGCACATGGCCCCAGTCTGCCAGCGATTCGAAAGATCGCCCCATCTGCTGGTGCAGCCCATAGAGCTGGGCCGGTTCCTTGTCCAGGATGCTGCGCAAGGCGCTCACAGGCACTTCGCAGAAACGACCCGCCGACAGCGCCTGCGCGCCGAGCAAGGCCTTCGTGCCGACCAGCGAACAGACGTCCAGCAAGTGGCTGCGTCCGACCATGGCCACCGCGCGGGACTGCCCGTCGGGGCCTTTGCGCGTCAGCATGACCGTGCCGACCTTGATGCTTCGCACCACGGGGGGCTGGGCGCCCTCGGTCTGGAGCATCTCGCCTTTGCGGAAGTCGTGTTCGCGGATCTGCGAATCCAGCCGATCCAGCTGGATGGGCGGCAACTGCCCAAACAGGCAACTGGCGCGGGCAACACAGAGTCGGCAGCGCTGGGGGGTGTCGGGCGACGGGGCGGAAGCGGGAGACATCGGGGCAGGGGATGGGGCAGTTCGGTCAACCCATGAGGGCTGATCCTTGCTCATCGGCTGCAGCGGCGTTTTCTCCAGCGGCTGAAAGGTCCGTTTCGTGGTTTTTTGCACACCCGCTGGCGCTGGGGCACTGGAGGCTGACGGCCGGGAAGACTTCTTGGGTCTTCTGGAGGGTTTACCGCTGGTTGTCATGAGCAAGATGTGCCACAGGCACGGCTGCTGCCGGGGCAGTGACTGCGGTTTGCGTCACATTCGACGCAGAAATACCCGTTTCACAGGAACCAATGTCGTATGTCAACAAAGGTTTGCATGGCTTGCCGCGATAGTGTCGGTATATCGCCGGGAAGTGCTCCCTTGGCGGCTGCCGTTGCACCTTTCGACTGCCATCCTCATGTCTTCCCCTCACGAATTCCGGCATCCGCTGGCCATGCGGTCCGATCAGGCGACTTCTCCGTCGGGTTCCGGTGGTGCGGCTGCCTCCGCAGACGCGGCCGTGCTGGGCCGGCTGGTCTCGGCGGAACAGACGCTGCGCGACATCTCCCACGCGCTGGCCCACGACCTGCGAACTTCGCTGCGTCACGTCGCCAGCTATGCGCAACTGCTTGGTGACCTGCCCGGCGCCGAGCAGCCGGAGCAGGTTGCCCGGCTATCGCAGAAGGTGCTCGACTCCAGCCGCCGGTTGCAGCGACTGATGGAGTCGGTGTCGGACCTGGCCCGGCTGCAGGTGGAAGATCTGCGCCATGAGTGGGTGGACAACGCAGCCTTGGTCCGGTCGGTGATGCGGGGTCTGGACATCGGCGGGGAGTCGGGATCGGTGCGCTGTGAAGTGGTGGCCGAACTGCCGCCGGCGTTTGCCGACGCGGGCTTGCTGCGCAGGGTCTGGGTCGAGCTGCTCGACAACGCGGTGCGGCACGCGAGCACCAGCGACCATCCTCTGGTGGAGGTTGGTCACGAGGCGGTGCCGGGTGGCAGCGCCTATTTCGTGCACGACAACGGTCTGGGGTTTGAGCCTGAAAGATCGGCGATGCTGTTTGGTCTGTTCCAGCAGGGGGCTGGAGCGCCTTCTCCGGGGCCGGGCGTGGGTCTGGCGATGGTCCGCCGCATCGTCGAGTGCCACGGAGGCCGCGTCTGGGCCAGCAACCGCCCGGGACAGGGCGCCAGCTTCGGTTTCAGCCTGCCAGCGGCCGCCGATTGAGGTGCGTGCCGGTCACGGCGCGCCAGAGCATCACCGGGATGTCGGCCTTCCCGACCGTGGGGCGCTGCAGCCAGCTGCTGTGATCGATGGCGGCGATCTTGTCCAGGATGCGCAAGCCGCCTTCGACAACCAGCCGCAGTTCCCAGCCGGCACGGCCCGGGATGCGCCGGGCCAGCGGCGCGCCCTGCAGCATCATCTCCCTGGCCTCATCGCACAGCGCGGCAATCACCCTGCGGCAACGCACCTGAACGTCGGCTGGCGCATCGCCCGAAAAATCTTCTAGCGTGAGACCTTGGCGCGCCAGCGCGTCGGCCGGGAGATAGTGGCGACCGCGCGCGTGATCAACCGATATGTCCTGCCAGAAGTTGATCAGCTGCAGCGCGCTGCAAACGGCGTCGCTGCGTTCCAGCGAGAGGGCATCGCCGATGCCGTACAGGTGCAGCAGCAGCCGGCCGACCGGATTGGCGGAGAGGCGGCAGTAGTCCAGCAGTTCTGCCGTGTTGGCATAGACATGGCCACTGGCGGTGTGGCGTACGTCCTGCTCGAAAGCGCTGAGCAGGTCGTGCAGCAGCGGCATCGGCAGACTGTGCAGCGCGATCTGCCGGGCCAGCGGGCCGAAGACTTCGGGCCACGCGCTGGGGTCCGCCGTCTCGCCGGGCGCCTTCACGCAGCGATCCAGTGCCACCCTGTAGGACGACAGCGACTCCAGCCGCTCAGGGGCCGATGCCGTGCCTTCGTCGGCCAGATCGTCTGCCGTGCGGGCAAAGTGGTAGATCGCCATCACCGCCGGCCGGATGGCGGCCGGGCAGAGCCAGGACGCGACCGGGAAGTTCTCATAGTGACCGACCTGACTGGTCAATGGCGTGTCTGGCGCGGGCATGTAGGGGGCTGGGCGTTGCAGGGGTTGACGGGGCAAAGCGTTCCGAGCAGTTTCTCACGGGCACAGTCGCGGCCTGCCGGCAGACGGGCCGCCACCCCCTGGCGCGTTGTCAGCCGGCATTCGATTGCACTACAATTTGATTACTAACCGGTCAGTCATTAATTTGTACGGGCCGTTTTTCTTTTTCCATACCGCTGCGCCATGAAGAAGACCCCCTTGCTTGTGCCTCTCCTGTCGACCGTGCTGTTGCTCGCGGCGTGTTCCCGGCCGGAGGCGCCGCAGGAGCCAATCCGCTCGGTCAAGCTGATGACGGTCAGTCATGGCGCATTGCAGACCCGTGCGGGTTACGCGGGCGAAGTCCGGGCCAGGACCGAATCCAGGCTGGGCTTTCGGGTCGGCGGCAAACTGATCCAGCGCCCGGCCGAGGTCGGACAGCGCGTGACCGCTGGCCAGTTGCTGGCCCAGCTGGATGCCCAGGACCTGGCGCTGGCTACCCAGGCGGCCCAGGCCCAGATCGCGGCCGCGCAGACGCAGCGCGATCTGGCAGCGGCCGACCTCAAGCGCTTCTCGGACCTGAAGGCGCAGGGGTTTGTCAGCGGCGCAGAGATCGAACGCCGGCAAGCAACGCTCGACGCTGCGGAGGCGACGTTGCGCCAGGCACGCGCCCAAGGCGCGGTGCAGGGCAACCAGGCGGGGTACGCCCGCCTGGTGGCGGACGGTCCGGGGGTGGTGCTGTCGGTAGAGGCCGAGCCCGGGCAGGTGGTGGCGGCCGGCGCGCCGGTGGTGCGCATTGCACGCGATGGCGCGCGCGATGCAGTGATCGCCGTGCCCGAGGACCGGGTTGCGCGTGTGCGCACCGGCCAGTCGGCGCAGGTGGTTCTTTGGTCGGGAGCTGGTGTGGCGCCCGCGCCGCTGCCCGCGCAGGTCCGCGAAGTCGCGGCCAGCGCCGACCCGGTCACACGGACATTCCAGGTCAAGCTGTCCCTGCCAGCCGATGCCACGGTGCCGCTGGGAGCGACGGTGTCGGTGCAGTTCGACGGTGAAGCAGCGACGGGAACAGCCGCGCCGGCCGGGCAGATCCGCCTGCCGACCAGTGCGCTGGTGCGGGCCTCCGGTGGCAAGGACAGCGCCGTGTGGGTGTTCGACCCGGCCAGCGGCTCGGTGTCGATGCGGACCGTGATCGTGGCCGGCGCGGACGGCAACGAAATCGTGATCGCCTCGGGACTCAAGGACGGTGAAGAAGTCGTGGCGGCTGGCGTGCACGTGCTTTCGCCGGGCCAGAAGGTGGTCCGTTTCGTGGCCACCGCTGCCCGCTGAGGTTCACCATGAGCCAGAACCAAGCGCACAGCGGCCAGCCCGCCGCTTCCTGGGTGTCGCGTTTCAACCTTTCCCAGTGGGCCCTGGACCACCAGGCCTTCACGCGGTACCTGATGATCGTGCTGATGGTGCTGGGCGTGGCGTCCTACTTCCAGCTCGGGCAGGACGAAGACCCGCCGTTCACCTTTCGCGCCATGGTGGTGCGGGCTTACTGGCCGGGCGCCACGTCGCAGGAAGTGGCCGAGCAGGTTGCCGACCGGATCGAGAAGACGCTGCAGGAAGTGCCGTATGCCGACAAGATCCGCAGCTATTCCAAGCCGGGCGAAACGCTGATCCTGTTCCAGGTGCGCGACAACTCGCCTGCCGCCGAAATCCAGCAGATCTGGTACACGGCGCGCAAGAAGGTCGGCGACATTCGGAACACGCTGCCGCAAGGCGTGGTCGGACCGTTCTTCAACGACGAGTTCGGCGACGTGTTCGGCGTCATTTATGCGCTGCAGGGCGAAGGCTTCACGCCGGCCGAGCTCAAGCAGGAGGCCGACCAGGTGCGGCAGAAGCTGCTGCGGGTCAAGGACGTCAACAAGGTCGAGCTGTTCGGCGCACAGGACGAGAAGCTCTTCATCGAGGTCTCGCACCAACGCCTGGCCACGCTGGGTCTGGACATGCAGGCCGTCCTGACCGCGCTGGGGCAGCAGAACGCGGTGGAGTCGGCGGGTGCTGTGCAGGCGCCGCACGATGTGGTGCAGGTGCGGGTGGATGGCGCTTTCGATACGGTCGAACAGCTGCGCTCCATGCCGATCCGCGCCGCCAACGGCACGCAACTTCGACTCGGTGACATTGCGCAGATCCGCGCTGGCTATGTCGACCCACCGCAGGTGATGGTGCGACACAACGGCCGCGACAGCATCGCCCTGGGCATATCGATGAACAAGGGCGGCGACATCATCGCGCTGGGCAAATCGTTGAAAGAGGCCATGGGCGAGATCCGGCCGTCGCTGCCGGCCGGCATGGAACTGGTGCAGGTGCAGGACCAGCCCGAGGCCGTGAGCCGGTCTGTCAACGAGTTCGTGGGCGTGCTGATCGAGGCGGTGCTGATCGTGCTGGCGGTGAGCTTCATCAGTCTCGGGTTGCACAAGCGCGAAGGCGGTACCGGACTGCGGCGCTATGTGCTGGACGTGCGTCCGGGCCTGGTGGTGCTGATCACGATCCCGCTGGTGCTGGCGATCACCTTCCTGGCGATGCGCTACTGGCACATCGGCCTGCACAAGATTTCCCTCGGCTCGCTGATCATCGCGCTGGGCCTGCTGGTCGACGACGCGATCATTGCGGTCGAGATGATGGTGCGCAAGCTGGAAGAGGGCTATTCGATGATGAAGGCCGCGACCTTCACCTGGGACGCCACCGCCATGCCGATGCTCACCGGCACGCTGATCACGGCGGCCGGCTTCCTGCCGATCGGGCTGGCCAATTCGACTGTCGGCGAATACACCTTCGCCATCTTTGCGGTCACGGTGATTGCGCTGGTGCTGTCCTGGATCGTGGCGGTGATGTTCGTGCCCTATCTGGGGGTGCGGCTGCTCAAGGTGAAAGCCCTCGTCGGGCCCGCGCACGAGGTGTTCGACGGTCCGTTCTACGTGAAATTCCGGGCGCTGGTGAACTGGTGCGTGCAGCACCGCTGGATCACCATCGGCCTGACGATTGCCACCTTCGTGCTCGGCATGGCCGGCATGGGCCAGGTACAGCAGCAGTTCTTCCCCGACTCGGCGCGACCGGAGGTGCTGGTCGACATCTGGCTGCCTGAAGGCGCGAGCATGGCGGCCAACGACGAGGTCGCGCGCCGGGTCGAGGCGCGGCTGGCCAAGGAGCCGGATGTGCTCAGCGTCAGTACCTGGGTCGGCTCGGGTGTGCCCCGCTTCTACCTGCCGCTGGACCAGATCTTTCCGCAGAGCAACGTGTCGCAGATGATCGTGCTGCCCAAGGACCTCGTGGCGCGCGAACGCATCCGCAAGGCTTTGCCGGCACTGCTGGCGACTGAATTTCCTGAGGTGCGGGGGCGCGTGAAGCTGCTGCCCAACGGGCCGCCGGTGCCGTATCCGGTGCAGTTCCGCGTGGTCGGGCCCGACCCCAAGGTGCTGCGTGGCCTGGGTGACGAACTCAAGGTGCTGATGCGTGCGAACCCGAACATGCGCGGCGTCAACGACAACTGGAACGAGTCGGTCAAGGCGCTACGCCTGGAGGTCGACCAGACCAAGGCGCGGGCGCTGGGCGTGTCCAGCCAGTCCATCGCGACTGCCACCCGCACTGCGCTCACCGGCAGCAACGTGGGACAGTACCGGCAGGGCGACAAGCTGATCGACATCGTGCTGCGCCAGCCGCTGTCCGAGCGCGACGCGATCACCAGCCTGAACAACGCCTACCTGCCAACCAGCAGTGGCAAGAGCATCCCGCTGTCGCAGATCGCACGGCCGGTGTTCGACTGGGAGCCGGGAGTGCTGTGGCGCGAGAACCGCGAGTTCGCGATCACGGTGCAGGGCGACGTGGTCGAGGGCCTGCAGGGCGCTACCGTGACCGCAGAGTTGCTGCCGACGCTGCGCCAGGCCGAGTCTGCCTGGGCGGCCAAGGGCCTGACCGGTTACCGGGTGCAGGTCGCGGGTGCGGTGGAGGAGAGCAGCAAGGGTTCGTCGTCGATCGCGGCAGGCGGGCCTGTCATGCTCTTCATTGTGTTGACCTTGCTGATGTTGCAGCTCCAGAGCTTCAGCCGCTCCATGCTGGCGTTTTCGACTGGGTTCATGGGCATCGCCGGTGTGGCCGGTGCGCTGCTGGTGCTCAACCGACCGTTCGGCTTCGTGGCGTTGTTGGGCGTGATTGCCCTGTTTGGAATGATCGTGCGCAACTCGGTGATCCTGATCGACCAGATCGAGCAGGACCGTGCGCGCGGGGTACCGGCCTGGGACGCGATCGTCGAAGCTGCAGTGCGCCGGATGCGTCCGATCGTGCTGACGGCGGCCGCGGCGGTGCTGGCCATGATTCCGCTTTCCCGCAGCGTGTTCTGGGGACCGATGGCGGTGGCGATCATGGGCGGCCTGGTGGTGGCCACCGTGCTCACGCTGCTGGCGCTGCCGGCGATGTACGCCGCCTGGTTCCGGGTGCAACGGACCGCCTGACCCAGCAGATACAATAGAAGGTTGCCGTCAACGGAGCCCTCCAAGGCTTCGTGTGTCCGGCGCGCGGGTGGCGAAATTGGTAGACGCACCAGGTTTAGGTCCTGACGCCAGCAATGGTGTGGGGGTTCGAGTCCCCCCCCGCGCACCACCTCACAGACGAACAGACCCACACCGGTCGGCCGCGCTGGCCAACCGATATTCCTGATTGGAGAACACCATGACCGTGACCGTAGAGACCCTGGAAAAGCTGGAGCGCAAGATCACCCTGACGCTGCCCGCCGACGTGATCCAGAACGAAGTGGCCAAGCGCCTCAAGCGTCTGGCCCGCGACGTCAAGATGGACGGCTTCCGTCCCGGCAAGGTGCCGATGAACGTGGTGGCCCAGCGCTATGGCTATTCGGTCCACTACGAAGTCATGAACGACAAGGTTGGCGAAGCGTTCGCCAGCGCTGCCGGCGAAGCCAAGCTGCGCGTGGCTGGCCAGCCCCAGATCACCGAGAAGGAAGGCGCTCCCGAAGGCCAGCTGGCTTTTGACGCCGTGTTTGAGGTCTACCCTGAAGTCAAGATCGCCGATCTGTCGACGGCCGAGATCGACAAGGTCACCGCCGACGTCAGCGACGCTGCCATCGACCGCACGCTGGACATCCTGCGCAAGCAGCGCCGCACCTTCGCCCAGCGCGCTGCCGACCAGGCCGCTGCCGACGGCGACCGTGTGACCATCGACTTCGCCGGCAAGATCGACGGCGAAGCCTTCGAAGGCGGCAAGGCCGAAGGCTTCCAGTTCATCGTCGGCGACGGCCAGATGCTCAAGGAATTCGAAGACGCCGTGCGTGGCATGAAGTCCGGCGAGTCCAAGACCTTCCCGCTGCCGTTCCCCGCCGATTACCACGGCAAGGACGTGGCCGGCAAGACGGCCGACTTCCTGGTGACCGTCAACAAGATCGAAGCAGCCCACCTGCCCGACGTGGATGTGGCTCTGGCCAAGTCGCTGGGCATCGCTGACGGCACGGTTGAAGGCCTGCGCGCCGACATCAAGAAGAACCTGGAGCGCGAAGTCAAGTTCCGCGTCCAGGCCCGCAACAAGCAGGCCGTGATGGACGCGCTGGTAGCCAAGGCCGAGCTGGATCTGCCGAAGTCGGTGGTGCAGTCCGAAGTCGACCGTCTGGTCGAAGGCGCCCGTGCCGACCTCAAGCAGCGTGGCATCAAAGACGCCGACAAGGCCCCGATTCCTGCTGAGCTGTTCCAGGAACAGGCCGAGCGCCGCGTGCGCCTGGGTCTGGTGGTGGCCGAGCTGGTGCGCGTCAACGAGCTGCACGCCAAGGCCGACCAGATCAAGGCACACATCGACGAACTGGCTTCGTCCTACGAGAAGCCGGCCGACGTGATCCGCTGGTACACCAGCGACAACCGCCGCATGGCCGAGATCGAAGCGGTCGTGATCGAAAACAACGTGACCGAGTTCGTGCTGTCCAAGGCCAAGGTCACCGACAAGTCGATCGGTTTCGACGAGCTGATGGGCCAGGCCTGATTGGCTTGCTGGCGCCCGTCGCCAGGCCATCCGGAGAAGGGCGGAGCGATCCGCCCTTCTTGTTTTTGTGTCGGGCACTTGTGTTTTTTGCCAGGCACGCCATATGCATGCCTCGGGCAAAGTCGCTGGTCCGGATGCGGCTTTGGCGGGTTGGTTACAGTAGTGACATCGACGCACTCAAACATTGGAGAAACGCATGAGCGCAATGGACATTCAGGGTCTGGGCATGGTGCCCATGGTGATCGAGCAGTCGGGCCGCGGTGAACGCGCTTACGACATCTATTCGCGCCTGCTCAAGGAGCGTGTGATCTTCCTGGTCGGCCCGGTCAATGACCAGTCGGCCAACCTGGTGGTGGCGCAGCTGCTGTTCCTCGAAAGCGAGAACCCCGACAAGGACATCTCGTTCTACATCAACTCCCCGGGCGGCTCGGTCAGCGCCGGCATGGCGATCTTCGACACGATGAACTTCATCAAGCCGGACGTGTCCACGTTGTGCACGGGCATGGCCGCGAGCATGGGTGCCTTCCTGCTGGCTGCGGGTGCCAAGGGCAAGCGCTTTGCGCTGCCGAATTCCAAGATCATGATCCACCAGCCGCTGGGTGGCACGCAGGGCCAGGCGACCGAGATCGAGATCCATGCCCGCGAGATCCTCAAGACCCGCGAGCAGCTCAACAAGATCCTGGCCGAACGCACCGGCCAGCCGCTGGAAAAGATCGAGCGCGACACCGAGCGCGATTACTACCTGTCGGCCGCCGAGTCGGCCGAATACGGCCTGATCGACAAGGTGATCGACAAGCGTGCAACGGCGGCCTGATCGCCTGAATCGGCAAACGTCATGAAAAAGTGCTCGTTCGGTGGTGGTTTTCGCCTCGAATGGGCCGCTTTTCTGCGGTTTCAGGCCCACCGGCCTTGAACTATCATTGATTCCATCCTTACCACCAGGTAGTCCCGACCTCCAGACCCATGGCCGACAAAAAAGCCGCTTCCGGCGAAAAGGCGCTCTACTGCTCGTTCTGCGGCAAGAGCCAGCACGAGGTGAAGAAACTCATCGCCGGTCCGTCGGTGTTCATCTGCGACGAATGCATCGATCTGTGCAACGACATCATCCGTGATGAGTTGCCCGGACTCGAGTCGGTCAAATCGGCCGGAGACGACCTGCCCACGCCCGCCGACCTCAAGGCCAACCTGGACGGATACGTGATCGGCCAGGACCCGGCCAAGCGCGCGCTGGCCGTGGCCGTCTACAACCACTACAAGCGCCTGCGTCACAAGCAGGCTGCCCGCAAGGACGAGGTCGAGCTTGCCAAGAGCAACATCCTGCTGATCGGGCCCACGGGTTCGGGCAAGACGCTGCTGGCGCAGACCATGGCGCGCATGCTCAACGTGCCGTTCGTGATGGCCGATGCGACCACGCTGACCGAAGCGGGCTATGTGGGCGAAGACGTCGAGAACATCGTTGCCAAGCTGCTGCAGAGCTGCAACTACGACGTCGAGCGCGCACAGCAGGGCATCGTCTACATCGACGAGATCGACAAGATCACCCGCAAGTCGGACAACCCTTCGATTACCCGCGATGTTTCGGGTGAAGGCGTGCAGCAGGCGCTGCTCAAGCTGATCGAAGGCACGATGGCCAGCGTACCGCCTCAGGGCGGCCGCAAGCACCCGAACCAGGACTTCCTGCAGGTCGACACGACCAACATCCTGTTCATCTGCGGTGGCGCGTTCGCGGGTCTGGAAAAGATCATCGAGAACCGCACCGAAGCTTCTGGCATGGGCTTCGCCGCCGTGGTCAAGAGCAAGCAGCAGCGCAGCCTGACCGAGGCATTCAAGGACATCGAGCCGGAAGACCTGATCAAGTTCGGCCTGATTCCCGAACTGGTGGGGCGTCTGCCGGTGATCGCGAGCCTGGCCGAGCTTAGCGAAGACGCGCTGGTGGAAATCCTGACCACGCCCAAGAATGCGGTGGTCAAGCAGTTCGCCCGTCTGCTGTCGATGGAGGGTGCCGACCTGGAAGTGCGCCCGGCTGCGCTGAAAGCGATCGCTCGCAAGGCGCTGGCCCGCAAGACTGGTGCGCGCGGACTGCGGTCCATCCTGGAAAACGCCCTGATCGACACCATGTTCGAACTGCCTGGCATGAGCAATGTCGAGAAGGTGGTGGTTGACGAGTCCACCATCGAAGAAAACAAACCCCCCCTGCTGGTTTACCGCGAGGCGGCCAAGCAGGCCTGAGCGCGTGCGCCGAATGGACCAGGGTGAACAGGCTGCGCCTGCACCTTGGCCCGCTATTCCTTTCTGAGGTCTGAAATGTCCGGACAAGTACCCCTGCCCAGCACGCCGGTCGACCTGCCACTGTTGCCATTGCGCGATGTGGTGGTCTTTCCCCACATGGTGATTCCGCTGTTCGTCGGCCGCCCCAAGAGCATCAAGGCTCTGGAAGCCGCGATGGAGGCAGAACGCCGCATCATGCTGGTCGCCCAGAAGGCGGCCGCCAAAGACGAGCCCTCGACCGAGGACATGTTCGAGATGGGTTGCGTCGCCACCATCCTGCAGATGCTCAAGTTGCCCGACGGCACCGTGAAGGTGCTGGTCGAAGGCGTGCAGCGCGCCAAGGTGTTGTCGATCAACGACGGTGAAAGCCACTTTGTGGCCAATGTGGCGCCGATCGATCCCGCGCTGGAAAAGCTCGCGAGCCAGAACAACGAACTCGAAGCGCTGCGCCGCGCGGTGATGCAGCAGTTCGACCAGTACGTCAAGCTGAACAAGAAGATCCCGTCCGAGATCCTGACCTCGATCTCCAGCATCGACGACCCGGGTCGCCTGGCCGACACCATTGCCGCGCATCTGCCACTCAAGCTGGAGTCCAAGCAGGTTGTGCTGGATCTGGATCTGGTCAACAAGCGGCTGGAGAACCTGTTCGAACAGCTCGAGAGGGAAGTCGACATTCTCAACGTCGACAAGAAGATCCGTGGGCGCGTCAAGCGCCAGATGGAGAAGAACCAGCGCGACTTCTATCTGAACGAGCAGGTCAAGGCAATCCAGAAGGAGCTCGGCGAAGGCGAAGAGGGCGCCGACATCGAGGAGATCGAGAAGAAGATCAAGCTCGCCAAGATGCCGGCCGAGGCACGCAAGAAGGCCGAAGCCGAGTTCAAGAAGCTCAAGCTGATGTCGCCCATGTCGGCCGAAGCCACCGTGGTGCGCAACTACATCGATGCCCTGGTTGCTCTGCCATGGAGCAAGAAGACCAAGATCAAGCACGACCTGGCGCATGCCGAGGAAGTGCTCAACGAAGACCACTACGGGCTGGACAAGGTCAAGGACCGCATCCTCGAATACCTCGCGGTGCAGCAGCGCGTGGACAAGGTCAAGGCCCCGATCCTGTGTCTGGTCGGCCCTCCGGGTGTGGGCAAGACATCGCTCGGTCAGTCGGTGGCCAAAGCCACCGGGCGCAAGTACGTGCGCATGGCGCTGGGCGGCATGCGCGACGAGGCCGAGATCCGCGGGCACCGCCGCACCTACATCGGTGCGATGCCGGGCAAGGTGCTGCAAAGCCTGTCCAAGGTCGGCACGCGCAATCCTTTGTTCTTGCTTGACGAAATCGACAAGCTGGGGACCGACTTCCGCGGTGACCCGTCGTCGGCGCTGCTGGAAGTGCTGGACCCCGAGCAGAACCACACTTTCGGTGACCATTATGTCGAGGTCGACTTCGACCTGTCGGACGTGATGTTCGTGGCGACCTCGAATTCGATGAACATTCCGCCGGCCCTGCTCGACCGGATGGAAGTCATCCGCCTCTCGGGGTACACCGAAGACGAAAAGACCAACATCGCGATGCGCTACCTGCTGCCCAAGCAGGTCAAAAACAACGGCATTCGCGATGGTGAACTGGAAGTCAAGGAAGAGGCGGTGCGCGACATCGTGCGCTACTACACCCGTGAGGCGGGTGTGCGTTCGCTCGAGCGCGAACTCTCCAAGATCTGCCGCAAGGTGGTCAAGGGGTTGCTGCTCAAGAAATACACACCGACCCTGGTGGTCGATGCCGCCAACCTTGACGAATTTCTGGGCGTGCGAAAGTACTCCTACGGCCGGGCCGAGCAACAGAACCAGGTCGGTCAGGTGGTTGGTCTTGCGTGGACCGAGGTGGGCGGTGACCTCCTGACCATCGAAGTCGCGATCATGCCGGGCAAAGGCGTCATCACGCGCACCGGCTCGTTGGGTGATGTGATGAAGGAGTCGGTCGAGGCTGCCCGCACCGTGGTGCGAAGCCGCGCTCGTATGCTGGGCATCAAGGACGAGCAGTTCGACAAGCGCGACATCCACATTCACGTGCCGGACGGGGCGACGCCCAAGGATGGGCCGAGTGCAGGCGCTGCGATGACAACTGCACTGGTGTCGGCCCTGACGGGCATTCCGGTGCGTGCTGACGTGGCCATGACGGGGGAAATCACCCTGCGAGGTGAAGTGACCGCGATCGGTGGACTCAAGGAAAAGATGCTCGCTGCGCTGCGCGGTGGCATCAAGACCGTAATCATTCCGGAAGAGAACGTCAAGGACCTTGCCGACATTCCCGACAACGTCAAGCAAGGCCTGGAGATCGTTCCGGTGAAGTGGATCGACAAGGTGCTGTCTATTGCGCTGGAACGTCAGCCGGTGCCGTTGACGGATGAGGAGGTTGCGGCGCAGGTCGCGGCCGCCGCTGGTCGCTCGCCTGCACCTTCGCCGGATGCCGTCAAGCACTGAGCAAAAAGTGGAGGGGTCTTGAAAAAGCCCCGTTTTTTGCGCTAGAATTCCAGCTTCTGACGAACATCACCAAACGTCGGAAGTTTGCGGGAATAGCTCAGTTGGTAGAGCGCAACCTTGCCAAGGTTGAGGTCGCGAGTTCGAATCTCGTTTCCCGCTCCAGTTTGAAAAAAGGGAAGCCCGGCTTCCCTTTTTTGTCGAAAGAGAAGGGCCGGTCTCCGGGTCTTCGAATCGGGCGCGATAGCAAATCGGTTATGCAACGGATTGCAAATCCGTCTAGCCCGGTTCGACTCCGGGTCGCGCCTCCAGTCACACTGGATTTTTGCGGGAATAGCTCAGTTGGTAGAGCGCAACCTTGCCAAGGTTGAGGTCGCGAGTTCGAATCTCGTTTCCCGCTCCATTCAAGAAAAACGGGAAGCCTCGGCTTCCCGTTTTCGTTTCGGACATCCCTGCTGGCTCTCTGGTGCTGACATGCTGCCTCAGGCGAAGCGCGCAGAGTGAACCTGCGACAATGCCCGACCGTCCGCCTCGATGGTGAAATTGGTAGACACAGCGGACTTAAAATCCGCCGCTTACCCGTGAGGGAGCGTACCGGTTCGACCCCGGTTCGAGGCACCAGATCCAGTGCACCTTTGCCCCGGGGCGCATTCGCCGCTACAGTGAGTTTCCATGACCCGATACAACGCGCCTTTTGAAATCCATGTGCACGGAGACGTTCCGCTGCGCGAGGATGTGGCCTACGCCCAGATCCAGGACGCGCTCAAACCCCTGTGGCAGTACGCTGGAGCGAAGTCGCTCGCGGCCGCCGCCGAGAGCTCCTACGAAGACGAGCCAGGCATCCGGTTCGATGCGCAGGAGCATGTGCTCCAGATGTGCTGGACGGTTCCGGGTGACGAAGATTTTCGCCAGGTGATCGAAGAGGCCTGCATGGGCCTGAATGAAATCGCTTCGGCCGGAGCACCGATCGAGGTTTCTTTCTACGACACCGAATTCGACGAAGAAGAGGCGCCCGAAGACGAAGAGGCGCGCGACGATTTCATGATGTGTTTCGTGGGACCGACGCCCGCGGCCATCATGCAGGTGCAACGCGATCTGCTGGTGCAAGACGTGGTGCACGTCATGGAGCGCCACTTCGATGCTTCGGAGCTGACGGACGTGGTGGCTTCGATCGACAGCTTGTTCAATCAGCGTTTTGACGCACTGGTGAACTCGATGCAGCTGGGCCGTCCACCGCGCGGTCATGGTGGCTCTTCCGGCCACGGTGGTGGACGCAAGCCGCGCCATCTGCACTGACGCGGCACATGGGCCGACCGAAGGGCGATGCCCTCAACCCTGGCGTTCAAAAGCGCGAGGTGTTTGCGTGGGCGATGTACGACTTCGCGAATTCGGGCTACACCACGGTGGTCCTGACGGCTGTCTTTTCGGCCTACTTCGTCGGGGTGGTCGCTGACGGTGCTCCCTGGGCCACTTTCGCCTGGACCGCTGCCCTGAGCGTGTCCTATGCCATCGTGATGCTCACCATGCCCCTGATCGGTGCCTGGGTGGACCGGCGTGCGGCCAAGAAGCGGTTTTTGCTGTTCAGCACGGTCGGTTGTGTGCTGTCGACCGCTGCGCTTGCCTTTGTCGGGCGCGATGCGGTGGCGCTTGGCGTGCTGCTGATCGTTGTTTCCAATGTCTGTTACTCGTGGGGTGAGTCGCTGATCGCGGCGTTTCTGCCTGAACTGGCGCAGCCGCATGCACTGGGGCGTGTCAGCGGCTGGGGCTGGAGTTTTGGCTACCTGGGCGGCATGTTGGCCCTTGGGCTGAGCCTGGTGGTGGTGCTTCAGGCTCAGGCGGCTGGGCAGTCGGCCGAACAGTTTGTGCCAAAGACCATGTGGATCACGGCGGGGATCTTCGCGGCGTCGGCTTTGGTCACCTTTGTGTGGCTGCGCGAGCGCGCGATGCCCGGCACCGCTGCCGTTGGCGGGGGGCTGGGGCAGGCATGGACGCAACTGCGGACCACGTTCCGTCAAGCACAGCGCTACCGGGATTTCATGTGGCTGCTGGCCTGTGCCGTGGCCTACCAGGGAGGTGTGGCCGTCACGATCACGCTGGCGGCCATCTACGCCGAGCAGGTGATCGGCTTCGAAAAACAGGAGACGATGGTCCTGATCTTCGTGCTGAACATCGCCGCGGCGGTGGGGGCCTTTGCGTTCGGCCACTGGCAGGACAGGGTCGGTCACAAACGGGCGCTGGGCGTGACGCTGCTGGGCTGGGTGCTCACCTGTGTGATTGCCGCACTGACCACCACCAAGGGCGGCTTCTGGTACGCCGCCGCGATTGCCGGTGTCTGCATGGGATCGAGCCAGTCGGCAGGTCGTGCGCTTGCGGGTCTGTTTGCGCCACCCGCCCAGTTGGCCGAGTTCTACGGGCTCTGGGGTTTTGCCGTCCGTCTGTCCAGCATCATCGGGCCGCTGAGTTACGGGGCCATCACCTGGATGACGGGAGGCAACCAGCGGATCGCGATCGCTGCCACGACGCTGATGTTCTTGGCCGGCTGGGTTCTGTTGCAGCGTGTCGATGTCGAGCGCGGCCGCCTGGCTGCGCTGGGCAGCACCTGAATCTCTGCCTGCGGTTCGCTTTCAGCAGGCGAAGTTCTGCCCTGGCGAGGCCAGTCCCAGCCAGCGCTGCGCCGCTTGGGACAGTGGTGCGGGATCGCCGGTCGACAGCAGGACCACACCCGTAGGCGCAGGACTTTCTGTCCCATTCGGTGGAGGCAGGTCCAGCACCGCACGCGTGCGGCGCGCCACCGGAATGCCGGTCTCCACCAGAGTCACTGCATCGCCTGCGAGCTTTTGCAGCATGTCGGCTGCGAACGGGTAGTGCGTGCAGCCCAGTACCAGGGTATCGATGGGAGACGACGTGTGTTCTGACTGAAGCGCTGACCAGTAGCGCTGACACAGCGATTCGATGGCAAGCCGGTCGTTGCGTTCGATGGCGTCGGCCAAGCCGTCGCAGGCCTGGCAGCTGAAGTGCAGGGGATTCTCCGAGGCTTGTTCCAGCCGCTGCCGCAGTCGGGCGAAACGTTCGCTCTCGACCGTGCCGCGGGTGGCCATCACGCCGACATGTCCGGTGCGCGTGATCGCTGCTGCGGGCTTGAGTGCTGGCTCCACGCCCACGATGGGCCATTCCGGGTGCTGGGCGCGCAGGCCTTCGATGGCCAGCGCAGTGGCGGTGTTGCAGGCGACCACCAGAGCGTCGATGCCGAAGTGGTTGCGCAGCCCGTCCGTGATGCGGTGCGCACGCTCTGCCACCTGCTGCTGGCTGCGTTCGCCGTAGGGCGCGTGGGCGCCGTCGGCGAGGTAGACGTAGCGAGCCTGCGGCATTTCGGCCAGCAGGGCACGCAGCACGCTCAGGCCGCCGACCCCACTGTCGAAAACACCGATTGTCTTCAAGCGGCAGCGACCGCGATGCCCTTGAACTCGCCGCTGGCGATGCGCTTCTGCCACTCGGCCGGGCCGGTGATGTGTGCGCTGGTACCGCCGGCGTCGACCGCCACGGTCACTGGCATGTCGACCACGTCGAATTCGTAGATGGCTTCCATGCCCAGATCGGCAAAACCCACGACCTTGGCGCCCTTGATGGCCTTGGACACCAGGTAGGCTGCGCCGCCGACGGCCATCAGGTAGGCGCTCTTGGCGTCCTTGATGGCCTCGATGGCGACCGGGCCACGCTCGGCCTTGCCCACCATCGCGATCAGGCCGGTCTTCTCCAGCATCATGCGGGTGAAGCCATCCATGCGGGTGGCGGTGGTCGGGCCGGCAGGGCCGACGACTTCATCACGCACCGGATCGACCGGGCCCACGTAGTAGATGACGCGGTTGGTGAAGTCCACGGGCAGAGGTTCACCCTTGGCCAGCATGTCCTGGATGCGCTTGTGGGCGGCGTCGCGGCCGGTGAGCATCTTGCCGTTGAGCAGCAAAGTCTGGCCGGGCGTCCAGCTGGCGACCTGTTCCTTGGTCAGCGTATTCAGATCCACACGCTGGCTCTTCTGGGTGTCGGGCTGCCAGTCGACCTTGGGCCACAGGTCCAGGCTCGGGGCTTCGAGGTAGACCGGGCCGGAGCCGTCCATCACGAAGTGAGCGTGGCGTGTCGCAGCGCAGTTGGGGATCATCGCGACCGGTTTGGACGCGGCGTGCGTCGGGTACATCTTGATCTTGACGTCCAGCACGGTGGTCAGGCCGCCCAGGCCCTGCGCGCCGATGCCCAGGGCGTTGACCTTCTCGAACAGTTCCAGGCGCAACTCTTCGACCTGCGTGAGCTTCTCGCCCTTGGATGCCTTGGCCTGCAGCTCGTACATGTCGAGGTCGTCCATCAGGCTTTCCTTGGCCAGCAGCACGGCCTTCTCGGCGGTGCCGCCGATGCCGATGCCCAGCATGCCGGGCGGGCACCATCCGGCGCCCATGGTCGGTACGGTCTTGAGCACCCAGTCGACCAGGGAGTCGCTGGGGTTCATCATGATCATCTTCGACTTGTTCTCCGAGCCGCCACCCTTGGCCGCGACGGTGATGTCTACTTTGTCGCCCGCGACGATCTCGGTGAAGATGACCGCCGGCGTGTTGTCCTTGGTGTTCTTGCGGGCGAACAGCGGGTCGGCCACCACGCTGGCGCGCAGCATGTTGTCGGGATGGTTGTAGCCGCGACGCACACCTTCGTTGATGGCGTCTTCCAGGCTGCCGGTGAAGCCTTCCCACCGCACATCCATGCCGACCTTGAGGAACACGTTGACGATGCCGGTGTCCTGGCAGATCGGGCGGTGCCCGAAGGCGCTCATCTTGGAGTTGGTCAGGATCTGGGCGATGGCGTCCTTGGCTGCGGCGCTTTGCTCACGCTCGTAGGCGCGGGCGAGGTGGGCGATGTAGTCGGCCGGGTGGTAGTAGCTGATGTACTGCAGCGCGGCGGCGACGGATTCGATCAGGTCGTTCTGGCGGATGGAGGTCATGGGGCGGGTCCGTGGGGTGTTGTGCGAAAAATCAGTGATCGGCTTTCTCGGCCACCGGATGCATCAGCCGGTCGGTGGCGGCAATCGCCATGGCGCTGAGCAGGAAGACGACATGGATGATCGTCTGCCACTGCAGCACCTTTTCGTCGTAGTTGGCGGCGTTGATGAAGGTCTTGAGCAGGTGGATCGAGCTGATGCCGATGATGGCGGTGGCCAGCTTGACCTTGAGCACCGAGGCATTGACATGGCTGAGCCACTCGGGCTGGTCGGGATGGTCTTCGAGGTGCATGCGGCTGACAAAGGTCTCATATCCGCCAACGATCACCATGATCAGCAGGTTGCTGATCATGACCACGTCGATCAGCGCCAGCACCACCAGCATGATGATGGTTTCGTTGAGTCCGGTGACCTCGAAATTGTCCTTGTAGCCGATGCTCTTGACCAGGGCAGCCAGTGCGTCCTTGTTGCCGAAGGCGGCCTCGATGAGGTGCACCAGTTCGACCCAGAAATGGACGACGTAGATGGCCTGCGCGGCGATCAGGCCGATGTAGAGCGGCAGCTGCAGCCAGCGGCTGGCAAAGATCAGGTTGGGCAGGGTGCTTCGGGTACCGGGGGTTTTGACGGGGTGGCTCATCGGGCTTGCGTGGATAGACTGGTGCTCGCACACGGGCTGCGCGAACCGGGAATTGTAGGAGCCCCGGCGGATGCGCCGCAGGTGAATCGTCTCAGGATGCGCCGGTGCATGTAAGTGGCTCGTAAGAGCCTTTGCGCACATTCGCCGGGTTCCCAGTTTCATACCCCCCAGAGGAGACACATCCATGTCCACGCCTTCGTCGTCGATCGAATCCACACTGGTTGAAAACCGAGTCTTCGAACCCTCCGAAGCGATGCGCAAAGCCGCTCGCATTTCCGGCATGGACGCCTACAACGCACTGTGCGCCGAGGCCGAAAATGACTTCGAAGGTTTCTGGGCCAAGCACGCCCGCGAAACCCTGACCTGGAGCAAGCCGTTCACCAAGGTGCTCGACGAGTCCAACAAGCCGTTCTACAAGTGGTTCGAAGACGGCGAGCTCAACGCATCGTTCAACTGCCTGGACCGCCACATGGGCACGCCGGTCGAGAACAAGATTGCGATCATCTTCGAAGCCGACGGTGGCGAAGTGACCAAGGTGACGTACCGTGAACTGCTGAACAAGGTGTCGCAGTTTGCGAACGCGTTGAAGGCGCGCGGCGTGAAGAAGGGTGACCGTGTGGTCATCTACATGCCGATGACCATCGAAGGCGTGGTGGCCATGCAGGCCTGCGCCCGGATTGGCGCTACGCACAGTGTGGTGTTTGGCGGCTTCTCCGCCAAGGCGCTGCAGGAGCGCGTCCAGGACGCCGGCGCTGTCGCTGTGATCACCGCCAACTACCAGCTGCGCGGCGGCAAGGAACTGCCGCTGAAGTCCATCGTGGACGAAGGCCTCGCCATGGGTGGCTGCGACACGATCAAGGACGTGATCGTGTTCCAGCGTACCCAGACCGCCGTGAACATGGTCGCTGGCCGCGACAGCTTCATGCATGAAGTGATGGCTGGCCAGTCGACCGACTGCCCCGCCGAAATGGTGAGCGCCGAGCATCCGCTGTTTGTCCTCTACACCTCTGGCTCCACCGGCAAGCCCAAGGGCGTGCAGCACAGCACCGGTGGCTATCTGCTGTGGGCCAACATGACCATGAACTGGACCTTCGACCTGAAGGACAGCGACGTGTTCTGGTGCACCGCCGACATCGGCTGGATCACCGGTCACACCTATGTGGCCTACGGCCCGCTGGCCGCCGGCGCCACGCAGATCGTTTTCGAAGGCGTGCCGACTTACCCGAACGCAGGCCGCTTCTGGCAGATGATCGAAAAGCACAAGTGCACGATCTTCTACACGGCACCGACCGCGATCCGCTCCCTGATCAAGGCTGCAGATGGCGACGAGAAGGTGCACCCGAAGAACTGGGACTTGACCAGCCTGCGCCTGATGGGCTCGGTCGGCGAGCCGATCAACCCCGAAGCCTGGATGTGGTACTACAAGCACGTCGGTGGCGAGCGCTGCCCGATCGTGGACACCTTCTGGCAGACCGAAACCGGCGGCCACATGATCACGCCGCTGCCAGGTGCCACACCGCTGGTGCCGGGTTCCTGCACCCTGCCGCTGCCCGGCATCACTGCCGCCATCGTGGACGAAACCGGCAATGACGTGCCCAACGGTGCGGGCGGTATCCTGGTGGTGAAGAAGCCCTGGCCTTCGATGATCCGCACCATCTGGGGCGACCCTGAGCGTTTCAAGAAGAGCTACTTCCCCGAAGAACTCAAGGGTTACTACCTCGCCGGTGACGGCGCGGTGCGCAGCGCTGACCGCGGGTACTTCCGCATCACCGGCCGCATCGACGACGTGCTGAACGTGTCCGGTCACCGCATGGGCACCATGGAAATCGAATCGGCGCTGGTGGGCAAGAGCGATCTGGTGGCCGAAGCAGCTGTGGTGGGTCGTCCGGACGACCTGACCGGCGAAGCGATCGTGGCATTCGTGGTGCTCAAGCGTTCGCGCCCCACCGGGGACGAAGCCAAGGCGATTGCCAAGGAGCTGCGTGACTGGGTGGGCAAGGAAATCGGCCCGATCGCCAAGCCCAAGGACATCCGTTTTGGTGACAACCTGCCCAAGACCCGCTCGGGCAAGATCATGCGCCGCCTGCTGCGCTCGATCGCCAAGGGAGAGGCCATCACCCAGGACACCTCGACCCTGGAAAACCCGGCCATCCTGGACCAGCTGTCCGAGAACAACTGATCGGTCTGCTGTCACACACCCGGTGTCCTGAGCGGCACCGGGCAACAAAAAACCCGCTGGATTCCAGCGGGTTTTTTGTTGGAGCGAGAGAAGCGATTACTTCTGGCTCAGGACCCAGGCGACCAGCTTCTTGGCTTCGGCTTCGCTCACTTGGGTGTTGGCGGGCATCGGGACAGCGCCCCAGACACCGGAACCGCCCTTGAGCACCTTGGCAGCCAGCATGTCGGCGGCCTTGGGGTCCTTCGCGTACTTGGCAGCGACTTCCTTGTAGGCCGGGCCAACCAGCTTCTTGTCGACAGCGTGGCAGGTCATGCAGTTCTTGGCGGTGGCCAGAGCTTGGTCGGCCATGGCCGAGGTGGAAATGGCGGCCATCGCGGCCATAATGATCAGAGCACGTTTCATGGTGTTGTCCTCGTGGGTAAAAGTGAGAAGCTCACAGCCCAATATTCTATCGAGTCGGCCTGGGCGGACACCACTGCTTACAGTTGCTTGCTGTGTTTTATCCAGCCTTTACCGGAGGGTGTGATGTATTTGTTGCTTGCAGGCATTGGCCTGCTCATCTGGAACTACAACCGGATCGGATTCGTGGCCGACATGTCCTGGTGGTGGGCGCTGTCCCCGTTCGCCCTGGCGGTCGCCTGGTGGACCTGGGCAGACATGACCGGCTACACCAAGCGCAAGGAGATGGAGAAGATGGACCAGAAGAAGCAGGACCGCATCGACAAGCAGCGTGCTGCCCTGGGCATCCGGACCCGCAAGCGCTGAGACAGCCCCGGGACCGTGGTGGGCTTGACCGGTTTCGGTCGGTCGCTGCGGGATAATCGTTGGCTCCCTGACGGCCTCTTGGCCATAACCGTTTCCCTCCCATGCCCGCATACCGTTCCAAGACTTCCACCGCTGGCCGCAACATGGCTGGTGCCCGTGCCCTGTGGCGTGCCACCGGCATGAAGGATGGTGACTTTGCCAAGCCCATCATCGCGATCGCCAACAGCTTCACCCAGTTCGTGCCCGGTCATGTGCACCTGAAGGACCTGGGCCAACTGGTGGCGCGGGAGATCGAAGCCGCCGGCGGTGTGGCCAAGGAGTTCAACACCATCGCTGTGGACGATGGCATTGCCATGGGTCACGACGGCATGCTGTATTCGCTGCCCAGCCGTGAGCTGATCGCCGACTCGGTCGAGTACATGGTGAATGCCCACTGCGCCGATGCGCTGGTGTGCATTTCCAACTGCGACAAGATCACTCCCGGCATGCTGATGGCCGCGATGCGACTGAACATTCCCGTGGTGTTCGTCTCGGGTGGTCCGATGGAAGCTGGCAAGGCCCGCCTGGCCAACCCGCAGACGCAGATCATCGAGCTCAAGAAACTGGACCTGGTGGATGCCATGGTGATGGCCGTGGACAGCAAGGTCAGCGAGAGCGATCTGGCGGAGGTCGAGCGTTCGGCCTGCCCGACCTGCGGATCCTGCTCGGGCATGTTCACCGCCAATTCCATGAACTGCCTGGCCGAGGCGCTGGGCCTGGCGCTGCCGGGCAATGGCACCGTGGTGGCCACCCATGCCGACCGCGAGCAGCTGTTCAAGCGCGCCGGCCGCACGGCGGTGGCACTGTGCGAGCGGTATTACGAACTGGGTGACGAGTCCGTGCTGCCGCGCTCGGTGGGCTTCAAGGCTTTCGAGAACGCGATCACGCTGGACATCGCCATGGGCGGCTCGACCAACACCATCCTGCACCTGCTGGCGATTGCGCAAGAAGCCGGGATCGACTTCACCATGACCGACATCGACCGCCTCTCGCGCGTGGTGCCGCAGCTGTGCAAGGTGGCGCCCAACACCAACAAGTACCACATCGAAGACGTGCACCGCGCAGGCGGCATCATGGCCATCCTGGGTGAACTCGATCGCGCCGGCAAGCTGCACACCGACGTGCCCACCATCCACGCGAAGACCATGAAGGACGCGCTGGACCTGTGGGACATCGCTCGCAACCCGTCCGACGAGGTCAAGACCTTCTACATGGCCGGCCCCGCCGGCATCCCGACGCAGGTGGCGTTCAGCCAGGCCACGCGCTGGCCCAGCCTGGACCTGGACCGCGCCGAGGGCTGCATCCGCTCCTTTGAACACGCCTTCTCGAAAGAGGGCGGTCTGGCCGTGCTGCGGGGGAACATCGCGCTCGATGGCTGTGTGGTGAAGACTGCGGGTGTGGACGAATCCATCCTGGTGTTTGAAGGCTCTGCCTATGTGACCGAATCGCAGGACGAAGCGGTGGCCGACATCCTGGCGGACAAGGTCAAGGCCGGTGATGTGGTGATCGTGCGCTACGAAGGACCCAAGGGCGGTCCGGGTATGCAGGAGATGCTGTACCCGACGAGCTACATCAAGAGCAAGGGCCTGGGCAAGGCCTGTGCGCTCCTGACCGACGGCCGCTTCTCGGGTGGTACTTCGGGCCTGTCCATCGGCCACTGCTCGCCCGAAGCGGCGGCGGGTGGCGCGATTGGCCTGGTGAAGACCGGCGACAAGATCCTCATCGACATCCCCCAGCGCAGCATCAACCTGCTGGTCAGCGACGAAGAACTGGCCAAACGCCGTACCGAACAGGACCAACTGGGCTGGAAGCCGGCGCAGCCGCGTCCCCGCAAGGTGTCGGCGGCGCTCAAGGCGTACGCCCTGCTGGCCACTTCGGCAGACAAGGGCGCTGTGCGGGATCTGTCGTTGCTGGACTGATCCGGGTCTGGCCTGCGTGCACAATCGCAGGCCATGTTGACCCACCCCCAGATCGATCCCGTCGCCCTGCAGCTTGGCCCGCTGGCCATCCACTGGTATGGCATCACGTATCTCGTGGCCTTCGGGCTGTTCCTGCTGCTGGCGCGCGCCAGGCTGAAGCACGAGCCGTTCGTCTCCATCCGGCAACCCCGGCCCTGGGAGTTGCGCGACGTCGAGGACATCCTGTTCCTTGGTGTCATGGGCGTCGTGGTTGGAGGACGCCTAGGCTACTGCCTTTTCTACAAGCCAGCGTACTACCTGAGCCATCCGCTGGAGGTGTTTTACGTCTGGACCGGCGGCATGAGCTTTCATGGCGGCATGCTCGGTGTGCTGGTCGCCATGGTCTGGTATGCGCGCAGCCGCCAGCGGCCCTGGCTGCAAGTGATGGACTTCGTGGCGCCCTGTGTGCCGACCGGGCTGGCGGCCGGGCGGGTGGGCAACTTCATCAACGGTGAGCTCTGGGGCCGGGTGGCCGATCCGTCACTGCCCTGGGCGATGGTTTTCCGTGGCGCTGGCGATCTGCCGCGGCACCCGTCGCAGGTCTACCAGTTCCTGATGGAGGGCGTGCTGCTGTTCGTGTTGCTGTGGCTGTACGCCCGCAAGCCGCGCGCGACGGGGCAGGTGGGGGCGGTGTTCCTGTTCGGCTATGGTGTGTTCCGCTTCATCGCCGAGTTCTTCCGTGAGCCCGACGCCCATCTCGGCCTGCTGTCGTTGGGCATGAGCATGGGGCAGTGGCTGTGCGTGCCCATGATCGTCGGTGGCGCGTTGCTCTGGCTGTGGAGCGGCCGGCGAGCCGTCTGAGCCCTGGGGGAGGGCAAGGGCCTTCCCCTGAATTCCCGTCGGATGTCACGCCGGTGCAAGGGTAAACACCGGTGATCAACTTCGTGTGCTGGACGAAAATTATCTGTAATTACAGGTAATCACAGATGCGACTGGTGCTCAACTCCCTGCACGATGAAGTGGCGGCCAAGCTGCGCGAACGCATCTTCGCCGGCGAGCTGGCGCCGGGCAGCTTCATCGACGAACCGGCGCTGTGCGCCGCCTTGTCCATCTCGCGCACTCCGCTGCGCGAGGCACTCAAGGTGCTGACCGCGGAGGGCCTGCTGCGCCATGAGCCACGCCGGGGCTGCTTCGTTAGCCAGATCACCGAGCAGGACCTGGACGAGATCTTTCCTGTGATTGCGCTGCTCGAAGGGCGCTGTGCCTTTGAGGCTGCCCGCAACGCGACCGACGCCGACCTCGCCGCGCTGGAGCAGTTGCACGACCGGCTGCAACGCAGTGCCAAAGCCCGGCGCATCACCGATTACTACGAAGCCAACTTCGCGATCCATGAAGCCATCATCGTGCTGGCCAACAACCGCTGGCTCGCACAGGTGATCGGTGACCTGCGCAAGATCGTCAAGCTGGCGCGTCTGCAGCAGCTGCATGCACCCGGGCGCCTGGAGCAAAGCCTGTCGGAGCACATGGCGGTGTACGCAGCACTCAAGGCGCGCGACGCAGAAGGCGCCGAAGCCGCCATGCGCACCCATCTCACCCGCCAGCGTGTGGCACTGCGCGACCTGGCCCGTCACCAGACTTCGAGGATTTCGGCATGAACACCCGCGAATGGCTGACCGAACGTGTCTCTCGTCTGCGCCAGCCGGCCCCTGTGGCGGTGCGCTCCACCCAGGAGCGGCTCAAGGCGCGGTTGCGACAGGGCGAAGAAGCGATGTCGCCGCGTGCGCTGCGACAGAAACTCGACGAGCTCAAAGCCATCGTCGATCCGCTGGTCAGCGAGGTCGAAGGCGGTCGGCGCGCGGGCGCTCTGATCGACTGGTACGCGGGCGCCTCGGTGGCCCACCGACGCGATCTGTGGCTGCTGATGAGCGAGCGTTTCGTGGCCGACCCGCTTCAGGTCAAGGCCGCGCAGGAACAGTACCTCAAGTCGGTGGGCACGCCCGACGAGGCGGCCGCCGAAGTGCTGTACCGCCGCGCCACCGTGTCGCCACGGCGGCGCCTGCTGCAGCGCTTCAGCGCTCATCCGGACGGCATTCCCTTTCTGGTGAACCTGCGGGCCGAGATGCAGCCGCCGCTCAAGGCAGACAAGCGGCTGCTCGCGCTGGACGTGGAGATGGAGTACATGTTCTCCACCTGGTTCGACGTCGGGTTTCTGGAGCTGCGTCGCATCAGCTGGGACTCGCCAGCGTCGTTGGTGGAGAAGCTCATCAGGTACGAGGCGGTGCACGACATCCGCAGCTGGGACGACGTGAAGAACCGGCTGGACAGCGATCGCCGCTGCTACGGCTTCTTCCACCCGCGCCTGCCAGGCGAGCCGCTGATCTTCGTGGAGGTTGCGCTGATCAACGAAGTGGCGTCCAGCATCACGCCACTGCTGGACGAAGCCGCCGCGCCAGCCGATCTGGACCGCGCCACCACGGCGATCTTCTATTCCATCAGCAACACGCAGACCGGTCTGCGTGGTGTCAGCTTTGGCGATTCGCTGATCAAGCGGGTGGTGGAGTGCCTGCACGAAGAGTTTCCGCGCCTCAAGACCTTTGCCACGCTGTCGCCGATCCCCGGGCTGCGGGCCTGGCTGAACAAGAACGCGCCCGCCGAACTGCTGCAGGCCTGGGATGCCGCCCCCGACCTGGCCGAGAAGTCACCACCCCGCGTGGCCCTCAAACAGTGGGCGGCCCGCTACCTGGCCAGCGAACTGCACGACGGCAAGCCGCTGGACGCGGTGGCGCGTTTCCATCTGGGCAACGGCGCCCGCGTCGAGCGGCTGAACTGGGCGGCCGATCCGTCGGCCAAAGGCCTCCGGCAGTCCTACGGCCTGATGGTGAACTACCTCTACGATCTCAAGAAGATCGACAAGAACCGGGCCGCCCTCGCGCAAGGCAAGATTCCGATCGCCCCGGCGATCAAGGACCTGCTCCCCTGATGACGACACTTTGACAACCACAACGGAGACAAACCATGCAAGCAAACGGATTCCAGCGGCGCGATGTGCTGCGCCTCGCCGCGGCCAGCGCCGCCCTGTTCGGCACCGTCGGCCACGCGCAGAGCGCCTGGCCCAGCAAACCGGTGACCTTGATCGTGCCGTTCCCGGCCGGCGGCGGCACCGATGCCTTTGCGCGACCGATGGCGGCCCAGTTCAGCCGGCTCTCCGGCAAGTCGCTCGTGATCGACAACCGGGGTGGTGCCGGTGGCACGCTGGGGGCAGGCATCGCGGCCAAAGCCGCCCCCGATGGCTACACCCTGTTCATGGGGGCGGTGCACCACACCATCGCACCCAGCATGTACCCGAAGCTGGACTACGACCTGGAACGCGATTTCGTGCCGCTGATCCTCGTGGCCAGCGTGCCGCAGGTGCTGGTGGTCAACGCCAAGAAGTTCGCCAACCAGGACTTCAAGGCCTTCCTGGCCCAGGTCAAGGCCAACCCTGGCAAGCTCAACTACGGCTCGGCCGGTGGCGGCACTTCCCACCACCTGGCCGGCGAGCTGTTCAAGCAGCAGAGCAAGACGTTCATCACCCACATTCCCTATCGCGGCGCCGGTCCGGCGCTCAACGACCTGATCGCCGGCAACGTGGACATGATGTTCGACGGACTCGGCTCTTCGGCTGCGCACATCAAGGGTGGGCGGATCAAGGCCTTGATGGTCTCTGGTGGCAAGCGCAACCCGGCGTTTCCGGATGTGCCCTGCGCGGCCGAACTGGGGATGCCCGACTACAACGTGACCACCTGGTACGGCATCTGGGCGCCCAAGGGCACCCCTGCCGACGCGCAGTCGCGTGCGGTGGAGGAGATCCGCAAGGCCGCGCAGACCGACGAAGCGAAGGCCGTCTGGGCGGCGCAAGGTGCCGAGTTCCCCAACCTGACCGGCGCGCAGTTCGACGGGTTCATCAAGGGTGAACTCAGGAAGTGGGCGCAGGTGGTCAAGGCCTCGGGCGCCACGCTCGACTGATTCACCCCACAGAAAGCAGAAAGGCACGCATGAGCGGACAGGTCCGTCTGATCGTTGAAGGCAGCACCGCGCAGGTGACCTTGTCGAATCCCGCCAAGTTCAACGCCATGTCGCGCGCGATGTGGCGGGAGCTTCGGCAGGTGTTCACCGGGCTGCAGCGAAGCACTGAGGTTCGGGCGGTGCTGGTGGCGGGGGAGGGGGGGCATTTCTGTGCGGGCGGAGACATCGCCGAATACACCGACTTCCGCTTTCACTCCGAGGGCCTGCGGGACTTTCACGAGAGCGACGTGTGGGGCGGTCTTTCGGCCATGCAGGACTGCGAACTGCCCATCGTGGCGCAGATCGAGGGCAACTGCATGGGCGCCGGCGTGGAGATCGCCAGCTGCTGCGACATCCGCATCGCAGGGCAGGGCGCACTCTTCGGCGCACCGATCGCCAAGCTGGGCTTTCCGATGGCGCCGCGCGAGGCCGAACTGGTGGCGCGTGAGGCGGGACTGGCCACGGCGCGTCAGATGTTGCTGGAAGCGGCGGTTCTGGACGCCGGCACGCTGCTGGCGCGGGGCTTTCTGCACACAGTGGTGGCCGATGCCGAAGTTCCGGCCGAGACGCTGTCGCGCGTCCAGCGCATCACCCGCCTGGCGCCGCAGGCTGCGCGCCTGAACAAGCAGATGCTGCGAGCCCTGGCGCAGGGACGCACCGCCGAAACTCTCCTGCCGACCGCCTACGACTACGCCGACAGCGCCGAACACCGGGAGGGGATTGCCGCATTCCTGGCCAAGCGTGCGCCCCATTTCTGAACGCTTCTTTCGACCCACACCATGAGCAACAGCAACCTCTTTGTCGCACTGCGCGACGCTTTTCCCGCCGACCTCGACCTCGCTGCGGTCGAAACCGACGACGGCCTGACCTATTCCTGGCGCGACCTGGACCGCGCCACTGCCATGGTGGCCAATCTGCTGGATTCACTGGACCTGCCGCCCGCGTCCCGCATTGCGGTGCAAGTGGAGAAGTCGGTCGAGGCCATGGTGCTGTACCTGGCCACGCTGCGGGCCGGCCATGTCTTCCTGCCGCTGAACACGGCCTACCAGAGCGCCGAAATCGAATACTTCATCGGCAACGCCGAACCCGCGGTGGTGGTCTGCAGCCCCAAGAACCACGGCTGGGTCAGCAAGATCGCTTTCACCGCCGGCACGCAATACGTCTTCACGCTGGGTGATGACCGCACCGGCAGGCTGCTCGAGCGCGCCGCCCACCACAGCGACCGCCACACGCCCGCCGTGCGGCAGGACGACGACCTGGCCGCCATCCTCTACACCAGCGGCACCACCGGCCGCAGCAAGGGCGCCATGCTCACGCACGGCAACATGCGCAGCAACGCGCTGATGCTGCGCGACTACTGGCAATGGCGGGCGGACGACGTGCTGATCCACGCGTTGCCCATCTTCCACGTGCACGGCCTGTTCGTGGCCATCCACGGGGCGCTCATCAACGGCAGCAAGATGATCTGGCTGTCGAAATTCGATCCGAAGCTGGCGATCAGCAAGTTCCCCGAAGCCACGGTCTTCATGGGCGTGCCCACGTTGTACGTGCGCATGCTGGCCGAGCCGACGCTGACCCAGGCACAGGCCGCACACATGCGCCTGTTCATCTCGGGCTCGGCGCCGCTGCTGATCGAGACCTTCACCGAGTGGCAGAGCCGCACCGGCCAGACCATCCTGGAGCGCTACGGCATGAGCGAGACAGTGATGCTGACCTCCAATCCCTGCGGGACGGACGCGCGCTTTGGCGGTGCCACCGAACGGCGCGGCGGCACGGTCGGTTTCCCGCTGCCGGGCGTGACCTTGCGGGTGGTGGACGATGCAGGCAATGCGGTGCCTCGTGGTGAGATCGGTGGCATCCAGGTCAGCGGTCCCAATGTGTTCAAGGGCTACTGGCGCATGCCCGAGAAGACCGCCGAAGAGTTCACTGCCGACGGATTCTTCAAGACCGGCGACGTGGGCCGGGAGGACGCCGACGGTTATGTGACCATCGTCGGCCGCAGCAAGGACCTGATCATCTCCGGCGGCTACAACGTCTACCCGGCCGAGATCGAGGGCTACATCAACGACATGCCGGGGGTGGCCGAGAGCGCGGTGGTCGGGGTGCCGCACCCGGACTTCGGCGAAGTTGGCGTCGCGGTCATCATCGCCAGGCTTGGCGCCACGGTGAACCCGGACCAGGTGGTCGCCGATCTCAAGGCGAAGCTGGCGAACTTCAAGATCCCCAAGCGCTGTGTGGTGGTCAGCGAACTGCCGCGCAACACCATGGGCAAGGTGCAGAAGAACCTGCTACGAGACCAATACAAGGGTTCGTTCGCCTGATCGGCCTGTCCCCAACAAAAAAGGCCCGCTGTGCGGGCCTTTGTTTTTCCGGAACAGGTGCTCAGCGCAACACAAGGACCGGAATGTGCGAGTGCGTCAGCACCTGCTGGGTTTCGCTGCCCAGCAGCAGGCGCTTGATGCCCTTGCGGCCATGCGAGGCCATCACGATCAGGTCGACCTTGTTGCGCTTGGCAGCCGCGATGATGGCTTCCGCAATCAGGTCAGACTTGACAGTCACCGGCTTGACCTTGACTTCCATCTTCTGGCCGGCTGCCTTCACGGCATTGACGGCCTCCAGGGCTTCGTCGTTCCACTGCTTTTCGATGCGAGCCACTTCGGCCGCCGCCAGAGCGACGCCGCCTTCGAAGTAGGTTTGCGGATAGCGCGGAACCACCTTGAGGGCCACGACCTCAGCGCCGGTGATGTCGGCCAGGTTGATGGCGTGTTCGACCGCCATGTTCGACAGTTTGGAGCCGTCAGTGGCCACGAGGATGCGCTTGTACATGGTTTTCTCCTTTGTGAGGGAACTTGGAAAGACAATATAGGCTATGCGACGCTCGCCGGGTGACGCTTGACGCATGTCAATCGAATGAATCGCGACCTCCAGTACCCTCGCGGCATGAACGAGGCAGCCACCGTGCCCCCGGTGGGGCTGATGATGAACAACGCACCTTCGAACCCGGCTTCCCCAGTGGAAAGCCTGTTCGGAACCCACCGTGGGCCGCTGACGGTCACCGACGATTTCACCGTGCTGGACGACCCGGTCGAGCAGCGCGAATTCACGGAAATCAAGGAAATCGACGGCCAATCGGTCGCGGAATCCGTGCTGCTGGTGCAGGGCATGTACTGCGCGGCCTGCGCGGACACGGTCGAGTGCGCCCTGCAGGATCTGCCGGGCGTGCGCAGTGCGCGGGTCCATGCGGCCACGCGGCGCCTGATGCTGCAATGGGACCCGTCCGCCACCCGCATGTCCTCGCTGGCCGGAGCGGTCGGCGCCACGGGCTACCGGTTGCTGCCGTTACATCAGGCCCTGTCGATCAGCGAGCGGCTGAAGGAGACGCGGCTCGCGTTGTGGCGCCTGTTCGTGGCCGGCTTCTGCGCCATGCAGGTGATGATGTATGCGTGGCCGGCCTACGTGGCTGGTCCGGGCGAGATGGAGCCGGACATCGAGCAACTGCTGCGCTGGGCCAGCTGGGTGCTGAGCGTGCCGGTGGTCACCTTTGCCAGCGGTCCGTTCTTCCGCGGTGCGTGGCGCGACCTCAAGCTGGGTCGCGTGGGCATGGACACGCCGGTGTCGATTGGCATCTTTGTGGCCTTCGTCGCCAGTTCCGCCGCCACCTTCGATCCGACCGGGCCGTGGGGCCGCGATGTCTGGTTCGACTCCATGACCATGTTTGTGTTCTTCCTGCTGGGAGGGCGCTATCTGGAGCTCAAGGCGCGCGACCGCACGGCGGGGGCGCTGGATGCGCTCATGAACCGTCTGCCCGAGACCTGCGAACGCCAGAAACCCGACGGTGCGTTCGAGACGCTGTCGGTGCGTCGCCTGGAGGTGGGCAATGTGGTGCGGGTGCAGGCAGGGCAGGCGTTCCCCGGCGATGGGAGGCTGCTCGCCGAATCGGCCACGGTGGACGAGGCCTTGCTGACTGGCGAGTCCCGTCCGGTCACGCGCAGGGCCGGTGAGTCCGTGGTGGCGGGCAGTTTCAACCTCGCGGGCCCGGTACTGGTGAGTGTCGAGCGGCTCGGCCGCGACACGCGGTTCTCGCAGATCGTGGCCCTGATGGAAAAGGCATCGACAGAAAAGCCTCGCCTGGCTGTGCTGGCCGACCGGATCGCGGCGCCGTTCCTGATGCTGGTGCTGGCGGCCGCTGCTGCGGCGGCCTGGTATTGGTGGCACATCGACCACTCCAAGGCGCTGGCAGTGGCCATCGCGGTGCTGATCGTGACCTGTCCCTGCGCGTTGTCGCTGGCCACGCCGGCGGCCATGTTGAGCTCGGCAGGGGCACTGGCCCGGCGCGGCATTCTCGTGCGGCGCCTGCAGGCCTTTGAAACCCTGGCCAATATCGATACCGTCGTGTTTGACAAGACCGGCACGCTGACTCAGGATCGCCTGGTGCTATCGGGCATTTCGCTGCGGGATGGTGCGGACCGCCAGCAGGCGTTGCTGCTCGCCGGAGCGTTGGCGCAAGGATCGCTGCACCCGGTGTCACGGGCCATTGCGGAAGCCGCCAGTTCAGAGAGCGATGCGGAAATGCCTGCCCTGACCGACATCGTCGAAACGCCAGGGCAGGGCATGCAGGGCCGCGATGCGCAAGGCAAGCGGATTCGCCTCGGCTCTGCCGCGTTCTGTGGTGTGACGGATGCCGATGGCGATGCAGACACCCGGGTGTGGCTGGCCGATGCCCAGGGTTGGCTGGCCCGTTTCTCGATGGAAGAGGGCCTGCGCGAAGACGCTCGGGCGGCAGTGGTCGCTCTGCACGATGCAGGCGTCAGGACCCGTCTGCTGTCGGGTGACCGCGCGCAGGCGGCCGAGACGGTGGCCCGGCTGATCGGGGTGCAGGACGTGGTGTCCGGCGCATCGCCCGAGGACAAGCTCGCGGATGTGGTGGCGCTGCAGGCCAAGGGGCACACGCTGGCGATGGTGGGCGACGGGCTGAACGACGGTCCAGTGCTTGCGCGGGCCGATACCTCGTTTGCGCTTGGCCACGCGGCTCCCCTGGCCCAGGCCCAGGCCGACTACGTGCTGCAGAGCGGTCAGGTGATGGACGTCGTGTCGACACTTCTGCAGGCGCGCCGCACCATGCGCATCGTCCGTCAGAACCTTGTATGGGCCGCGGTGTACAACGTGGTCAGTGTGCCGATGGCACTGGTGGGCTGGATGCCTCCTTGGCTGGCCGGTCTGGGCATGGCGGCGAGTTCATTGCTGGTGATCCTCAATGCCCTGAGGCTGGCTGCCGGGCCAGGTGCTGCCGAGGCAGTCGGACAGATCACTGTTTCAGATTGAGATTTTTCGAGGATCCGACATGGACATCCTGTATCTGCTGATTCCCGTTTCCGTGGTGCTGGTCTTCGCGATCATCGGCGTGTTCTGGTGGGCCTTGCACACGGGCCAGTTCGACAACGTCGAACGTGAGGGTGAGCGCATTCTTAGAGGCGATTGACGTAAGTCAAGGCGTTCACAGGGTTACATGTGGACACTTGAACAGTGGCATTAATGAGGAGTTCTGTATGTCCGTGACAACAAAGACCGGCCAACCGGCGGTCTACAACGACAGCGTCGTCCGCTGGTTCTCCATCGCAGCCGTGATCTACGGCGTGGTGGGCATGCTGGTGGGTGTGATCATCGCGGCCCAGTTGACCTGGCCCGAGTTGAATATGGGGATCGAATGGATCACCTACGGTCGCCTGCGACCGCTACACACGAATGCCGTGATCTTCGCCTTTGGCGGGTCCGTGCTGTTCGCCACGAGTTACTACGTTGTCCAGCGGACATGCCATACACCGCTGTTTTCCAATGCGCTGGGGTGGTTCACCTTCATCGGATGGAACATCGTCATCGTCTCGGCCGTGATCACCTTGCCGCTGGGGCTCACCACCGGCAAGGAGTACGCCGAGCTGGAGTGGCCGATCGACATTCTGATTGCCGTGACGTGGGTGGCGTATGCCATCAACTTCTTCGGCACCGTCGGCATCCGCAAGGTCAAGCACATCTACGTGGCCAACTGGTTCTTCGGCGCCTTCATCATCGCCGTGGCCCTGCTGCACATCGTCAACAGCGCTGAGCTGCCGGTGTCGCTCTTCAAGTCCTACTCGGCCTACGCCGGTGTGCAGGACGCCATGGTGCAATGGTGGTACGGCCACAATGCCGTGGGCTTCTTCCTGACCGCCGCCTTCCTGGGCATGATGTACTACTTCATCCCCAAGCAGGCCGAGCGCCCGGTGTACTCGTACCGCCTGTCGATCGTCCACTTCTGGGCCCTGATCTTCACCTACATGTGGGCGGGTCCCCACCACCTGCACTACACCGCACTGCCCGACTGGGCCCAGTCCGTCGGCATGGTGTTCTCCCTGATCCTGCTGGCTCCCAGCTGGGGCGGCATGATCAACGGCATTATGACTTTGTCGGGTGCCTGGCACAAGCTGCGTGACGACCCCATCCTGCGCTTCCTGATCGTGTCCCTGTCGTTCTACGGCATGTCCACCTTCGAAGGCCCGATGATGTCCATCAAGACCGTCAACGCGCTCTCGCACTACACCGACTGGACCGTCGGCCACGTTCACTCCGGCGCTCTGGGCTGGGTGGGTCTGGTTTCCATGGGTTCGCTGTACTACCTGATCCCGCGCCTGTTCGGCCAGAAGAAGATGTACTCGGTGCCCGCCATCGAACTGCACTTCTGGATCGCGACCATCGGCATCGTGTTGTACATCGCCGCGATGTGGATTGCCGGTGTGATGCAAGGTCTGATGTGGCGCTCGGTCAACCCCGATGGCAGCCTGACCTACACATTCGTCGAATCGGTGAAGGCCACCTTCCCGTTCTATGTGATCCGTCTGGTCGGTGGTCTGCTGTACCTGACCGGCATGATCGTGATGCTGTGGAACGTGGTCATGACCGCGCTCCAGGGCAAGGCGCACAACGCCCCTGTCATGGCCGTCAACCCCGCTCACGCCTGAGGAGAAGAACAACATGGCCAGCAATGAACATCTGTCCGGTCACGCCCGGATCGAAACCAGCAACTTCCTGATGATTGTCCTGATCACCCTCGTGGTGGCCGTGGGCGGTCTGGTGGAAATCGTTCCCCTGTTCTTCCAGAAGTCCACCACCCAGCCGATCGAAGGCCTCAAGCCTTACACCGCGCTGCAAGTGGCTGGTCGCGACGTCTACGTCAAGGAAGGTTGCTACAACTGCCATTCGCAGATGATCCGCCCCTTCCAGGCCGAGACCCTGCGCTATGGTCCTTACTCGGTGGCAGGCGAATACGTCTACGACCACCCCTTCCAGTGGGGTTCGAAGCGCACCGGTCCTGACCTGCACCGCGTGGGTGGCCGCTATAGCGACGAATGGCACCGTGCCCACCTGAACAACCCGCGTGACGTGGTGCCCGAGTCGAACATGCCTGCCTATCCCTGGCTGGCCACGAAGACGGTCGACGCCGCTGGCATCGCTCCCCGCATGAAGGCCCTGCGCACGCTGGGTGCTCCGTACACGGACGAAGAAATCGCCAAGTCCGCCGAAGGCGTCAAGGGCAAGACCGAGCTGGAAGCCCTGATTTCTTACCTGCAGGTGCTGGGTACCGCACGCTCGGCGGCTGTTGCAGCTGCTGCTCAACCCGCTGCAGCCGCTCCCGCTCCCGCCCCGGCTGCTGCCGCACCTGCGGCAGAAGCTGCCGCTCCGGCGGAAGCCAAGCCTGCTGCTCCCGCAGCAGATGGCAAGGCCCAGTAAAAGGTACCGTCATGGACATCAACGATCTTCGCAGCATCGTCACGCTGATCAGCATGCTGACCTTTGTCGGCATCCTGGTCTGGGCCTGGTCCAAACGCAATCAGCGCGACTTTGAAGAGGCGGCCCAGCTGCCCTTCCAGGAAGACTGACTCCCTGCGGCACGAACAAGAGAAATCATCATGAGCGACTTCATCAACGACTTCTGGCATCTGTATGTTGCCGGCATTACGCTCGTCAGCATTCTTGCCTGCGCGGTCCTGCTGTACATCAGCGGCACCACCAAGGCAGCGACCCATGCTGACAACACCACCGGCCACGTCTGGGACGGTGACCTCCGTGAAATGAACAATCCGCTGCCCAAGTGGTGGGTGTACCTGTTCATCATCACGGTGGTGTTTGGCCTGGTTTATGGCGCCCTCTACCCGATGTTCGGCAAGTTCCAGGGTGCCTTGGGCTGGTCGTCGCGCGGTCAACACGCGGCAGAAGTGGAAAAGGTCGAGAAGGCCATTGCACCGATCTACGCAGCCTACAACGGCATGAAGCCCGAGGAAATCGCTGCCGACGCCAAGGCGATCGCCATTGGTGAGCGCCTGTTCATGAACTACTGCGCCCAATGCCATGGTTCTGACGCCCGCGGCTCCAAGAGCTTCCCCAACCTCGCCGATGGCGATTGGCTGGGTGGTTCTGGCCACGAATACATCAAGACCACGGTGACCAATGGCCGTACCGGTGTCATGCCTCCCATGGCTGCCGCTGTCGGTACACCCGAAGATGTGCGCAACGTGGCCAACTATGTGCTGAGCCTGTCTGGCAGCCCCCACGACTCCGTGCGCGCCGCCCAGGGCAAGGCCAAGTTCGGCGCCTGCGCAGCTTGCCACGGTCCCGACGGCAAGGGCATGCAGGCAGTGGGCTCCGCCAACCTGACCGACGGTGTGTGGCTCCACGGCTGGGGCGAAGACGCCATCGTCCGTGCGGTGAACAACGGCTTCACCAACCAGATGCCGGCTCAGGCTTCGAAGCTCAATGCCTCGCAAATCAACGTGCTTGCCGCCTACGTGTGGAGCCTGTCGAACAAGCCGGCTGCCAAGCAATGATGGCCGTCTGCCATTGATTCCCCCGTAGCCAGGTTTCCCGTGCTTTCACCCAGTCCCGACGTTGCTTCAAACTCCGTTCAATCACCCGTGATTCCCATCGTTCCGGACACGCCTCAGGGCGTGCCTGAAGACGATGAGGTGATGGTCTCCCTGTACGCTGCGCGTCAGAAGATCCATCCGAAGGCGGTCTTTGGATTGTTTTCGAAGTGGCGTTGGGCCTTCGTCTGGTTGACCCAGATTGTTTTTTACGGGTTGCCCTGGCTGGAGTGGAATGCCCGACAAGCGGTGCTCTTCGATCTCGATGCGCGCCGCTTTTACATTTTCGGACTGGTCCTCTATCCGCAGGACTTCATCTATCTGACAGGGCTGCTCGTCATCTCGGCACTGGCCCTCTTTTTGTTCACGGCTGTGGCCGGGCGTCTCTGGTGCGGCTACGCCTGTCCCCAGACCGTTTACACCGAGATATTCCTCTGGATCGAGAAGAAGGTGGAGGGCGACCGGTCGGCACGTATTCGCCTTGACGATGAGGCGCTCAACGCGCACAAGTTCGGCAAGAAGTGGCTCAAGCACACACTCTGGGTCCTGTTCTCCCTGTGGACCGGGTTCACCTTCGTCGGCTACTTTGCTCCCATTCGAGAGGTGGCTGCGCTGTCGCTGTCGGCGTCATTGGGCCCCTGGCAGACGTTCTGGATCTTCTTCTACAGCTTTGCCACCTACGGCAACGCCGGATTCCTGCGTGAGCAGGTGTGCAAGTACATGTGTCCTTACGCGCGGTTCCAGAGCGCGATGTTCGACAAGGACACCATGATCGTGACCTACGATCAGGCGCGTGGTGAGCCTCGCGGAGCCCGGTCGAAGAAGGCCGATCCAAAGGCCCTTGGACTGGGAGCCTGCGTCGATTGCACGCTGTGTGTTCAGGTGTGTCCTACCGGCATCGACATCCGCAAAGGTTTGCAGTACGAATGCATCGGATGTGGTGCCTGCATCGATGTGTGTGACGAAGTGATGGACAAGGTGGGCTATCCGCGAGGGCTGGTCAAGTACTCGACCCAGAACGGGATGGCCCAAGGCTGGACGCGCGATCAGATGGTCCGTCATGCGTTCAGGCCTCGGGTGCTGGTGTATTCCGCCATTCTGGGGGCCATCACGCTGGCAGTGTTCGTCAGCCTGTTCCTGCGTACTCCTCTCAAGGTGGATGTGATCCGGGACCGTGGGGCGCTCTCCAGGATGGTGGACCAGGGGCGCATCGAGAACGTGTTCCGGCTCCAGATCATGAATGCGACCGAGTCGACGCAGCACTATTCGATCAGCGTGGACGGTCTTGAGGGCGTGATGATCGCGTCCGAAAGCCAGGCGGAGGTCCTTCCGACGGAAGTTCGCTCGGTCGCGATCCGGGTTCAGACACCTCCGAACGTCGCACCTGCAGGCTCGCACCCCATCCATTTCACCATTCGTTCCCAGGGGCCGGACGTGGCGCAGGTGATCGAGAAGGCCGTTTTCATCGTTCCGCGCTAAACTGAAAGCTCATATCCATGTCATACGCCATGTCTGCCCAACCAACTGCCTCCAACAATTCCACCCGCACTCCATGGTGGAAGGTCCCCCACATGTGGATGGTGGTTGGTGGCCCCCTGGCAGTGGTGGTGGCCAGTGTGGCGACGTTTGTGATCGCCGCCAGTCATCCGGACCCGGTGCTCAACAAGGCGGACTACGAACGCGACCTCGCAGCTGCCCAGAAACTGCAGGGGCAGGCGCGGGTGGATGCGTTGATCACCCTGCAGCCTGCCGGTCAGGCGCGCAATCACGCGGCCTCACCGGTCGTAGGTACCACGGACCCGACGAAATAAGCGCCCCACACACCGGTTGAGGCGTCAAGCGAACAAGGAGACAGTTCATGAAGACTCAACGGTGGATGTGGATAGCGTGGCCCGCCTTCCTGGTGGCGGCGGTGCTGGAAATGATCGTGTTTGCGATGGTCGATCCCGGTGACCTGCACTGGTTCGGAAACCCGCTGGGGCTCTCGCGACAGGCGATCTATACCTTGGCCTTTTTTGTCTTCTGGGGCATCACCATGGCCTCCAGCGCGCTGACCACCTTGTTGGCCATGTCTCCGTTCGAAGTCAACCGCTGCCCGGTGCCCGAGGGGCAACGCCCGGAGGATTGCGCCAGGAATGGCCAGTGTTGTTGACTCAGCCTGTGCAAACAAAAAGCCCCGCTGATGCGGGGCTTTTTCATGTCGGGAGCTTCCTCAGCGGCAGGTCTGTGGATTCACGATCTGCTTGAGCGCGTCGGTGTTCTTGATGTGCACGTAGCGCTGCTTGACCTCGATGATGCCCTCGTCGACGAACTTGGAGAAGGTACGGCTCACCGTTTCGAGCTTCATGCCGAGATAGCTGCCGATTTCTTCGCGTGTCATGCGCAGGATGAGCTCGGACTGCGAAAAACCGCGGGCGTGCAGACGTTGGACCAGATTGAGGAGGAACGCCGCAAGACGTTCTTCCGCCCGCATGCTGCCCAGCAGAAGCATCACGCTGTGGTCACGCACGATTTCCCGGCTCATGATCTTGTGCACATGGTGCTGCAAGGTCGTGAACTCCCGCGAAAGCTCTTCCACCTGGTCAAACGGCATGACGCAGACCTCGGCGTCTTCCAGCGCGATGGCATCACAGGAATGGCGGTCACTGACGATCCCATCCATGCCGATGATTTCACCCGTCATTTGAAAGCCGGTGACCTGGTCACGCCCATCGGCCGTGGTGACACTGGTCTTGAAGAATCCGGATCGGACGGCATAGAGCGAAGTGAACTTGTCCCCGGTGTTGAACAACGCCGATCCCCGCTTGATCCGTCGGCGGGTCGAAATGACGTTGTCGAGTTTGTCCATCTCCTCGGGATTGAGCCCCATGGGCAAGCACAACTCCCGCAGGTTGCAGCTCGAACAAGCCACTTTGATGCTTTGAATATCCATAATTCTTCCGGAATTGTGGCGAAGCTTAACCCATCGCTGGCGCCAGCATCAAGGCGCGGCGGGACAGTGAAAGGGTCACAAGGGAAAACCCGCGGGGCAGAGGGCCGCTTGATCTTGATCAAGGGCCTCTCCAAGGCCTTGCGGCACATTCGTCGCCTGAACTGGAGAACTGTTTGTGAGCCACGCCATTTCCGACGAACTTCTCAAGCGATTTGACATCCCGGGCCCCCGGTACACGTCATATCCGACGGCGGACCGTTTTGTTGAAGCCTTCGCCGAAGCCGACTATATCCAGGCACTGGAGCAGCGCCGGGCGGGCTCCCTGGCTTTGCCGCTGTCGCTGTATGTGCACATTCCCTTCTGCGAATCGGTGTGCTACTACTGCGCCTGCAACAAGGTCATCACCAAACACCACGAGCGCGCCGCCGAATACCTGCGCTACCTCTCGCGCGAGGTTGAACTGCAGGTGCAGCACTTTGGCAGGGGACACAGCGTTTCCCAGCTGCACCTGGGTGGAGGCACGCCCACCTTCCTGTCTGACGCGGAGCTTGAAGATCTGCTGGCCATGATCCGGCGCAACTTCACCCTGGTGCCGGGTGGCGAGTATTCGATCGAGGTGGATCCCCGCACAGTGACAGGGCAGCGTCTGCAGACGCTGGCTCGGCTGGGCTTCAACCGCCTGAGCTTCGGTGTGCAGGACTTTGACCCGGCGGTGCAGAAGGCGGTGCACCGGGTCCAACCGGTGGAGCAGGTGTTCGAGTTGGTCGAAACCGCCCGCAAGATCGGCTTTGAGTCGGTCAACGTCGATCTGATCTACGGGTTGCCGCTGCAAACACCCGAGTCATTCGCGCGCACGTTGGCACAGGTCAACCAGTTGCGGCCGGACCGGATCGCGTTGTATGCCTATGCTCATCTGCCGGCGCGCTTCAAGCCGCAGCGCCGCATCGTGGCGGCAGAGCTGCCCAGCGGGGGAGACAAACTGTCGATGCTTTCGGCTTCGCTGGATGCGATGAGCGAGGCCGGTTATGTGTATGTGGGCATGGACCACTTTGCTTTGCCGACCGACGCCTTGGCGGTGGCCAAGCGCCAGGGCCGTCTGCACCGCAACTTCCAGGGCTACAGCACGCAACCGGATTGCGATCTGATCGCTCTGGGTGTGTCCGCGATCGGACGCATCGGGGCAACCTACAGCCAGAACGCAAAGACGATCGAAGAGTATTACGACGCGCTGGACCAGGGACGGCTGCCGATCGTGCGCGGCCTGGCTTTGACGCGCGACGACCTGCTGCGCCGCTCGGTCATCATGTCGCTGATGTGCCAGGGGCAGTTGCAGTTCGAATCCATCAATCTCGGTCATCTGATCGATTGCAAGACGTACTTCGCCAGAGAACTCGAGGTCCTCGAGGACTATGCCAAACAAGGGCTGGTGCGCATCGATGAGGCAGGGGTGGAGGTGACGGCGACCGGCTGGTATCTGGTGCGGGCCATCGCCATGGTGTTCGACAAGAATCTGCAGGTCGATCAGGATCGCGCGCGGTTCTCGAAGATCATCTGACCGGCGCGGGTTTCGTCCGTCCTGCAGGCATGCCCTGCTAGAGTGCCTGCATGCAAACTTCCATGGCTCTGACAGCCCTATTCATGGGCATCGCCGGTGGACCGCATTGCGTGGCGATGTGCGGTGCTGCCTGTGCCGGCATCAGCCGTGGAGCGGCTGGTGGGCAAAACAGCAACGTGGCATTGCTGACCTTTCAGGCCAGCCGTCTCGTGGGTTATGCGACGTTCGGTGCGTTCGCGGCCGGCTCGGTGCAGGGGCTGGCCTGGCTGGGCACCAACACCGCCGTCATCCGTCCGATCTGGGCGATGTTCCATGTGGCCGCTTTGCTGCTGGGGTTCGTGCTGATCTGGCAGGCGCGCCAGCCTGCCTGGCTGGACGGTCTGGCACAGGGGGTCTGGCGACACACCCGGCCGATGTTGAACCGCCTGGGTAGCCGCGCGCCCGTGGTCCTGGGCGTGGCCTGGGCGCTGATGCCCTGCGGGCTGCTGTATTCGGCCTTGATGGTGGCCTCGCTGTCTGCAAGCGCCGTGCAGGGCGCGATGATCATGGCGCTGTTTTCCGCGGGCACTTCGCTTTCCCTCACCATCGGACCCTGGCTGCTGCTGCGCCTGAAGGGCGACGGCTCGGGCGGTTGGGGAATCCGGCTGGCGGGTCTGGCACTCGCCGCCACCTCAGGCTGGGCACTCTGGATGGGCATCACCAACCCGACAGGGTTATGGTGCGCGTGATCAGGTCGAGCGACTTGGCAGCGTGGCCAGAACCAGTCCCAGCAAGGCCACCGCAAAAGCCACGGTCTGACCCGGAGTCAGTGTCTCGCCCAAGAAGATGACCCCGATGGCTGCGGCGCTGACAGGCAGCATGACGGTGAACACACCAGCGCGCGAAGCAGGAATCGATTTCAGACCGGTCATCCAGAGCCAGACGGTCCACATGCTCGCGGCAAGGGCATAGAAGACCAGCAGCGCCCAGATCGGGGGATCGACGCTCGCGAAATCGAAGTTCCTGGCGGCCCAGATGCCCATCGGAGTCACCAGTACAAAGCCCCACAGGTTGATGATGGCCGAGATGCGCTTGGGGCTCAGACCTTCGGTGAGTCGCTTTCCGATCACCACGTAGGAGGCTTCGCACACCACGGCGGCGAAGACCAGGATGTTGCCCCAGACCTGGCGGGACAGCCCCAGCAGGGCTTCGGGGTCTGCAAGGCTGGAAGGGCCGGCTTTCTGCATCGAGAACAGTCCGATACCCACCGCAGCGCAGGCAATGCCCGCTGCTGTCTGGCGAGTAAGCCGCTCCCTGAGGAAGATCCAGGAAAGTACAGCAACGACAGCGGGAATCGAGGACATGATCACGCCCGCAGAGACTGCGGTGGTGAGCGCCACGCCAAACAGCATGAACACCGAGAACAGGAAGTTTCCGAGAAAGGACTCCAGAAAAAGCAGGCGCTTGGTGTGCGCGGAAAGCGGCAGTTCGTCCTCTGGTTTTTTCAGCCAGAGCGACATGGCCAGTCCCCCGAGGGCAAAACGCATCCAGGCCAGTAGAAAGACAGGAAATGCCGCAACCAATGGTTTAGACAGCGCGACGTAGCTGCCGACCAGCGACATGCTGGCTGCCAGGCAAAGATAGGGCAGGGCGTTCGCCACCACCTTCAGATTCCGATGAGCGAGAGTCATGGGTCGGCATCATGCCGCATCGCAAAACAGTGCTCTGCGGCGTGCACCGATGCACCTTGTCGAATCCCTCCTGCACTGGAGTTCCGATGTCTTTCCATATGGATGAATGTTGATGCCATATTGCGAAAATTCAAAATGGTGCGCCGCAAGAAAATTTCTTGATACAAGAAAATGATTCCTGCATCGTGGAGTCTTTGGCGTAAGTCATTGATATGTAAAGAGAAAAATTATCTCTTATATAAGACATAAGAGCTTTTCAAAGTCTTCTATAAGACTTACATTTATCCCATCGGCACTGCACTTGCATGCGCAGTGCTTCAGACCTCTCATCAACCTCAAGGAGTTAGCACCATGCCCCAATCTCTGAAAGAACAACTGAGCCGCCAGCAGCAGATCGAAGCCCTGGAAAAAGACTGGGCGACCAACCCCCGCTGGAAGCTGGTCAAGCGGGGCTACTCCGCTGCTGACGTGGTGCGCCTGCGCGGCAGCATGCAGCCCGAGTACACGCTGGCCCAACGTGGCGCTGAAAAGCTGTGGGACAAGGTCAACGGCGGCGCCAAGAAGGGCTACGTCAACGCCTTCGGCGCCATCACCGCCGGCCAGGCGATGCAGCAGGCCAAGGCTGGCCTGGAAGCTGTGTACCTGTCGGGCTGGCAGGTGGCCGCCGACGGCAACACCAGCGAAACCATGTACCCCGACCAGTCGCTGTACGCGTACGACTCGGTGCCCACCATGGTCCGCCGCATCAACAACACGTTCAAGCGCGCCGACGAAATCCAGTGGGGCCGTGGCGTGAACCCTGGTGACGAGGGCTTTGTCGACTACTTCCTGCCCATCGTGGCCGATGCAGAAGCAGGGTTCGGCGGCGTGCTGAACGCCTTCGAACTGATGAAGAACATGATCGCCGCTGGCGCTGCCGGCGTGCACTTCGAAGACCAGCTTGCCGCTGTGAAGAAGTGTGGTCACATGGGCGGCAAGGTGCTGGTCCCGACGCAGGAAGCCGTCGAGAAGCTGATCGCCGCGCGCTTCGCCGCCGACGTGATGGGCGTGCCCACCATCGTGCTGGCCCGCACCGACGCCGAAGCCGCCAACCTGATCACCAGCGACCACGACGCCAACGACAAGCCGTTCCTGACCGGTGAGCGTACCCAAGAAGGCTTCTACCGCGTCAAGAACGGTCTGGAGCAAGCCATCAGCCGTGGTGTGGCCTACGCCCCCTACGCCGATCTGGTGTGGTGCGAAACCGGCGTGCCCGACATCGGCTTTGCCCGTGAATTCGCGCAAGCCGTGCACGCCGCCTGCCCGGGCAAGCTCCTGAGCTACAACTGCTCGCCGTCGTTCAACTGGAAGAAGAACCTGGACGACAAGCAGATCGCTTCCTTCCAGGAAGATCTGTCGGCGCTGGGCTACAAGTACCAGTTCATCACGCTGGCTGGCATCCACATCAACTGGTTCAACACCTTCCAGTTCGCGCATTCCTACGCCCGTGGCGAAGGCATGAAGCACTACACCGAGATGGTGCAGGAGCAGGAATTTGCGGCGCGCGAAAAGGGCTACACCTTCGTGTCGCACCAACAGGAAGTCGGCGCCGGTTACTTCGACGATGTGACCACCGTGATCCAGGGTGGCTCTTCCTCCGTGAAGGCCCTGACGGGTTCTACCGAAGAAGAGCAGTTCCACTGATCGTCAGCACGGTCATCGCCGCCGCTGCGCGGCGGTGACTGTGGCCTGCAGACCCCGGCACATCTCGCATGTGGCCGGGGTTTTTTCTGTTCTGCTCCCAGTGATTTGTCGCCAATAACATACATTGACCGCTGCTGCGCGGGGATAGACTCGTCCGGTAGGAGATTTGCCCCTGGTGGCAGGTCGTACCAAACGTTACGAAACAGGAGAGATTCACGTGTTGAGCAAATGGAAATGGGCCTCAGTGCTCGCTTTGGCTTCCTTGGTGTCGGCTTGTGGCGGTGGTGGCGCTCCCACGGCGCGCGGTGCGATTGCGTACAACGCCTCCGCGGGATACGGCTCCATTGTTGTCAGTCACACGTCCCAGCCGGATGCCAACACGGATGCCCTGAAAAAGTGTCCGGTGGGTGGTTGTGCCATTGTTCTTGAGTTTTCTGGCAACGGAACCTGCGGGTCCTTGGTGGTATCGAGCAACGGTGCCTGGGGTGTTGGTAGCGCAGGCTCCAAAGAAGAGGCGGACTCCCGTGCCTCCGAACAGTGCACGAAGCGCGGCGGAGTTGGGTGCCACTTGTACCAGTGGAACGGGTTGATCCTTAACGGTCAACCGATCGTTGGTCAGGACACCATGCAATGCAACTGAGTCTGCTGTGATCCAACGGCCAAGGGCTGTAGGCGAACGCATACAAAAAACGCGGCTTGGCCGCGTTTTTTTGTTGGCGTGCCCATCGTCACTTGCCGGGCGTCTGTGGCATCCACAGTTCCCCATCGTCCGTGTGCGGAGGCATGAAGTTGCGCTCCGGTGTGATCACCTCCAGCACGGTGTTGGAGTCGTCGGCTAGGTAGTCGTACCCGATCGGCTGGTATTTCCGGTCCGGATCCAGGTGGGTGTAAAGCGCCGCCCGCGCTGCGCGTCGCTCGGCAGTGAGCATTTTGAGGTGGTAGAGATTGAAGTCGGTGTTCACCACCTGCACGTCGGGAATCATCTGGTCCCAGGGAGTGTGCAGTGGCCTCGGTTGCGGATGCCATTGCGTCGGCAATCTGAACAGGCGTGTCTGGCGCTTCTGGCCCCATACCCCATCCACTCGGTAGTGCTGGCTGGTGAACATCTCGCGCAAGGCAAACGAATAGGCCATCGATCCGTGGGCTGCGGTCAGTCGTGGCATGGCCTCTGCGAGCCCTGGCTCAAAGCGCTCGTCCGGGTCTACTGCCAGCACCCAGTCAGCGCCGGCCACCTTGGCAGCTTCCAGAAGCCGATGGCGCCGTGCGGGTTCGTCGCTGTAGAACTCGGTGCTGCTCCGGTCATCCCAGGCGACCCATCCGTCGACGAGTGGCCAGATGTTCACCAGAAGGTCCGGGACCAGATGGGCGTCGTACCGGAAACAGAAGACAGCCAGGATCCTTTCCGTCTGGCCAGGCATGCGCGGCCTGTGGTGTATGGAGATCATTGAGATGCGCTCTGCGCGGTGGGTGAAGTCACTGTTCCGGTTCGTGTGCGCGGTCTGCCAGACAAGGCGCCTGCGGCATAGAACGCACCGCCCAACGCGATCAAGGGAAGCGCCACCAAAGTGCTGAAGAAAAATCTGCGCTCCGTCACCCGAACCGAAATGTTCATGGTCGATGCGATGCGACCCAGGATTCCCCACGCGAATGATCGGCGGCCGCGCCCGGCGATGGCCATCCATGCATCCGCAGCGCGCCTTCCCCGTTTGAATTGGTCGCACACAAATCCCCGCAGAGTCGACGGCCCGCGGTGAACCGTCTGAACGGTCGGGCACCAGAACGGGCGTTGGGTGGGGTCCAGCCGCAGGTGGAAATCGGTATCTTCGCCGCCCTCTATGTCCTCGCGAAACGGGCCGTGTTGCTCGAAGAGCCTCCGATCGTAGGACGCTCCATAGCATTGGGCCAGACCGACCGGAACGAGCGGCATGCGTTTGCAGAACAAGGTCAGATGGGCCGCGAGTGCGATCGGATGTCTGGGGCGGTGGCACAGCAAAGCGCTGGCGACAGCGCTGTGTCCCGTTCTGTGCGCCGCGAGCCGTTCACTGACCCACCCTGGTTGGGCCAGGCAGTCCGACGCCAGAAAAGCGACGTAGCGGTGGCTCGTCGCTGCAAGGCCGAGGTTGCGTGCTCCCCCGGGGAATAGCCTGGCCTCTCGCTCGATCACCCGGACTTCGAGGCCGGCTTCCCGCAGCTTGGCCTGGGCGCCACCACCTCCGGAGTTGACCACCACCACGTCGTGGCCATCCTGTTGGACGAGCAGTGAGCGGACAGCGTCGACCAGGGAGTTCGGACTCCGGTAGGAAATGACCACTGTGCAAAGCCCCTCGTCGGTCTTCGCGGTCCGGTCCAGATCTTCGGGAGGTGTCAGTGTCGTGTCCCGATCCAGCAGGGTCAGCGCAACGATGCCGATGCCCAGGCAACGTGCGTCTGAGCCAGTGCCATCGGCGCGCGGCGAGGAAGCATGGGACGTCTCGAACGAGACGAAGACGGCACCACTTTCCCGCAGCGCTTCGCCGATCGGCACGCAACGCCGCTGGAGGCCCTTGGCCGTTGCTGCTTCGTCGATCCAGCGCGCTGCAGGAGCGCCGTTGATGGAGCACAGGGTTTGCCGGGTCCTCATGGAAGGCGACAGGTACGGCATGTACTCGATCTCAAGCCATTGAGGATGGTCCGACGGTGGACGAACAGCCGTGAGCACCGCTTGGTCCTTGGCTGTCCACTGTCCCCAGGGTTCCTGCCCATGAAAGCCGGTCAGTGCAATGCGGGAACGGTCGTTGACACTGGCCGGCTGGTCTGTGGCGAGAGGCATCAGTCCCGTCAGCTCCATGGCGCGCATCGGCGCCTTGAGGGCCGCCTCCCGTCTGCGGGATGTCTGCGTGGCGGAGCACCATTTTTCCATGTGTGCGGCGATGGCTGCATGCGAGGGTGCAGGAGGCTGTTCGCGAAATCGATCGATGCACATCCGATACAACGCCAGGTATCGGTCGACCCAGGGCTCCAGCGAGCAGTCCCGGCGCACCCGCTGGCCGATATTGGTGGCTTCCGCAGCCGAGAAAAGATCGATCTCTGCGAGGAGCGCCTCCTTGGACAAAGGCTGTGCCAAGGCCCTCAGTCCAAAGTTCTGGGCCCGCCATTCGCTATAGCGCGTCGGATTGACGAAACCTGCCAGGCCCCGGTGGTCGCACAACACGACCGGTCGCAGGCATGCCATCGCCTCGATGGCGGTCAGTCCGCTGGCAAACACCAGGTCGTATTCCGGGAACAGTTGCTCGGGGTGCTCGTGAGGGCGCCCGGTTGCTGCTCCGGCCACGTCGAGCTGGATGCCGCGCTCCTGGCACGCAGCTTCGATCGGAGCCAGCTGTGCAGCCCCCTTCAGCATGACCAGAGCCTTTCGCGGGCGTGACGGAGCTGGTGGCCCTGGCAGGTACAGCTGCATGTCGGTGGCGTTTTCCACCAGGCTCAAACGCGATGCATCGATGCCGCTCTCAACTGTCAGGCGGTCGCGGGTTGCATCGCCGACGGCCACGTAGTGAAGGATGTTGTCCAGCAGCGGTGGCTCGTCGTGCCAGGCAGTGAAGTCGTGGCAGACGAAGATGCCGGGTACATGGGGGAACCTGGCGGCTGCGACGCCCGTCTGGATGACATGGTGTCCGTGAATGATGTCCGGATCGGTCCTGATCTGTTCGATCCGTGACAGCACGGGAATGCCCTGAGACCTCAATTCTTCCGCAATGGGTCCCAGGTGCGGGCTATACACCATCGGAAGATGTCCTGCTGCTTTGAGCCCAACCGCCAGATTGCGGGTGACGATTTCGGTACCGCTGCGTCCGTCCAGGCGGATGTTGGTGATGAGAACGCGCAATGCTCGAAACGGCGGAGTCATGATTTGGACCAATGGACCAGCTGGGGAAGGGCGATCACAGTGGGTAAATCAATGTAGCAGGACTTCCCCGATACCGATTCCCGGCACGCTCATGTTTTTTTGAGAAGGGCTGCCGGGGCGACTTTGTTGTGGCTGTCGAGACCGGTTTCGAACTGTGCGAAAATTCGACATCAGCCAATCTCATTTTTCGAGCCAAAGCAGCAGGTTATGACACCGCGAACTACATCGAATCCACTCCTTGGGGTCCTTTGACCCCAGCAGTTCGCGCCTGCCAGTTCGTTTCCACCCTGTTCCCACCAAAGCGCGGCCCCTGCCGCGCTTTTTTGTTTCCGGATCTCGCCCATGCCCAACATCACGCTCCCAGATGGTTCACAGAGACAGTTCCCAGGTCCCGTGACTGTGGCCGAAGTGGCTGCCTCCATCGGCACTGGCCTGGCCAAAGCTGCCCTGGGTGGCAAGGTCGATGGCAAGTTGGTGGACACCAGTTTCCAGATTCTTGACGACGCTTCGCTGGCCATCGTCACCGCCAAGGACGCAGACGGTCTGGAGATGATTCGCCATTCCACGGCCCACTTGCTGGCATACGCAGTCAAGGAGCTTTTTCCCGATGCGCAAGTCACCATCGGTCCGGTGATCGAACACGGGTTCTTCTACGACTTCTCGTACAAGCGCCCGTTCACGCCCGAAGACTTGGCGGCCATCGAAAAGAAAATGTCCGAGCTCGCCAACAAGGACGAGGCGGTGGTGCGCCGCGTATTGCCCAGAGATGAGGCTGTGGCGTATTTCAAGGGGCTGGGAGAGAACTACAAGGCCGAGATCATTGCCAGCATTCCGAGCAATGAAGATGTGTCGCTGTACCGCGAGGGTGCCTTCGAGGACCTGTGTCGCGGTCCGCACGTGCCCAGCACCGGCAAACTCAAGCACTTCAAGCTGATGAAGGTGGCAGGTGCCTACTGGCGCGGCGACCACCGCAACGAGATGCTGCAGCGCATCTACGGTACAGCGTGGGCGAGTAAGGACGAGTTGCAGCAGTACTTGACGATGTTGGAAGAGGCCGAAAAGCGCGATCACCGCAAGCTGGGTCGTGAGCTGGACCTGTTCCACATCGACGAGCACTCTCCAGGCACCGTGTTCTGGCATCCCAAAGGCTGGACGGTGTGGCAGGAAGTGGAGCAGTACATGCGCAAGGTGTACCGCGACAACGGCTACCAGGAGGTCAAGGGTCCGCAGATCCTTGATCAAAGTCTGTGGGAGAAGACTGGCCACTGGGACAAGTACCGGGAGAACATGTTCGTGACTGAGTCGGAAAAGCGCGACTACGCGCTCAAGCCGATGAACTGTCCCGGCCACATCATCATCTTCAAGCAGGGCATCAAGAGCTACCGCGACCTGCCGCTGCGCTTTGGCGAGTTCGGCCAGTGCCACCGCAATGAACCCTCGGGCGGATTGCACGGAATCATGCGGGTTCGCGCCTTCACGCAGGACGATGGCCACATTTTCTGCACCGAAGAACAGATCCAGTCAGAGGTGGTGGCTTTCACGACCCTGCTGCAGAAGGTCTACAAGGACTTCGGCTTCACCGACATCATCTACAAGCTCTCGACCCGCCCGGAAAAACGCATCGGAACCGAAGAGAGTTGGGACCGCGCTGAAGCTGCATTGGCCAATGGCCTGAAGGCTTCGGGTTGCGCATTCGAATACTTGCCGGGCGAGGGGGCCTTCTACGGCCCCAAGATCGAATACACGCTCAAGGACGCGCTGGGCCGGCCGTGGCAGTGCGGCACGATCCAGGTCGACCCCAATTTGCCGGAGCGCCTGGATGCCGAGTTCGTCGGGGAAGATGGGAACCGCCATCGACCCATCATGTTGCACCGCGCCATCGTGGGCAGCCTGGAGCGATTCATCGGGATCCTGATCGAGCAGCACGCTGGTGCGCTCCCCGTTTGGCTGGCTCCCATGCAGGTTTCGGTGCTCAACATCACCGATTCCCAGGCGGATTATGTCCAGGAAGTGGTGAAAACGCTGCAAAAACAAGGGCTTAGAGTCGAATCAGACCTGCGCAACGAGAAAATCACGTATAAAATACGGGAGCACGCGTTGCAAAAGCTGCCTTACATCCTGGTCGTGGGCGACAAGGAAAAAGCCGCTGGTGCCGTGGCTGTGCGGGCACGAGGTAACAAAGACCTCGGTGTCATGTCGCTGGAGGACTTCTCCAAACTGATTGCGACAGACGTTTCCTCCAAAGTGTGATTTTCATCCGCTCCGGAAGGGCCCCTCGGCTGCTGCGCCCCGCGCGTGGACCCCGAGGGGTTTTGTTTTTTCAGCCAGATCTGCCCACGACAAGGAATTCACCATAGCTACCAACTTTCGCGACCGCCGCCAGCGTGAAGAGCGTGCACACCGCCTGAACCGGGAAATCATGGCCCCTGAGGTTCGCCTCAATGGCCCAGAGAACGAGCCCTTGGGCATCGTCAGCCTCCAGGAAGCGTTGCGCATGGCCGGCGAGCTGGATGTGGATCTGGTGGAGATCGCGGCCACGGCCAACCCGCCGGTGTGCCGCCTGATGGACTACGGTAAGTTCAAGTACCAGGAGCAGAAGAAGGCTGCGGAAGCCAAGGCCAAGCAGACGGTCATCGAGATCAAGGAAATCAAGTTCCGTCCCGGCACCGACGACGGCGACTACAACATCAAGATGCGCAACATCCGTCGTTTTCTGGACGACGGTGACAAGTGCAAGATCACACTGCGGTTTCGCGGTCGCGAGATTACCCACCAGGAGCTGGGCCTTGCATTGCTGAACCGGATTCGGGACGACCTTGGTGACACCATCCTGGTCGAGCAGTTCCCGAAGCTGGAAGGGCGCCAGATGATCATGATGATCGCACCCGGACGCAAGAAAGTTGGTGCCACGCCCAAGGGTGAGGCATCGGCAGCTGCGGAGCAGCCGGCGGCCTGATGCCGTCGCACTGAGATAGAGGATTGGAGGGGCAGGGTAGTCGCCTGCCTCCCGAGGCCTGCAGCGAAAGCTGTAGAGCCGAATGAGCGGTCGAAAGGCCGCTCCTAAAAGTGGCTCGGGGCCAGCAAGTCCGCGGAAGGTTCGCGGCGCCTCACGAGCACAAATGAAAAGGAGCATGAAGATGCCCAAAATGAAGACCAAGAGCAGCGCGAAGAAGCGTTTTCGCGTTCGTCCCGGTGGCACCGTCAAACGCGGTCAAGCCTTCAAACGTCACATCCTGACCAAGAAGACCACCAAGAACAAGCGCCATCTGCGTGGTGCGGTGACTGTTCATGAGACCAACATGGGTCACATGGCACAGATGCTGCCCGGCACGGGCATTTGATCAACGACGAACAAGGAGTCACACATGCCTCGCGTCAAACGTGGTGTAACGGCACGCGCCCGTCACAAAAAAGTTCTCGCCCTTGCCAAAGGTTTCCGCGGTCGCCGCGGTAATGTCTTCCGCATCGCCAAACAGGCGGTGATGAAGGCCGGTCAATACGCCTACCGTGACCGCCGCACCAAGAAGCGTGTTTTCCGTCAGCTGTGGATCGCGCGTATCAACGCCGGTGCACGTGCTTGCGGCCTGACGTACAGCCAGTTCGCCAACGGCCTGAAGAAGGCCCAGATCGAAATCGACCGCAAGGTCCTGGCCGATCTGGCCGTCAATGACGTTGCTGCTTTCAACAGCATCGTGGAGCAAGTCAAAGCCAAGCTGGCCGCTTGATTCACGACGGATCCTGGTCGGTCCGCAAGGGGGGCTGACCCGGCTTCCACGTCGCTCAAAGGGGTTGAGGCTTGAGGGTGTTCCCTCGCTGGCTTCAGCCCCTTTTTTGTTTTTACGCACAAGACACCATGAACGAGTTGGACGCACTGGTCGAGAGCGCTCGCGCAGGTTTCGCGCAGGCCGCCACCCCCGCCGATCTTGAGAATGCCAAGGCGCAGTACCTGGGCAAATCGGGCCGCATCACCGAGCTGATGAAAGGCATGGCGGCCTTGCCGGTCGAAGAAAAGAAGACCCGCGGGGCGGCGATCAACGTGGCAAAGCAGGCCATCGAGGCTGCGCTGACCGAACGTCGTCAGGCGTTGGCCGATGCCGAGTTGGAGGCCCAACTCAAGGCTGAGGCGCTGGATGTGAGCCTGCCGGGCCGCCAGCGCGGGCAGGGTGGCTTGCACCCGGTGAGCCTGACGCTGGAGCGCATCGAAGCCATCTTCGGCTCGCAGGGCTTTGAGGTGGCCGAAGGCCCCGAGATCGAGTCCGACTGGTTCAACTTCACCGCACTGAACACGCCTGAGGACCACCCGGCGCGTTCCATGCATGACACCTTCTATGTGGAAGGCGGCAGCGCCAAGGCGCCGAATCTGCTGCGCACCCACACCAGCCCAATGCAGATCCGTCACGCGGTGCAGCACGTCAAGCGCCACCGTGCTGCGCTGGATGCCGGTCAGCCCATGCCCGAGATCCGCGTCATCGCGCCGGGCCGCACCTACCGTGTGGACAGCGACGCCACCCACTCGCCCATGTTCCATCAGTGTGAAGGCCTGTGGATCGGAGAAAACGTGAGCTTCAAGGACCTCAAGGTCGTGTTCACAGACTTCTGCCGCACCTTCTTCGAAAGCGACGATCTGGTGCTGCGATTCCGCCCCAGTTTCTTCCCGTTCACCGAGCCCAGCGCCGAGATCGACATTCAGTTCCAGAGCGGTCCGCTGGCCGGACGCTGGCTGGAAGTGGCCGGTTCAGGCCAGGTGCACCCGAACGTGGTGCGCAACATGGGGCTGGACCCCGAGCGCTACATCGGCTTTGCCTTTGGCATGGGCCCGGACCGCCTGACCATGCTGCGCTATGGCGTGAACGATCTGCGCCTGTTCTTTGACGGCGACATCCGTTTCCTCTCGCAGTTCCGCTGATTCCTCCGGTACGACACGATGCAATTCCCCGAATCCTGGCTGCGTGCCTTCTGCAACCCGTCCCTGACCAGCCAAGAGCTGGCCGACACCTTGACCATGGCTGGTCTGGAGGTCGAAGAACTGCGCCCGTTTGCCCCCGCCTTCACTGGCGTGGTGGTGGGCCAGATCCTGAGTGCCGAGCAACACCCCAACGCCGATCGCCTGCGCGTGTGCCAGGTGGACGTGGGGCAGGGCACTCCACTGAACATCGTCTGCGGTGCACCGAATGCGCGCGCCGGCATCAAGATCCCGTGCGCCACCGTGGGCGCTCTGCTGCCGCCTGGCGAAGACGGCAAGCCGTTTGCCATCAAGCTGGGCAAGCTGCGCGGCGTCGAGAGCCAGGGCATGCTGTGCTCGGCCAAGGAACTGCAGATATCCGAAGAGAGCAACGGCCTTCTGGAGTTGGGCGATGAATCCGTGATCGGTCGGAACATCCGCGAGCAGCTGGGGCTGGACGACATGCTGTTCACGCTCAAGCTCACGCCCAATCTGGCGCACTGCCTGAGCGTCTATGGCATCGCACGTGAGGTCTCCGCCTTGACCGACACGCCGCTGCAGCAACCCGAATTCCCCAAGGCCGCCGTGCAGGTGCAGGACCGCCTGCCGGTGAGCGTGCAAGCGAGCGACCTGTGCGGCCGTTTCAGCGGTCGTGTGGTGCGCGGCGTGAACACCAAGGCCGCGACACCGGCCTGGATGGTCGAGCGCTTGGCGCGTTGTGGCCAGCGCAGCATTTCGCCGCTGGTGGACATCTCCAACTACGTGATGTTCGAGTTGGGCCGCCCCTCCCACATCTTCGATCTCGACAAGATCCATGGCGGCCTGCAGGTGCGCTGGGGCGGCGAGGGCGAGCAGCTCAAGCTGCTCAACGGCAACACCATCACGGTGGATGCCGAGGTCGGGGTGATCGCCGATGACCAGCAGGTCGAATCGCTGGCCGGCATCATGGGCGGTGACGCCACCGCTGTGTCCGACGACACGCAGAACATCTTCATCGAGGCTGCGTTCTGGTGGCCGAAGGCGATTGCCGGCCGTTCGCGCCGCTACAACTTCAGCACCGACGCAGGGCACCGCTTCGAGCGCGGCGTGGATCCGTCCACGACTGTCGAACACGTCGAGCGCATCACGCAACTGGTGCTGGACATCTGCGGTGGCAAGGCTGGCCCGCTGGACGACCAGACCCTGGCGCTGCCTGAAGGCAAGCCGGTCACGCTTCGCGTGGCTCGCGCCAACAAGGTGATCGGTATGCCGGTCACGCAAGAGCAATGCGCTGGAGCTCTGCGCCGCCTCGGCCTGGAGGTGACCGAAGGCGAGGGCACGGTCACTGTGGCACCGCCAGCGTTCCGCTTCGACCTGCAGATCGAGGAAGACCTGATCGAAGAAGTGGCGCGCGTGATCGGCTATGAGCAGTTGCCGACCAACCCGCCCCTGGCGCCCATCACCGCCAAGCTGCGTGCAGAAAACAAGCGAGGTCCGTTTGCAGTGCGCCGGCAGCTTGCCCAGCTGGGCTACCAGGAGACCATCAACTTCAGCTTCGTGGAAGAGCGCTGGGAGCATGAACTGGCGGGCAATGCTGACCCGATCAAGCTGCTGAACCCGATCGCCAGCCAGATGAGCGTGATGCGCTCTTCCCTGCTGGGCAGCCTGATCGCGGTTCTCAAGTTCAACCTGGACCGCAAGGCTGAGCGTGTGCGCCTTTTCGAGCTGGGCCGCGTGTTCCGCAAGGACGCGTCAGTGATGGACAGCGACACCAGCGTGGCTGGTTTCGACCAGCCCATGCGTGTGGCGGGACTGGCCTATGGCGGAGTGGACAGCCTGCAGTGGGGCAGCACCGAACGCAACGTCGACTTTTTCGACATCAAGGGTGATGTGCAGGCGCTGCTGGCGCCCTTGTTGGCGACGTTCAAGCCGGCGGAACATCCGGCCATGCACCCGGGTCGCTGCGCCAGCGTCTGGCTGGGTGATCGCTGCATCGGCCATGTCGGCGAGCTCCACCCCAAGTGGCGCCAGGGCTACGATCTGGCCCAGGCACCGGTGATGTTCGAGCTGGCGCTGGAGGCCGTTCTGCAACGCGAAGTGCCGGTCTTCCAGGCCGTCAGTCGCCATCAGCCGGTCGAGCGCGACATCGCCACCGTGGTCAAGGAGTCTGTGACGCACTCGGCCGTGATGGACGCCATCCGGGCGACGGGCAGTGCGTTGCTGCGTGAGGCCGTGCTGTTCGACGTGTACCGCCCGAAGAAGCTGGCCGACGGCAGCCTGACCGGTGGACTGGCTGCAGATGAAAAGAGTCTGGCAGTGCGACTGACGCTCAGCCGCGACGACGCTACACTGACCGACGAAGAAATCGAGTCGACGGTCAATGCGGTGGTTGCGTCGCTGGATCAACGCCTGGGTGCGCGCTTGCGCTGAGCCCTTTCAATTGGACAAGTTTTGGAGCACCTCCCGATGGAACTGGCGGTTGAAAGTCTGGAAACACCGGCGCTGACCAAGGCACAGCTGGCCGAATTGCTGTTCGACCAGATTGGTCTGAACAAGCGCGAATCCAAAGACATGATCGATGCCTTCTTCGACCTGATCACTGACTGCCTGGTCGAAGGCACAGACGTGAAGATTTCAGGTTTCGGCAACTTCCAGATCCGGACCAAGGCTCCCCGTCCCGGGCGAAACCCGCGCACCGGAGAGCCAGTGGCGATTGAGGCACGCCGGGTGGTCACTTTCCACGCCAGTCCCAAGCTCAAGGAGCAGGTGCAGGCGGCGGCAACGGTGTCTGGCTGAGTAGCCTCGACAGCGTGCGTTCAGCACCCTGAACCCGGCGCCGAAAGGTGCCGGGTTTTTTCATGGTTTCGCGGCAAGGCCAATCACTGAAACTAGTCCAAACGATGCATTTGCAACAGCTTGTACGTTTTTTTGAAGGTCGTGACCCGCTCCGAAGCTTGTTAGAGTAAATTTCAAGGTTCGGTTTCTACCGCTTTGATTTTCATGGAAAAATCGCTCCCCCCGATTCCCGCCAAACGCTACTTCACCATCGGTGAAGTCGGCGAGCTCTGCGGTGTCAAACCGCATGTGCTGCGGTATTGGGAGCAGGAATTCACCCAGCTCCGCCCGATGAAGCGGCGGGGTAACCGACGCTACTACCAGCACCATGAGGTGCTGATGATCCGTCGCATCCGCGAGCTGCTGTACGACCAAGGCTTTACCATCAGCGGTGCGCGCAACAAGCTTCAGGAGCTTGTGCAGGCCGAACGCGACAAGCGCCGTGTGGACGGCGAAGAATTCGGCGAAGTCGGAGATTTCGACGTCGTTGGAGACAGCGACGTCGGAGCCGATGATGCGACCGACAGAGGGCCTGAACAAGCGCCATCCGTCATGCCCGCCACAGCCTGGATAGGCATGCGCCGTGAATTGCTTGAAATACGTGAGCTTCTGAGCTTTCCGGCGTGAAAGCCCCTGTTTGCAGGATATAATATGAGGCTTGTCGGCGTGTAGCGCAGCCTGGTAGCGCACTTGCATGGGGTGCAAGGGGTCGCGAGTTCGAATCCCGCCACGCCGACCATTTATTGCAAAGCCTGTCATCGAAAGATGACGGGCTTTTTGCTTTGGACCATCCCGTTTTTCAACGGAACGCCGCAGCTTTCACGCAATGTCGATCGTGTGGAAGCCGAATGCGCCACGCCGCCGGTCGGCGAAGTAGCACTCCAAAGTTTCCCGCACCGTCCGGAATGCGATCTCGTCCCAGGGGATCTGGTCTTCGGTGAACAGGCGGGCTTCGATGGTTTCGAAGCCAGGGTCGAACTGGTCACTCAAGAGGCGGGCCCGGTAGTACATGTGGACCTGGCCAACGCGCGAGACGTTCATGAGCGTGAACAGCGGCCCCATTTCGACCTTGGCGCCAGCTTCTTCGATCGTTTCCCGGTGCGCGCCTTCCGCCGTGGTTTCGTTCAGTTCCATGAAGCCGGCCGGCAAGGTCCATTTGCCGCGCCGTGGCTCGATGTTGCGCAGGCAGAGCAGCACCTGGGCGCCGTCCTCGCCCCAGGCGGGGACCGTGCCCACCACGTTCAGCGGATTCTCGTAGTGCACCGTGGCGCAGGCCGTGCAGATAGCGCGTGGCTTGGTATCGCCATCGTCGGGGATGCGGTAGACCACGGGAGCGCCACATTGGCGGCAGTGCTGGATCGGGCTGCGGTGCATGGCGTCAGTGTAGGGGCAAAGAAATGGGCTCCCGAGGGAGCCCATTCGGAGTCGGCGACGACAGAAGGGTCAGGCCTTCTTGGCAGGGGCCTTGGCAGGAGTCGCGGCGGTTTTGCCGTGCTTTTCGATCAGCGCGCGGGCGCTTTCCAGCAGTTCCTTGCCGTTGAAGCCGCGCTTGTCCATGTCCTGCATCCACTCGACTTCCACCAGGCGGGCCTTGCGCTTGAACTCCTGGGCTTCTGCCGCGGGAATCGTGTAAATCGTATTGCCCTGCTTGACGGCGGATTCGCGACCGGCGACGTCACCAGCCTGCTGGACTTTGCCCAGCCAGCCAGAGGTCTCGATGCCGGAGTTCTTGTCGATGATGGCCTTCAGGTCCGGCGGCAACGAAGCGTATTTGGCCTTGTTCATCGCCATGATGAAGGTGGTCGTGTACAGGGCGCCACCGGCGGGATCGAACTCGCTGTGGAACTTGGTCAGCTCGTGCACCTTGACCGAAGGAACCACTTCCCAGGGAATGACGCAGCCGCTGATCACGCCCTTCGACAGCGCGTCGGGAATCTGCGGCAGCGGCATGCCGACGGGCGTTGCGCCCAGGTAGCCCAGCATCTTGGTGATCTGGCGGGTCGGGCCGCGGACCTTGGCACCTTGCAGGTCGGCCGCGGTCTTCACCAGCTTGTCTCGCATGTGGAACATGCCGGGGCCGTGCACCTGCAGGGCCAGCGGCTGCACATCCTTGAACTCGTCCTTGGCGACCGTCATGGTGTATTCCCAGAAGGCCTTGGAGGTGGCCTCGGCGTTGTTCATCATGAACGGCAGCTCGAACACCTCGATGCGCGGGAAGCGACCGGCCGTGTTGCCGGGCAGGGTCCAGACGATGTCGACCACGCCGTCTTTGGCCTGGTCATAGAGCTGCGCGGGCGAGCCTCCCAGCTGCATCGCGGGGAAGCCTTCGAACTTGATGCGGCCGTCCGAGTCCTTGGTGACCTTGTCCATCCACGCCTTGTGCATGTTCAGCCAGACGTTGGACTGGGGTGCCATGAAGGTGTGGAACTTGAGGGTCACGCTCTGCTGGGCAAAGCCGACGAGGGCAGGGGCACCGAAGGCAACGGCGGCACCGGACTGGAGCAGGGTTCTGCGCTGGATCATGTTGTTTGGCTCCTGGAAAAAGGGCAGTTCAGAGATCGGTCATTCTAGGGAACGGTTCCAAGGGGTTAACCCTTGGTTCGTCAGACTACTTTCACGGTGATGCCGGTCAGGCCATCGACACCGCCGGTCATGGTGTCGCCCTTGACCACCGCAGCGACGCCCTCGGGCGTGCCGGTGTAAATCAGGTCACCAGGCTGCAGCTCCCAGGCAGCGGACAGGTGTTCGATGGTCTCGGCGATGTTCCAGATCAGCTTGGCGACATTGCTGCGCTGGCGGTCGCTGCCGTTGACCTGGATCCAGATCGCGGCGTTGCCAATGTCGCCGGCCTCGCCGGCGGGTGTGATGGGGCCAATGGGGGCCGACTGGTCGTAGCCCTTGCCGATGCACCAGGGGCGGCCCTGTTTTTTCATCTCGGTCTGCAAGTCTCGGCGTGTCATGTCCAGACCCACAGCGTAGCCGTAGATGTGTTGCGCTGCATCCGCAGCCGCGATGTTGCGGCCGCCGCGGCCGATCGCCACCACCAGTTCAATCTCGTGGTGCAGGTTGGCGGTCAGGCTGGGGTAGGGGATGGTTGCGGTCTGGCCGGCGTCGCCGACCACGATGGCGTCCGCCGGCTTGAGGAAGAAGAAAGGCGGCTCGCGGCCGGTGAACCCCATTTCCTTGGCATGTTCTTCGTAGTTGCGGCCGACGCAGTAGATGCGGTGCACAGGAAAGCGCTCGGCGCGGCCGGCCACCGGCACAGACACGACGGGGGGTGGGGTGAAGACAAAACTCATCGCGAACCTTTCAGGTCAGGGAGTGGGTGTGTGGTCAGAGTTGCGAGGCCGGCAGGCGCACCACCATGCCGTCCAGCTCGGGCGTGAGCTTCACCTGGCAGCTCAGACGGCTGACGGGCTCAACCGGGCTGGCCGCGAAGTCGAGCATGTCGGTTTCGTCGGCGACCGGCTGGGGCAGCTTCTCGGCCCAGGGGTTGTCGATCATCACGTGGCAGGTGGCGCAGGTCAGCACGCCGCCGCAATCGGCGTCGATGCCACGCACGTTGGCGTCGACGGCGGCCTTCATCAGGCTTTGGCCGGTCTTGGCCTCGATGGTTTCTTCGCTCTTGTCGGTCCGGACGAACCGGATGCGGATGGTGCTCATGGGGTGTTCAATCAGTAGCGGCTGAAGTATTCGCGCCGTTCGAAATCGGTCTTGTCCTTGGCGTCCGTGTGGCGGTCGAGTTCGGACTGTTTGATGCGGCGGAAGTGCTGGACCACGGCCTCTCCCAATCCTGCCACAAGGCAGGCGTCGGCTTGCAGTGCGGCCAGCGCGTCGCCCAGGTTGTCTGGCAACAGCGCCTGCCCGCTGGCATACGGCGACTCGGTAGCGGCCGGTGGCTCCAGCCCCTTCACCAGACCGTCGAGACCGGCGTGGATCTGCGAGGCCATGTACAGATAGGGGTTGGCCGCCGGCTCCCCGATGCGGTTTTCGATCCGGGTGGCGCCGTCGCCCGCACCACCGACCACGCGCAGCATCGCTCCACGGTTGTCCTGGCCCCAGAGGATGTTCTGCGGTGCCAGCGCGTTGGGGCGGAAACGGGCAAAGCCATTGACTGTGGGTGTGCACAACGGAGTCATGCCCCGCGCGTGCGCCAGCAGGCCGGCCAGCCAGTGCGTGCCGGCGTCGGACAGCGTGTGGCGGGCGTCGGCCGGGTTGCTGCCCTCGGCCGGTGCAGGGCGGGCGAAAGCATTGCGGCCGCTATCGCGTTCGACCAGCGACTGGTGCAGGTGCCAGCCACTGGACATGATGTTCGGGAATGGAGGCCGGCACATGAAGGTGGCCAGATAGCCGGCGCGGCGCAGCGCCTGGCGTACGCCATTGCGGAACAGCACCATCTGGTCGGCTGCGGTGAGCGCATCGGTGGCGTCGAACACCGCTTCGACTTGGCTGGGCCCGAGTTCGATTTCCAGCGACTGCAACGGCAGCCCCAGCGCCTGTGCCGTGGCCATCACGATGCGCAGCGGCTCGTCGGCCATGTCGCTCATGGCTTCGGCCTGAAGGTTGTAGCCCGGGTGGATCATCTGCACCGCAGGCGGCAGGCCCGGCCATGCCGCCAGTTCCGGATCCAGCTGCGGCGAGGCGTCGGTGATGCGGTAGATGTGGAACTCGACCTCCAGCCCGGTCTTCAACCCGAAGCCGGTCACCCCCAACGTCGCTAGCGCCTGCTGCAGCACGCGGCGGCTGTCGATCTCCACCGGGCGGCCGTCGGGGAACCAGGGCTGGCAGCGCAGCCAGCCCGTGCCCTCGGCCCAAGGCAGGACCACAAAGCTCGCAGGATCGGGCAGCAGCATCAGGTTGGACGCGCCGGAGAACCCGGGCAGGCCGTCGGTGCCGCCGGCCTCGAACACCTTCCAGGCGGTGCGGTCGGCGGTGTCCTTGAGCATCATGGTGCCGACCATGCCGACGCCGTCGCGCAGGGCGCGGATCGCGGCATGGGGCATCAGCGTCTTGCCGCGCAGTTGGCCGTGCGCGTCGCACCAGCCCATGCGCACCCGCTGCACGCCGCTGGCCTCGATCACGCGCGCCAGCTGCTGGCACGCGGCTTCCCGTTCGGCGTCGTGCACGCCGCAGCGCTGGGCGAAGTACCTCATTTCGCGCCTGCCAGGGTGTCGGCCGTTGCAGCGGCTTCGTTTGCCCAGGGCGCGCCTTCGCGTTTGGCTTGCACTGCGTTCTGCCACCAGCGCTGCCAGTCGTCCGCCGGTGTGATGCCGTCCACGGTGTCCGGGCCGACGATGGCCGGCGCCTGCGCAGGATCGGCGATGCCCGGCGGCGTACCGCCTCGTTCCACCGTGTCCATCGCCTGATTCAGCAGGCGGCGGTTGGCCATGATCACCTTGTCGGTCGTGCCCAGGTGCTCGCGCGTTCGGTCCTGGATCGCGCCCATGCTCTCGCAGGCCCACTGGTCGTGCACGTTGATGTCTTCCTCGCCCATGCCCAGGTAGGTGCGGTCCTGCTGCTCGTCGGGGTTGAAGCCCCACTGGTTCCACCTGCCGGCCTTGGGGATGTAGTCGGGCAGGGTCACGGCCTTGAGGCGCTGCTGGCGCATGGTGGCCTTGTCGACCGGCGCGTCGAAACTGGTGAAAAAGGCATACCAATAGTTGCGGGTGTCGTCGACCGGTACGTGCATCTGTGTGATCGTCATGGTCTCCGACAGAGGGATCACGAAGGTCTGCGGAAACACGGCGTTGGTCACCCGCACATGGGTCAGCGCATCGTTCAATGGTCGCAAGGCCGTGAGCTGCAGTCCATAGGGTTGGGTGCTGAACGAAATCTCAGGGCGCGCGAATTCACGCATCACTTTGGTCATTGGCCAGCGCTCGCCGCCGATGTCGCCAGCACTGGCGCCGCGGAACTGCTTGCCGTAGCTGCCCTCGAGCGGCGCGTCTTCGAAGAAGCGGTGCAGGTAGGAGGCGTGCGCCGGGTCGATGCCGACTTCGAAAGCCTGCAGCCAGTTGCAGTGCCAGAGGCCCTTGAACACGAAGCTGTGGGAGGCGGGAGCCGTGAAGCAGTCCAGCGCGGGGAAGGGTGGCGGTTCCATGCCTTCCGGCCCCAGCCAGGCGAACAGCGCACCGCCCTTTTCGACCAGCGGGTAGCTGCGCTGGCGCACGCGGCTGCACAGCGTGCTGCCGACCGGCTCGGCCGGGGTGTCGGTGCACTGGCCAGTGGCGTCGAATTTCCAGCCGTGGAACGGGCAGCGCAGGCCATCGCCTTCGTTGCGGCCATAAGCCAGATCGGCGCCGCGGTGCGGGCAGTCGCGGTCCAGCAGGCCATAGCGCCCTTGAGCGTCCTTGAACAGCACGAAGTCTTGTCCGAGCAGCCGCACAGCCTTCACCGGACGGGACGCCATCGGCGGATCGAGCGCAGGATCGAACTCGTCGAGCATTGCCACCGGCTGCCAGTAACGCCGCAGCAGTTCACCGCCGGGTGTGCCCGGGCCGACCTGGGTGAGTCGCTGGTTCTGTTCGGCTTTCATGCGCGTCTCCTGCGTGATTGCGTCGAACGTTAACCGATTTTGGTGGCCGTGGAGGCCTTTGCGGAGGTGTATCGTGGAGCCATGGAGACACCTGAAATCAAGCCACCGTCCAATGGCAGCGGACTGACGCTGCGGCGGGTGGCGATCGATACCTGGCGCGAAAACGTCGCCTACCTGCACCGCGACTGCGAGGTGGTGCGTGCGGAAGGTTTTCAGGCGCTGGCCAAGGTCGAGATCCGGGCCAATGGCAAACGCATTCTGGCGACGCTCAACGTCGTCGACGACCCCTGCATCGTGGGGCAGCAAGAGATCGGCGTGTCGGAGGACGCGTTCCTGCAGCTGGACATTGCCGAAGGCCACCCCGCCAGCGTGACGCAGGCCGAACCGCCGGCCTCGATTCCGGCGCTGTTCCGCAAGATCAACGGCGAGCGGCTGGGGCAGGCTGACTTTCGCGCCATCGTGGCCGACATCGCGCAGCGCCGCTATTCCAAGATCGAACTGACGGCGTTTGTGGTCGCCAGCAACCGCAGCGAGCTCGACCGCGAGGAGGTGTACTTCCTGACCGACGCCATGGTGGCGTCCGGGCGGCGGCTGGACTGGCACGAACCGCTGGTGGTCGACAAGCATTGCATCGGCGGCATTCCCGGCAACCGGACCTCGATGCTGGTCGTGCCCATCGTCGCGGCCTACGGTCTGGTGTTTCCCAAGACCTCGTCGCGCGCCATCACCTCACCCGCCGGCACGGCAGACACCATGGAGGTGCTGGCCGATGTGGAGCTGCCATTCGACCGGCTGACCGACATCGTGCGCGAGCACCGCGGTTGCCTGGCCTGGGGCGGCACCGCCGACCTGTCGCCGGCGGACGATGTGCTGATCTCGGTGGAACGACCGCTGGCGCTGGATTCGCCGGGGCAGATGGTCGCGTCGATCCTGTCCAAGAAGATCGCAGCGGGCGCCACGCATCTGGTGCTCGACATTCCGATCGGGCCGACCGCCAAGGTGCGTTCCATGCCCGAGGCGCAACGCCTGCGCCGCCTGTTCGAATACGTGGCGCAGCGCCTGCACCTGTCGCTGGACGTGGTGATCACCGACGGGCGCCAGCCCGTGGGGCGCGGCATCGGTCCGGCGCTGGAGGCGCGCGACGTGATGCGGGTGCTGGAGAACCACCCTGACGCCCCAGACGACCTGCGACAGAAGTCGTTGCGGCTGGCAGGCCGGCTGATCGAGTGCAGCCCCGATGTTCGGGGCGGGCAGGGCTACGCGATTGCGCGCGACATCCTGGAGTCGGGGCGTGCCCTGACCCGCATGCGGTCCATCATCGCCGCGCAAGGCGCCCGCGATTTCGACCCGCACCATCCGCAGTTCGGCGCACTGACCTTCCAGGTGACGGCGCAAGCAGACGGCATGGTGGTCGGCATCGACAACTTGCAGGTGGCGCAGATCGCGCGCCTGGCCGGCGCGCCCAAGGTCAAGCGGGCAGGCGTTGACCTGATGTGCCAGCTCGGTGATGTGGTGCGCCAGGGGCAGACCCTGTACCGCATCCACGCCGACTATCCCTCCGATCTGGCTTTCGCGCGCCACGCGGTCGAGCGCCAGTCGGGCATCGTCATCGGGGCGGCCGAACAGCTGCCCCAGGTTTTTGTGGAGTTCTGATGTCGCCGCAGATTCTTTCGGGTGCGTTGCTGTGTTTCGACGACGAGCGTGCGGTGGCGCAGGCGACGGCCGACCTCACCGGCCTCACGCTGTCGGTCATAGAGCGCCACCGCTTTCCCGATGGCGAAGTGCGTGTGCGCCTGCCCGACCCGCTGCCATCGCGGGTGGTGATCTGGCGCGGGCTGCACCAGCCCAACGAGAAGCTGGTCGAGCTGCTGCTGGTCGCCCGCACGGCGCGCACGCTGGGTGCTCAGCACCTGACGCTGGTGGTGCCGTACCTGGCCTACATGCGGCAGGACATTGCGTTCAACCCCGGCGAAGCGGTGAGCCAGCGCATCATCGGGGCGCTGCTGGCGGATCTGTTCGATGCCGTGATCACGGTCGATCCGCACCTGCACCGGGTCGCGACCCTGCAGGAGGCGATTCCGGTGCACGACGCGATCGTGCTCAACGGCGCCCCACTGCTGTCTGACCACATCGCAGCGCAGTGTGCGGCCGACGTGCTGCTCATCGGACCGGACGAGGAGTCGCTGCAATGGGTGGCCCGCGCGGCGAACCGGCATGGCTGGGCGCACGGCGTGTGCCGCAAGACGCGCCATGGTGACCGGCAGGTCGACATCGAATTGCCGGATTTGCCGGTGAAAGGGCGCGCCGTGGTGCTGATGGACGATGTGGCCAGCTCGGGCCATACGCTGGCGCGGGCGGCGCAACTGCTGGGTGCAGCCGGTGCGGCGTCGATCGATGTCGCCGTGACCCACGCGCTCTTTGCCGACGGCGCCGTCGCGCTAATCCGCGAGGCGGGAGTCGATCGGATCTGGAGCACCGACTGCATTCCCCACGAGAGCAACGCCGTCAGCATCGTGCCCGAGGTGGCTGCACTGCTAAGAGGCCTCTGAAAGGCCTCTGAACACGTTCAACGTTATTCTTTGACCATGAAGCTCTACAACTACTTCCGATCCTCGGCCTCCTTCCGCGTGCGCATTGCGCTGGCGCTCAAGGGCCTGCCTTACGAATATGCGGCGGTGCATCTCGCGAAGGGCGAGCACAGGCAGACGGCGTACGCCGACATCGCGGCCGATGGCCTGGTTCCGCTGCTGGAGCTGGACGATGGCACGCGGCTGTCGCAGTCGATGGCCATCATCGAGTACCTGGACGAGGTCCATCCCGAACCGGCGCTGGTGCCGCGCGACGTGGTCGGCCGCGCGCGGGTTAGGGCGCTGGCACAGTCGATCGCCTGCGAGATCCATCCGATCAACAACCTGCGCGTGCTCAAGTACCTGTCGTCGACGCTCAAGGTGGACGAGGAAGCGAAGAACACCTGGTACCGCCACTGGGTGCGCACCGGGCTGGAATCGTTCGAACGCCAGCTGTCGCAGCTGCCGTCCTCGCGCTATTGCTTCGGCGACACGCCGACCCTGGCCGACTGCTGCCTGGTGCCGCAGATCTTCAACGGCAAGCGCTTCAACACGCCGCTGGACGGACTGCCGCGCACCATGGCGGCCTTCGACGCCTGCATGGCATTGCCTGCCTTCCAGCAGGCACAGCCTTCGGCCTGTCCGGACAACGAAGCCTGATGGCGTTCCCCTCCGACTGGCTGGTGCCCGACTGGCCGGTGCCAGCCCACATTCGTGCGGTGTTCACGACGCGCGCCGGCGGTGTGTCCGTGGCGCCGTTCGACACCTTCAACCTCGGCGACCATGTGCGCGACGATCCGTCGGCGGTGGCCGCCAACCGTCACCTGTTGCGGGACGCCACCGAAGCACGTCCGGTGTTCCTGCGGCAGGTTCACGGCGTAAAGGTTGCTCGGCTGGATGCATCGACGGCCGACGACACCGTGGCCGATGCCTGCCTGAGCAACGAACGTGGTGTGGCCTGCACGGTGATGGTGGCGGACTGCCTGCCGGTGCTCTGGTGTGCGCCGGATGGTTCGGCCGTTGCAGCTTCGCACGCGGGCTGGCGTGGGCTGTTGGGCGAGGGGGGGCGAGGGGTCCTTGAGTCGACGCTGGAAGGAATGCTTGAAACCGCGGCCCGCACTGGCACCCGTGCTGCAGCGAGCGAATTGCTCGTCTGGCTCGGACCCTGCATCGGTCCGACGGCTTTCGAAGTGGGTTCCGAGGTCCGCGATGCGTTCGTCGCGGTCCAGCCGGCGGCCGTGACCTGCTTCAAGGGATTGCCGGAAGCCGGCAAGTTCCTGGCCAACCTGCCTGCGCTGGCGCGGCTGCGCTTGCAGGCCATGGGCGTTGCACAGGCCTACGGCAACGACGGCAGCGAGGCCTGGTGCACGGTCACCCAGCCTTCACGGTTCTTTTCGCACCGGCGCGACGCCATCCGTCTCGGCAGCACTGGCCGCATGGCCGCCTGTGTCTGGATTGCCTGAGCTTGTCTGGCTGGGTTCCTGCAGTTGAAGGGCTTGCGCCGCCGCCTCACGCTCACGGATGGCCTGCCGCCGCCGCGGTCCGAGCATCAGGTAAACCACCAATGAGAGCGGCAATAAACCGTAAAGAAAAAAGGTCACAATGGCTCCCAGCAGTGAACCGTTGTCGGCAGTGGCTTCCGCCGCAGACATCATCACCGCCACGTAGAGCCAAGCGATCACAACCAGATACATAGCGACCTGCGCCCGGGAAGATGGATTGTCAGTTTGTTGGAAGTGAGCAGACTGACACTAGGGAAAACCCGGCATTTTTTCCGAAGAGGAAAAGATAATAAGCCGCAGGACAAACATCGGAGACTTGCATGACATCTGGTAAGACACCGCAGCCCGACTGGCTGCAGGCGGCTGAGCAGTTCCAGAACCAGCTCATCCAGCAATGGACCCAGGCCGCACAGGCCTTTCCCGGCGCGGCTCAGGCCTCCGCCAACACCCCCGACCCCTTCGCTGCATTCAAGGCCTTCATGCCCCAGAGCGGGGCAGCCAATCCGTTCGGCATGGCGATGCCGCAGATGGGCAACCTGCCGGGCATGGGCGACCTGCTGGCGCAGGCAACGGGGCAGAAGGTCAGCTTCGATCCGGCCAAGCTGTTGGAAATCCAGAATCAGTACCTCAAGGATGTTGCAGGCCTGTGGAACCAGGGGCCTGCTGTCCAGCCCAAGGGCGACCGCCGTTTTGCGGACGAGTCCTGGGGCAGCAACCCCGTGGCCGCGTATGCCGCGTCGGTGTACCTGCTCAACGCCCGCACCCTGATGTCGCTGGCCGATGCTGTCGAAGGCGACGCCAAGACCCGTACCCGCGTGCGCTTCGCGGTCCAGCAATGGATCGACGCCAGCGCACCGAGCAACTTCCTGGCCTTCAATGCCGAAGCGCAGAAGAAGGCGATCGAGACTCAGGGCGAAAGCATCGCCAAGGGCGTGGCCAACCTGCTGCATGACATGAAGCAGGGCCATGTCTCGATGACCGACGAGAGCGTGTTCGAGGTCGGCAAGAACGTGGCCACGACCGAAGGCGCCGTGGTGTTCGAGAACGAGCTGTTCCAGCTGATCGAATACAAGCCGCTGACCGCCAAGGTGTTCGAGCGCCCGTTCCTGCTGGTGCCGCCCTGCATCAACAAGTTCTACATCCTCGACCTGCAGCCGGCGAATTCGTTCATCCGCTACAGCGTCGAGCAGGGCAACCGCACCTTTGTGGTCAGCTGGCGCAACCCAGACGCGTCCATGTCCGGCAAGACCTGGGACGACTACATCGAGGACGCGGTCATCAAGGCGATCGGCGTGACGCAGGACATCACCGGCGCCAAGGACATCAACGCCCTGGGCTTCTGTGTCGGCGGCACCATGCTGAGCAACGCGCTGGCGGTGCTGGCGGCGCGCGGCGAGTCGCCCGTGAACAGCGCGACCTTCCTGACCACGCTGATCGACTTCACCGACACCGGCATCCTCGACGTCTTCATCGACGAGGCCTTCGTCAAGATGCGCGAGATGCAGTTCTCCGAAGGTGGCCTGATGCCGGGTCGCGACCTGGCGACCACCTTCAGCTTCCTGCGTCCGAACGACCTGGTCTGGAACTACGTCGTGGGCAACTACCTCAAGGGTGAGTCGCCGCCGCCGTTCGACCTGCTGTACTGGAACTCCGACGCGACCAACCTGCCCGGACCGTACTACGCCTGGTACCTGCGCAACATGTACCTCGAGAACAACATCGTCAAACCCGGCAAGACCACGGTCTGCGGGCAGAAGGTGGACTTCCGCAAGGTCAAGCTTCCGGTCTACATCTACGGTTCGCGCGAAGACCACATCGTGCCCATCGGCGGAAGCTACGCGAGCACCCAGGTGTTCCCGGGCAAGAAGCGCTTCGTCATGGGCGCGTCCGGCCACATCGCCGGCGTGATCAACCCGCCGGCCGCCGGCAAGCGCAGCCACTGGATCAGCAACACCGGCAAATTCCCGGCCGACGTGAACGAGTGGATCGACAGCTCCACCGAACACAAGGGCAGCTGGTGGACCGACTGGGCCGCCTGGCTCAAGCCGCTGTCGGGCAAGCAGATTCCTGCGCCCAAGACCTATGGCAAGGGCAAGGCCTACCCGGCCATCGAGCCAGCGCCGGGACGCTATGTGAAGGCGAAGGCCTGAACGTCTTGACCGGTTGCGTTCCTTGCTGAACGCAACCTTCTCATTTTCCGCAGCATTCTTTCCCCCTAGGAGACCTCCATGGAAGACATCGTCATCGTTTCCGCCGCCCGCACCGCCGTCGGCAAGTTCGGCGGTTCGCTCGCCAAGACCCCGGCCACCGAACTGGGCAGCATCGTCATCAAGGAACTGCTGGCACGCACGGGTCTGCCGGTGGATGCGATCGGTGAAGTGATCATGGGCCAGGTGCTGGCCGCTGGCGTGGGCCAGAACCCCGCCCGCCAGGCCATGATGAAGGCCGGTGTGGCCAAGGAAACGCCGGCGCTGACGATCAATGCCGTGTGTGGCTCGGGCCTGAAGGCCGTGATGCTGGCCGCCCAGGCCGTGGCCTGGGGCGACAGCGAAATCGTGATCGCCGGTGGCCAGGAAAACATGAGCGCCAGCCCGCACGTGCTCAACGGCAGCCGCGACGGTCAGCGCATGGGCGACTGGAAGATGACCGACACCATGATCGTCGACGGCCTGTGGGACGTCTACAACCAGTACCACATGGGCATCACCGCCGAAAACGTGGCCAAGGCCCATGGCATCACCCGCGAGATGCAGGACGCGCTGGCTGCAGGCAGCCAGCAGAAAGCCGCCGCGGCGCAGGCCGCCGGCAAGTTCAAGGACGAGATCGTCGGCGTGAGCATCCCTCAGCGCAAGGGTGATCCGGTCGTTTTCAACAGCGACGAATTCATCAACGCCAAGACCACGGCCGAAGTGCTGGCTGGTCTGCGCCCCGCCTTTGACAAGGCCGGTTCGGTGACCGCCGGCAACGCTTCTGGCATCAACGACGGCGCCGCCGCCGTGGTGGTGATGAGCGCCAAGAAGGCCGCGGCTCTGGGCCTCACACCTCTCGCCCGCATCGCCGCTTTCGGCACCAGCGGTCTGGACCCAGCCACCATGGGCATGGGCCCTGTGCCCGCGTCGCAGAAGGCCCTGGCCCGCGCCGGCTGGAAGGCCTCGGACGTCGACCTGTTCGAACTCAACGAAGCCTTCGCCGCCCAGGCCTGCGCCGTCAATCAGGCGCTGGACATCGATCCGGCCAAGGTCAACGTCAACGGTGGCGCGATCGCCATTGGTCACCCCATCGGCGCGTCCGGCTGCCGCATCCTGGTGACGCTGCTGCACGAGATGCAGCGCAGTGGCGCGAAGAAGGGCCTGGCCGCGCTGTGCATCGGCGGCGGCATGGGCGTTTCCCTGGCCGTTGAACGCGCCTGACATTCATCCATTTTTACCGCCATTTCGGCACCACCTAGAGGAGCAAATAACATGAGTCAAAAAGTAGCGTACGTCACCGGCGGCATGGGCGGCATCGGTACCGCCATCTGCCAGCGCCTGCATAAGGAAGGCTTCAAGGTCATCGCCGGCTGCGGCCCGACGCGCGATTTCACCAAGTGGCTGGACGAGCAGAAGGCACTGGGCTACACCTTCTACGCCTCGGTCGGCAACGTGGGCGACTGGGACTCCACCGTCGAGGCGTTTTCCAAGACCAAGGCCGAGCACGGCACGATTGACGTGCTGGTGAACAACGCCGGCATCACCAAGGACCGCATGTTCCTGAAGATGTCGCGCGAAGACTGGGACGCGGTGATGAACACCAACCTCGACTCCATGTTCAACGTGACCAAGCAGGTCGTCGGCGACATGGTCGAAAAGGGCTGGGGCCGCATCATCAACATCTCGTCGGTCAACGGTGAAAAGGGTCAGGCTGGCCAGACCAACTACTCCGCCGCCAAGGCCGGCATGCACGGCTTCTCGATGGCGCTGGCACAGGAGCTGGCGACCAAGGGCGTGACGGTCAACACCGTGAGCCCGGGCTACATCGGCACCGACATGGTCAACGCCATCCGTCCCGACGTGCTGGAAAAGATCGTTGCCACGGTGCCGGTCAAGCGCCTTGGCAAGCCCAGCGAAATCGCTTCCATCATCGCCTGGCTGGCCAGCGAAGAGGGCGGTTACGCCACCGGCGCTGACTTCTCGGTCAACGGTGGTCTGCACATGGGGTAACCTGCCGAGATGGCGTTGCAGGTGCCCTGTTGAAGAGCATTTTGTAGACGCATCTGTTTCGGTTGTGCAAGGAGCCGCTCCGGATTTCCGGGGCGGTTCTTTTTTTGCCTGGCCTTCATTCCTTCCAGAGCCGTTGAGGTCGATTCATGTCCAGCGTCGAAGTGGTCGACGGGTCCTCAGGGCCCGACATCTTTGTTCTCGGCAACCATGTGCAGGCCTGCTGCCTGCAGGTTCCACGGACACCCAAAGCGGGCGAAACCCTGCTCGCTTCTGGCATGGATGTCGAGCCGGGCGGAAAGGGATTGAACGTGGCCGTGGCGCTGGCCCGGCAGGGCTGGAATGTTGGAGCCCTGTTCGCGGTCGGGCGCGATGCAGCCGGAGAGGGATTGCAGCGATTGCTGGACGCCGAGGGCATGAGCCGTGCGACCTGCCTGAGCCTCGGCCCGCAGTCGGGTTTTGGTGTCGGGCTGATCGGTGCCGACGGACAGAACAGCATCGCGGTGTTTCTGGGGGCCAACGCGCTGCTCACGGCACAGCATGTGCGCGACCACGCGGCGCACGCCATCCGTTCCTCCCGATGGGTCTATTGCCCGTTTGAGCTGGCGATGGACGCGGTGCGGGAGACCCTTCTTGTGGGGCGTGCTGCTGGCGCGTTCAACGTGGTCAATCCGTCTCCCTTCGTTCCGATGGACGCTGACTTCTGGGACCTTTGCGACGGCATCCTGGTCAACGAAACTGAGGCCCAGGCCCTCCTGGGTTTGCCGGACGACCTGGTGTCTGAAGGGCGGCTGGCCGAGGTGGATCGGTGGATCAGCTGGTTCGGCTCGCGTCCGCAGCTGGCGCTGGCTGGCAGGGTCTGGCGCGGGCAATGGCTAGTCGTCACGCTCGGGGAGCAGGGTGCCCTGATGTGGCGCCTTGGTCATTCACCGGTGTGGGTGGCCGCCCCGGTAGTTGCAGCGATCGACACCGTGGGTTGCGGGGATGCTTTTGCCAGCGGCTTTCTGACGGTATGGGCGCAAACGCGGGATCCGGTGCGGGCGCTCACGGCTGGCAATGCCTGCGGAGCAAGGATGGCGACACGGCAAGGTGTGCTGGCTGCGTTGCCGGGCCGGATTCAGTTGGCGAACTGGCTGGACAAGGATGGTCTGATGGCGTGAAGCGCCCGTGACCAGTGGCTCAGGTGTTGAGCTGCACCCGATAGACGTAGGCATCGCCCCGGAACGTGCCTTCGACATATTCCGCCAGCTGGTGGCCGGCTGTGTAGGTCTTGCGCTTGAGCAGGAGGCAGGGCTGAGGGTCTGAGAAGCCGAAGCACTCCTGCTCCTGCGCGCTGCTCAGAATGGCTTCGATGCTTTGCTCTGCCTGGGCCAGCCGAATGCCGCAGCGCTGGTTCAGGAACTGGTAGGTCGATTGCTGTTCCTGCCATTCCAGCATTTCAGGCGCGAGTGTCAGGTCGTACCAGGCGCACTCCCGTGTCATCGGCACATCGTCGCCGAAGCGGACCCGCACCAGCTTGAGAAATCGTGCGCTGGAGGAGCGCCCGAAGATAGATGCAATCGTGCGGTCCTGCACCACCTCGCGTTCGAGCAGGCGCGTCGACGCGGTCATGCCCAGTTCGCGCATTTCTTCGGTAAACCCCTTGAGGCGCCCCATCTGCGGTGCCACCGCCTGCGCAGGGACCTGGATCCTGACGCCCCCCCGCCCGTGGGCGGTCATGGCCTGCTCGCTCTTCAGGGCTTCATAGCACATCTTGACGGCCGTGCGGCTGATGTTGAGCTGTTCGGCCAGCACCCGCTCCGAAGGCAGGCTGTCCCCGGTCTTGAGGGTGCCCTGGGCGATCTGCGCCTTGATCTGGCGCACGAGTTGGCCGTAGTAGGGCTCGGAGAGGCGCCGGTCGATGGTCAGTCGCAGAGGCGAGTCACCGCCTGCCTCGAAGGTGAACACCTCCACGGGAGAGTCTTTGTTGACGGAGGAGGCGGAATCTGTCTTCACCACGCAGGGACCTTTTGTGCAGTTGGCGGCCATTCTGACACCGTTCGCGATGGCTGAATCCGTTAAAAAAAGATCCAAAATGTATCTATCATTCGAAAAGTACCTTATTGGATATTGTTTGGTCTCTTGGAGCCCGCAGGAGGAATCCGCATGAACAAGACTTTCACCGCTGTCAGCGATGCTTCTTCGTCGATCCGGTGGGCCATTGCGGTTGCGTTGTGCACCTGGCTGGCTGCCTGTGGCGGCAGCGGTACCTCTGCGGATCCCCATGCGGGAGCCAGCGCGGCTTGGCAAGATCCATCGCAGCTCTCCAAGGGTGCGGCACTCAGCACCATGGAGTTGACCGCCGCCGAGAAGCGGGCTACTGCAGCCGATGCGTCGTCGCCGACTGCATTGGACGAACTGCCTGCCGGCCAGATCGCGGCCAAGAGTGCCTATGCCTCCGGTGCAGTCGCGCGCAAAGCCCTGGCTGTTCGCATCCCCGTCTACAGGTTCTACAACGGCCGCACTGGCGCACATTTCTTCACCACCAACACCACCGAGCGAGACACGGTGGTTGCCACGCTCTCGCCGCCGTTCAGCCTGGAAGGTGCGGCATTCTCGGTCGCCAGTGCCTACTCGCCCGGTCTCTCGCCTGTGCACCGCTTCTTCAACACGCAGACCGGCGTTCACTTCTACACGATCAGCGAGGCCGAGCGGGCCAACGTGGTGGCGACCTTGCCGCACTTCCAATACGAGGGTGTGGCCTATTACGCCAGCCAGGTGGCGGGGCAAGGCCTGATCCCGTTCTACCGGTTCTATGTGCCCAGCAAAGGGTTTCACTTCTACACCGCGAGTGAGACCGAGAAGAACAGCATCATCGCCAACCTGGCGGCGACCTACAGCTTTGAGGGTATCGGCTACTACGTGCTCGACAGCAACTGGATCGCCGAGAAGCTGCCGCACACGGGCCTCACATCCAGCCAGTGCTATCAGCCAGCAAGCTCCACGCTGACCGCTTGTAGCAGCTCCTTGGTCACCGACTTCAACGCTCAGCAGGACGGGCACCGCGCAGCCATCACCCCCATGCACTACAGCGCGGTCGGTGGACGTCCGCTGACCAGTTGTGTGCGCGATGACGTCACCGGTTTGATCTGGGAAGGCAAAGAGGCCAGTGGCGCGCGATACGGCAACAACATCTACACCAACCTGGGCGGAGGCGCGCCGACGGACGTCAGTGGCTATGTGGCGGAGGTGAACACCGCCAACCTTTGTGGCTTCAGCGACTGGCGCTTGCCCACGACGCAGGAGCTGTTGAGTCTCGTGGACTATGGTCGCATCGCCGGCCTCCCGCTGAACCCTACCGCGTTTCCGAACACCGGAGGCGGCACCCACTGGACTTCCGATTTGTGGGGCGGCGCCTCTGCCTGGATCGTGCACTTTGGTGCGTCATCTGGGTATTCAAGCTTCGCGAACCGCACCAGCACAGCCTATGTCCGTCTCGTGCGCGGTAGTGGACCCAGCGGGGCGCGCTTCACGTACAGCACGGTGCCCTACGGGAGCGACGCCGCCAACAACCTGGTGAGCGATGCGTGGACCGGGCTCCAGTGGCGGCGCTGCGAGGAGGGGCGGGTCTGGAGCGGCAGTACCTGTACCGGCAACCCAGCGACATTCACGCATGAGCAGGCGCTGGCGCATGCCAGGGTGCAAGCCGGATGGCGGCTGCCCAACATCAAGGAGCTGGCCAGCCTGACCGACTTGGCCGTGGGCGGAGCAGCAGCCATCCATCCAGCGGCATTTCCGGGCGCCAGCGGGACTTTTTTGTGGTCGTCGTCCCCGTATGCCGGCGACCCCTATTACGCCTGGTACATCTACTTCGGCTATGGCACCGTCAACTACGGCAGCAGTCGCAGCAGTCCTTACGCGATACGCCTGGTGCTTGCCAGTCAGTGACCGGTTTTCGACGTCGCCGTGCATCGGCTTCTTTTCTTTGAAGGTTTTTTCATGAGCTTTTCTGTGTCGCTCCACCGCATCCCTTTGTGCTGGCTTTTTGTTGCGTTTCTGAGTGGCTTGCTGGTCGCCTGTGGTGGCGGTCAATCCGCAACCGCCGAGGACAAAGGCGCTGCACCTGTGGCGAACGGATCGGCCTTGCTCGCGAAGGGTGCGGCCCTCAGCAGTGCAGACCTGGCCGCCGCCGAGAAGCGGGCCGTGTCGGCGGATGCCATGGCGTCGCCAACCTCACTGGACGGGCTGCCTGCCGGCCAGATTGCGGCCAAGAGTGCCTATGCCTCCGGTGCGGTCGCGCGCAAGGCCCTGGCTGTTCGCATCCCCGTCTACCGGTTCTACAACGGCCGCACCGGCGCGCATTTCTTCACCACCAACACCACCGAGCGAGATACCGTGGTTGCCACGCTCTCGCCGCCGTTCAGCCTGGAAGGCGCGGCCTTCTCGGTCGCCAGTGCGTACTCGCCGGGATTGAGCCCCGTGCACCGCTTCTTCAACACGCAGACCGGCGTTCACTTCTACACGATCAGCGAGGCCGAGCGGGCCAACGTGGTGGCGACCTTGCCGCACTTCCAATACGAGGGCGTGGCCTACCACGCCAGCCAGGTGGCGGGGCAGGGCCTGATCCCGTTCTACCGGTTCTATGTGCCCAGCAAAGGGTTTCACTTCTACACCGCGAGTGAGACCGAGAAGAACAGCATCATCGCCAACCTGGCGGCGACCTACAGCTTTGAGGGTATCGGCTACTACGTGCTCGACAGCAACTGGAACGCCGAGAAGCTGCCGCACACGGGTCTCACATCCAGTCAGTGCTACAAGGAAGGCGGGGACGCGCTGGTGACCTGCGCACCGACACCGTTGCAGACTTTGCTCGGCCCGACATCGCTCACGCTCAACCCGAACCAGGACGGGCACCGGGCCAGCGTCAATCCGATGACCTATAGCCTGGTGGGAGGCAACCCCACGGTCAACTGCGTCAGAGACAACGTGACCGGCCTGGTCTGGGAGGGCAAGACCGCCGCCGATGACAGGGCTGGTTCCAGGACATTCACCCATCTCGGCAATGCCCAGTACGCCGACACCAGTGGCTACGTGACTTCCGTCAACGAAACCCAACTCTGTGGCTTCAGTGACTGGCGCATCCCGACGGTGCTGGAGTTGCAGTCGCTGGTGAACTACTCGAAGAACAGGTCCGGCGGTGAACCCGTCATCGACAGTCTGTTCTTTCCCAACACATCTGCAGCCAGCTACTGGAGCGCAGATTTCGCCGACGCCAATGTTGGCCAGTCGTTCGATGTGAGCTTCCAGAGCGGCATGGTCAGTACGAGCCCGAGAACCCCCGCCCATGCACGCCACCTGCGGCTGGTCAGGGGCAGCATGGCTGGTGGGACCCGGTTCAGCTATTCCACCGTGGCCTATGGCAGCGATGCACCCAACAACCTGGTGAACGATGCGCTCACCGGCTTGCAGTGGCGCCGGTGTGCCGAGGGCATGCAGTGGACGGGCAGCGCATGCACGGGCTCGGCTTCTTCCTTCAGTCACGAAGCGGCGTTGGCGCATGCCAATCAGTCTGGATGGCGCATGCCCAATATCAAGGAACTCAACAGCCTGCTGGACCGTTCCGTCTTTCAAGCTCCCCGAACCGACACCACCGCGTTTCCCCAGACGCCGGCGCAGTACTTCTGGAGCTCGACGCCGGATGTCTATGCGAGCGAATACGCCTGGTCGGCCAGCGTTGGCTCCGGTGTGGTCAGTTCGTCAGGCGCGCGCAGCGGGACGAACGCTTTGCGCCTGGTCCGTTCGGTCCCATGACCACGTGGCCCGGCGTCCTTCGGCGCATTCGCCGGGGTGCGATGTCCGGGCTGCTGGCGTTGGTGGCCGTTGCATGTGGTGGAGCCCATACCGACGGAACAGGCGGTGCAGGAGAGAAAGAACCGGCGTCCCGCAGCGCTGAAAGGCAGTTAGACGCCAGTCCTCAACCGAAGCTGGCAGCCCTGTCGACGCTGCGCACGCCGATATTCCGCTTTTTCAACGAACAGACGGGTGCGCACTTCTTCACTGGCAGCGCCACCGAGCGCGACATGGTGCAGAGCACGCTGTCTCCACCGTTCAAAGACGAGGGCACGGCGTTCTTTGCGGCCAGTGCTTCCACGCCTGGTCTGTCACCGGTCTACCGCTTCTACAACCTCCGGACCGGGGTGCATTTCTACACCATCAGTGAAAGCGAGAAGGCCAGCATCGAAGCCAGCTTGCCCGACGTGTTCAGACTGGAGGGTGTGTCCTACCACGCCAGCGGGGTCGCCGGCCAGGGCCTGATCCCTCTGTACCGGTTCTATCTGCCGAGCAAGGGCGTCCACTTTTACACCGCCAGCGAAAGCGAAAAGGACCGTGTCATCGCGACGCTGGGTGCCGTCTATCGCTACGAAGGCATTGGCTACTACGTGCTGGGCGAGGATTGGCAGCCCGCGGAGAATGCGGCGCGCACGGGCACCGCTTCCATGCTGGTGACCGGGCTTGGCCTGCCGAAGTTGCGAACCTATGCGTGGCGGATTCCAGCGGGGCCGGCGCCGGCCGGTGGGAGGCCACTGGTGTTGACGCTGCATGGCAATGGCGGCACGCAGGACATCCCTGCGCAGTTGTCCCGGTGGACCGATGAGGAGGGCGCCGTCGTGGTGGGCTTGCAGGGGCTGGCGCCAGGATCTGGTGCCAGCAACTGGGAGTTCCGCATGGATGGTCGGTACGCGGCGGCGGTTCCGGGTTCGCGGCCTCCCCAGGGAGCCGACGACATCCAATTCATCTCAGATCTCATCGACCGCGTGCTGGCCGGATCCCTCGGCGAGTCCGTCAACCCCGCCAAGGTGTTTGTGGTGGGGTACTCGCGCGGTGCGGGCATGGCGTTCTCTGCCTACGCCGATCCGAGAACCAGGAACAAGATCGCCGCCATCGCGCCAGTGTCCGGCACGTTCTATTGCGACATGGTCACTGCCAACAACGGAGCCCTGACTGTCTTCCCCGCCGATGCGGACCCCAACTGCGGTGCGCTGGGTGGCGGCTGGTATGCGCCGCGGGCAGATCTGTTTGGGCGCCCGAACCCGATGCGGATCCTCGGTATCTGGGGAAAGACGGCCAACGGTGAGCTGGCATATACCCAGCTGGAAAGCGATCTGGACAACCCGTACGGCAGTCTGGGGCTCTGGGCCGCCTGGGGCAGTGCGGCCTGCGAGCGCGCGATTCGCTCGTCTTACCGGCGAGTGATCTCCGGACACACGAGCACCATGGGCTATCGCCAGCGGGCATCGGCCGGCAGTACCTCTGCCTGTGCTACGGATGTCACGTTCCTGCTGGACCAGACCCAGGGGCATGTGCCTTCCGGCTACGAGCAGAAGATCGTTCAGTGGATGGTGGGCAAGTACCAGCCGTTGCCTTGACTTCTGGGCATGGAGCTCTCCGGTGTGTCGTCGGGGGCGGGATAATCCAGCCCCATGTCTGTTTCCGTTTCTCCCTGGCGCCTGTCGGTCGCCCCCATGATGGGCTGGACCGATCGCCATTGCCGGTACTTCCACCGCCTGCTCACCCGCCACACCCTGCTGTACACCGAGATGGTGACGACGGGTGCGCTGATTCATGGCAACGCTGCCCAGCATCTGTTCTTCAACGACGAGGAGCACCCGGTCGCGCTGCAGCTCGGCGGCAGTGAGCCGGCGGACCTGGCGGTCTGCGCGAAGCTGGGCCAGGAGCGTGGCTACGACGAGATCAACCTCAACTGCGGCTGCCCGAGCGAGCGGGTGCTGCGCGGAGCGTTTGGCGCCTGCCTGATGGGCGAGGCCGCATTGGTGCGCGACTGCGTCAAGGCGATGGTCGATGTGGTCGACATCCCCGTCACGGTCAAGCACCGCATCGGCATCGACAAAGTCGAGAGCTACGACTTCGTGCGCGATTTCGTGGGCACGGTGGCCGAGGGCGGCTGCAAGGTGTTCCTGGTCCACGCGCGCAACGCCTGGCTCAAGGGCCTTTCGCCGAAAGAGAACCGCGAGATTCCGCCACTGCGCTACGAGCTGGCCTACCAGCTCAAGCGGGACTTCCCCGACCTGACCATCGCGGTCAACGGCGGCATCACCACGGACGAGCAGATCGCCATGCATCTGCAGCATCTGGACGGCGCCATGATCGGCCGCGAGGCGTACCACAACCCCTGGCTCATGAGCGGCTGGGACGCGAAGTTCTATGGCGACCACGCCCGCCCCGCCATGACGCGCGACGAGGTCGAGCTGGCCATGATCGACTACATGGAGCGCGCCCATGCCGAAGACGGTGTGAACTGGTACTCGATCGCCTGTCACATGCTGGGCCTGCGCCATGGCCTGCACGGTGCCCGCAAGTGGCGCCAGGTCTGGAGCGACCACCGGCTCAAGCCACTGCCACCCCGCGAGGTCTGGGCCATGGCCCAGGCCCACGTCGGTCGTGACCTCGATGTCGCGGCCGAACTCCCTGTTTCAACCCACTGAAAGAAGTTTGATGAACCGACTCGTTTCCCGCACGCTGGCCGTTGTCCTTGGCCTGAGCGCCATCCACGCCTTTGCACAGACCGCTGCCCCGAACCCCGTTCTCGACGCCGCAGCGAAGGAGCCCGGCGCCGTGGTGTCGAAGACCGGGCTGATATTCCGTTCGCTCAAGGACGGCGCCGGCGCCAGCCCGACCGCGGCCGACACGGTCAAGGTGCACTACAAGGGCACGTTCCCGGACGGCAAGGAGTTCGACAGCTCCTACTCGCGCGGCACGCCGATCGAGTTCCCGCTGGGTCGCGTGATTCCCTGCTGGACCGAGGGCGTGCAGCGCATGAAGGTCGGCGGCAAGGCCAAGCTGACCTGCCCGAGCCAGATCGCTTACGGCGAACGCGGTGCGGGCGGCGTGATTCCGCCCAACGCCACGCTGCTGTTCGAAGTCGAGCTGCTCGGCATCAAGTAAGGCGCGCTGACGGCATCACTTGCCGGTCAGTTTGGCCTTGAGCTTGGTGATGCCGATGAAGTCCATGATGATCTTTTCGTAGATCGGCTCGGACGTGCCTTTCTCCATCTTGCGCATGAAGTACTTCTCGAAGGCCACCTTGGCCAGGTGAACCCACTTGCCTTCGCTGAACCAGCTCACGTTGCGCGGCGGGATCTGGGGCAGGGCCACGAAGGCAGCGCCGGTGTCGCCGAAATCGGCCAGGCACACCGTGTTCCAGGTCGCCTTGTGGCTCGGCTCCTGGCCGTCGAGCAGCTCGCGGATGTTGTGCGCGGTGGCCGTGACCATCGACTCGATCATGTAGCCGGTCTTGGGCGTGCCGCAGGGGATCGGCGTCGCTTCCACGGGCGGGATCGCGACGCAGACGCCGATGCTGAAGATGTTCTTGAACTTCGCATTGCGCTGGTGTGCGTCGATGGTGATGAAACCCCGCGGGTTGGTCAGACCTTCAATGCCAAAGACGGCGTCCACGCCCTTGAAGGCGGGCAGCATCATGCTGTGCTTGAACGGCAGCACGTGTTCCTTGATCGGCTGCCCCTGGTCGTTGTGTTCCGTCACGAACATCTGGCCGTTCTCGACCTTGGTGGTCTTGGCGTTGCAGATCCACTTGATGTGGCGCTGGCGCATGGCCGATTCAAGCATGCCCTTGGAGTCGCCGACGCCACCCAGGCCCAGGTGGCCGATGTAGGGCTCCGGCGTCACATAGGTCATCGGAACCTGGTCGCGGATCTTTCGGCGGCGCAGGTCGGTGTCCATGATCATGGCGAACTCGTACGCCGGGCCGAAGCACGAGGCGCCTTGCACCGCGCCGACCACGATCGGGCCCGGGTTCTGCACGAACGCGTCCCATGCCGTCTTGCTCGTCTCGGCGTGGTTGACGTGGCAGATCGACTGCGTGTGCCCGCCGTGTGGGCCCAGACCCTCGACCTCCTCAAAGGCCAGCCTGGGGCCGGTGGCGATCACGAGGTAGTCGTAGTCGACCTTGCTGCCGTCGTCGAGTTCGACCTGGTTGGTCTCGGGGTGGACGCGTTTTGCGCGCTGGATGATCGACTCGATGCCCTTGCGGGCCAGGGCTGGCGCGATGTCAACCTCGATGTCCTTGCGCTTGCGCCAGTCGACCGCCACCCAGGGGTTGGACGGCACGAAATGGAACTTGGGTGCTTCGCTGATGACGGTCACCGTGTCGCCGGGTCGGGCGAGGGCTTTCATCTCGTAGGCCATGGGCATGCCGCCGATGCCGGCGCCCAGAATGACGATGCGGGCCATGATGTCTCCTGACGTGTTTGTGTGAAGACGTCATCATGGATGCCCCCGGGAGTATATGACTTGAGAAATGTCAAGCCAGAGGCCGGGGTAAACCCGGCAGCGGACGATCAGGGGGTCAAAGACCGACCGCGCGCAGGTCGATGAGGCCGTCGGCGACCGGCGGGCACCAGAAGTACGCGCCGGTTTCGGGCTCGGTGAAGCTGTACAGCGCATCGATCACGCCGTCTTCCGCGCCCGACATGCGGCGCAGCTGGGCTTCGAAGGCATCGAACGAACAGCCGAAGGCAGCGAACACCAGACCTCCCTGGTTGCCCTCGGCCCAGGGCATGGAGCGCCGCAGCACGAAGGCCTCGGGCTGGAAGTTCTCCTGTGCGGTCCGCTTGACGTGGGCCGACTCGGGGGCATCGTCGAGCTCTTCGTTGGAGTCGCGCTCGCGGCCGATGGTGTGGTCCTGCTGTTCTTTCGACATGGCTTCAAAGCGGCCCATGTGGTGGCGCCAGCGTTGCATGGCCACGAAGCTGCTGCCCGCCAGCTTGCCGGCTTTCCTGGGCAGCAGGGCCGCTGCGAGTGCCTTCTTGCCTTCCGGGTTTTCGGTGCCGTCTTCATAGCCGGTCAGGTCACGGCCGTGGTCGTGCATGAAGGCGTCGGTGATGTCGTGGATGTCGAACGCAGGCGCCAGCAGGTTTTCCAGGTGGCGGCTGCGGATCAGAAGGGCGCCACGGTCGTCGCCGCGCAGCCAGATCACCAGATCGGCCGGAGTCGCCGGCAGCTTGGTGCGGGCGCCCTCGATGCCACGGAATGTGCGCAGGCCGGGAATCTCGGCGCCCAGTTCACGCACCAGGGATTCACCCAGCCCCACCACGGCTGAGCGACCGTCTGCCTGGGTGGCCAGCAGGCGCAGCACCGCGCGTGGGTCCAGGCCGACACGCAGCTGGCAGGTGAGGTACCGGGCCAGCGGGGGAAGGGGTTCGAGGATGCCGGGCTGGGCAAGTTGGGCAATGCTCATGGAGACTCCAGGACGATTTCGCCCGGGAATTTACCAGCCCCCGAGGGGCGCGTGCGCCAAGCCCTGCCTCAGGCGGCGGCTTCGAGACCGTTGGCGAAATGCTCCTGCATCCGCGCCCGGGTCAGGGCCGGATCGCGGGCGAGCAGGGCGCCCATCACCGCCTGGTGTTCGGCCAGCGATTCGTGGATGCGGCCGGTCTTGAACAGCGAGTTGTGGCGATTGAGCTTCATGACCTTGCGCAGGTCGGCCACCATCTGCATGCGCCAGCGGTTGTCCGCCATCTCCAGCACCCGCATGTGGAAGCGCTCGTTGACCGCAAAGAAGGCGTCGCGGTCGCCGATCGAGGCTTCCAGATCAGCATGCAGCGCCTTCAGTTCCTCCAGTTCGGCGTCGCTGCCGCGCTCGGCGACCACGCCGGCGGCGTCGGATTCGAGCAGTGAGAGCAGGTGGTAGACGTCGGCCAGGTCCTTGTCGGACACTTCGGTGACGTAGGCGCCGCGGCGCACCTTCATGGTCACCAGGCCTTCGGCGGCCAGCACCTTCAGGGCTTCGCGCAGGGGGGTGCGGCTGATGCCGTATTCCTCGGCGATCTTGAGTTCGTCGATCCAGCTGCCCGGCTCCAGTTCGCGCTTGAAGATGCGCTGACGCAGCAGTTCAGCGACTTCTTCATACAGGGCGCGGGGGGCGAGAGACAGGGCGGACATGCAGGCGGAAAATGGCAAAGAGTGGCGAAACGGGCGCCAACGGAACGTCAACGAGGGCGCATTGTAAGTCCGCCGGAATATTTTGCATCAATAATTATGAATGATGTAAACTCGACAGTCTCTTCTGTTGCTTCCCCACACTGCACCGCAGCATCGACGCCATGAGCCAGAAACCGTCCGAATTCGCCCCCGCCAACCTCGAAGCATGGGCCAAAGCCGCCCAGAAATCCGCGCCCGGTGGCGACGTGAACGCCCTGAACTGGATCACGCCCGACGGCATCAGCGTCAAGCCGCTGTACACGGCCGAAGACACCAAAGACCTGCCGTACGCCAACACCCTGCCTGGCTTTGAGCCCTTCATCCGCGGCCCGCAGGCCACGATGTATGCGGTGCGCCCCTGGACCATTCGTCAGTACGCCGGCTTCTCGACCGCCGAAGAATCCAACGCTTTCTACCGCAAGGCCCTGGCTGCCGGCGGGCAGGGCGTGTCGGTGGCCTTCGACCTGGCCACCCACCGCGGCTACGACTCGGACCATCCGCGCGTCACGGGCGACGTGGGCAAGGCCGGCGTGGCCATCGACTCGGTCGAGGACATGAAGATCCTGTTCGACCAGATCCCGCTGGACAAGGTATCGGTCTCGATGACCATGAACGGCGCCGTGCTGCCGGTGCTGGCGGGCTACGTGGTGGCGGCCGAAGAGCAGGGGGTGTCGCAAGACAAGTTGAGCGGAACCATCCAGAACGACATCCTCAAGGAGTTCATGGTCCGCAACACCTATATCTACCCGCCCGAGCCGTCGATGAAGATCATCGGCGACATCATCGAGTACACGGCCAAGAACATGCCGAAGTTCAACTCGATCTCGATTTCGGGCTACCACATGCAGGAAGCCGGTGCCAACCAGGCGCTGGAGATGGCCTTCACCCTGGCCGACGGCAAGGAGTATGTGAAGACTGCCATCGCCAAGGGCATGGACGTGGACGAGTTCGCCGGCCGCCTGAGCTTTTTCTGGGCGGTGGGCATGAACTTCTATCTGGAGATCGCCAAGTTGCGCGCGGCCCGTTTGCTGTGGACGCGCATCATGAAGGGCTTCAACGCCAAGAACCCGAAGAGCCTGATGCTGCGCACGCACAGCCAGACCTCGGGCTGGTCGCTGACCGAGCAGGACCCGTACAACAACGTCGTGCGCACCACCATCGAAGCCATGGCGGCTGTGTTCGGCGGCACGCAGTCGCTGCACACCAACTCGCTGGACGAAGCCATCGCGCTGCCCACCGAGTTCAGTTCGCGCATCGCTCGCAACACCCAGCTGATCATCCAGGAAGAGACCCACATCACCAACGTGGTCGATCCCTGGGCCGGCTCCTACATGATGGAGTCGCTGACGCAGGAAATGGCCGACAAGGCCTGGGCCATCATCGAAGAGGTCGACGCCATGGGCGGCATGACCAAGGCGGTGGACTCGGGCTGGGCCAAGCTCAAGATCGAAGCCGCCGCGGCCGAGAAGCAGGCGCGCATCGACAGCGGCAAAGACGTGATCGTGGGCGTCAACAAGTACAAGCTGGCGAAGGAAGACCCCATCGACATCCTCGACGTGGACAACGTCAAGGTGCGCGACGGCCAGATCGCGCGGCTCAAGGAAATCCGGGCCAAGCGCGACAATGCCGCGGTGCAGGCTGCGCTGACGGCGCTGACGACCGCCGCCGAGTCCGGCCAGGGCAACCTGCTGGATCTGGCGATCCAGGCGATCCGCCTGCGTGCGACCGTCGGCGAAGTGTCCGACGCGCTGGAAAAAATCTACGGGCGCCACCGCGCTGACACACAAAAGGTGACGGGTGTGTATGCCGCTGCTTACGACTCGGCCGAAGGCTGGGACAAACTGAAGACCGAAATCGCCGACTTCGCGACCGCGCAGGGCCGCCGCCCGCGCGTGATGATCGCCAAGCTCGGCCAGGACGGCCACGACCGCGGTGCCAAGGTGGTGGCCACGGCCTTTGCCGACCTCGGCTTTGACGTCGACATGGGACCGCTGTTCCAGACGCCGGAAGAATGCGCGCGCCAGGCGATCGAGAACGACGTGCACGCCGTCGGCGTTTCCACGCTGGCCGCCGGCCACAAGACCCTGGTGCCCGCCATCATCAAGGCGCTCAAGGAGCAGGGCGCCGACGACATCATCGTGTTCGTGGGCGGCGTGATCCCGCGCCAGGACTACGAAATGCTGTACGAAGCGGGCGTCAAGGGCGTCTACGGCCCCGGCACCCCGATTCCGGCCAGCGCCAAGGACGTGCTGGAACAGATCCGGAAAGCGGTGGCGTGACGCCTGAGCAGATCCAGGCCGGCATCGTTGGCGGTGCGCCGGCGGTACAACGGCGCGCGATGGCCAAGGCCATCACGCTGCTGGAGTCCACCCGGCCGGACCACCGCCTGCAGGCCGATGCACTGCTGACCGGGCTGCTACCACATTCCGGCGGTGCGTTTCGGCTGGGCATCAGCGGCGTGCCGGGTGTGGGCAAGAGCACTTTCATCGAAGCGCTCGGTCTCTATCTGATTGCACAGGGCCACCGCGTGGCAGTGCTGGCGGTCGATCCTTCTTCTTCCGTCTCGGGTGGTTCCATCCTGGGCGACAAGACGCGCATGGAGCAACTGAGCGTGCACGAGAAGGCCTACATCCGGCCCAGCCCGAGCAGCGGCACGCTGGGCGGCGTGGCCGAGAAAACGCGCGAGGCCATGCTGGTCTGCGAAGCGGCGGGCTACGACGTGGTGATCGTCGAGACCGTGGGCGTCGGGCAGAGCGAGACCGCGGTGCACGGCATGACCGACATGTTCTGTCTGCTGCAGCTGCCCAACGCGGGCGACGACCTGCAAGCGATCAAAAAGGGCGTGATGGAGCTGGCCGATCTGGTCGTCATCAACAAGGCCGACATCGACCCCGACGCCGCCACGCGCGCGCGCGCGCAGATCACCTCGTCTTTGCGCCTGCTGGGGCTGCATGGCAACCCCGACCATGTTCACCACGACCAGCAGATCTGGCACCCGCAGGTGATCCAGATCAGCGCACTGCACGGGCAGGGCGTGGACACGTTCTGGTCGTCGGTCAGCGAGTTCCGACGCCTACAGACCGCCAATGGACGCCTGGCCGCCCGGCGCCTGCAGCAGGCCACGGCCTGGATGTGGGAACGCATCGACGCCGGGCTCAAACAACGCTTTCGCGAACACCCGCAGGTGCGCGCGAAGCTCGACCTTTTCACGCAGCAGGTGCAGGGCGGCCAGCTGGCTGCTTCGACCGCTGCACGGCAGTTGCTCGACCTGTTCGAGTAAAGCCATTTCCTGATTTCACCGGAGAGACCACCATGCAAGACATCCTGGACCAACTGGAAAAGAAGCGCGAGCTGGCTCGCCAGGGCGGGGGCGAGAAACGCATCGCCGCCCAGCACAGCAAAGGCAAGCTGACGGCGCGCGAGCGCCTGGAAGTGCTGCTCGATGAGGGCACGTTTGAAGAGTGGGACATGTTCGTCGAGCACCGCTGCGTGGACTTCGGCATGCAGGACCAGAAGATTCCCGGCGACGGCGTTGTGACCGGCTACGGCATGATCAACGGCCGCCTGGTGTTCGTCTTCAGCCAGGACTTCACCGTCTTCGGCGGCGCGCTCTCTGAAGCCCACGCGGAGAAGATCTGCAAGGTGATGGATCAGGCCATGAAGGTCGGCGCACCGGTGATCGGCCTGAACGATTCGGGCGGCGCCCGCATCCAGGAAGGTGTGGCCTCGCTCGGCGGTTACGCCGACGTGTTCCAGCGCAACGTGATGGCCAGCGGCGTGATCCCTCAGATCAGCATGATCATGGGCCCGTCGGCCGGTGGCGCGGTGTACTCGCCGGCCATGACCGACTTCATCTTCATGGTCAAGGATTCGAGCTACATGTTCGTGACCGGCCCCGAGGTGGTGAAGACCGTGACGCACGAAGAAGTGACCGCCGAAGAGCTGGGCGGCGCCGTGACGCACACCACCAAGAGCGGCGTGGCCGACCTGGCCTTCGAGAACGATGTGGAAGCGCTGCTGATGCTGCGCCGCCTCTACAACTACCTGCCGCTCAACAACAAGGAAAAGGCGCCGGCGCGTCCCAGCGGCGACCCGATCGACCGACTTGAGAAGAGCCTGGACACGCTGGTGCCAGAGAATCCGAACAAGCCCTACGACATGAAGGAGCTGATCCTCAAGACGGTCGACGACGGCGACTTCTTCGAGATCCAGCCCGACTACGCCAAGAACATCCTGATCGGCTTCGCCCGCATGGACGGTCAGACCGTGGGCATCGTGGCCAACCAGCCGCTGGTGCTGGCCGGCTGCCTGGACATCAAGAGCTCGATCAAGGCCGCGCGGTTCGTGCGCTTCTGCGACGCCTTCAACATCCCGGTCGTGACCTTCGTCGACGTGCCCGGCTTCATGCCCGGCACCAGCCAGGAGTACGGCGGCATCATCAAGCACGGCGCCAAGCTGCTTTACGCCTACGCCGAGTGCACCGTGCCCAAGATCACCGTGATCACCCGCAAGGCCTACGGCGGCGCCTACGACGTGATGGCCTCCAAGCACCTGCGCGGCGACGTGAACTTCGCCTGGCCCAACGCCGAGATCGCGGTGATGGGCGCCAAGGGCGCGGTGGAGATCATCTTCCGCGAGGAGAAGAAGGACCCGGCCAAGCTGGCCGAGCGCGAGGCCGAATACAAGGCCCGCTTCGCCAACCCGTTCGTGGCCGGCGCGCGTGGCTTCATCGACGACGTGATCCTGCCGTCCGAGACCCGCAAGCGCATCTGCCGCTCGCTGGTGATGCTCAAGGACAAGAAGATCGAGAACCCGTGGCGCAAGCACGGGAACATCCCGCTCTGATGTCTGTGCTGGTGTGGTGCTGATGATCCGTCTGCTGCTGTCGATCCTCGGGCTGGTGCTGGCCGCTTCGGGCGCGCTGTTGCTGCTCGAAGGCACGTTCCATTTCGGCGTCGTGTTCTCGCTCGGCCTGGGTCTGCTGCTGCTGGTGGCTGCCCTGGCCTGGGGAGCGCTGAGCCGCTGGAGCGCGGCCTCGGCACCGCGGCGCTGGTTCTGGCGCGGCTCGTGGGGTCTGGCATCGGTCTGGGGGGTGTCGGTGCTGGCCCTGTTTGCCATGCCGATTCCCCACGGCCTGGCCGCCGCCGTCCCGACCGACACGCCCAGGGCCGTGATCGTGCTGGGCGCCGGGTCGGCCCGCTGCGAGCCGTCGCCGGTGCTGCAGGGTCGGCTGGACACCGCGGCGGAAGCGGCGCGGCGCTGGCCCTCGGCGCTGATCGTCCTCAGCGGTGGCCGCAACCACTTCCACAACGTGGCCTGCACCGAGGCCCAGGTGATGCAACAGGCCCTGGTCGCCCAGGGTGTCGACGCGTCGCGGCTGGTGCAGGAAGACCGCAGCGCCAACACCACCGAGAACCTGGCCTATTCGGCCCGGCTGCTGGGCGAGCGCGGCATCACGCCCGACCAGCCGCTGGCCGTGGTCACCAGCGAGTTCCACGGCGCGCGCGCCCTGCGTCTGGCTGAACACCAGGGCTTCACGCACCTCGCTTTCGTCGCCGCACCCACCCCCATCCGCTACCGCTACCACCTGTGGCTGCGGGAGTACTTTGCTTCTGCCTGGAGCTGGGTCAGCGGGGAAGGCTGAGCCTTCTCCTCCCAGTTCCGAACCCTTTCGAGAATCGCCCAGTTTCCCAAGACGGAGTCACCCATGTTCAAGAAGATCCTGATCGCCAACCGTGGCGAAATCGCCTGCCGCGTGATCGCCACCGCCCGCAAGATGGGCATTGCCACCGTGGCGGTGTACTCCGAGGCCGACAAGGAAGCGCGCCACGTGCAGCTGGCCGACGAGGCCGTGCTGCTGGGCCCGGCGCCGTCGCGCGAGTCCTACCTGGTGGCCGACAAGATCATCGCAGCCTGCAAGGCCACGGGCGCCGAGGCTGTGCACCCGGGCTACGGCTTCCTGTCGGAGAACGAAGCCTTCGCCAAGCGCTGTGAAGACGAGGGCATCGCCTTCATCGGCCCGCGCCATTTCTCGATTGCCGCCATGGGCGACAAGATCGCTTCCAAGAAGCTGGCCAATGAAGCCAAGGTCAACACCATTCCCGGCTACAACGACGCCATCGAGTCGGCCGAGAAGGCCGTCGAAATCGCCAAGGGCATCGGCTACCCGGTGATGATCAAGGCCTCGGCCGGCGGCGGCGGCAAGGGCCTGCGCGTGGCCTACAACGACAAGGAAGCGCTGGAAGGTTTCACCGCCTGCCAGAACGAGGCCCGCAACAGCTTCGGCGACGACCGCATCTTCATCGAGAAGTTCGTCGAGCAGCCGCGCCACATCGAGATTCAGATCGTCGGGGACAGCCACGGTAACGTGGTCTACCTGAACGAGCGCGAATGCTCCATCCAGCGCCGCCACCAGAAAGTGATCGAAGAGGCGCCGTCGCCCTTCATCTCCGACGCCACCCGCAAGGCCATGGGCGAGCAGGCCGTGGCGCTGGCCAAGGCGGTGAAGTACCAGTCGGCCGGCACGGTCGAGTTCGTGGTCGGCAAGGACCAGGACTTCTACTTCCTGGAAATGAACACCCGCCTGCAGGTGGAGCACCCGGTGACCGAGTGCATCACCGGCCTGGACCTGGTGGAGCTGATGATCCGTGTGGCCGCCGGCGAAAAGCTGCCGATCACCCAGGCCGATGTGAAGCGCGACGGCTGGGCAATGGAGTGCCGCATCAACGCGGAAGACCCGTTCCGCAACTTCCTGCCGTCCACCGGCCGTCTGGTGCGCTTCGACCCGCCGACGGAAACCATGTGGCAGGCCGATACGGCCCACAAACTCGGCGTGCGCGTGGACACCGGCGTGTACGACGGCGGCGAGATCCCGATGTACTACGACTCGATGATCGCCAAGCTCATCGTGCACGGCAAGGACCGCAACGACGCCATCGCCAAGATGCGCGAGGCGCTCAACGGCTTCGTGATCCGCGGCATCAACAGCAACATCCCGTTCCAGGCCGCGCTGCTGGCGCACCCGGACTTTGTCTCGGGCAACTTCAACACCGGCTTCATCGCCAAGCACTATGCCCACGGCTTCCGAGCCGAAGACGTGCCGCACAGCGATCCCGACTTCCTGGTCGCGCTGGCCGCCTTCGTGCGCCGCAAGAGCCGCGAGCGCGCCACCGGCATCTCCGGCCAGCTGCCGGGCTATGGCGTCAAGGTGGGCAAGGACTATGTGGTGGTCAGTCTGGACGCTGCCGGTCAGCACAAGTACACCGCGGTGCACGTGGACGAGTTCGTCGGCGAGACCGGCTACGCCTCGGTGCAGGTGGGTGAGAAGCGCTACAAGATCAGCTCGCCCTCGCGCCTGAACGACATCGTCATCAGCGGCGAAGTGAACGGCCAGCCGTTCACCGCCCAGATGGAGCGCGGCTCGCCGCGCAATCCGCTGGCCCTGGTGGTGCAGCACAACGGTACCAAGCTGGAAACCGTGGTGGTGTCGCCGCGCATGGCCGAGCTGCACAAGCTGATGCCATTCAAGGCGCCGCCGGACATGAGCAAATATGTGCTCTCGCCGATGCCGGGCCTGCTGGTCGATGTGGCGGTGCAGGTCGGCCAGCGGGTGCAGGCCGGCGAGCGCGTCGCGGTCATTGAAGCCATGAAGATGGAGAACGTGCTGTTTGCCGCCGCCGACGGTGTGGTGGGCAAGGTGCTGGCGTCCAAGGGCGAATCGCTGGTGGTCGACCAGCCCATCGTGGAGTTCGAGAAATGAAAGGCACGCCACGTCCCTTCAAGGTTCTGGGCGTCCAGCAGATCGCCATCGGTGGCCCGGACAAGCTGCGCCTGCAGACGCTCTGGGTCGACATGCTGGGTCTGGAGAAAACCGGCACCTTCCAGAGCGAACGCGAGAACGTCGACGAAGACATCTGTGCCATCGGCAGCGGCCCGTTCAAGGTCGAGGTCGACCTGATGCAGCCCATGGATCCGGAGAAGAAGCCCGCGGTCCACGCCACGCCGCTCAACCACATCGGCCTGTGGATCGACGACCTGCCGGTCGCGGTTCAATGGCTGACCGCCAACGGCGTGCGCTTTGCCCCCGGTGGCATCCGCAAGGGCGCCGCCGGTTTCGACATCACCTTTCTGCATCCCAAGGCGAACGACGAGTTCCCCATAGCGGGTGAGGGCGTGCTGATCGAACTGGTGCAGGCGCCGCCGGAAGTGGTCAGCGCCTTTGCCAGGCTGGCCGGTCAGCCGGGCTGAAGCCGTTCAAAGGCCAACAGAAACACAAGGGCCGAGGAGACAGACGCCGTCCGGTGCAACCCGGGCGGCGTCATTTTTTTGGGCGGCGCCGAATCACTCGCAAATCATGTAGGTCTTGGTCAGCGCGTCCAGCACCTCGAACGCGCCCTCAAAGCCCGGCGGGATGTAGATGCCCTCGCCAGGCCCGGCCTCCTCAAAGCCGCCCAGCGCGTCGTGTACCCGGCAGCGGCCTTCGAGTACGGTGAACAGCTCGCGCTCGGTCGGCCCCATGGCGATGCGCCAGTGGCCCGGCTCGCAGCGCCAGACCCCGCAATACACTTGGCCGGCGGGCAGGCCTTCATCGATGAGGTTCCAGGTTTCCCGCATCGGGTTGCCACGCAACAGTCGCTCAGGGCGCGGGTGGTCGATGGCGGGTGTGCCGGCGGGCTGGGCGGTCAGTTTCAGGAGACGGGCGGTGTTGCTCATGGCCGGCATTGTGCCGTCGCGCAGGTGTGCGCAAAACTGGGCCGGATTGGGTGGCTTGTTCCGGGCATTGGATGCCATCCCCCGGTCTTACGCTGGGAACCATTGTGTCAACCCACCGGGGAAACCAACATGCCCACGCAGCAACAACCCTTGGAGGCCGACCGCGGCCGTTCCGACAAAGCCTCCCGGCCGCTGCTGGACGACGGCCGCTGGGCGCAGCGCAATTCGGGTTGGCGCGAACGGGAACCGGCCATGCCCTGGCCCCAGGAATTGCTGGAGGCCTTCAGCTTGCGCATGGCGGGGCACGGCATGTCGATCAGCCGCCCGCTGATGCTGTGTGACAAGTGCTACGCGCTGCGCCAGCTGGTGGATGCCCAGACCCTGGGCGACGAGACGCTGCGCCTGCTGTCGGTGCAGCTGTTCCGCCACTTCGAAGCCCGACAGTCCGGCCTCCCGATGGTCCATTGAACCTGGCACTGCGGGTCAGTCCTGATTCAAGGGAAGGACCTGCCTGCCGATAGAGCTGCATCGCCCGCGCACAGGAACTTTCGCCCATGCCACGCCTTTCCCTCTTTACCCCTGGTATCTGGCTGATGCGACGGTTGCGGTTGCCGATCAAGCTGAGCCTGCTGTCGCTGGCGATCGTGATCCCGCTGGTGGTCATCTGTGTGGCGCTGGTGGAGCGCATCTCGGGCGAGATCGCATTCATCGAACATGAAATGCAAGGCTCGGCCGGCATCGCCCGCCTGTCGGAACTGGTGTCGGTGGTGCAGAAGCACCGCGGGCAGACCAACATGCTGCTGTCCGGCAACGACAAGGCGCGCGCCGATCTCCAAAAGACCCGCGCAAGCTTGCCGGCCGCACTGACCGCCATCCGCGAGGCATTGGGCAACAACCCGCAATTCAAGCTCGACAGTGAGTGGAGTGCCCTGGAAGGGCGTCTCCAGCAGTTGTCCGCAACGGAGAAGCAGACGGCTGCGCAGGCGTTCGAACTCCACACGGCCTTGATCGGCGACATCAAACACCTGATGTACACCGTGGGTGAACGCTCCAATCTGCTGTTCGATCCCGACCCGGCCAGCTACTTCCTGATGGACATCGTCGTCTCCCGGGCAGTGCCCTGGAGCGAACGGATCGCGCAGGTGCGCGGCCAGGGTGCCGGCTTGCTGAGCCAGCCACAATGGTCCGACGAGACTGCGTCCGGCCTGCGCCAGCAGCTGGGCACCCTGGCCAGCGACACCAACGACTTCCGGTTCGCCAGTGAGTTCGCGCCCCGCTACGGTCAGCAGGGCCTTCCTGGCAGCGAAGCGATCAAGGCGGCCGAGTCGTTTGTCTCCCTGGCGCGCCAGGCGCTGCAGGGGCCGGGCAAGGTCACGGCTGCGGCGTACTTCGAGGCCGGCACGGCCGCCATGGACGCTTCCCAGGCCTACCAGAAGGCGGTGCTGCAACGGCTGGACAAGCTGCTGGCCGAGCGGCGTTCCGATGCCCAGAACCAGCGCATTCTGTCGCTCGTTTCAGTGCTGACCGGGATGGCGGCCATGGTCTACTTCCTGACCGCGTTCTACCTGAGCTTCGTGATCGACTTCAAGCATGTGAGCAAGGTGATGGGCGAAACCGCCAAGGGCAACCTGCGGGCCCATGTGCTGGTGCGCGGCAGCGACGAACTGGCGGATCTGGCGACGCAGCTCGAAGGCATGATCGGCAACCTGTCGGGCATGGTGGCCGAAGTGCGCAGCAACTCGGCGCTGGTGGCCTACGCCGGCAAGAGCCTGGCGGCCGGCAACCGCGAGCTGGCCGACCGCACCGAGCAGCAGGCGGCCAACCTGGAGCAGACCGCAGCCAGTGTGCAGGAGCTTTCCAGCACGGTGCAACAGAACGCCCAGACGGCGGGCGATTCCGACACCCAGGCCTCCCGGGTGCGCGACATCGCTGAATCGGGATCGCAGGCCATGGTGCGGGCCGTCGAATCGGTCGAAGGCATCCAGAAGAGCGCCCAGCAGATGAACGAGATCATCGGGGTGATCGACAGCCTGGCCTTCCAGACCAACATCCTGGCGCTGAACGCAGCCGTCGAGGCCGCGCGTGCGGGCGAACAGGGCAGGGGGTTTGCGGTGGTGGCGGCCGAGGTTCGCAACCTGGCGCAACGCTCCGCCGCGTCCTCGCGCGAGATCCGGGAGCTGATCCAGGCTTCCGGCGAGCAGGTCTCGACCAGCGTCGCCCAGATCCGCGCTGCCGGCTCAAGCATGACCGAGATCGTCAACGGCGTGCGCGGCGTCGCGGCCAACATGTCCCTGATCTCTTCGGCCAGTGCCGAGCAGAGCGGCGGGCTGACCGAAATCTCGTCCGCCGTCGGCCAGCTCGACGAGATCACCCAGCGCAACGCCCGCATGGTCGAGCGCGCGGTGCAGCAGGCCACCCAGCTCGAAGGCCGGGCCGCCACCCTGGCGCAGGCGGTGTCGTCGTTCCAGCTCCAGCAGGGCGCGGCCGAGGAGGCCATGCAGCTGGTGGATCGGGCGATGGCGATGCGGGCCCACAGCGGGCGCGACGCATTTGTCCAGCAGGTCACCGACCCGGCGCAGGCCTTCTACGATCGCGACATGTATGTGTTCGCACTGGACCGCAGTGGCGCCTACCGCGCCTTCGGTGGCAAGCCGGAGAAGGTCGGCAGCCGGGTGCAGGACATCCCTGGTGTCGACGGCGCGGCCTTGCTCGATGCCATTGTTTCGCAGGCTGAACTCGAGCCAGGCTGGGTCGAGTACGACATCACCAACCCGCAGACCGGCACTGTGCAGACCAAGATGTCCTATGTCGTCAAGATCGACGACCTCTACGTCGGCTGCGGTGTCTACAAGTCTCTGACCACGCTTTGAGCCGGTTGCGCCCGGTTCAGGCCTGCCCGCGGCGCTCGCGGGCACGCGCCAGCGCCGCCTCGATCACGGCGCGCTTCTTGTCCAGCACCGCAGGGTCGGTGTGCTGGGAGTGCGCCGCGAGGTCGGCCAGCTTCATCTTTGCCTTGGCTTCCAGCCGTTGCTCGTGTTCCTGCTTTTCGCGGGCCAGGCGCACGGTGCGGTCTGCGTAGCGCCGGCGGGCCAGGTCGGCCTGCTGCTGCGGCCACGCGGCCCAGCCTGTGCGTTCACCGCTGACCACCTCCAGCGCGATGCAGTCGACCGGGCAGACCGGGATGCAGAGCTCGCAACCGGTGCAGTACCGCTCGATCACGGTGTGCATCTGCTTGTTGCTGCCGACGATGGCGTCCGTCGGGCAGGCCTTGATGCACAGCGTGCAGCCGATGCACCAGTCTTCGTCGATCACCGCCAGGGTCAGCGGCCCTTCGATGCCATTGGCTGGATTGAGCGCGGTGGCGGGTCGGCCGGTGATGGCGGCGAGGCGGTCGACGCCCTCGACGCCACCGGGGGGGCACTGGTTGATGTCCGCCTCACCCACGGCCACGGCGCGGGCGTAGCTGGCGCAATCGGGGTATCCACAACGGGTGCACTGCGTCTGCGGCAGCGCGGCGTCGATGCGCCGGGCCAAGTCT
>NZ_JBKIXC010000006.1:0-393707 GCF_046604225.1 Hydrogenophaga sp. RWCD_12
CCAGAGCCTGCAGTGACCCTGCACTCCCTTTTCCCTCAACCCCCTCTTTGTCCACGGAGACATCCCATGAAACCGACCCGCCAACTGATCTCTTTCTGCGCCGCTGCTGCCATGCTGGGCGCTTCGTTCAATGCCCTGGCCGACGCCAAACCAGACGACGCGACCGCAATGGTGAAAAAGGGTGTGGCCTTCATCAAGGCCAACGGCAAGGACAAGGGCTACGCCGAAATCAGCAGCAAGACCAGCCAGTTCAAGAAGGAAGACCTCTACCTGGTGGTCTACGGCCTGGATGGCACGGTGCACGCCCACGGCGCCAATGAAAAGATGATCGGCAAGAACCTGATCGACCTCAAGGACATCGACGGCAAGCCCTTCGTCAAGGAGCGCGTGGAGATGGCCAAGACCAAGGCCAGCTTCTGGCAGGACTACAAGTTCACCAACCCCGAGAGCAAGAAGGTCGAACCCAAGTCGATGTACTGCGAAAAGCTGGACGAGACCGTGGTCTGCGGCGGCATCTACAAGTAACCGGCGATCGCCCCCTCACCGCCCTGTCCGTATTTCTCTCTGTCGTTGGGATTCCCCATGAAACTGGGTCACAAGCTCCTTCTCGCCCCCGTGATCACCGCTCTGGCCGTGCTGGCCGTGGGTCAGGTGGATTCCTTCGTGCTGAGCCGCGCCAGCCAGTCGGCCAGCGACGCGTTTCGCGAACACATGGGAGAAGTGGGGACGCTCAATGCGCTTCAGGGAGATGTCAACGGCGTGCACGTGGACGTGTACCGCATGATGACCATCATCGGTTCCCTCGACGAGGCGGCCATCCAGGGGCGGCGCAAGGACCTGCAGTCCCGGATCGCCACCATGAAGGGCACGCTGGACAAACAGATCAACAAGGAGCCGGAAGGCACGGACATCCGCAAGGCCCTGACGGATTCGCGTGCCCAGCTCGACCAGTACGTCAAGAGTGCCGACTCCGCCGTCGACCTGGCCTCCGTCGATCCCAACACCGGGGTTGCCGCGATGCAAGGTGCGGACGAGGCCTACAAGCGGCTGACCGAGACGATGAACAAGACCAGCGCCGCGCTGATCGTGCACGCTTCCGCGGATGCGGAGGAACAAGGCGCCGCTGCGCAGCGCAACCACTGGCTGTTCAGCCTGCTGTCTGTGCTGTCCGCGGCCGTGGTGGTGGGGCTGGCCTGGCTGGTGCTGCGCAAGGTCGCAGCGTCGCTGGACCAGGCGGCGAAGGTGGCGCGCAGCGTGGCCGCCGGCGACCTCACGCAGCGGGTCGACACCGACCGCAACGACGAACTGGGCGAACTGCTCAAGGCGCTCGCCGCCATGAAAGACTCGCTGCTCAAGACCGTGGCGCAGGTGCGCAGCGCCAGCGACAACATCGGCACCGCCAGCGCCCAGATCGCCTCGGGCAACCAGGACCTCTCCGCCCGCACCGAGCAGACGGCGAGCAGCCTGCAGCAGACGGCCGCGAGCATGGAAGAGCTGACCAGCACCGTGCGCCAGAGCGCCGACGCCGCGCGCCAGGCCAATCAGCTGGCCGCCAGCGCCTCGGAAATTGCGGTGCGCGGTGGCCAGGTCGTGAACCAGGTCGTCCACACGATGGAAGAGATCAACCACTCCTCCAAGAAGATCAGCGACATCATCGGCACCATCGATGGCATCGCTTTCCAGACCAACATCCTGGCGCTGAACGCCGCGGTGGAAGCCGCACGCGCCGGTGAGCAGGGCCGAGGTTTTGCCGTGGTGGCCGCCGAAGTGCGCAACCTGGCCCAGCGCAGCGCCGAAGCCGCGCGCGAGATCAAGGGCCTGATCGGCAGCAGTGTCGACAAGGTCGAGGAAGGCACCCGCCTGGTCGGGGATGCCGGTCAGACCATGGGCGAGATCGTGGCCAGCGTGCAGCGGGTCACCGACATCATTGGTGAGATCACCGCGGCCGCCGGCGAACAGAGCGACGGCATCGGCCAGGTCAACGTGGCCGTGACGCAGCTGGACCAGATGACGCAGCAGAACGCCGCGCTGGTCGAAGAAAGCGCGGCCGCGGCCGAGAGCCTGAAAGACCAGGCCACGCGCCTGTCGCAGGTGGTCCAGGTGTTCCGCATCGACGGCACGACTCCGGTCGTCCAGTTGAAGCCCGAACCCGCCCCGGTGCGTGCTGCCCCGGCCAAGGTGGCCAGCGCTCCCCTGGCGGCGCCGCGCCCAGCTCCGTCCAAGCCGGTGGCCAGCGCACCCCGTGCGCTGCCGGCTGCGCCGGCACCCACCCCCAAACCCCAGGCCGTGGCCGTGGCCAGCGGCACCGCCGAAGGCGACTGGGAAAGCTTCTGAACACCGTCTGCCGGAGCCCCGCATGAACACATTGAATTCCCGACAACCGGCCGCCGGCACCAGCTCGTCCGCCCTGCTGGGCGACCAGGTGATGCTCGCCGCCGTCCTGCTGAGCGCCGTGGCCGCCGTGGCGATCGGCTTTGTCTACTACGAGCCGGTGCTGGCGATGGTCGGTGCGGCCGTGGCGGCCGGGCTTGGCGTGGGCGTGTACCTGACCCTGCGCGGCACGCTGGCCTCGCGCATGCTGCTGGCGATGACCCAGGTCGCGCTGGTGGCGCTGCACATCCAGCTGGCCCACGGCGAGGTGGAGTTCCACTTCGGGGTCTTCGTGACACTCGCGCTGCTGATGGTCTATCTCGACTGGCGCCCGATCGTGTTCGCCGCCGCGCTGTTCGCGGTGCACCACGTGCTGTTCGACCGCCTGCAGGCCGCCGGTTTCGGCTTCTACTGCACGACCGAGGCCAACTTTGCGCGCATCGTGCTGCACGCCACGTACGTGGTGATCCAGACCGGCCTTGAAGTGGTGCTGGCCGTCAGTCTGGGCCGCACGGCCCGCGAAGGCGTGGAGCTCTCGCGCCTGGTCGCTGCGGTGGACCAGCCCGACGGCATCGCGCTGGACACCAGCGCCCTGGCCGTGAAGACGCCGCGCGCCCTGGCGCTGCAATCGACCCTGCAGCGCATGCAGGTGGTGGTCGCTTCGGTGCAAGGCTCAGCGGTGCAGGTCGAGGCCGCCAGCCGCGAAATTGCCTCGGGCAACCATGACCTGTCCGGCCGCACCGAGCAGGCCGCCAGCAGCCTGCAGGAAACCGCGGCCAGCATGGAAGAGATCAACAGCACCATCCGCCAGAGCGCCGACGCCGCGCGCCAGGCCAGCCAGATGGCGCAGGCCAACGCCGAGGTCGCCGCCCGCGGTGGCGAGGTGGTCGGGCAGGTGGTGGCGACGATGCAGGAGATTCACCACAGCAGCCAGAAGATCAACGACATCATTGGCGTGATCGACGGCATCGCCTTCCAGACCAACATCCTCGCACTGAACGCGGCTGTGGAAGCCGCACGGGCCGGTGAACAGGGCCGCGGTTTTGCGGTGGTGGCCGCCGAAGTGCGCAACCTGGCCCAGCGCAGCGCCGAAGCCGCGCGCGAGATCAAGGGCCTGATCGGCAGCAGTGTCGACAAGGTCGAGGCGGGCACCCGCCTGGTCGGCGAAGCCGGCAGCACCATCGGCGAAGTGGTGGCCAATGCCCAGCGCGTGGCCGACATCATTGCCGAGATCACCGCCGCCACCAGCGAGCAGTCCGGTGGCGTCGGTCAGGTGCACACCGCGATCAACCAGCTGGACCAGATGACGCAGCAGAACGCCGCGCTGGTCGAACAGAGCAGTGCTGCCGCGCAGTCGCTGCAGGACCAGGCGCTGCGTCTTTCCCAGGCCGTGCAGGTGTTCCGGGCCTCCTGATCGCTTCATTCCTCGGCGATCCAACTTTCATCGGACTTCATCATGTGGATCGGATCCTTGATGCGTCGGTTCTCCATCCGCTTCCGGATGATCAGTGCCATCGCCGTCGTGCTCAGTCTGCTGTTCATGGTCGGCGGTGCCGGCTTCTGGGGCATGCAGCAACTGCAGCGACTCAACCACGAGCTGTCTGATCACGCGTTCCACGAGACCGTGACGCTCTCGAAGCTGCGGCAGGCCATGGCCGACCTCAGCCGCCATGAAAAGGACATGGTGATCCAGTACGAGTCACCCGAGCAGCTCTCGCTGGCCAGCATGTACTGGGAAAAGACCCGCACCGAAATCACCCGCCTGTCGACCGAATTGCAGCAGGGCGACGACGACGAGGACAACGCCGTGCTGCGTGGCATGGAAGCCAAGCTCAAGGAGTATTCGGCGGCGGTCGAGCCGGTGGTGGAAAACATCAAGAAGGGCAGCTACGACAGCGCCACGGTGGCCAACCGCATGCTCGAACGCGCCCATGAGCGCTACGGTTCCATGCAGGCCGACCTCAAGAAAGTCGAAGAAATCATTGCGGGTGAAGCCGCGTCGGTGATCACCGAAGAGGGTGAAACCAGCCGGCAGACCATGTTGTGGTTCGGTCTGGCGGTGGCCCTGTCGGTGCTGATCGTGATCCCCACCACGCTGGCGAACATGCAGAGCATCTGCAAGCCGCTGGACCAGGCCCAGCAGGTCGCGATGGCGATCGCACAGGGGGACCTGACCCGCAACATTCCGGTTCAGGGCCAGGACGAGCTGACCCGTCTGATGCATGCGCTCGGAGGCATGCAGGATGCGCTCGCCCGCATCGTCAGCGAGGTGCGCCATTCCACCGACCGCATCAGCCTGTCCAGTGCAGAGATCGCCTCGGGCAACCAGGACCTCTCGCTGCGCACCGAACAGACCGCCGGCAACCTGCAGCAGACCGCCAGCAGCATCGAGCAGATCAACAGCACGGTGCAGCAGAGCGCCGAGTCGGCCCGCCAGGCCAGTGCGATGGCGCAGGCCAACGCAGCGGTCGCCGCGCGCGGCGGCCAGGTGGTCAGCGAGGTCGTCGCGACGATGGAAGAGATCAACCACCGCAGCCAGAAGATCAGCGACATCATCGGCGTGATCGACGGCATTGCGTTCCAGACCAACATCCTGGCGCTCAACGCTGCCGTGGAAGCCGCGCGCGCTGGCGAGCAGGGCCGCGGCTTTGCCGTGGTGGCCGGCGAAGTGCGCAGCCTGGCGCAGCGCAGTGCCGAGGCGGCCAAGGAAATCAAGGGCCTGATCGGCGCCAGCGTCGAAAAGGTCGAAGCCGGCACCCGCCAGGTGGCCGAGGCCGGCTCCACCATCGGCGAGATCGTGGCGAATGCCCAGAAGATCTCGGCGCTGATCAACGACATCACCTCGGCCGCCAACGAGCAGAGCCAGGGCATCGGACAGGTCAATGGCGCCGTGGGCCAGCTCGACCAGATGACGCAGCAGAACGCGGCCCTGGTGGAAGAAAGCGCGGCGGCGGCGCAGAGCCTGAAGGACCAGGCCGAGAAGCTGGCCGGTGTGGTCGCTACGTTCCGGCTCAGCGTCGGCTGACCAGGAAACAAGCATGGCGACCCATCTGAGCTTTCGCGGACGCATCGTCCTTCTGGTGATCACCGCGGTGCTGGGGATCGCGATCATGGGCACGCTGTCGGTGGTGCAGGCCCGGCGGCTGCTCACCGAGGCGCGCGAGGGGCAGCTGGTCACGGCCGTGGAATCGGCCTACGGCATCGTGGAGGGCTTTCGCGCCCAGGCGGCCGCGGGCAAGCTCAGCACCGAAGCAGCCCAGCAGGCCGCGAAGGCCGCGGTGGCCCATGCGCGCTACGGCAAGACCGGCAAGGAATATCTCTACATCTGGTCCACCGACGGCGTCGGTGTGATGCACCCGATCAAGCCCGAGTGGGACGGCAAGAACATGGTCGGCAAGATCAAGGACGGCCAGGGCGTGGACATCATCGTGTCGCTGCAGGAGGGCCTGCGCCAGAGCCCGGACGGCCGGGCCTTCGTGCAGACCAACTTTCCGCGGCCCGGGGAAACCAAGCCGGTACCCAAGCTGCAGTACATCATCAAGGTCGAGGGCTGGAACTGGATGGTCGGCTCCGGTCTGTACACCGACGACCTGAACGCCATGGTGCTGCGTGCCCTGTGGGTGAACGTGGCGCTGGTGCTGGTGGCCCTGCTGGTGATCGGCGGAATCGGCTGGCGCACGCTGCGCAGCGTGATGCGCCAGATTGGCGGCGAGCCAGCGGTGGCGGTGTCGGCGATGCGCTCGGTGGCGGCCGGTGACCTGACGGTGTCGCTGCCGCGCGTGCCCGAAGGCAGCCTGCTGTCGGCGCTGGCCGAGATGATCGGCTCGCTGCGCAGCACCGTGGGCCAGGTGCGTTCCGCGACCGACAACATCGGCACCGCCAGCTCCGAGATCGCGACCGGCAACCAGGATCTGTCGACCCGCACCGAACACACGGCCAGCAACCTGCAGGAAACCGCAGCCAGCATGGAAGAGCTGACCGGCACCGTGCGCCAGAGCGCGGAGGCCGCCCGCACGGCCACGCAGCTGGCCGAGGCCGCCGCCAGTACCGCCCGTCGCGGAGGCACCGTGGTCGGCGAGGTGGTGCACACCATGCGCGAGATCAACGAGAGCAGCCGCCGCATCAGCGACATCATCGGCACCATCGACGGCATTGCGTTCCAGACCAACATCCTGGCGCTGAACGCCGCGGTGGAAGCCGCGCGTGCCGGTGAGCAGGGCCGCGGCTTTGCGGTGGTGGCCGGCGAGGTGCGCAACCTGGCGCAGCGCAGCGCCGAAGCGGCCAAGGAAATCAAGGGCCTGATCGGCACCAGCGTGGACCGCGTGGACGCCGGCACCCGCCTGGTCAGCGAAGCGGGCCAGACCATGGACGAGATCGTCTCCAGCGTGCAGCGGGTCACCGACGTGATCAGCGAGATCGGCGCGGCCACGGGTGAGCAGAGCCAGGGCATTGCCCAGGTGGGTGCCGCCGTCTCGCAGCTCGACCAGATGACACAGCAGAACGCGGCCCTGGTGGAGCAGAGCGCGGCCGCGGCACAAAGCCTGCGGGACCAGGCCGAAAAGCTGGCCGGCGTGGTGGCGACCTTCCGCCTGTCGGCCTGAGGTTTTCGCGGCGGCGACGGGCCGTCCTGACCACATCGGTCTGCCTATACTGGCTGCCTTTCGCGCTCTTTTGCGCGTCGAGGACCGCCATGAACGCCCGTCTTCCCGCTGCTGCCCTGCCACTGGAACCCCAGGCTCTCCAGTCCCATGTCGATGTCGCCTGGCGCGACCGCATCGTGCCCGAGCTGGTGCGTTACATCGAAGTGCCGGCCAAATCGCCGATGTTCGATCCCGACTGGGCCGCGCACGGTCTGCTGGACCGCGTATTGACCTCTGCCGCCGACTGGGTCCGCGCCCAGCAGGTGCCCGGCCTGCAGCTGGAGATCGTGCGCCTGAACGATGCCCAGGGCCGTCCGCGCACCCCGGTGATGTTCTTCGAGCTGCCCGCGAGCGAAGGCAGGGACGGTTCGCCCGCGCCATCGTCGGGCCAGACCGTGCTGATGTACGGCCACATGGACAAGCAGCCCGAGTTCAGCGGCTGGCGCAGCGACCTCGGCCCCTGGACGCCCAAGATCGACGACGGTAAGCTCTACGGGCGCGGCGGCGCCGACGACGGTTACGCGGTCTACGCCAGCATCGCCGCGATCCAGGCGCTCAAGGCCCAAGGCGTCGCCCATCCGCGCATCGTCGGCCTGATCGAAACCTCGGAAGAAAGCGGTTCGGCCGACCTGCTGCCCTATGTCGACGCGCTGCGCACGCGGCTGGGCGACGTGGGCCTGGTGATCTGCCTGGACAGCGGCGCCGGCAACTACGACCAGCTCTGGCTGACCACCAGCCTGCGCGGCATGGCCAGCGGCGTGCTCAAGGTCGAAATCCTCACCGAAGGCATCCATTCGGGCGACGCCTCCGGGCTGGTGCCGTCGAGCTTTCGCATCATGCGGCAGGTGCTGGACCGGCTTGAAGACAGCGGCACCGGCCGCCTGTTGCCCGCCAGCTTCCATTGCGAAGTACCGGCCGAGCGGCTGGCGCAGGCGCAAGCCACGGCAGGCATCCTCGGCGACGAGCTGTACAAGCGCTTCCCCTGGGCGCACCACGACTGCGGCGGCTCGACCGTGTTCGCGCTGCCGACCACCACCGATCCCGTCGAGGCGCTGCTGGCCCGCACCTGGCGGCCCACGCTGTCGGTCACCGGCGCCGAAGGCTTCCCAGACATCGCCAACGCCGGCAACGTGCTGCGGCCTTACACCGCGTTCAAACTGAGCCTGCGCCTGCCGCCGCTGGTCGAGGCCGCTCCGGCCGTCCAGCAACTCAAGGCCCTGCTCGAAGACAACGCGCCCTACCAGGCCAAGGTCACCTTCGAGGGCCTGAGTTCTGCGACCGGCTGGAATGCACCGGCCACCACGCCGTGGTTCGAGGGCGCCCTGCAGGACGCTTCGCAGGCCCACTTCGGCGCGGCCTGCGCCACCATCGGCCAGGGCGGCACCATCCCGCTGATGAACATGCTCAGCCAGGGCTTCCCGACCGCGCAGATGATGGTCTGCGGCGTGCTTGGCCCGCGCAGCAATGCGCACGGTCCCAACGAATTCCTGCACCTGGACTACGCCCGCCGCCTGACGGCCTCGGTGGCCCAGGTCATCGCCCGCATGCCCTGAGTTCATGTCCGATTCCACGCAAGCTCCCTACACCCTGCGCGACGGACTCAACGTCGCGATCTACGACTGGCCGCTGCCGATGCGCCAGCGGCCGCGCGCCGCGGTGCTGATCGTGCACGGCCTGGGCGAACACGCCTGGCGCTACGACACGGTGGCGCAACGGCTCAACGAGTGGGGGTTTTTTGTGCGGGCCTACGACCAGCGCGGCCACGGCGAATCGGGGGGCGCGCGCGGGGTGCTGCCCGACGAAGACACCCTGCTGGACGATCTGGAGGAGATGGTCGACGACACGCGCCGCCACATCTGTCAGGCCTGGGCCTGCCCGCTGGTCCTGCTGGGACACAGCATGGGTGGTCTGGTGGCCGCGACCTTCGTGCAGCGCCATGTCGCACCAGTCGATGCGCTGGTGCTTTCTTCGCCGGCGCTCGACACGGGCATGACGGCGTTCCAGAAGCGCCTGACGCGCCTGCTCTACCGCTGGGCGCCCGATCTGACGGTGTCCAACGGGCTGGACGCCAATGGCATTTCACACGACCCGGCGCAGGTGGCCGCCTACCGCAGCGACAAGCTGGTGCACGACCGCATCTCGGCGCGGCTGGCGCAGTTCATCGACAGCAACGGCCCCCGCGTGGTGGCCGCCGCGCCGACCTGGGCGGTACCGACCCTGCTGATGTACGCAGGCGCCGACCGGCTGGTGCGGCCCGAAGGCAGTCGGGCCTTTGCTGCGGTGGCGCCTTCGGCCCTGGTGCACAGCCGCTGTTTCGACGGCCTGTTCCACGAAATCTTCAACGAAACCGACCCGTCGCCGGTCTACGCCGAGCTGCGCGCCTGGCTCGACGACCGGGCGCCTGCCTGACGCCCGGGCTGGTTCAGCGTTTGCCCAGCATGCCGCCGAGCATGCCCACGATGTCACCGGCGTCCAGGCCCGGCTGGCCGCCGCCCTGACCGCCACCGAGCAAGGCACCGAGTGCGCCCATGCCGTTGTCGGCCGGCAGCTGGCCCTGCGGCGTGAGCTGGTCGATCAGGCCGGGCAACAGATCGGCCATGGTGCCGGCGGCCTGCTGGTGGTTGCCGCCGAGCTGGCCGGCGATCATGCCCATCAGGTCCGGGCCGAGCGCGCTGCCCAGCGCATCAGCCGACACCGGGTGGTTGGCACCGGTACCGACCCACGACGCCGCGGCATCACCGAGACCGCCCTGCTGCAGCTTGCCCAGGATGCCGGAGAGGCCACCGCCCTGGTTCATCAGCATGCCGACGATGCTCATCAGGATCTGCGGGTCGATGCCGCCCAGTCCGCCCTGTCCGCCTTGGGCCTGTGCCTGGTTCGACTGACCCCCGAACGCCGCGTTCGCGGCCGCGCCCACCAGTGAATCCAACAGTCCCATGTGCCTACTCCTTGAAATGCATGTGTCCGGCGCCGACCGGCGCCGGTTCAGGCGGGATTGTGGGTGCGGCGACGCACCGCGGCAAGCCACAGCAGGGCCAGGCCGGTGAGGGCAACGGGCACCAAAGAGCCCACATTGAGCATGGCCCAGCCCTGGGTTGTCACGAGGGCGCCGGAGGCAAACGAGGTGACCGCCATGGTGGCAAAGACGCAGAAATTGATGGCGGCCTGCGCCCGGTCTTTTTCCTCAGGCCTGTAGGCTTGCAGCGACAGTGTGGTGCTGCCGGTGAACAGGAAATTCCAGCCGACCCCCAGCAGGAACAGCGCGATCAGGAACTGGTGCAGGTCCACGCCGGTCAGCGCGATCGCGATGCAGGCGGCGTTCAGCACGACGCCCACGCCCATGATCGGCAGCACGCCGAAGCGCTTGATCAGGTGGCCGGTGAAGAAGCCGGGCGCGAACATGCCGATCACGTGCCACTCCAGCACGAGTGCCGCGTCGTCGAAGCCGAAGCCGCAGACCTGCATCGCCAGCGGCGTCGCCGCCATCAGCAGGTTCATCACGCCATAGCCCAGCGCGGCACCTGCGGTGGCGACGATGAAGGCCGGCTGCTTCATGATCTGCGCCAGCGGCCGGCCTTGGTCGGCGTTGGCCTTTTTCGGTGGCAGGGGCGGAAACTGCATGAACGCGATCACCGCCAGCGACAGCAGGGCCACCACGGCCAGCGCAAGGTAGGCGCCTGCGAACGGCACCTCGGTCAGGTTGCGCGTGCGCGCCGCCAGGTTGGGCCCCAGCACAGCGCCCGCCAGACCACCCGCCAGCACCAGCGACACCGCCTTTTCGCGGAACTCCGGCGCGGCCAGTTCGGCGGCGGCAAAGCGGTAGAGCTGGCCGTTGGCGCTGTAGTAGCCGGCGATCACGGTCGCGCTCACCAGCAGCCAGAAGTTCTTGTCGAACGCGGCCCAGGCGCACAGCAGGGCCGAGCCCAGCGCCACCAGCAGGCCGATCTGGAACGAGCCTTTGCGGCCGAAGGCGCTCTGCGTGCGGGCAACGAGCGGCGTGGAGAGCGCGCCGCCGACCACATAGCCCATCACTGGCAGCGTGGCCATCCAGCCCAGCGGAGCCAGCGACAGACCGACCAGACCGTTGATGGCGATCAGGACCACGTTGTTGGTCAGGAAGAGGCCTTGCGCGGCGGCCAGCAGCCAGAGGTTCTTGTTCATGGGATGCCTTTTATACAGGGGCCGGTATCTGGGAAACCTGCCTGTACGATGTCGCCGCCCCGATCGGAGGGCTTTGTACAACCCAGGAGGAAATGTGATTGCAGCTTGTTCGCGCCTCACCGGCGCTTTGATTCTGTTGGCGTTCATGGCCGTTGGCACGTCGTTTTCCGCGATGGCGGCCGACGCCAAGAAGGAAGAGGCGCCCCGCAAGTACACCCAGGCCTTTGTGACCGACATTGCCGTCAAGCTGCTGGACAGCGCACCCGACGACAAACGTCTCGAAGACAAGAAGACCATGGAAATGAAGCTGCCGCTGTCGGTGCGCAAGAAATTGCAGGATGAAGGCCTGACGGTGGCCGACGCCGATCCGGGCAAACAGGCGGGCGGTGTGAGGCTGAAGATCGCGATGGACTACGACCCGGGCAACCGCGCGCTGCGCTGGGTGGGTGGCATGTTCGGCGCCGGCAAGGGCACCGTCTACGTCAAGGTCGAGGCTGTGGACGCGGTCTCCGGGGAGCCGGTGGCGACCGAGGAATACAGCGACTCCAAGCGCATGGGCGGCGGGGGCGGTGACTTCTACGGTTTCGCAGTGGATGCGGTCGACGAGGCGCTGGAGAAACTGGCCGAAAAGCTCGCGGCGATCCCGAAGCCGGCCAGCTGAGGCCAAGGCGCCGGGGAGACACCGATGCCCAAACGCTGTCTTGCTGCCTGGTTTCTGGTGCTGCTGGGGTGGCTGGCCCTGCCGGTGTCGGCGCAGCCTCTCGCACCAGGCAGCCACGAACTCTCCCTGGTGCACGCCGGGCAGGAGCGCGGTTTCGTCGTGCATGTGCCGGCCTCGTACCGGGCCGGAACGCCAGTGCCGCTGGTGCTCGCACTGCACGGCGGTGGCGGCAGCATGCACAACATGTCGCGCGACGGGCTCTACGGCCTGGTGTCGCAATCCGAGCAGAGCGGCTGGATCGTGGTCTTTCCCAATGGCGACAGCCGATGGCCCGGCGGGCGGCTGGCGACCTGGAACGCGGGCCTGTGTTGCGGCCTGGCGCGCGACCGCCGCAGCGACGACGTGGGCTTCCTGCGCGCCGTGGTGGCACAGGTGCAGCGGCGCTTAGACATCGACGCCCAGCGTGTGTTCGCGACCGGCATGTCCAACGGCGGCATGATGAGCTACCGCCTCGCCTGCGAGGCCTCCGACGTGTTCCGCGCGATCGCTGCGGTCGCGGGCACCGACGGCGCGGAACCCTGCCAGCCGGGACGTCCGGTGCCGGTGTTCCACATCCACGCGAAAGACGATGACCGGGTGCTGTTCTCGGGCGGCTCCGGCAGCGCCTCGGAAACCCACGCCGATTTCGTGTCGGTGGGGGCGACGCTGGACAAATGGGCGCGGCTGGACCGCTGCACTGGTCCAGCCAAGACCGTGCTCGAACGACCGGGCGTGCGTTGCGAGGTCCGCACCGGGTGCCAGGACGGCGTGGAGGTCCGGGTCTGCGTCACCGACACCGGCGGGCATTCCTGGCCGGGCGGGCGCAAGGCCCTGGGCGGCAAGGGCTCGACCGCGCTGGACGCGACGGCGGAGATCTGGGCGTTTTTCGGCCGGCAGTGACCGACAGGCTCAGGCCAGCGCCTGCACCAGGGCGGCCAGCGCGGCGGTCTCTGCACGCAGCACGCGCGGGCCGAGGGTCACCGGCAGGAAACCGGCGGACCGGGCGGCGGCGTCTTCCTGCGGCGAAAGGCCTCCCTCCGGGCCGCTGAGGAACAGCACGGGCCTGTCGGCCGGTGCCTCACGCAGCACCTCACCCAGCGGGCGCGAGCCTTCGGCCAGCGAGAGCACGCATCGCAGCGCGGCACCGTCAGCAGCTTCACGCAGCCACGAGGCCAGGTCGCCCACCGGCAGGACCGCCGGCACCCGGTTGCCGCCGCACTGCTCGCAGGCCGCGACCGCGACCGATTGCCAGTGGTCCCGCTTCTTCTGCGCGCGCTCGCCATTCAGGCGCAACACGCTGTGGGCGGTGTGCAGCGGCTGCAGGCTGGCCACGCCCAGTTCGGCGGCCTTCTCCACCAGCCAGTCCATGCGCTCGTTGGCCGGCATGCCGACGGCCAGATGCACTGGCCGTTGCGGCTCGCGTTCGACCGCTTCAAAGGCGTCCACCCGCACCGCCACGTCGCTGCGGCCCATGCGCAGCACGGTGGCCTGCCACTGCCCGCCGTCGCCGTTGAACAGCGTGATCGCATCGCCCGGCTGGTGGCGCAGCACCTGCACATGGCGCGCGGCGGCGGACGGCAACTCCAGCTCGGCACCGGCGGCCAGGGGAACAGGGCAGTGAAAGCGGGGCATCGGCGGCGCGACCGTCAGACGCGGCCGAAGGCGTAACCCGAGGCCGCCTCGAGGCCTTCGATCTTGTCGATGACCTGCAGCAGCGGGCCCAGTTCGCGGTAGCGGTGGGCGGTGTTGCGGATGTAGTGGATGAATCGCGGTGCGTCGGCCAGGTACCTGGGCTTGCCATCGCGCAGGGTCAGTCGCGCGAAGATGCCGGCGACCTTGAGGTGACGCTGCAGGCCCATCCATTCGACGGCGCGATAGAAGGCGCCGAAGTCGCTGTGCCAGTCCTCGAAGTCCATCAGGCCGGCCTTGCGCGCCTTTTCCCAGTAACGGACGGTGATGTCGATGACGAAGTCTTCGTCCCAGGTCAGGAAGGCGTCGCGCATCAGGCTGGCGATGTCGTAGGTGATCGGGCCGTGCACCGCGTCCTGGAAGTCCAGAACGCCCAGTTGCTGGGCTGGCGTGGCGCCGGGCCGGGACGGGATCATCAGGTTGCGCGGCATGAAGTCGCGGTGCACATGCACCGTGGGCGCGGCCAGGCAGCGTTTCACGATGCTGTCAAACGCCTTGCCCAGCGTCTCGGCGTCCTTGCCCTGCAGCGTCGTCTGCCGGTGTTGCGCGAGGTACCAGTCGGGGAACAGCTGCAGCTCGCGGCGCAACAGGGCGTCGTCGTAGGGCGGCAGTTCGCCCGCTTTCGAGGCCAGCTGCCAGGCCAGCAGAGTGTCGACCGCCTGCAGGTAACGCGCATGGTTGGCCTGCGGGTTCTCGGGGTCGATCTGCTCCATCATGGTCTGCGTGCCCAGGTCGGGCAGCAGCATGAAGCCCTGGGGTTCGTCCCAGGCCAGGATGTCGGGCACCAGCAGGCCGGCGTCCTTCATCAGGCCGGCGACATGCACGAAGGGGCGGCAGTTTTCCTTGTCCGGCGGCGCGTCCATCACGATGCGGCTGTCGCCGCCCTCCGTGTCGACCCGCAGATAGCGGCGAAAGCTCGCATCGGCCGAGGCCGGGCGCAGGGTGTCCGTGCGCAGACCGTGCGTGGCGGACAGGCCCTGCAGCCATTGGTGGAACGCGGTTTCTCGCGCGGGATCGGCCCAGGAGACGGAAGGGGTGGTGGAAGTCATGGCGCGGGGGTTCGGGAGGCTCACATGCGCGCTGGCGGGCCGGGCAGGAGGCATAGGATAATGGCCGCAGATTCTACAAATCCACTGTTCGCGGGCCGCTGTGCGCGAACAGTCCGTGACCTGCCGACGCTCCGTGGGCATGGTCGAGTGCCAACAGCAAACAGAGACGGCCGCCTTGCACCACACCGCCTTGAACCCTGCCCACGACGCCCCGCAAACTCCCGCCCGCAGGCACCGGGCGGCGCGTGCTCCGGAATTGCAGCCCACGCCGATGACCCACGCGGTGCGTGCTGCGCTGGCCGTGTTCGCTCTCGGGGCCGGCGCTGCGCCCGTCTGGGCCCAGTCCGGCGCCACAGCCGACGCGGCCGGCATCCGGCTCAAACCCGGCACTTCTCTGGAACAGCAGTTGCCGCCCAACGCCGACAAGGTGCTGCCGGTGTTTGTCCAGGGCAACAGCGTGCAAGGCGAGCTCGATGGCGTCACCGTGATCCAGGGTGGCGCCGAGCTGCGCCAGAACGGCACCGTACTCAGGGCCGATCGCATCGAACACAACCGCAAGACCTCCGACACCAAGGCGTCCGGCAGCGTGTTGCTCAACCGCCAGGGAGACCGTTTCACCGGTCCCGAGATGCAGATCAACCTGGACTCGTCCAAAGGCTATTTCGACAAGCCGCAATACGAGCTGCTCAACCAGGGCAAGGGCGATGCTGCCCGCATCAATTTCGTCGATCGCGATCATGCGGTGGTCGAGGACGGCCGCTATTCGACCTGCCCTCGGGTGCCAGGACAGGACTGGATGCCCGCCTGGCTGGTGCGGGCGGCCTCGATCGACATCGACCGCGCAGAAGACGTCGGCACCGCCCGCTGGGGCGTGCTCGAGTTCCAGGGGGTGCCGATCCTGACCGCACCGTACCTGAGCTTCCCGCTGTCCGACAAGCGCAAGTCCGGGGCACTGGCGCCCACGATCGGCCTGAGCACCCAGGACGGCTTCGAGCTGACCACGCCCTACTACTTCAATCTGGCGCCCAACTACGACGCGACCTTCACCCCGACGATCATGACCAAGCGGGGTGTCGATCTGGGTGGCGAGTTCCGCTACATGCAACCCACCCACTCGGGCGAACTGAAGGTCGGCTACATGCCAAACGACAAGTTGCGCGACCGGGACCGCTGGGCCTACTCGCTGGGCTACAACCAGAGCCTGATCCAGGGCTTTGCCGGGGGCGGTGACCTGGGCCTGTCCGTCGGGCTCAACCGCGTGGGAGACAACAACTACTGGCGCGACTTCCCGCGCAGCGTCACCTCGCTGACTTCGCGGCTGCTGGCCAGTGGAGCCGGGCTGAGCTGGTCGCACAGTGGCTGGAATTTCGGTGCTGGAGCCAACCGCTGGCAGACCCTGCAGGATGTCGATTCGGTGATCACACCGCCCTACGATCAGTCCGGGCTTGGCGCCAGTTTCGCGCGCGAAAACATGACCTGGTTCGGCGTGCCGGGCTGGGACCTCGGGTTCGAAAGCAGCGTGACGCGCTTCCAGCGTTCGGCGCTGGCCAGCGCCAAGCTGGACAAGTCGGCCGGCAACCGGGCTCTGGTCGTGGCCGACCTGTCCCGCCGCTGGCAGACGCCTGGCTGGTACGTGCAGCCGCGAGCCCGCCTGAATCTGGCCCAGTACCGCACCGACTCGGCCATCGCCGGCGGGCCCACGGTGACCGCCTCGCGCAGCATTCCGACGCTCAGCGTCGACAGTGGCCTGGTGTTTGAGCGCGACACGTCGTGGTTCGGCCGCGACTACGTGCAGACCCTGGAGCCGCGTGCATTTGCGACCTGGACGCCCTACCGCGACCAGAGCGCACTGCCCAACTACGACGCGGGTGCGCCCGACTTCAGCCTGTCGAGCCTGTTCTCCGAAAACGCATTCACCGGCTACGACCGTGTCAGCGACACGCGCGCCATCACCCTGGGCCTGAGTTCGCGCCTGATCAACCCCGCCACGGGTGCCGAGGTGGTGCGGGTCGGCGTGGCGCAGCGCGCGCTGCTGGCCGACCAGAAGGTGACCTTGCCCGGCGGCACGGCGGTGACCGAGCGCATGGGAGACATGCTGGTCTCGGCGCGGGTGCAATGGGACCCGCTGTGGTCGATCGACAGCAACGTCCAGTACAACTTCAAGAGCAAGGAATCCTCGCGCACCACCATCGGCGGGCGATACACTCCCGGCCCGTACAAGGCACTGAGCGCCGCATACCGCATCCAGAAGGGTGTGAGCGAGCAGCTGGACCTGGGCTGGCAGTGGCCTCTGGCGGCGGTGTTCGGATCGACGCCGGCCTACCAGCGCGGACAGGCGCTCGGCCCTGGCCGCTGGTACAGCGTCGGCCGTCTCAACTACGACCTGCCCAACCGCAAGGTCATCGACCTGATTGCCGGCTTCGAATACGACGCCGGATGCTGGATCGGCCGCGTCGTGGCCGAGCAGCTGGCGGTCAACACCTCCAATGCCAACAAGCGCATCCTGTTCCAGCTCGAACTCAACGGTTTCGGGCGTTTGGGTGCCAGCTCGTTGCGCAGCCTCCAGAGCCATGTGCCCAAGTACCAGTACCTGCGTGAAGAAGTCGTCAAGCCCAACCGGTTTCAGCAATATGACTGATCGCTCCAGCCAATTCCGGCGTGCCATGCCGGTCGCGCTGGCGGTTGCCCTGCTGATGGCGGGGTCCAGCCTGTCGGTGCAGGCGCAGGCGCAGTCGCTCAAGCCGGCCGCTGGCCTGCAACGCGCCGCAGCGCCGGCCTCGACCCGCACCGTCGACTACATCGTGGCTCTGGTCAATTCCGAGCCGGTCACCAACTTCGACGTGCGTCAGCGCCTGCTGCGCATGGAGCAGCAGGCTTCAGCCCAGGGCAAGGCGTTGCCGCCGCGTGATGAGCTGGTCAAGCAGGTGCTGGAACAGCTCATCGTCGAGCGGGCGCTGATCCAGCAGGCCACCGAGCAGGGCATCAAGGTGGACGAGGCCACGGTGGGGCAGGCCGAGCAGAACATTGCCGCCCAGAACCAGCTTTCCGTCGAGGAGTTCCGCCGGCGCGTGGTGGCCGAAGGGCTCGACCCCAACAAGCTGCGCAACGAGCTGCGCAACCAGGTGCTGCTGCAGCGCCTGCGCGACCGCGAAATCAATGCGCGGGTCGCTGTCAGCGAGGCCGAGATCGATGCCTACATCCGCGAGCGTCAGAACGCCAGCGTGGATGCGCTTGAACTCAATCTGGGGCACGTGCTGATCCAGGTGCCCGAGAACTCCAGCGCCGACCAGGTGCGCGAGCTGCAGGCCAAAGCCGAGGGTGTGGCACAACGCCTGCGCTCCGGCGCCGATCTGGCGGAGCAGGCGCGCGAGTTCTCCCAGGGAACCGAAGCCAAGAGTGGTGGCCTGATGGGCATGCGTCCCATCGCGCGGTTGCCCGAGTTGTTCGTGCAGGCCACGCGGTCCCTGCCGGTCGGCGGTGTGGCCGGTCCGGTGCGCAGTGCTGCCGGCTTTCATGTGCTCAAGGTGGTCGCCAAACAGCAGGCGCCAGTGCCCGAGCTGAGCGTGACGCAAAGCCGTGCCCGCCACATACTGTTGCGCCCTGGCGTGCGCCTGAGCCAGGAAGAAGCGATTGCGCGCCTGACGGGTTATCGCCAGCAGATCGCCAGCGGTCAGGCGACCTTCGAGGCGCTGGCCACCCAGTTCAGCAACGACGGTTCGGCGCGCCAGGGTGGCGACCTGGGCTGGGTATCGCCCGGGCAGTTCGTGCCCGAGTTTGAGCAGGTGATGAACGCGCTCAAGCCTGGTGAAATGTCGCAGCCGGTGGTGTCGCGTTTCGGTGTCCACCTGATTCGGCTGGAAGAGCGCCGGCAGGCCGTGCTCAGCGAGCGGGAGCAGCGCGAGATCGCGCGCGACCTGGTGCGCGAGCAAAAGGCCGAAGACGCCGTGAGCGCGTGGACCGACGAAGTGCGCGGCCGCGCGTTCGTCGAGTACCGCGAGGCGCCGCAGCCTTGAGCGGGCAGCGGCGGTCCGGCGCATGAAGCACATCGCGCGCAAGCGCTTCGGTCAGCATTTCCTGAGCGATGCGTCGATCATCGACGCCATCGTGGGCGCGATCGCCCCGCTGCCGGGGCAGCCGATGGTCGAGATCGGTCCGGGCCTGGCGGCGCTCACGCAACCACTGGTTGAGCGTGTGGGCCGGCTGTGTGTCATCGAGCTCGACCGCGACCTCGCGGCCCGCCTGCGTGGGCATGGACAGCTCGACGTGGTCGAGTCCGACGTGCTGCGGGTGGATTTTTCAGAATTGGCGACGCGGTGGCCGGGCCAGAAGATTCGCGTGGTCGGCAACCTGCCCTACAACATCTCCAGCCCGATCCTGTTCCACCTGCTCGACCATGTGGCCGTGGTTCAGGACCAGCACTTCATGCTGCAGAAGGAAGTGATCGACCGCATGGTCGCCGCTCCGGCGACCTCGGACTATGGCAGGCTGTCGGTGATGCTGCAGTGGCGCTATGCGATGGAAGACGTGCTGTTCGTGCCGCCGGAGAGCTTCGATCCGCCGCCCCGTGTCGACAGTGCGGTGGTGCGCATGGTGCCGCTGGCGCAACCTCCGGCGATCGACTTCAGGACCTACAGCGATCTGGTGCAGACGGCCTTCAGCCAGCGCCGAAAGATCCTGCGCAACACCTTGGGCAAGTGGCTGGAGGCGCGCAGCTTTTCCGGCGAGTTCGACCTGCAGCGTCGTGCCGAGGAAGTGCCGGTGCACGAGTACGTGGCGCTGGCCCAGGCTGTGCAGTGACCAAACTGAGGGCATGAAAAAAGCCGCTGCGGGTGCAGCGGCTTTTCTGTTCCGGAACGCCTAATCAGGCGGCGGCCAGCCAGTAACCCGCGTTGAACGGGCTGCTCATGCGCAGTGCCATCGGGCTCACGTCCAGGATCTTGTCGGTCGGCATCGGCTCTTCGTTCTCGACTTCGATCGGCTCCTCGCCCTTGGGGGCGCGGGCGACAGAGAACGAGTAGAAGCAGCGGAACGGAATCTTGCGGTCGCTCCAGTAGTCGGCGGTGTCGCGGAAGATGTCCAGCAACTGCTCGCGCGCTTCCTTGTCGAACTTGGAGTGCGCAGGGATGTGCTCGAGCACAACGATGAAGCCGGTCTGCGGGCCCGACTTGTGCACGAGGTCGGTCATGCAGTCGTAGAGCGCGTCGAAGTTCTTGCCGAAATGCGGCGGCAGCGTGTACTGCGCAGCGATCAGTTCGAGCACGTCCTGCTTGCTCTGGGCCTTGGCCAGATTGGCGTACAGGAAGTGGTGACCCAGCTGCTCGGCCGCGGCCTGCAGGTCTTTCACGCCAAAGGCGCGGATCGACTGAACGATGTTGGTACGAACGTTACGAAGTGGCGTATCCATCTCCGCGTCTCTTTCTAAGGTCAAAGTTGAAAACCCAAATTCATCTACACCACCGCGGTTCACTGCACGATCAGCCGGAAGCTGGTGTAGTGATCCTCGGTGTAATAACAGGCGTCTGGTGAACGGGGGCGCTGGCCACCGCACACGATCCGCTTGCCGCCCCGGTGGCTCAGTCCCGGCGTCGGCACTGTGTATTCCCGGTAATAACCCCGTCGCTGGTTCGGCAGCCGCCGCTCATAGTTGCCAAACACCGTGCCGTCTTTTTCGAACCGGAACGGACCGCCCTGGCGGATCTGTTCCATGACTTCCTGGCCTTGCGGCGGCAACCCGTTCAAGGCCACGGATGCGACCGCAGAACCGGGCAGGGAAGAGGGCGAAGGGGTTCGGGCTTGCACCAGTATGGTGCTTAGAGAAGCCGCCAGGACCGCCGCAGCGGCCAGTCCGGAGACCAGCCCGAAGCGACGGGTTGTTGCCCGGATCGGTTGCAGACCCATCTGAATCCCTGTTTTCCTCAAGCATCCACCCCGTCCAGAGCGCCGCAGAACTGTTCTGAGGCACCATCAATCGGGTGGGTTTACCCTGAATATCAAGCCGCGTAGTGTGCCTGATGCGCTGCAAAAAAGCAAGTTGCTGCTGATTAATTAAGCAGGGGAATTCAGGGCAATTGTGAGGAATAGTTAGTGCTTGCTAAGCGCCGGGCGCCTGACGGTGCACGTTGGCTTCCGCGACGGTCAGGGCTGTCATGTTCACGATGCGGCGCACGGTGGCGCTGGCCGTGAGAATATGCACAGGTTTTCCCACACCCAGCAGCATCGGGCCGATGGCGATGTTGCCACCGGCGGCGGTCTTGAGCAGGTTGTAGGCGATGTTGGCCGCGTCGATGTTGGGGCAGACCAGCAGGTTGGCGTCACCATGCAGCGTGGTGCGCGGCATCATGGCCACCCGGGCTTCGGCGTCCAGCGCCACATCCCCGTGCATTTCGCCGTCGACTTCCAGCCACGGTGCATTCGTTTGCAAGAGGGCCAGCGTCTGGCGCATCTTGACCGCGCTGGGCTGCTCGGACGAGCCGAAGTTGGAATGGGACAGCAGGGCAGCCTTGGGCGTGATGCCGAAACGCATCATCTTGCGCGCCGCCATCACGGTGATCTCGGCCAGTTGCTCGGCGGTCGGGTCGTAATTGACGTGGGTGTCGACCAGGAACACCTGGCGGCCCGGCAGCATCAGCGCGTTCATGGCGGCGTAGCAGGTGGCGCCCTCACGCTTGCCGATCACCTGGTCGATGTAGGTGAGGTGCAGCGGGTTGGTGCCCCAGGTGCCGCAGATCATGCCGTCGACGTCGCCGCGGCGCACCAGCATCGCGCCGATCAGCGACAGGCGCCGGCGCATCTCGATCTTTGCCAGCTGCTCGGTCACGCCCTTGCGCTCCATCAGCTGGTGGTAGGTCTGCCAGAGCTCGCGGTAGCGCTCGTCCTGCTCGACGTTGACCACGTCGTAGTCCAGCCCTTCCTTCAGGCGCAGGCCGAACTTCTCGATGCGCTGCGCGATCACCGGCGGGCGGCCGATCAGCGTCGGACGCGCCAGGCCTTCGTCGACCACGATCTGGCAGGCGCGCAGCACGCGCTCTTCTTCGCCCTCGGCGTAGGCGATGCGCTTCTTCAGTGCCGTGCGCGCGGCCGCGTAGATCGGCTTCATGATGGTGCCGGAGGCGAACACGAAGCTTTGCAGGCGCTGGCGGTAGGCCTCCATGTCGGTCACCGGACGCAGCGCCACGCCGCTGTCGGCCGCCGCCTGGGCCACGGCCGGCGCGATCTTCATCATCAGCCGCGGATCAAACGGCTTGGGAATCAGGTACTCGGGGCCGAAGGCCAGCTTCTCGCCCGCATAGGCAGCCGCCACGACCTCGCTCTGTTCGGCCTGTGCCAGTTCAGCGATGGCGTGCACCGCAGCGATTTCCATCTCGTCGGTGATGGTCGACGCGCCGGCGTCCAGCGCACCGCGGAAGATGTAGGGGAAACACAGGACGTTGTTGACCTGGTTGGGGTAGTCGGTGCGACCCGTCGCCATGATCGCGTCGTCGCGCACGGCCTTCACGTCTTCGGGTGCGATCTCGGGGTTCGGATTCGCCAGCGCAAAGATCAGCGGATTCGCCGCCATCTTGGCGACCATGTCTTTTTTCAACACGCCGCCAGCCGACAGCCCCAGGAACACGTCGGCGCCGGCAATCGCCTCGCTCAGCGTGCGCTGGTCGGTTTTCTGCGCGAACTGGATCTTGTCCTCGTCCATCAGCTCGGTGCGGCCTTCATAGACCAGCCCTGCGAGGTCGGTCACCCAGATGTTCTCGCGCGGCAGGCCCAGCTTGACCAGCAGGCCCAGGCAGGCCAGCGCGGCCGCACCAGCGCCCGAGGTCACCAGCTTGACTTTCTTGATGTCCTTGCCGACCACCTTCAGCCCGTTGAGCAGGGCGGCGCCAACCACGATGGCGGTGCCGTGCTGGTCGTCGTGGAAGACCGGAATCTTCATGCGCTCGCGCAGCTTTCGCTCGACGTAGAAGCAGTCGGGTGCCTTGATGTCTTCGAGGTTGATTCCGCCGAAGGTGGGCTCCAGCGAGGCGATGATCTCGACCAGCTTGTCCGGGTCTTTTTCGTTGATCTCGATGTCGAACACATCAATGCCCGAGAACTTCTTGAACAACACGCCCTTGCCTTCCATCACCGGCTTGGCCGCCAGCGGGCCGATGTCGCCCAGGCCCAGCACGGCGGTGCCGTTGGTGATGACGGCCACCAGGTTGCCGCGGCTGGTGTACTTGAAGGCGTTGTTGGGGTCGGCGACGATTTCTTCGCAGGGGGCGGCCACGCCGGGCGAGTAAGCCAGCGCCAGGTCGCGCTGGTTGGTCAGCTGCTTGGTGGCCGCGATGGCGACTTTGCCGGGAGTGGGTTTCTCGTGGTATTCGAGGGCGGCGGCGCGCAGTTCGGCGCGCTTGTTCTGGGCTTGTTCGGTGCTCATTCGGCTGTCTCCGGCTTATGGATTCTGTAATGCGAAAAGCGATTGCGCATTCTAAATCGTGACGTGCGGCATTTCCATCGCTTTTTCCGAACCGACGGTTCGGGTGCTTTTGACATTCTGGGCAGGAATGCGCGCCGCGCAAGCTCGGTTTTCCACAGTCGAAAGCCGCCCATTGGCAGCCTCGGTGGGGTGGACGGCGGCTGCAGCGCCCGCTCAGACGACCGGGCGGATCTGCACCTGTACGCGCAGGCGCTGCATGTCTTCCGGATGCGCCAGGCTGGTGCCAGCGTTCAGCAGCGCGGCCGAACCGGCCGCCACGCCCCATGCGAAGGCCTGGTCCAGAGGCATGCCTTGCTGCCAGGCCCAGACCAGGCCGCCGACGAAGCTGTCGCCGGCGCCCACCGCGCTGGCCACGGGCATGTCCAGTGGTGGCGCAAACCACATGGCGTCGCGCGTCACCAGCAGCGCCCCCTGATGGCCCAGCGTCAGTGCCACGATCTCGGCCTTGCCCTCGTTCACGAGGCGGCGCGCGCCAGCCTGCCATTTCGCCGGTGTTTCCAGCGTCTCGCCGGTCAACTCACCCAGTTCCTTCAGGTTGGGCTTGAACAGAAACACGCCCTCGACCAATGCGGCCGAGAGCGCCGGCCCGGAAGCGTCGACGATCAGCTTGGCGCCACGCTGGCGGCACAGCCGCGCCACGCGCGCATAGAAATCGGTTGGCACGCCGGGTGGCAGGCTGCCGCTGGCGACCACCAGGGCGGGGAACTCGGCCAGGCCTTCGAGGTACGCCAGGCAACCGGTCCATTCGGCCTCGGTGAGGTGCGGGCCTGGCATCACGAAGCGGAACTCGGCGCCCGTGCTGTGCTCGTGCACGGTGAAGCTCACCCGCGTTTCGTCGGCGATCGGCAGGAACACGCTGTCCAGCCCCTCGTCGCGCATGCGCTGCTCCAGCCAGTGGCCCGAGGAGCCCCCCGTGGGGCAGAGCGCCACGCAGCGCCCGCCCAGTCGCGTCAGCACGCGCGCCACGTTGATGCCGCCGCCGCCCGCGTCGTGCAGCGTGTCGCCGCAGCGCAGCTTGTGGGTCGGCACGACGCTTTCTGTTTCGGTCGCGAGGTCGACCGAGGGGTTCATGGTCAGGCAGAGGACCGAGTGCCGGGGTGTCGAATCGGATGTCATGGTGCCTTTTGTACCGCAAGCGGGTGACGAACCGGCTGAGGCAGCGCAAGGTTGGTGCCGGATGTCTCCGCGCGTCCGAAGACATGGCCCGGCTCTTGCCGTGCCCTTGCATGAGCTCTCCCCCTGCGCCGCTGCCTCCATCCCGCGCCATGCGCCACTACGCCCGTGGCCGCGCCTGGTGCGAGTGGCAGGACTTCGGGCGCTGGCAGCCGCAGGCCTTGTCGGACCTGGCCGATCCGGCCGTGGCGGCTTTGTCGCCTTTCCAACTGCTGTCGCTGCCAGGGATCAGCGCTGCACACCAGCGGTCTTTCGCCGTCCGCTGGATGGCCGAGCGGCTGCGGGTCAGCACTGGCGCACGCGGCAAACTCGCGCTCGAGTTCGCCGCTGCGCCGGTGAAAAGAGCGATCAGAGGACCCTTGCGCCTGGGCTATCTCAGCAACGATTTCCAGCAGCACGCCACAGCGAGACTGATGGTCGAAATGCTCGAAGCGCACGACCGCGACCGTTTCGAGTGCCATGCCTACAGCTACGGCGCCGACGATGGCCTCGGCATGCGCCAACGCCTGCAGGCCAGCGTCGCACATTTCCACGACATCACCGCGCTGGACGACGTGCAGGCCGCGCGCGCCATCCACGCCGACGGCATCGACATCCTGGTGGACCTCAAGGGCTACACGGCCGGCACCCGCACGTCCCTGCTCACCTACCGGCCGGCGCCGGTGCAGGTGAGCTTCCTGGGCTACCCCGGCACGCTGGGAGGCAGCTTCTGCGACTACCTCGTGAGCGACCGCTTCATCACCCCGGCCCATGCCGCCGCCGACTACAGCGAGGCGCTGGCCTGCATGCCGCACAGCTACCAGCCGCACGGGCGGCACGCCGACATCGGCGAGCGGCCCACCCGCGCGTCGCAGGGGCTGCCCGACAAGGCGTTGGTGCTGTGCTGCTTCAACCAGGCCTACAAGTTCACCCCGGAGGTGTTCGACATCTGGTGCCGCCTGCTGGATGCTGCGCCGGGCAGTGTGCTTTGGCTTCTGCAGGACGAGCGGGCCGAGGGCAACCTGCGGCGCGAAGCCCTGCAGCGCGGGGTGTCGCCCCAGCGGCTGGTGTTCGCCAAGTCGCTGCCCCAGGCGACGCACCTGGCCCGTCTGCCGCTGGCCGACCTGGTGCTCGACACCCTGCCCTACAACGCTCACACCACCGCCAGCGACGCGCTCTGGGCGGGCGTGCCCGTGCTCACCTGCGCCGGCGACACCTTTGCCTCGCGCGTGGCTGGCAGCCTGCTGCATGCGGTGGGGCTGCCGGCACTGGTGACCGATTCGCTGGATGCCTATCTGGCGTTGGGCCTGGCCCTGGTGAGCGAGCCACAGCGGCTGGATGCACTGCGGGCGCAACTGGCGGCCCAACGCCTGACCGCACCGCTGTTCGATGTGCAGGGCTACACCCGAAGTCTCGAAGCGCTCTATCTCGGCATGTGGGCCCGCCACGCCGCGGGATTGCCGCCGCAAGCGATCGACGCCTGACAGATGGCGTGACCGATTCCCTGGACGGGGTTGCGGTGGTGGTGGATCAGCCGCGCATCAGTGCTTCGATCTCGTCGGCCTTGACCGGCACGTCGCGCGTGATGAGCTCGCAGCCGGTTTCGGTGACGATGGCGTCGTCCTCGATGCGGATGCCGATGTTCCAGAACGCTTCCGGCACGCCTTCGCCGGGCCGCACGTACAGGCCGGGCTCGATGGTCAGCGCCATGCCGGGGCGCAGGATGCGGCTGGGCCGGTCCTTGATGACTTCGCCCGACAGCGGATCCTTGCGCTCGTTCACGGTGCCGACTTCACTCGGCTCGACGTAGCTGCCGCAGTCGTGCACGTCCATGCCCAGCCAGTGCCCGGTGCGGTGCATGTAGAACGGGAAGTAGCTGCGGTTGGCGATCACGTCCTGCGCACTGCCCACCTTGTTCTTGTCGAGCAGGCCGACATCGAGCAGGCCCTGCGCCAGCACGGCCACGGTGGCCTCATGCGGGTCGGTGAAGCGCGCGCCGGCTTTCGTGGCCGCGACGGCCGCGTCCTGCGAGGTCAGCACCAGGTCGTAGAGCGTGCGCTGCGGGCCGGTGAAGGTGCCGTTGGCCGGGAAGGTGCGGGTGATGTCGCTGGCGTAGCCGTCGAGCTCGCAGCCGGCATCGATCAGGACCAGCTCACCGCTGCGGATGGGTGCGGCGTCGGCGCGGTAGTGCAGCACGCAGGCGTTGGCACCGGCGGCGACGATGCTGCCGTAGGCCGGGTATTGCGAACCCTGCTGACGGAATTCGTGCAGCAGCTCGGCGTCCAGGTGGTATTCGCGCACGTCCTGCCCGGCGCGCAGCATGGCGGCGCTGCGCTGCATGGCGCGGATGTGGGCGCGGGCGCTGATCTGCGAGGCGCGGCGCATCACGTCCTGTTCGTGCACGTCCTTGATCAGGCGCATTTCGTCCAGCGGGCCGCACAGGTCGCGCTGCTGCTCGGGGCACAACGCGCCGTAGCGAACGCGGGCGCGCACCGGCTGCAGCCAGCCGTTGATCCTTCCGTCCAGACCCTGGTGGGTGGCAAACGGGTACCAGACCACGTTGCGGTTCTCCAGCAGCTTGGGCAGACGCTGGTCCAGCTCGGTCACCGGGTGCGCGGCCTGCACGCCCAGCGCGTCGGGCGCGGCGGCCGGACCCAGGCGAATGCCGTCCCAGATCTCGCGCTCGGCGTCCTTGGGGTTGCAGAACAGCGTGCTCTCGCCCTCGGCCGTGACCACCAGCCAGGCGTTGGGCTCGGTGAAGCCGGTCAGGTAGTAGAAGTAGCTGTCGTGCCGGAACAGGAAGTCGCTGTCGCGGTTGCGCTGCTGCTCGGGCGCGGTGGGCACGATGGCGATGCCGCCGGGCGTGAGCTGTGCGGCCAGGCGGGCGCGGCGTTGTGCGTGGAGCGAGGAGGTCGGAGCGGTGGTCATGGGGGCATTGTCGGGCGGTCCGGCCCGTCCGTGGTTGGCTGGGGATTTTTCGCCGGCTTCACAGTGCCATCAGTTGCCGCTGCACATCGATCCGCAGCGTGAGGACGCGGCGCATGCGTGGCGCCTGGACTGACAGCGTCAGCTTCGGATTGTCGAAATCGCGCAGCAACGGGGGACGCGGCGCGTGGAAATAGAGGTCGACGTTGTCGCAGAGCTCGCGCGTGGCGGCCTGGCCGAGGTCGTCTTCCGAGGCACAGGGCTGGATCAGGCAGGGCGCGTGGGTGAATCCCATCTTCCGCAGCGCCAGTGCGCGGTGGTGGCCGTTGTTGATGGCAACCCGGCCGTTGTAGCGGACGCCGTTGAGCAGGTTGGCGCTGAAGCCCACGCTGAGCGCGACCACCGCCTGGGGATGGCCCATCACCTCCGCCTGCCGCACGTCCACCGGGTCGAGCACCTGCGCGTCGAGAAAGCGCATGTCGTGCGCGTCGGCGACGAAGGTGAATTCGCGCCCGCTGCGGCTGGCGAGCCGGAAACTGGCGGCCGGCGGCTTCAGGGGCAGGCAGAGTTCGGCCAGCGCCTTGGGGCTCAGCGGCAGGGGATGGTTGGTGATGATGCGCTCGACCACCGCCTGTGTCATGGAGTGCTGCGAGACCACCAGCTTGTCGAGTTCGACCAGGCCGAAAGCGACCGGCACGGTGTCAAAGGTGCGGCGCACACCCGGCAGCTCGACCAGCTGGGCCAGATGCCGGTTCATGGCCTTGGGCAAGGGGCGGATGTCGGCCCTGTCGGCCGCGCCGGCCTCCGAGACGGCCATTCGCTGGTATTCGCGGGAGGCGCTTCTCCAGCGATCGGAGAGTCGCGCGCGACTGGGCGGCCGGCCCAGACCCTCCAGCGAAGAGGCCAGGTTCAACAGATCCGACAACGGCTGCGCGCCAAGCAGCAGCCGTTCCTCGGTGGCGTCGGACGAAAGCGGTGCGGGTCGTTTGCGCAGGGTGGCCATGGTGTGTGGGGCGTGGAATCACCCGATTCTCGGAGATCGGGGCACCGTGGCGGATGCCCCTCATGTAACCCGTGCTTACATTTGATTCGAACGGGCCGTGAACAAAGTCGCGAGAAGGCTCCGCGGCTGCGTCGAAATGCCTACACCGCTTCCTACACTGCAGGTCCGGAGTCTTCTGGTGCATGGGATGGATGAATCCTTTTGCTTTCTCCAGACGATTCTTTTTCGCGACAACAAAGTCGCCTACTCGAACGGAGAAGCACCATGCGCGTCCTGAATCTGGAAGAAATGTTGAATGTCAGCGGCGGTTGCGGCCATCGCAAGTCGGGCAAGAAGAGTGGCTGCGGCGGCAAGTCCAGCGGCAAGAGCTCTGGCAAGGGCTGCCACAAGTCCAGCGGCAAGGATTCGGGCAAGGGTTCCGGCTGCACGCCGACGCCAGTGCCGGTGCCGACCCCTACGCCGAATCCGGTCCCCTGAAGTCCCAGAGTCTTGGCGGTTCAAGGAAAGAAAAGGCCCTTGCGGGCCTTTTCTTTTTTGTCGATCGAGCAGGCTTCAGTCCACTTGCAGCTCGGCCAGCCGTTCGGGCGTGCCCACATCGGTCCAAGGCCCTGTGTACAGCTCGGCGCTCACCAGCCCGGCGTCCATTGCCTTGCGCAACAGGGGCGCCAGAGGCACCGCAGTGCCCTGGGGATTGCCTGGCACCACGTCGCACCAGGGCTGCTCGAACAGCGCGCGGTGGTACAGCCCGATGGTGCTGTAGGTGTATTTCTGCTCGGCCTGGTTCAGTGCCAGGCCGTCGGCGGTGATGCCAAAGTCGCCCCGGGGGTTGTGCGGAGGATTGGGCACCAGCCACAGGTGGGCCAGCCGGTCACTGGCCACGAAGCGCTCCACGCTCTCCCGGCTGAACAAGAAATCCGGCGCGTACACATCGCCGGCCAGCACCCAGAACACCTCGCCCAAGAGCGGCAGCGCGCGCGAAATGCCGCCAGCGGTTTCCAGCGCATAGCCGAAGTCCTGGCCCTCGTGGGAAAACCGCAGATCCGCGCCCGGGTGTTGTTGCGGCCAGTCCGCGAAGCGCTCGCCGATCTGTTCGCCGAGCCAGGCGGTGTTGATCACCAGCCGGTCGAAGCCGCCGCGCGCCAGCGCTTCCAGCGACCATTGCATCAGCGGCTTGCCGCGCAGCTGCAGCAGCGGCTTGGGCGTGGTGTCCGTCAGCGGACGCATGCGCATGCCCCGGCCGGCGGCCAGGATCATGGCGGGAATCGGAATGGTGGTGTGGGAGACCATGTGGGTTGGGCGAACGTGCAGGGCGCCGCGCGCATTATGGTCCGCTGCGCCCGGGCCCACATGGTCTGGCCCGGGTGGCCGGACCGGGGCCGATAAAATCCGGGGTTTCGGCCCGCGCCGTCCCTCCCGCCCTCCCCCTCCCCTCCGCCATGTCCGACGCCACTCCCAGCACCGCCCCCGCCCCTGTCTCCACCGTGAGCGCCCAGACCCAGGCCAACGCCATCCGCGCGCTCGCCATGGACGCGGTGCAGGCCGCCAACTCCGGCCACCCCGGCGCGCCCATGGGCATGGCCGACATGGCCGTCGCGCTGTGGGGCCGCCACCTGCGCCACAACCCCACCAACCCCGCTTGGGCCAACCGCGACCGCTTCGTGCTGTCCAACGGCCACGGCTCCATGCTCATCTACGCGCTGCTGCACCTGACGGGCTACAAGCTGCCGATCGGTGAACTCAAGAACTTCCGCCAGCTGCACAGCAAGACCGCCGGCCACCCCGAAGTGGGCGTGACCCCGGGTGTGGAAACCACCACCGGCCCGCTGGGCCAGGGCATCACCAACGCGGTTGGCATGGCGCTGGCCGAGAAGCTGCTGGCGTCCGAGTTCAACCGCGAAGGCCACACGGTCGTCGACCACCACACCTACGTGTTCCTGGGCGACGGCTGCCTGATGGAGGGCATCAGCCACGAGGCCGTGGCCCTGGCCGGCGCCTGGAAGCTCAACAAGCTGGTCGCCCTGTACGACGACAACGGCATCTCCATCGACGGCCAGGTCGCACCCTGGTTCATCGACGACACCCCCAAGCGTTTTGAAGCCTGCGGCTGGAACGTGATCCGCGCCGTGGACGGCCACGATGCCGACGCCGTGAGCGCCGCCATCGCTGCCGCCAAGAACAGTGCCGACAAGCCGACCCTGATCTGCTGCAAGACCAGCATCGGCAAAGGCAGCCCGAACCGCGCCAACACCGCCAAGGCCCACGGCGAGCCGCTGGGCGCCGAAGAAATCAAGCTCACCCGCGAAGCCCTGGGCTGGAACCACGCGCCCTTCGTGATTCCCAAGGACGTGTACGCCGCCTGGGACGCCAAGGCCGCCGGCAAGGCCGCAGAAGCCGCCTGGAACGCCCAGTTCGCCGCCTACAAGGCCGCCTTCCCCGAACTGGCCAAGGAATTCACCCGCCGCATGAAGGGCGACCTGCCCAAGTCCTTTAACCAGGTGGCGGTCAACGCCGCCGTGGAAGCCCACACCAAGGCCGAGACCGTGGCCAGCCGCAAGGCCAGCCAGATCGCGCTGGAGCACTTCACCGCAGCCCTGCCCGAACTGCTCGGTGGCAGCGCCGACTTGACCGGCTCCAACCTGACCAACACCAAGTCCACGCCGAATCTCCGTTTCGACCTGGCCGGCAACGTCGTGAAGAACGAAGCCGGTGTGGGCGGCCGCCACATCAACTACGGTGTGCGCGAATTCGGCATGGCCGCGATCATGAACGGCGTCGCCCTGCACGGTGGCTACATCCCCTACGGTGGCACCTTCCTCACCTTCAGTGACTACAGCCGCAACGCCATCCGCATGGCCGCGCTGATGAAGCAGCGCGTGATCCACGTGTTCACGCACGACTCCATCGGCCTGGGCGAAGACGGCCCGACCCACCAGTCGGTCGAGCACGTCGCCAGCCTGCGTCTGATCCCGGGCCTGGACGTCTGGCGTCCGGGCGACACGGCCGAAACCGCCGTGGCCTGGGCCGTGGCCCTGCAGACCGCCAATCGTCCGTCGGCCCTGTGCCTGTCGCGCCAGAACCTGCCCTACGCGCCCAAGGCCGATCTGGCCGACATCAGCAAGGGCGGCTACGTGCTGTCCGAGCCGGCCGACGTGGGCCTCAAGAAGAAGGCGCAGGCGGTGATCATCGCCACCGGTTCCGAGGTGCAGCTGGCGCTCAAGGCGCAGGAACTGCTGGCCAAGGAACACAAGATCGCCGTGCGCGTGGTCTCGGTGCCCAGCACCAATGTGTTCGACCGCCAGAGCGCCGACTACAAGGCCGCCGTGCTGCCCAAGGGCCTGCCGCGCGTGGTGGTGGAGATGGGTTCCACCGACGGCTGGTGGAAGTACGGCGTGTCGGCCGTGGTCGGCATCGACACCTACGGCGAGTCGGCCCCCGCGCCGGTGCTGTTCAAGCATTTCGGTTTCACCCCCGAGAACGTGGCCGACACCGTGCGGTCCGTGCTGGCGAAGTAATCAGGTTTCGGTTTTTTTTCATCCATCCACAGGAGCAGAAGACATGGCTATCAAAGTCGGTATCAACGGTTTTGGCCGCATCGGCCGCAACGTGCTGCGCAGCGCGATCCAGAACTTCCCGGACATCGAGATCGTTGCCATCAACGACCTGCTCGAGCCCGACTACCTGGCCTACATGCTGCAGTACGACAGCGTGCACGGCCGCTTCAAGGGCACGGTTTCGGTTGAAGGCAACACCCTGGTCGTCAACGGCAAGAAGATCCGCCTGACGGCCGAGAAGGACCCGGCGGCCCTGAAATGGAACGAAGTCGGCGCCGACGTCGTGATCGAATCCACCGGCATCTTCCTGGACAAGGCCGGCGGCGAGAAGCACCTGGCCGCGGGCGCCAGGAAGGTCATCTTCTCCGCTCCGTCCAAGGACGACACCCCGATGTTCGTCTTCGGCGTGAACGACAAGACCTACGCTGGCCAGGCCATCATCTCCAACGCTTCCTGCACCACCAACTGCCTGGCCCCCGTGGCCAAGGTGCTGCACGACAAATGGGGCATCAAGCGCGGCCTGATGACGACGGTGCACGCAGCAACTGCCACGCAGAAGACCGTGGACGGCCCGTCCAACAAGGACTGGCGCGGCGGCCGCGGTATCCTGGAAAACATCATCCCGTCCTCCACCGGTGCCGCCAAGGCCGTGGGCGTGGTGATCCCCGAGCTCAACAAGAAGCTGACCGGCATGAGCTTCCGCGTGCCGACCTCCGATGTGTCGGTGGTCGACCTCACCGTGGAGCTGAACAGCGAAGCGACCTATGAAGAGATCAAGGCCGAGATGAAGGCGCAGAGCCAGGGCGCACTCAAGGGCGTGCTGGGCTACACGGAAGACAAGGTGGTGGCCACCGACTTCCGCGGCGAGACCTGCACCTCGGTGTTCGACGCCGACGCCGGCATCGCGCTGGACAAGACCTTCGTGAAGGTCGTGAGCTGGTACGACAACGAGTGGGGCTACTCGAACAAGTGCCTGGAAATGGTCCGCGTCGTCGCCAAATAAGGCCCACCCCCGCGCCGCGCCTGCGGCGCGTCACCCCCTCCAGGGGGCATCACGTGCGGCCCGGCGAAGCCGGTTCCGCCGTGATTGCTGGATCGGGCACTTCGCGCCGGTTCAAGGGGCTTCTGGAAGGGGAAAAAAAGCCGCTGTTTTCACAGCGGCTTTTTTTATTCGCAGGGCTGGAGCTTCTTGCCGGCGAGGGCGTCGCCCAGGCCTTCGACGCTGCTGCGCTGTTCGTCGGTGATGGCGGGCAGGCGCAGGGTCATCGACACGACTTCGGGGCGCTCGACGGCGGCGCGGGCGCTGCGCACGCCCTTTTTCGCCACGTCCTTGAGCGCCTGCTGCACGGCCTCTTCGCTGGAGAAGGTGCCCAGCGCCAGCCCCGGGCCGATCGAGGGCAGGTTGACTTCGCGGAACTCGATCTTGAGGTCGCGCAACTCGCTCTTCTTCTTCTGCATCTGTTCGTCGTTGTAGCGGCCCATGTAGACCACCCAGCGTCCGGCGCTGTGGGCTTCGTTGAGCTGCCACTGGTCGGGCGCCAGACCGGTACCGGCCAGGGCGACGCGCAGGGCATCGGTCTGGGGCTGGGTGAAGCCGCCCACCTGCCAGCAGGCCTGTGCCGGCGCAGCGGCGGCTGCCTGCGCCTGGGGCGCTGCGGCTGCCTCCGCTGGTGCAGGGCCGGCCTTGTCTTCCCGCGCGCCATTGAGCAGGCGCAGCGACTGTGGTTCGATCTGCGCCTTCAGCCGCTCGGGTTCGCGCTGCTGTACCGGCGCCAGCCCCAGATCCGCCAGCGAACCCCGGCTCCAGGCGAAATAGGCCAGATTGGCCACGACCAGAAGGATGGCCAGGATTCTCAGCATGGGCGCACGCTCACTTCCGCACTGTGGACGGTCCGCAGCCCCTGGGCGGTCTGCACCCGCAGCGCACCCTGCGCGTCGACGCCTTCGGCTTGGCCGTCGGTGCCATCGGACAGCCGCACAGGGCGGCCCCGCAGCGCATCGCGCCCGCCGAAGCGGTCTGCAAACGGTGCGAAACCGCCGACACCGAAGTGCAGCACGTCGCGCACCAGGGCGGGCGCCACGAGCGCCAGCGCCTCGCCGGCGGTGACGCCCATCCGCACTTCCGACAGGCCGGCGGGCGGCATGGGCGCCATCGCGCCCGCCGTGGCGCTGGCGGTGACCACGCTGGCGTCCGGCCGGGCGATGTTGATGCCCACGCCGATCACCACGGTGCGTGGCGCCGCGGCGCCCTCGCCGCTGCCGGCCGTCTCGACCAGGATGCCGCCGAGCTTGCGCTCCTGCAGCCACAGGTCGTTGGGCCACTTCAGGCGCACGTCGGGGTGCAGGCTCTCGGCCAGGCTCACACCGACCGCCAGCGACAGGCCCGACCAGTCGGCCGGCGCCAGCGGCAGCGCCAATGAGAAGGTCAGCGACTGGCCCGGCTTGCTGTGCCAGCCCTTGCCCATGCGGCCGCGGCCGGCGGTCTGCTCCTCGGTGACCAGCAGCACCGGGTCGGCCAGCCCGTCGCGGGCGCGGCGCATCAGCTCGCTGCTGGTCGAATCGATGCTGGGCACCACCTCGACCGTGAAGGTCGGCAGCGCCGGCACGACTGCCTGCCAGATGGATTCGACGTGGGCGAGCAGGTCGGTCATCCGAGTTTCGTGGCTTTGCCACCGCGCTTGGGCGCCAGCAGCGTGCCACGGCAGTTCTTCGACCCGCACCAGCAGGGGTACTGGGCCTTGAGCTTGGGCGTGTAGGGCTCGTCGATCACCAGTCCGTAGTCGTAGAACAGCTCTTCGCCCGCGGCGATGTTGCGCAGCGTGCGGATGAAGACGCGGCCGTCGTCGGTCTCGGCCTCGCAGTTCGGCTCGCAGCTGTGGTTGATCCAGCGCGAGGAGTTGCCGCCGTACTTGGCGTCGATCACGTGTTCTTCGTCGATGTGGAAATAGAAGGTGTGGTTCGGGTCGGTGGGGTCGTGCGGGTGGCGGCGCAGCGCCTCGTCCCAGGTGATGACCTCACCCACGTACTCGATCACGGCTTCACCCTCGGCCAGATCGACCAGGGCGTACACGCCCTTGCCATGGACGCCCGAGCGGCGGGTCTGGATGCGGCGGGCAGGAGCAGTCTGGCGGGGTGTTTTCGACACGGGTGGAAATTTTGGTAAGGTTGTTTCATGCAGGTGCGCGCGTGTGTGTGCGTACCCATGCATGTGCGCGTGTACACGCGCGTGAAGCCCAAATTGTAGAGATGAACAAAACACTGGTCATTGCCGAGAAGCCATCCGTGGCCCAAGACATCGTGCGCGCGCTTACTCCTGTGGCGGGCAAGTTCGAGAAACACGATGACCACTTCGAGAACGACAGCTATGTCGTGACCTCTGCCGTGGGCCACCTGGTCGAGATCGCCGCGCCCGAGCAGTTCGACGTCAAGCGTGGCAAGTGGAGCTTCGCCCACCTGCCGGTGCTGCCGCCCTATTTCGAGCTCAAGCCCATCGACAAGACCAAGTCGCGCCTGTCGGCGGTGGTCAAGCTGGCCAAGCGCAAGGACGTGACGAAACTGATCAACGCCTGTGACGCGGGCCGCGAGGGGGAGCTGATCTTCCGCCTGATCGAGCAGTACGCCGGAGGCCTCAAGGGCGGCCAGTACCAGAGCCTGGGCAAGCCGGTGCAGCGCCTGTGGCTGCAGTCCATGACGCCAGCCGCCATCCGCGACGGCTTTGAGCACCTGCGCACCAATGAACAGATGCAGGGCCTGGCCGACGCGGCCCGCAGCCGCTCCGAGGCCGACTGGATGGTCGGGATCAACGGCACGCGCGCCATGACGGCCTTCAACTCACGCGACGGTGGTTTCTTCCTGACCACTGTGGGCCGGGTGCAGACGCCCACGCTGTCCATCGTGGTCGAGCGCGAAGAACAGATCCGTGCCCACCGCAGCCGCGACTACTGGGAAATCCACGCGTCATTCCTGGCCGAGGCCGGCGAGTACCCTGGCAAGTGGTTCGATCCGGCGTTCAAGAAGCCCACGGGCGACGATGCCGACGCCGACCTGCGCGCCGACCGCCTCTGGAACCACCGCGAGGCGCTGGCCATTGTCGAGGCGGTGCGTGGAAAGGCCGCCAGCGTCACCGAAGAGAGCAAGCCCACCACGCAGGCCAGCGGCCTGCTGTACGACCTGACCAGCCTGCAGCGCGAAGCCAACGGCCGCTTCGGCTTCTCGGCCAAGACCACGCTGCAGCTGGCGCAGAGCCTGTACGAGCGCCACAAGGCCCTGACCTACCCCCGTACCGATTCGCGCGCCCTGCCCGAGGACTACCTGGGCACGGTGAAGCAAACGTTTGAAATGCTGGCAGAAAGCGGCATGAAGCACCTGGCGCCGCACGCGCTGACGGCGCTCAACAACGGCTACATCAAGCCCAGCAAGCGCGTCTTCGACAACAGCAAGGTCTCGGACCACTTTGCCATCATCCCGACCCTGCAGGCGCCCAGCGGCCTGTCCGAAGCGGAGCAGAAGCTGTACGACCTGGTGGTGCGCCGCTTCCTGGCGGTTTTCTTCCCCAGCGCCGAGTTCATGGTGACCACCCGCATCAGCAAGGTGCTCAACCACCACTTCAAGACCGAAGGCAAGGTGCTCGTGAAGCCGGGCTGGATGGCGGTGTATGGCAAGGAAGCGGCCGAAGACGTCGAGGGCGCGAAAGAGGGCGACAAGGGCCAGAACCTGGTGCCGGTGCGCGAGGGCGAAACCGTGCGCACCGAGACCGTCGAGGCCAAGGGCCTGAAGACCAAGCCGCCGGCGCGTTACTCTGAAGCGACGCTGCTGGGCGCCATGGAAGGCGCGGGCAAGCTGATCGACGACGACGAGCTGCGCGAGGCCATGCAGGAGAAAGGCCTGGGCACGCCAGCGACGCGCGCGGCCACCATCGAAGGTCTGCTGACCGAGAAGTACATGCTGCGCGAAGGCCGCGAGATCATCCCCACGGCCAAGGCGTTCCAGCTCATGACGCTGCTGCGCGGGCTGGAGGTGGAAGAACTCTCCAAGGCCGAGCTGACCGGTGAATGGGAATACAAGCTGGCCCAGATGGAACACGGCAAGCTCAGCCGCAGCGCCTTCATGGCCGAGATCGCGCAGATGACCGAGCGCATGGTCAAGAAGGCCAAGGAATACGATCGCGACACGATTCCCGGCAACTACGCGACGCTGGAAACGCCCTGCCCGAACTGCGGCGGCGTGGTGAAGGAAAACTACCGCCGCTACGGCTGCACCGGCGCCGACGGCAACAGCGAGGGCTGCGGCTTCTCGTTCGGCAAGTCGCCGGCCGGTCGCACCTTCGAGCCGGAAGAGGCCGAACAGCTGCTGATGACCAAGAAGATCGGGCCGCTGGAAGGCTTCCGTTCCAAGGCAGGATGGCCTTTCGTGGCGGAGATCGTCATCAAGTTCAGCGAGGAAGACCAGAACTGGAAGCTTGAGTTCGACTTCGGCGACGACAAGAAGAACGAAGAGACCGGCGAGATCGTCGACTTCAGCGGCAGCGAGTCGCTGGGCGCCTGCCCCAAGTGCGGCGGCGCGGTGCACGAACATGGCGCCAACTATGTCTGCGAGAAGTCGGTGCCGACCATGGCACAGGCCACGCCGACGTGCGACTTCAAGAGCGGCAAGATCATCCTGCAGCAGCCGGTGGCGCGCGAGCAAATGAGCAAGCTGCTGGAGACCGGCAAGACCGACCTGCTCGACAAGTTCGTGTCGATGCGCACGCGCCGCGCGTTCAAGGCCTTCCTGGCCTGGGACAAGGAAGCGGGCAAGGTGAATTTCGAGTTCGAGCCGCGCACCAGCAAGTTCCCGCCGCGCAAGACCGCCGCCGGCGCGCCCGCCAAGGCGGCTCCCGTGAAGAAGGCCGCTGCCACCAGGAAGGCGCCCGCTGCGAAGAAAACCGCCGCACCCAAGGCGCCACGCAAGACCACCGCCGCCAGCGGCAAGCAGCCCAGCGCCGCGCTGGCCGCGGTGATCGGCAGCGAGGCCGTGTCGCGCCCGGAGGCGACGAAAAAGCTGTGGGACTACATCAAGGCCAACGGCCTGCAGGACGCGGCCGACAAGCGCAAGGTCAACGCCGACGCCAAGCTCGAACCCGTGTTTGGCAAGCCGCAGGTGACGATGTTCGAGATTGCCGGCGTCCTTGGAAAGCACCTGAGCTGAAGACAACAATCCAAGACAGGAGACACGCTCCATGAGCCTCAAACTCTTCTTCGCCCCCGGCGCCTGTTCCTTCGTGCCGCACGCCATGCTGGAGCTGTCCGGTGTGGCGTTCGAGCCGACGCTGGTGAAGCTGCACAAGGGCGAGCAGCGCAGTCCCGAATACCTGGCCATGAACCCGCGAGGCCAGGTGCCGGTGCTGGTGGACGATGGCGAAGTCATCACGCAGATCGTCGCCATCCTGCTGCACCTGGACGCCAGGCTGCCGCAGGCCGGCATCCTGCCCGCGTCTGGTCTGGCGCGCACGCGGGCGCTGTCCACGCTGGCCTGGATGAACAACACGGTGCACCCGACCTTCACGCACGTGTTCATGCCGCAGAAGTTCACGGACGACGAGGCCGCACAGAAGGCCATTCGCGCGTTCGCCGCGAGCAGCTACCGCGGTCTGCTGGGTGAGATCGAAGCGATGGCGGAGAAGGCCGCCCCCTGGCTGTGTGGAGACCAGCCGACCGTGCTGGACGCCTACGCCCTGACGCTGCTGCGCTGGGGCGGTATTGCCGGTGTCGACCCGACCTCGATGCCCGCGACCTGGGACCTGGCTCAGCGCTTTGCCGCCCTGCCGGCGGTGGCCCGCGTCATCGAACGCGAACGCCTGCAACTCAACGTTTACCAGCCGTCCGCCTGAGCGCGACCCGCGCCGCGGCAGAGCGCCGGGGGCAACGGGCCAGCCGCCGGGCCGCTCCCAAGGCAGGCCCAGCCCCTTCGGGGGCAGCGAGCCGCGCAGCGGCGCAGCGTGGGGGCAGGATCTATTCGTTGGTGGGCCGGCGCGGGGCGAAGCGGATCGACACCTGCAGGCCGCGCCGCGGGCTCTCCGGGTGGGCATCTTCCATCATCACCACCGCCCCGTGCTGCTGGGCGATCTCGTGCACGATCGCCAGTCCCAGACCTGAGCCGTCGACGTTGGTGCCCAGCGCACGGTAGAACGGCTGCAGCACCAACTCGCGCTCGTTCTCGGGGATGCCCGGGCCGTTGTCTTCGACCTGGAGGATCTGCACGCCACTGAAACGGTCGAACAGCACCCGGGCCGTCACCACACCACCCTGTCCGCTGTAGTTGATCGCGTTGTCGACCAGGTTGCGCGTCATCTCCTGCAGCAGCGTCGGGTTGCCGTCCATCAGGCAGATGGCCGGCATCTCGTCCGGGCCTTCGTAACCCAGGTCGGTGCCGTGTTCGAGTGCCCTCGGCACCGAGTCCCGTACCACCCCGGTCACCAGCTGCGCCAGATCGATCTGAGCGGTCGGCAAGGCACGGCCCGTGGTTTCGGCGCGGGCCAGCGCCAGCAGCTGGTTGACGGTGTGGGTGGCACGCTTGCTCGATCGTGCGATCTGCTGCAGCGAACTGCGGATGTCCTGCGGGTTCGACTCGCGCTGTGCGAGTTCGGCCTGCATGCGCAGTCCCGCCAGCGGGGTCTTGAGCTGGTGCGCCGCGTCGGCCAGGAAGCGCTTCTGCGTCGTCAGCGACACCTTCAGCCGCGTGAGCAGGTCGTTGATCGAAGACACCAGCGGCGCCACCTCCTGCGGAATGAACGATTCCTCGATCGGACTCAGGTCGTCGGGCTTGCGGGCGCGGATCTTCTGCTCCAGTTCCGACAGCGGCCGGATGCCGCGCACCAGCGCCAGCCAGACCAGCAGCACCGCCAGCGGCAGGATGACGAACTGCGGCACCATCACGCCCTTGATGATTTCGGTCGCCAGCGTCGAGCGCTTGCCCTTGGTCTCGGCCACCTGCATCAGCACCAGATGGCTCGGGTCGCGGTGCCGCTCCAGCCAGGTATAGGCCACGCGCACCGCATCACCGTGCACGACATCGTCGCGCAGCATGACGCGGCCAGCGGTCGGCACGTCGCTGTCCGAGGGGGTGGGGAACTCGGGTTCGCCGCTGAGCACGCCCTGGCGCGGGTCCATCAGCTGGTAGAACACCAGATCGCTGTCGTCGGCGCGCAGCAGGTCGCGCGCCTGTGGTGTGAGATTGAAACTGACCTTGTCGTCCTTGGTGACGACGAACTGGGTCAGGGCCTGGAGGTTGAACTCCAGTGCGCGGTCAAACGGCTTGCTGGCGATGCCCTGCGCGACGAACCAGGTCAGGGCCAGCGACAGCGGCCACAGCAGCAGCAGTGGCGTGAGCATCCAGTCCAGGATCTCGCCGAACAGGCTGCGCTGTTCGCGCTGGAACAGGCCGAAGGTGATGCGCTCGCTGTCGTGCTTCTCGTCGGCCATGTCGGTGGCGGAGGGGCCTCAGATCTTTTCGAGGCAGTAGCCCAGGCCGCGCACGGTGGCGATGCGGATCGGCCCCTTCTCGATCTTCTTGCGCAGGCGGTGGATGTAGACCTCGATGGCGTTGTTGCTCACCTCTTCGCCCCACTCGCACAGCCGCTCGACCAGCTGGTCTTTGCTGACCAGCCGTCCGGCGCGCTGCAGCAGCACTTCGAGCAGGCCCAGTTCGCGCGCCGAGAGTTCGACCATCTTGCCGTCGATGGTGGCCACGCGGCCGGCCTGGTCGTAGACCAGCGGGCCATGCTTGATGGTGGAACTGGCGCCGCCCATGCCGCGGCGGGTCAGGGCGCGCACGCGCGCTTCGAGTTCCTGCAGCGAGAACGGCTTGGCCATGTAGTCGTCGGCGCCGTAGTCCAGGCCCTTGACGCGCTCTTCGATGCTGTCGGCGGCGGTCAGGATCAGCACCGGCAGTGTGGAGCCGCGCGAACGCAGACGCTTGAGCACCTCCAGCCCGTGCAGCTTGGGCAGGCCCAGGTCGAGGATCAGCAGGTCGAACTCGTTGTTGGTCATCAGGGCCGCGTCGGCTTCGCTGCCGGTGGCCACATGGTCGACCGCGGCGCCGGCCGCCCGCAGACTGCGCAACAGGCCATCGGCGAGGACCTGGTCGTCTTCGGCAATCAGGATGCGCATGCTTGTCTCCTAGCGTGTTCTTGGTTCATTGTAGGTGGCGCGTCTCATCTTGAAGCATACGCTTCCAGGCCCAGCGCCACGACGGTGGCAACGTCATCCCCGACCAGGCCGCGGAACTCCGATTCCGCCCGTGCCACCGCCAGCCGGAACGCCTCCAGCCACAGCAGGCCGTTGTCGGTGAACACGATACGGCGCGCCCGCGCATCCAGCGGATCGGGCTCTCGCCGCACCAGGTCCCAGGCTTCGCACTGCGTCACGAGTTCGCCCATCGCCTGCTTGCTCATGCCCGCGCTGGCCGCCAGGTCGGTCAGGCGCGAGCCTTTGACGGCGAGGTGGCGCGTGATGTGGATGTGGGCCGCGCCGATCTGCTCGCGCGCCGCCAGGTTGGACAGCGCCAGCGGCACATTGGCGTCGTGTGCCATCAGGAACAGCACGCGCTCGTCGAAGCGGCGCAGCGCCTGGCCCAGAACGCGCCCGAGATGGGTGGCGCGCCAGCGGTCGTCGGCGGTGGCGGAGGGCGATGGTTCGGTCATGCCAAATGGTAAGGCAAACTGACCATATTTTGGCTTGTATGAAATCAATCCGACGATAAACTCCTGTTCAAGCATCCAGCCTGTACATAAATCCACAGACTGAAAGCCAGTACCCACTTTCACACTCAGGAGCACCCAACATGGACGCAGTCGTCAACACCGAAAAAGCCAAGGCCCTGCAGGCCGCCCTCGCCCAGATCGAAAAGCAGTTCGGCAAGGGCACGATCATGCGGCTGGGCGAAGGCGAGGTCATCGAAGACATCCAGGTCGTCTCCACCGGCTCGCTGGGGCTGGACATCGCGCTGGGCGTCGGCGGCCTGCCGCGCGGCCGGGTGATCGAGATCTACGGTCCGGAGTCCTCGGGCAAGACCACGCTGACGCTGCAGGTCATCGCCGAGATGCAGCGCCTGGCCGGCACCTGTGCCTTCGTCGACGCCGAACACGCGCTGGACACCGCCTACGCGCAGAAACTGGGCGTGAACCTGCAGGAGCTGCTGATCAGCCAGCCCGACACCGGTGAGCAGGCGCTGGAGATCGTGGACTCGCTGGTGCGCTCCGGCGCGGTCGACCTGGTGGTCGTGGACTCGGTGGCGGCGCTCACGCCCAAGGCGGAAATCGAGGGCGAAATGGGCGACTCGCTGCCCGGCCTGCAGGCCCGCCTGATGAGCCAGGCCCTGCGCAAGCTCACCGCGACCATCAAGAAGACCAACTGCACAGTCATCTTCATCAACCAGATCCGCATGAAGATCGGCGTGATGTTCGGCAGCCCCGAAACCACGACCGGCGGCAATGCGCTGAAGTTCTATGCCTCGGTCCGTCTGGACATCCGCCGCACCGGCACCATCAAGAAGGGCGAGGAGGCGATCGGCAACGAAACCAAGGTCAAGGTGGTGAAGAACAAGGTGGCGCCGCCGTTCAAGACGGCCGAGTTCGACATCCTGTTCGGTGAAGGCATCAGCCGCGAAGGCGAGATCCTGGACCTGGGTGTGGTGCACCGGGTGATCGAGAAGTCGGGCGCCTGGTACGCCTACAACGGCGAGAAGATCGGCCAGGGCCGCGACAACGCGCGCGAGTTCCTCAAGGAGAACCCCGAGTTGCGCGTCGAGATCGAGAACAAGGTGCGCGACGAGCTGGGTGTCCCGCTGCTGCCGGTCGACGCGTCGGCCCAGGAAGCCGCTGCACCGGCCGCCAAGGGCAAGAAGGCCAAGGCCGCCGCCGAAGCCGAGGCCGCTGAATAAGCCCGGCGGTGGGGTTCGACAAGATCTCGCTCAAGGGTCGCGCGCTGCGGCTGCTGGCCGGGCGGGAGCACTCCCGCGCCGAGCTGGAGAAGAAGCTGGCGCCCCACGAAGAGGAGCCTGGCGAACTGCAGCGCGCTCTCGACGAATTGCAGGCCAAGGGGTTCATCAGCGACCGGCGGGTGGTCGAGTCGGTGATCCACCGCCGCGGCGCCCGGCTGGGCGCCAGCCGTGTCAAGCAGGAACTGCAGGCCAAGGGCATCAGCCTCGACTGCATGGCGGACGCGCTGGAGAGTCTGCGCGGTACCGAGTTGCAGCGTGCCCGCGAGGTCTGGCGCAAGAAGTTTGGCGAGCCGGCCGCCGACCCGGCAGGGCGCGCCAGGCAGATGCGCTTTCTCGCTTCGCGCGGCTTTGGCGCCGAAGCGATTCGGCGCGTCGTGGCCGGGAACGAGGACGACTGAGTCGGTGGGGTTAAACCCCCAGCATGAGCTGCAGGTTCTGCACGGCGGCGCCGCTGGCGCCCTTGCCCAGGTTGTCCAGACGCGCGATCACGACGGCTTGGCGGTGTGCTTCATTGGCGAACACGCGCAACTCCAGCTTGTTGGTGTCGTTCAGCGCGGTGGCATCCAGCTTGCCGTCGGCGGTCGCCGGCAACACACTGACCCAGCCGCCAGCAGCGACGCTGGCCGCGTAGTGCGCCACCAGCGCATCGTGCAGCTCGCTGGCCTTGGGGCTTCCCGGCAATTCGTCCAGATGCAGCGGCAACTGCACCAGCATGCCCTGGCGGAAATTGCCCACGGCCGGGATGAAGACGGGACGGCGGGCCAGGCCGGTGTAGCGCTGGATTTCGGGAATGTGCTTGTGCGCCAGACCCAGCGCGTAGGCTTCGTGCAGCGGTGCGGTGCCGGCTTCATATGCCTCGATCATGCTGCGGCCGCCGCCCGAGTAGCCGCTGACCGAAGGCAGCGACATCGGGAAGTCCTTGGGCAGCAGGCCGGCGTCCACCAGCGGGCGCAGGATTGCGATGGCACCGGTGGCGTAACACCCTGGATTGGCGACGCGGTCGGCCTTTTGCACAGCCTCGCGCTGGCCAGCACTCAGTTCGGGAAAGCCGTAGGCCCAGCCGTCGTTGCAGCGGTGGGCGGTCGACGCGTCGATGATGCGCGGCTTGTGGCCGGGCAGACTGTCGATCATGGCCACCGACTCGATCGCCGCATCGTCGTGCAGACACAGGATCACCAGGTCCGCTTCTGCCATCAGGGCCTTCTTGGCTTCGGGGTCCTTGCGGCGCTCGGGAGCGATGCTCAGCAATTCGACGGCGGGCATCTGCTGCAGCCGTTCGCGGATCTGCAGGCCCGTGGTGCCGGCTTCGCCGTCGATGAAGATCTTGGCCATGGCGGGGTCCTCTTTTGTCAGTTGGGATTCAGCGACCGGATCCTATAATTATGCATTATGTGAGCGGCCACTCACCTGTTTGGTGCGTCGCAACATGATACAGTCGTCGGTTGCCGTGTCCACAAGCCCGCGCACCGGCTGTGCCATTTGGCCGGATCGAACAACCCCCAGTCCGAGAGAGACCTCATGAAGATTCACGAGTACCAAGGCAAGGAAATCTTGCGTCAGTTTGGTGTGCCGGTTCCGCGCGGAATTCCCGCGTTCACGGTGCAGGAAGCCGTTGAAGCCGCACAAAAGCTTGGTGGCCCGGTCTGGGTGGTGAAGGCCCAGATTCACGCGGGTGGCCGTGGCAAGGGTGGCGGTGTGAAGGTCGCCAAGTCGATCGACGATGTGAAGGCGCGCGCTTCGGAAATCCTGGGCATGCAGCTCAAGACCCACCAGACTGGTCCTGAAGGCCAGAAGGTCCGCCGCCTGTACATCGAAGACGGCGCCGACATCAAGAACGAACTGTACGTCTCGCTGGTCACCGACCGCGCGACGCAGAAGGTGGCCCTGATCGCATCCAGCGAAGGCGGCATGGACATCGAGGAAGTGGCGCACTCCACGCCCGAGAAGATCATCACCGAGATGATCGACCCGCTGACCGGCATCACCGAAGCACAGTCGCGCAAGGTCGCAGCCGCCATCGGCCTGACCGGCGCTTCCATTGATCAGGCGGTCGACATCTTCGCCAAGATCTACAAGTGCTACATGGACACCGACGCGTCCCTGGTCGAGATCAACCCCCTGAACTGCGACTCCAAGGGCAACCTGATGGCCCTGGACGCGAAGTTCAACTTCGATTCCAACGCGCTGTTCCGCCACCCCGAGATCGTGGCGTTCCGCGATCTGGACGAAGAAGATCCGGCAGAAATCGAAGCCTCCAAGTTCGACCTGGCCTACATCTCCCTGGACGGCAACATCGGCTGTCTGGTGAACGGCGCCGGCCTGGCCATGGCCACCATGGACACCATCAAGCTGTTCGGCGGCGAGCCGGCCAACTTCCTGGACGTGGGCGGCGGCGCCACCGCCGAGAAGGTCACCGAAGCCTTCAAGATCATGCTCAAGAACACCAAGGTCAAGGGCATCCTGGTCAACATCTTCGGCGGCATCATGAAGTGCGACACCATCGCCACCGGCGTGATCACCGCCTGCAAGGCGACCAACCTCAGCGTGCCGCTGGTGGTGCGCATGAAGGGCACCAACGAAGAGCTGGGCAAGAAGCTGCTGGCCGAATCCGGCCTGCCAATCATCGCCGCCGACACCATGGCCGAAGCCGCGACCAAGATCGTCGCCGCCGTCAAATAAGCCCGGAGAAGAAACCATGTCGATCTACATCAACAAAGACACCAAGGTCATCACCCAGGGCATCACGGGCAAGACCGGTCAGTTCCACACCGAGAAGTGCCAGGAATACGCGAACGGCAAGAACTGCTTCGTGGCCGGCGTGAACCCGAAGAAGGCCGGCGAGTCGATCTTCAACATCCCGATCTACTCAACCGTCAAGGAAGCCGCCCAACAGACCGGCGCCACCGTGTCGGTGATCTACGTGCCGCCGGCCGGCGCCGCCGCCGCCATCTGGGAAGCCGTTGAGGCCGATCTGGACCTGGCCGTCTGCATCACCGAAGGCATTCCGGTCAAGGACATGCTGGAAGTGCGCAACAAGATGAAGGCCAAGGAAGCCGCCGGTGGGAAGAAGACCCTGCTGCTGGGCCCCAACTGCCCCGGCCTGATCACGCCCGACGAGATCAAGATCGGCATCATGCCCGGCCACATCCACCGCAAGGGCCGCATCGGCGTCGTGTCCCGTTCGGGCACGCTGACCTATGAAGCCGTTGCGATGCTGACCGAAGTCGGCCTGGGCCAGTCCAGCGCCGTCGGCATCGGTGGCGACCCGATCAACGGTCTCAAGCACATCGACGTGATGAAGGCCTTCAACGACGATCCTGACACCGACGCCGTCATCATGATCGGCGAAATTGGTGGCCCGGACGAAGCCGAAGCCGCCCAGTGGTGCAAGGCCAACATGAAGAAGCCGATCGTCGGCTTCATCGCTGGCGTGACCGCGCCTCCCGGCAAGCGCATGGGCCATGCCGGCGCGCTGATCTCCGGCGGTGCCGACACGGCCGATGCCAAACTGGCCATCATGGAAGAGTGTGGTTTCATCATCACGCGCAACCCTTCCGAGCTGGGCAAGCTGCTCAAAGCACAGCTCTGAGGCTGGCTTCCTCTCTGAAGAGAATGAACAAAGGCAACGCTCGCGTTGCCTTTGTTTTTTGAGGAAGGTGCTACTTGTGCACAGCCTGGTGCGAATATCCGCAGGCAACGGTCGGGACTGTCCCGATTCGTGACAAATGTCGCGACGGACAGGCACCTCAAGCCCCGTTTCAGGCTATAAAACCGATCTACATGATTTTTGAGTACTACAGCCAGACCGACCCCGGGTTGATTCGTGAAAACAACGAAGACTCGGTTTCGCTCGACACCGCCAATCAAGTGGTGGTGTTGGCCGACGGCATGGGTGGGTACAACGCCGGCGAGGTGGCCAGCGCCATGGCCACCAGCTTCATCCACACCGAGCTGGGGCGTTGGATCGGCGAGGGGGGGCAGGAAGCACCGGTGCGCGAACTCAAGCGCGCGATGGAAATCTGCGTCGACAACGCCAACCGCTCCATTTTCAACGCAGCCAATTCCAACCCGCTGTATGCGGGCATGGGAACCACCCTGGTGATGGGTGTCTTTCAGGGAACGCGGGCGATGATTGGCCACGTCGGCGATTCGCGCTGCTACCGATTGCGCGGCAATACCCTGCAGCAAATCACCCGGGACCATTCCCTGTTGCAGGAGCAGATCGACGCGGGACTGATTTCGCTCGAGCAGGCGCAGTTCGCCACGCACAAGAATCTCGTGACCCGCGCATTGGGTGTGGAAGACACCGTGTTGCTCGAAGTGAACGAATTCCGGGTGGAAGACGGCGACCTGTACCTGTTCTGTTCCGACGGGTTGAGCGACATGGTTCCGGATCCCCGGATTGCCGCGATCCTCATGGAAGACGCACCACTGGATCAGATCGGGCGGACGCTGGTCGAGGACGCCAATGGCTGTGGTGGGCGCGATAATATTTCGGTGATACTGGCACTGGCCCGGGCCAAGCCGGTCCGCAGGGGTTTGTTGTCGCGTATGCTCGGACAGCAGTAATCAATTAGTTTCGTTTCCAAGGTTCCACAGGAGTCGGCCATGCCGAAAATGATCGTTTCCATCGATGGCGTTGTCATCAAGGAGGTGCAGCTCACGAAAGACCGCACCACCCTGGGCCGTCGTCCATACAACGACATCGTCATCGACAACCTGGCGGTCAGTGGTGAGCATGCCGTGATGCAGATGTCTGGCGCCGAGGTGTTCCTCGAAGACCTCAACAGCACCAATGGCACTTACGTCAACGGCAAGGCGATCAAGAAACAGCAGCTGCAGAACGGCGACACGGTCGAGATCGGCAAGTACAAAATCAAGTTCGTGCACGACGGTGCGTCCGACGGTCACGAAAAGACGACGGTGATCAATTCCGGCGCCGTGGTAGGGGCTGAACCCGCCATGGTGGGCAACGCGGCCATCCGAGTGATGTCTGGCGCGGCTGCAGGCCGCGAGGTGCCTCTGGTCAAGGTGGTCACCACCATCGGCAAGCCTGGGGTGGCGGTGGCGGCCATCACGCGCCGGCCGCACGGCTATGTGGTGGCGCTGGTCGAGGGTGCGGTCAAACCGACCATCAACGGCACCGCCCTGACCACCGAAGCGGTGAACCTGCACAACGGCGACCTGATCGAGCTGGCCGGCACGCAGATGCAGTTCGTGCAGTCCTGACCGGATGTACCCGCAGGCGCGCTGAACGGGTGCCTGCCTCTTCCCGCGACGTTTCATGCAGGCGCTGAGCAGACACGGCCCCCGTGTGGCCGTCACGCTGCTGCCCTTGCTGTTCGCTTTGTTGCACGTGGTCGGCGTGCTGCCTCTGGGCATCCTGCAGCGCCTGGACCACATCATTTACGACGCGCGTCTGCGCTGGACCATGCCGGGGACGCTGGATCCACGGATCGTGATCGTTGATGTGGACGAGAAAAGCCTTGCCGAAATCGGTCAATGGCCCTGGCCGAGGGACCGCATGGCCGAGCTGGTTGACCAGCTGTTCGTGCAGCAAAGCGTGGCGCTGGTGGGCTTCGACACGGTGTTTGCCGAAGCGGATCGCAGCACGGGGCTGCCCCAGCTGGAGCGGCTGGTCCGGCAGGAACTTCGCGACCAGCCGGGATTTGCCGATCAGCTGAACCGGCTGCGGCCCCAGCTGGATCACGACCAGCGTTTGGCCAATGCCTTGCGCGGGCGGCCAGTGGTCATGGGCTACTACTTCTCCAGTGAGGCACAGGCGCGTGCGTCCGGGCAGTTGCCGGCGCCGGCCTGGCGCAAGGAGAGCCAGGCCGGTGGTCATATCCAGGCCCTTCACTGGACCGGCTATGGCGCCAACATCGCGCCGTTGGCCGAGGCGGCTCCGGCGGCGGGCTTCTTCAACACCGTGCCGGGCAACGATGGCGTGGTCCGTTCCCTGCCCCTGATGGCCGAATACCAGGGTGCCTACTACGAGTCACTGGCCCTGGCCATGTACCGGTTGTGGTTGGGACAGCCGGCCATTGAACCCGGGTCTCTGGTCAGTGGTGAACCGGCACCGGGCAGTCTGGTGCTGCGCTCCGACAAGGGGAGCCAGAAGATCCCGGTCGACGACCACCTGACGGCGCTGCTGCCGTTTCGGGGGAATGGTGGGCCGCAGGGCGGATCGTTCCGCTATGTCTCGGCTGGGGATGTGCTTTCCGGCCGTTTGGCCAAGGGAGAACTGGGGGGGCGAATGGTGCTGATTGGCACCACCGCGCCCGGCCTGCTTGATCTGCGGGCGACGCCGGTGGGAGAGGCCTACCCGGGCGTGGAGACGCATGCCAACCTGATTTCCGGCCTGCTGGACCGGCGCCTGATCAGCAAACCCGATTACGCCGCTGGCTACGAAGCCGTGCTGATGTTGCTGGCCGGACTGTTGCTCGCGCTCGGGTTGCCGCTGCTCAGTGCAACCCGGGCCGTCGTACTGAGCATCGGGGTGATCGGTGCGGTGGTTGGCCTGAACACCTGGCTGTATGTGGCCCACGGGCTGGCTCTGCCCATGGCCACCACGCTGGTCATGGCGGGCTTGGCCTTCGTGGTGAACATGAGCTACGGCTACCTGGTCGAGAGCCGGGCCAAGCGCGAGCTGGCGCAGCTGTTTGGCACCTACGTGCCGCCCGAGTTGGTCGACGAGATGGTCAAGGATCCGGACCGCTACAGCATGACCGCCACCACCCGGGAGATGACGGTCATGTTCTGCGACATGCGTGGATTCACCGCCAGCGCGGAGACGATGTCGCCCACGCAGTTGCAGGAACTGCTCAACATGGTGTTCAGCCGCCTGACCCACGTCATCCGCAGCCACCGCGGCACGATCGACAAGTACATGGGCGACTGCGTGATGGCGTTCTGGGGGGCGCCGGTCGACACGGCCGAGCACGCCACGCTGGCTGTGCGGGCGGCGTTGGGCATGTCGCAGGAAATCGAGCGCATCAATGCCGATCGCCAGAATGCCGGGTTGCCGGACATTGCAGTCGGCATCGGTCTGAACACCGGCGAAATGTGCGTCGGTGACATGGGGTCCGACGTGCGCCGCAGTTACACCGTCGTCGGCGATGCGGTCAATCTGGGGTCGCGACTGGAAGGTCTGTCCAAGCACTACGGTGTGTCGATCGTTGCCAGCGAAACCACCCGCCGCAAGGCACCCGGCTTCGTCTGGCAGGAACTGGATCTGGTGCGGGTCAAGGGCAAGGCGCAGGCGGTGGCGATCCACACGCCGCTGGCGGCTGGCGTGCCCGACACGGCCCTGGCCGAAGAGCTGCACCAGTGGCAACTGGTGCGCAAAGCCTGGAGGACACGAGACTGGGGTGCGTGCGAAACCCATCTGGGGGAACTGCGCGCGAGAAATGCCAAAAAAGTCCTTTACCGGCTCTATACCGAACGGGTAGGCTCCATGAAGCAGTCTCCGCTGCCCCAGGACTGGGATGGTGCGAGTTCGTTCGATACCAAATAACGGGCAGACCGCCTTCTCAGACCAACCGACGGGAATATCGATGCGGGTACGTGTGCTGGGTTGCTCAGGTGCCATTGCCCATGGCTGCCGGACCACCTCCTTTTTGCTGGACGACGACGTCCTGGTCGATGCCGGCACGGGCGTCGGAGACCTCAGCCTGGAGGAAATGGCCCGCATCGACCATGTCCTGCTGACCCATTCCCATCTCGACCATGTGGCCAGCTTGCCGCTGATGCTGGATGCCGTTGCGGCCCAGCGTCTGGCGGCCGGCGCTCCGCCACTGACGGTTCATGCGCTGCCCGGCACCATTTCCGCCCTGCAGATCCATGTCTTCAACAACCTGATCTGGCCCGACTTCGCGGCCATTCCCAGTGTGGAAACCCCGCTGATGCGCTTTGTGCCGATCACCGTCGGGGAGCAGCTTCTGGTGGGTGGCAAGCGGGTGGAGGTGCTGCCGGCGGTACATACCGTCCCGGCGGTGGGCTATGCGGTGGACAGCCCGAGCGGGCACTGGGTATTCAGCGGCGACACCGAGCGCAATCCTGCCTTCTGGAAACGCATCAACCGCCTTGATGTCGCGCTGCTCATCATCGAGACGGCGTTCAGCGACCGGGAAAAGGCCCTGGCCCAGCGCAGCCTGCATCTGTCCCCCAGCACGCTGGCCGAGGAGTTGGATCAGATCGATCGCGAGCGGCGCTTTCCGATCTACATCACCCACACCAAGCCGGCCGAAACCGGCCTGATCATGGATGAGATCCGGCGCTTCGACGAGACGCCCAACCGCGCCTCGGATGTCCGCCACGACATCCGCTGGCTGAGTGCCGGACAGACCTTTGACCTTTGACAATTTTTGCTCATCGAACTGTCGATGACAAAAATTGTCAGTAGCCGCTGGTCACGCGGGACACAAATCGTCACTGGCCACCAGCTAAGCGTGAAAAAGCGCTCGAAAACGCAGCCAGTTCTGCCTGGCACGCTCTCTGCTGAGGTGTAGTCGTTCCAACCCACAAACCCCTCAAGGAGTTTTCAATGAAGCGTTCCCTGCAAAAAGGTTTCACCCTGATCGAACTGATGATCGTGGTGGCCATCATCGGTATTCTGGCTGCGGTCGCTCTGCCCGCTTACCAGGACTACACGGTTCGTGCAAAGATCTCTGAAGGCGTGATCGCCGGTTCAGCCGCCAAGGGTGTGCTGAGCGAAGCGTTCCAGTCCGACGGTGTTACAGGCCTCGATGGTGCAGCCACTGCCATCAACGCCACGCCGTTTGCCCAGAAGCAGTCCAAGTACGTCATGAACTATTGCGTTTACAACAACGCGCAAGGCGGCGCTCCCACGGCAGCCAACTGCCCGGCATTCGCTCCGGGCGCCGCCAACTGGGTTGTTTCGGTGGCTTTGGCTGCTACTGCCGGTAACGGTATTCCCACCAACCTGAACGGATTCACGTTCAATCTGGCTCCGAACGTGCAAAACGCCGGCGTGTTTGGTGTGCCGGTCGCCGCCTCACAAGGTGCAGTGGACTGGGCTTGCACCTCCGCCACGAACGTGGCCTCCACTGGGCGCGCGCTGACCAACAACCAGGTTCCTGCAGCCAATCCAGTTCCGGCCAAGTTCATGCCTTCTGAGTGCCGTTGATCTGCCACGTATTTCAATCATCAGAAAGAGCGCTTCGGCGCTCTTTTTTGGTTTAGTGCTTCGATGGCTTTATCAACGGTTTGTATCTTGGCTAAGGTCGTGAGTGACAGTTCAGCACATGGTGACAAGAGTTGTCACTCGTCGAGGGCGATAGTGCCGGAAATAGTCACCTTCTGGTCGGAAAGAATCGAAAATTCTCTAATATGAGTCTCATTTGACTGGCACGCTCTGTGCATTGATCTCGTACCGTTCAACTAAGCCGTCTTGGAGAGTGTTATGAATCGTTCCCTGCAAAAAGGTTTCACCTTGATCGAACTGATGATCGTGGTGGCCATCATCGGTATTCTGGCTGCTGTGGCTCTGCCCGCTTACCAGGACTACACGGTGCGTGCAAAGATCTCTGAAGGCGTGATCGCCGGTTCGGCCGCTAAGGGTGTGCTGAGCGAAGCGTTCCAGTCCGACGGTGTTACAGGCCTCGATGGTGCTGCCGCTGCCATCAACGCCATCCCGTTTGCCCAGAAGCAGTCCAAGTACGTCATGAACTATTGCGTTTACAACAACGCGCAAGGCGGCGCTCCCACGGCAGCTAACTGCCCGGCATTCGCTCCGGGCGCTGCCAACTGGGTAGTCTCTGTTGCGTTGGCAGCAACTGCTGGCAATGGCATTCCCACTAACCTGAACGGCTTTACGTTCAATCTGGCTCCGAACGTGCAAAACGCTGGTGTGTTTGGCGTGCCGGTCGCCAGCGCACAAGGCGCAGTGGACTGGGCTTGCACATCCGCCACGAATGTGGCCTCCACTGGGCGCGCGCTGACCAACAACCAGGTTCCTGCAGCCAATCCTGTTCCAGCGAAGTTTATGCCTTCAGAATGCCGTTGAATATTGGGTCATCGTGAAGAGTTCCAAAAGAGCGCTTGGGTGATTTTGGGTGTAATAACTTACTTGCTTTTGCGTTGTTTAGATTAATTCATGAAATTTGACTCGAGATACCGGGTGGCATCAAAGGCGGCGAGTGTTCATTTGCTCGGCAGCATCGCCCTGGCAGTCATTGCGGCAGCAATCGTGTTTGGGCTCTGGTATCCCTATCCGTACCGTGAGCTATCAGGAGGGCGAGAGCTCTTTATGTTGGTCATCGCCGTGGATGTGGTGTGTGGGCCATTGCTGACCTTTGTGTTGTTCAACCCTGCCAAACCAAGGCAAGAGCTCTGGATCGATTTGAGTCTTGTGGTGGTTGTGCAACTACTGGCTCTGAGCTATGGCGTCTGGACCACTTGGCAAGCTCGACCTCTCTATTTGGCACTGGAAGTGGATCGGTTCAAAGTTGTGATGTCGGCGGACATCGACCACGAAGCTCTTAAGTTGCTGCCCACCGACCTACGTCCCTTTGCCTTTGGTGGCGTCAGGACTGTGGCTTTGCGCTCGCCGAATAGTGTGCATGAGAAGAACAAGGTTCTTTTTGAGTCTATCGTTGGGGGTCGGGATTATGCCGAACGCCCGGAGTTCTATGTTCCATACGAGGGGGGCGCTGCAAAGGCCTCTCTTATTCGTGCTAGACCATTAGAGCCATTTTTGCAAAAGTTTCCCGACCAAAGGGAGTCGGTGGAAAAACTGGCAAGTGTTAACAAGATTGCGCTGAGCGACCTGACTCTTTTGCCTGTTGTGGGTCGCCAAGACTGGGTTGCCTTGTTGGATAGGAATGGGGGAATTCAGGGCTTCGCCAAAGGAGATGGATTTTAAAGGGGTTTTATTGTGCGTACAACACAGAAAGGTTTTACACTCATCGAATTGATGATTGTGGTTGCAATTATCGGCATATTGGCAGCCGTGGCGCTCCCAGCTTATCAGGACTACACTGTTCGGTCTAAGATTTCTGAGGCAATAGTGGCCGGGGTGGCGGCCAAGACACTGCTGAGCGAGGCCTTTCAGTCCAACGGAACCAACGGCTTGCAGGCTGGGTCTCAGGCAATAAACGACATTCCGTTTTCCGAAAAGCAATCCAAGTACGTCCACAACTATTGTGTATATAACGCAGCGGGAGGCGGCGTTCCTCCAATTGGGGCGAATTGCCCAGCATTTCCAGCGGGAGCAGGCAACTGGATTGTCTCGATTGCTTTGGCAGGAACTGCTGGAAATGGCATCCCCATTGGGTTGAACGGGCACACATTCAACCTTGCGCCGAATGCGTCCAATGGAGGGGTAGTGGGGATCCCATCCGCGACTTCTCAGGGTGCCATTGACTGGGCATGTGTCTCAACGACAAACGGCGCATCCACCGGACGGGGCCTTGGCAACAATACGGTCGTGCCTGCGGCAAATGCCATCCCTGCGAAATACATGCCGTCGGAATGCCGCTGACCGGCAATGGCGGTCAAGTGGCGGAATAGACCCCACTCTTCCCGCCCTTCTTCTCCAACAGCCTGACCCCGCCGATGGTCATGCCCCGGTCGACCGCCTTGCACATGTCGTAGATGGTCAGCAGGGCCACGCTGCAGGCGGTCAGCGCCTCCATTTCCACGCCCGTCTGGCCGGTGCACTCTGCCGTCGCGCGGCACAGCACGCTGTTGCCGGATTCATCGACCTCGAATTCGACCGCGACCCGCGTGAGCGCAATCGGGTGGCACAGCGGGATCAGGTCGCTGGTCTTCTTGGCGCCCTGGATGCCGGCAATGCGGGCAATGCCGAGCACGTCACCTTTCTTGGCTGTTCCGCTCTGAATCAGCGCCAGTGTCGATGGCAGCATCGAAATCCGGCCTTCGGCGACCGCCACGCGGTGGGTGCTGGCCTTGGCCGAGACGTCGACCATGTGGGCCTGGCCCTGGGCGTCGAAATGGGTCAGCGGGCTGGACGCCGTGGTCTTGGGTGTGTCGGTCATGGCGGTACTACTTTGCGTGGGCTTTACAGAAACCACTGGGGCTTGGCGGCATCATACGGGGATGAATCTCCGCTTCCGTTCGGGCAGTGCTCCCTTCTGGCCGCGGCCCTTGGCATGGGTGGTGGCTGCTTCGGTCCTGCTGACACCTCTGCCGGCCTCCTGGGCCCAGAACGCCGCGCTCCCCTCGCTGGGCGATGTGAGCGGTATGTCGATCGCCGCCGAGCGGCGGCTGGGCGACAGCATTGCGCGCGACATTTTCCGTGACCCGGACTACCTCGACGATCCGGTGCTGGTCGATTACCTCAACGTGTTGTGGCAACCTCTGCTGGGCGCGGCGCGCGCTCGGGGCGACATCCCGCCGGAGTTGTCGGACCGGCTGGCCTGGCAGTTGCTGATTTCCAGGGACAAGCGCGTCAATGCGTTCGCACTGCCTGGGGGATACATGGGCGTGCAGCTGGGCCTGATCGCGGTCACCGAGACGGCGCCGGAGCTGGCCAGCGTCATGGCCCACGAGCTCAGCCACGTGTCTCAGCGCCACATTGCGCGTATGTTGTCGAAGCAGGACCAGATGGCGCCCTGGCTCATGGGCGCGATGATTCTGGGCGTGCTGGCTGCGCGCTCGAACGTCGATGTGGCCAACGCAGCGATCGCTGGCAGTCAGGCGGTCGCGATCCAGAACCAGCTCAATTTCTCGCGCGACATGGAACGCGAAGCCGACCGCGTCGGGTTCGGCGTGCTGACCGGCGCCGGCTTCGAGGGCCAGGGCTTCGTGAGCATGTTCGACAAGCTGCAGCAAGCCGCCCGCCTGAACGACGACGGCTCGTTCCCTTACCTGCGCAGCCATCCGCTGACCAGCGAACGTGTGGCCGACATGCATGCACGCATTCCCCTGGCCTCGGCGGCGCCCAGTGGCCCGCGGATCGGTGCCCCGGTGGTGCCGAATGTGTCACCACCCAAGGAGCAGCATCAGTTGATGGCCGCGCGTGCCCGCGTCCTGTCGGAAAACGGGCCGGACCGGCAGCGCGCGTGGGCGCAGGCGGCCCAGGCACCACAGGCCAGCGCAGCGGCGCTCTATGCGGCGGCCCTGTCGGCGCACCGTCTTGGCCAGTCGGCGCAGGCCCTTGCGCTGGCCAGGCGTGGACGCGCCGCTGCCCCGGTGTCGACACAGGTCACCTGGGATCTGTTGCAGCTGGAGATTCTGGTCGCACCCGGGGCCAAGGCGCTGGCCGACGTCGCTCTCGGCCCTCTGCGCGACCAGGCGCTGGCGGGAGGCACGCGTGCCGATCTGTTGCTGGGTGCAGAGGCCGCCTTGCGGACGCAGACCGCATTGCCCGCCGTGGCGTCGCGCCTGCAGGACTGGCTGGTGGCGCGACCGAAGGACGCCTCGGCCTGGCAGATGCTGTCCCGGGTTCAGGCGGCGCTGGGGCAGCGGCTGCGGTCGGTGCGTTCCGATGCGGAGGCGCACGCCGCACAACTGGATTTCAGTGGCGCGGCCGAGCGCTTCCGGGCCGCGCAGATGTTGCCGGCCGCCGAGCGCAACGCCGACGCCATGGAACTGGCGATCATCGATGTGCGCCGGCGCGAGGTCGAAGCCCTGCAGCGCGATTCAGCGCGACAGGAGTGATTTCACCGCAGCATCGACCATCAGCATGATGGCCGAGTAGATCAGCGAACCCAGCAGCGCGGCACCGAAACCGTTGACGTGGAAGCCGTCGAGCATGCTGGCGGCCGCCCAGAACAGCAGGGCGTTGATCACGAACAGGAACAGGCCCAGCGTGATGATGGTGACCGGCAACGTCAGGATCACAAGGACCGGCCGCAGCACCATGTTGAACAGCCCGATCACGAACGCCGCGATCAGGGCCGAAGTGAAGTTTTGCACCTGCACACCAGGGTACAGATAGGCCACCAGGAGCAGGGCGCAGGCGGCGAGCAGCCAGGTCAGGATGGTTTTCATTGGACCAGCATAGCACCGGTCCCATGGGTCTGTCGCTCAGACGGGAGCCGCTGGATCGCTGTTGGCGTGCCGGCGGTTGCGCCACCATCCGGCGGCGAGCACACCTGCGATGCACAGGCCAATCACTGCCCAGTACAAGGCGTTGGTGGCGGGTTCCGTGCCGGCGGTGTGGAACGTGTCGAACACCAGCTTCTCGTTGACGATCATGCTGCCGGCGGTGAAGGCGAGCACCCCAGCACCGATGTACATGATGGAAGGAAAGCGTTCGACCAGCTTGAGCACTACGGTGCTGCCGAACACCACGATGGGCACGCTCACCAGCAGCCCGATGACCACCAGGTCGAACGAACCGTGGGCCGCACCCGCCACGCCCAGCACGTTGTCGACGCCCATGATCGCGTCGGCGACCACGATGGTCTTCATCGCACCCCAGAAGGTGGTGGCTCCCGGGCCATGGTCATCCCCGCCGTCATCCTCCGCGATCAGCTTGTAGGCGATCCAGAGCAGCGCCACGCCACCGACCAGCATCAGGCCCGGGATCTTGAGCAGCCAGACCACGCCGATGGTCATGATCGAGCGCACGACGATGGCACCGACTGTGCCCCAGACGATGGCCTTCTTCTGCAGGGCGGGGGGCAGGCTGCGGGAAGCCAGGGCGATGACGATGGCGTTGTCGCCCGCCAGCACGAGGTCGATGAGGATGATGGCGAGCAGCGCCGACCACCAGGCGGTGGACAGGAATTCCATGGGGAGGCTCCAGATGGGTGAGTATCTGAAGGTCTTGTCCAGCCCACCAGCCTGGTGGGCCCAGCGCGCCGGGTTCCGTGGATGGAACCGTATTGACGACACGCTGTTCAGCGTCATCCTGCCTCAGTGTGGACAGGATCCGCTTGGGACTACTCCCCTTCCGCTAGCTCTCGATTTTATGGCGCCGACATTCCCCTGCAGACTGAAGGTCCTTCAGTGGTCGTACGCGGTATCCCGCATGGGTGTTCCGGACCAGCCTGTTTACACTGACGCGCTTTCGGCTCGGCTTTTTGCCAGGCTTCCGAACACGACATTTCGCGCGGAGACTCGCTTGGACTTCTTTACTAACCCGCAGTTCTGGCTGGGCCTGGGCCAGATCATCTGGATCAACATCATCCTGTCGGGCGACAACGCGGTCGTGATCGCATTGGCGGCCCGTGGTCTGGAGCCCCGTCAGCAAAAGCAGGCGATCTTCTGGGGCACTGCAGCCGCGGTGATCCTGCGGGTGGTGCTGACCATCGTGGCCGTCAAGCTCATGCAGCTGCCGTGGCTGCAGCTGATCGGTGGCATTCTCCTGCTGTGGATCGGTGTGCAGCTGCTCAATGATGGCGACGAGGAGGAAGTGGAAGGCCACTCCCACAGCGGCCTGATTCCCGCCATCCGGACCATCCTGGTGGCGGACCTGGTGATGAGCCTGGACAACGTGATCGGCGTGGCTGCTGCGGCCAACGGGAACACGGCCCTGCTGGTGATCGGTCTGGCGATCGCGATCCCGATCGTGATCTTCGGCAGCACGCTGATGATCAAGGTCATGGGCCGCTACCCGATCATCGTTACCTTTGGTGCCGCCCTGATTGGCTGGGTCGGTGGTGAAACCATGGTGTCCGATAAGATGATCGAACCGATGGTGCCCCACCATTCGGTCGCTTTCTATGCGGCGGCCGCAGCCGGTGCCGTGCTGGTGGTGGTCCTGGGCAAGTTCCTGCAGAACCGCAAGGCCGTGTCGGCTGCGTGACCAGTGGAGACGGCTGGCGGGGCAGCCGGTCGTAAGATCAGTTTCCCATGCCTGCCATCCACATCACCGACATCGAAGCCGCGATCAACCACTGGCGTGAGCGGGTGCCGTCTGCAGACGGTGTGGCGCTGGCGCCCGAGCTGCAAGCGCTGGCGAAGGTGTATGCGTTGCTGGTCTTTCATGGCCAGACGGAGGCCGACGAAGCGGCGTTGTCCGTAGAGGCGCGACGCGCCTGGCTGGCCTGGTTCGAAACCACCCCGGACACGCCCTGCATCGCAATCTGCTCGACCAGCCAAGGCGATGAGGTGTGCAAGGGCTGTGGCCGCAGCTTCCATGAAGTGCAGCACTGGACGGGCATGAGTCCCGCCGAGAAGCGCAGCGTCTGGCGCCGCATTACCCTCGCAGGAAATGCCTGGCGCTTCAACCGCTACGCCGAGCGCGCGATCGAATAACGATCCGCGCAGCGGCGGAGTGGCGGAGTGGGGGCCAGCCCCTCAGGCCGGGATCGTGTAGTTCGCCTGCGTGACGTTGTCGATGCCGCAGGTCAGGTCACCGATCCAGCCGATGAACTCCTTGACCGCATCGCCGGACAGCGGCGCGCCGTGTTGCGGCACGATCATCTGGATCGGCAGCTGGCGCACCATGTTCGCCCACAGGCGCAGCACCTTCTGCGACACCATGTAGCGGCGGTGGAAGGCTTCCATGCGGTGCAGGTGCGGCGCCAGGCTGGTGATCGGTGTGGCCGCTTCGCCCGAGGTGCCCAGCGACACGCCGAGGTCGCCGGAGAACAGGATCTTGCTCACCGGGTCCCAGAACTGGAAGTTGCCTTCGGCATGCATGAAGTGCGCCGGCAGTGCCACGATCTCGCTGCGCCCGAGCTTGATCCGCATGCCAGGGTCGGGGATGCCGACAATGCGCCCGGCCGTCTTTCCGGGCTTGCAGAAGTGAGGCGCGAAACGCTCCCACAGCTTCGAGATGTACAGCGTGGCCTGGGTGCTGGTCATCCAGCGGTCCAGCGAGGCAATGATGTCCGGATCGGCGTGCGAGGCCAGGATCTCGGTGAGCTTGTTGGGCGGAAAGTAGCGGCCGATGGTCAGCAGCAGTTCGTTGAATGCCATGTTGCCGCCCGGATCGATCACCGCGCCCTGATCGCCATCGATGATCAGGAACTGGTTGGCCTGCACGGCTTCGCCGCCCTCATCGCTGAGGTGCGCGAACATCAGGCACACATGCCCTTGGTGGTTGTACAGCTCGATGGCCATGGTTTTGTGTTCTCCAACGAAAAGCGGGCCATAGGCCCGCAGTGGACCACCTCTTGCCGGGCGGTCTCAAGGGCGTGACTGTAGGGGTGATGCCTCTGGCCCGACTTGAGCCAGATCAACCCCTGCAAGCACTATGCCCAAATTCGAGAAGCACGAAGGGTGGGAAAACCAGTCTTTTCCCCCATTTGTTGGTGCCGGGCTCCACGACGCACACCGAAGTGGTGCGAGGGAGCCCTGCCCCGCAGGGTATCGGGCCCTGGCTCAGGCGCGGCGGGCGAGTTCGGCGGCCTTGCCGACGTAGCTGCCCGGCGTCATCGCCAGCAGGCGGTCCTTCTCGGCCTGGGGGATCTCCAGGCTGCGGATCAAGGTATGCAGCGCCTCGGCGGTCACGGTCTTGCCGCGCGTGACTTCCTTGAGCTTTTCGTAGGCACCCTGCACGCCGAAGCGACGCATGACGGTCTGGATCGGCTCGGCCAGCACTTCCCACGAGGCGTTCAGGTCCTCGGCCAGCGCTTCTTCATTGAGCTCCAGCTTGTTCAGTCCGGTCATGAGCGAGCTGTAGGCCAGCACGGCGTAGCCCATGGCCACACCCATGTTGCGCAGCACGGTCGAGTCGGTCAGGTCGCGCTGCCATCGGCTGATCGGCAGCTTCTCGGACAGGTGCCTGAGCAGCGCGTTGGCCAGGCCCAGGTTGCCTTCGGCGTTCTCGAAGTCGATCGGGTTGACCTTGTGCGGCATGGTCGACGAGCCGATCTCGCCGGCCTTGAGCTTCTGCTTGAAGTAGCCCAGGCTCACATAGCCCCAGATGTCGCGCGAGAGGTCGACCAGGATGGTGTTGGTGCGCGCGATCGCGTCGAACAGCTCGGCCATGTAGTCGTGCGGTTCGATCTGGATCGAATACGGCTGGAACGTCAGGCCCAGACCCAGCGGTTCCGGCGTCTCGATGACCTTCTTGCTGAAAGCTTCCCAGTCGAAGTCGGGCCAGGCCGACAGGTGGGCGTTGTAGTTGCCGACCGCGCCATTCATCTTGCCCATCAGCTTGACCGCAGCGATGCGTTCGCGGGCCGTGGACAGTCGCACCACCACGTTGGCCAGCTCCTTGCCGACGGTGGTCGGGCTGGCGGTCTGGCCGTGGGTGCGGCTGAGCATGGGCACCTCGGCGAACTGCCGGGCCATGTCGCGCAGTCGGTTGATGATGGTGTCCAGCGCGGGCAGCAGGACCACGTCGCGGCCGCCCTTGAGCTGCAGGGCGTGGCTGGTGTTGTTGATGTCTTCGCTGGTGCAGGCGAAGTGCACGAATTCGGCGGCCTTTTCCAGTTCGGGGCGGGCGTCGAACTTGGACTTGATCCAGTACTCGACGGCCTTGACGTCGTGATTGGTGGTCTTTTCGATGTCCTTGATGGCAACAGCGTCTGCTTCGGAAAAGTTCTTCACCAGGCCCATCAGGTAGGTGCGAGCGCCGGGTGAGAGCGGCGGAAATTCGTCGAAACCGGCGTCGGACAGGGCGATGAACCAGGCGATTTCAACCTGCACGCGGCGGTGCATGTAGCCCTGCTCGCTCATGAAGGGGCGCAGCGACGCCAGCTTGCCGGCATAGCGGCCGTCCAACGGAGAAAGGGCGGAAACGGGCGTGAGGGTGCCCGCGGCGGAGGGGGAGGCAGTGGTGGTCGATCGCATCCTTGGATTGTAGAAGGCGGGTGTGGCGCCGGGGTGACCGCCTGCCGTCAGCACGTGTTGGCACCGCGCTGGCTAAAATGACCGGCCCAGGGACTCCCACGCTTTTTCTCCATGAAACTCATTGGCGCCATCACCAGCCCTTACGTCCGCAAAGTGCGCGTCGTCATGGCCGAGAAAAAGCTCGACTACCAGTTCGTGCCGGAAGACGTCTGGTCGGCCGACACGTCGATCGCCACGTCCAACCCGTTGGGCAAGGTGCCCTGTCTGATCATGGAAGGCGGCGAAGCGGTCTTCGATTCGCGCGTGATCGTCGAATACCTCGACACGCTCTCGCCCGTGGGCAAGCTGATTCCGCCGTCCGGCCGCGAACGCGCCGAGGTCAAGACCTGGGAAGCGCTGGCAGACGGCGTGATGGACGCCGCGATCCTGGCGCGCCTGGAAGCGACCTGGCCCGGCCGCACCGAGGAGCAGCGCAGCCAGGCCTGGATCGACCGCCAGCTGGGCAAGGTCGACGCCGCGCTGGTGGCGATGGCCCGCGGACTGGGCGACAAGCCCTTCTGCTCGGGCATCCACCTGAGCCTGTCCGACGTCGCGGTCGGCTGCGCCCTGGGTTACCTGGGCTTCCGATTCCCACAGCTGGAGTGGCGCACCACGCACCCTAACCTCGCCCGCCTGGCCGACAAGCTGGCGCTGCGCCAGAGCTTCGCCGACAGCCGTCCCAGCTGAAGCCTCCCGCCGTTGGGCGGGTTCACTGATTGGCTCTGCGCCTGAGCCAGCGCATCACTGCGCCCAGGCCGGGCAGCTTTTCGTACAGCTCTTCGGCCGCGTCCCAGTAGTCGCGGTGGTCGGTGACCTTGCCGTCGGCAGCCAGCGTCAGATGCGAACCGCCGCGGATCACCTGTTCGGTCACGGTGTCGAAGCGGCGGAAACGGAAGCGGAATTCCCAGACCAGAAAGGCCTGCGATCCGTCGACCAGCTGCTGTGTGACCACAAAACGCGGCTCGTGCAGCGCCGTGAACATGTGGCCGAAGATCTGCCGGATCGCGGGCAGGCCCTGCACCTCGTTGAACGGGTCCTTGAAGCGCGCCGCGGGGGCGTAGTACTCCCCGAGGCGGCCGAGATCCTGCGGGCCCAGTCGCGCGTAGAACGTGGCCAGCCGGGCGACGGCGGCGCGGTGGTCGGAAGTGGCGTTCGTCGTCATGTCGGGTCAGAGCCCGGTGGCCCGGTGCACCAGCGGGAAGTAGGCGCGGTACGGCAGCAGGCGCAGCAGCTTCATCCAGCGCGTGAAGCGCTTGGGAAAGTGGATGTCGAACGCGCCCGCCGCGATGCCGGCCAGCAGTTCCCGTGCCGCCACCTCGGGCGTGATCAGCGCGGGCATCTCGAACTCGTTTTGTGCGGTCAGCGGTGTTTTCACGAAACCGGGGTGTACCACGCTCACGCCGATGCCGCGCGGCGCCAGGTCGAGGTACAGCGTCTCGGCCAGATGCGTCAGCGCCGCCTTGGTCGGGCCGTAGGCCAGTCCCTGGGGCAGGCCGCGAAAGCCCGCCACACTGCTGACCAGGCTGATGTGGCCCTGTCCGCGCGCTAGGAAAGCAGGCAGCACGGCGTTGAGCAGGTTCAGTGCGCCGCCGTAGTTGATCGCCATGTGGCGCTGCATCTCGGCCAGGTCGAAGGTGTCGGCGCGCTGGCCGCGGTAGTGGCCGGCGCAGTAGAGGACCACGTCGACTGGGCCCTGTGCCAGGATGGCCTGGGCGGCGCGGGAGACGCTGGCGGCGTCGGTGGCGTCCAGCGGCCAGGCCTGCACGCGCGACGGCTCACCGGTGCGGGTATGGCGGGCGACCAGTTCTTCCAGCCCGGCCGCGCTGCGCGCCGACGCCAGCACCGTCGCGCCGTGCGCCAGCAGCTGTTCCGACGCGGCGCGGCCGATGCCGGTGGAGGCGCCGACGATCCAGACCCGCTGCCCGCGCCAGTTGGTGATGGGCGGATTGAACGGTCGCCAGAGACCGGGCCCGCGCCGGGGCGCGGAGGTGCCGGTGGCGGCGACCGGTTCGACAAAGCTGCGTGGGGTGTTCATGCCATCGGGCTCAGGTGGCGCGACGCACGAAGCTCAGCGTGACTTCGCCGAGGCGGACGCCGAACTTGCTCATGGTCGCCTTGTTGAGCATCACGCGCTCGTCCATCAGGTACATCCAGTCGTCGAAATCGACGTTCCAGACCCGGCCGTCCACCGGCAGCGCCAGCGTGTAGCCCCAGCGGAAAGCGTTGCCAGCCACCTGTCCGTCGGCGATGCCGACCACGTCGTCCGCGCGGCCGGTGTAGCGGCCGTTGCCCAGGTGCGTCAGGCGCCAGATGCGCTTCTGGGTCGTGCCGTCCGAATAGGCGAAGTCTTCGTCGAGCACGCCCTCGTCGCCGTTCCACTGGCAGCGCATCACCACGGTGAAGCGGCGCACCACCTTGCCGCTGCGGTCGGTGAACACGCCATAGGCGTCGAGCGTGCCGTTGAAATAGGTGCGCAGGTCCAGCGGCGGTTTCTCGCTCGCATATTCGGTCACCTGCGGTCCGGCGCAGCCGGTGAGTGCGAGCGAGGCGGCGGCAGCGCCGGCACCGGAGAGCAGGAGGCGACGTTTCATGGCAATGCCTTGTGGGGAATGGTCGGGGCCGGCGCGGCGGCCGGGCGGATCAGCAGTACGTACAGCAGGCCGGCGGCCAGCAGCTTGAGTGCACAGGGCAGCAGGGCGTAGGCCAGGGTCAGGGTCTGCAGGGCCTCGGGGTCCCGCGTGCCGGGGGCGTAGCCCAGCGCGCCCAGCAGCGGCAGCGCCAGGCCGGCCGCCAGCGCGAGGTTGAACTTGGCGGCGAAGTTCCACCAGCCCAGGTAGGCGCCTTCGCGCTGGCCGCGTTCGCCGGTCTCGTCCATCAGCCCGGTCAGCAGCGCACCCGGCAGCGCCAGGTCGGTGCCCAGCGCAATGCCCGAGAGCGCACACACGATCAGGAAGGGCACGGTGTCGCCGCTGCCCAGCGTGGCGGTCCACACGAAGGTCGCAACCGCCAGCAGCATGCCCGTCAGCCAGGTGCGCGCCAGGCCGAGCCGCGGCACCAGCTGCAGCCACAGCGGCAGCGACAGCGCAGCGCTCAGGAAGTACAGACCCAGAAACGCGGGTTCGAGACGGGCCGGTGCCTGCAGCCGGTCCTGGACGAAGAACAGCACCAGGGTCGCGGGAACCGCACTGGCCGTGCCGTTGACCACGAACACCGCCAGCAGGCGCACGAAGCGCGGTTCCCGCCAGGGGCTGGCGGCGGTCCGGGTGGTGAGCAGCTGCACACCGGGTGGTGGCGCCAGGGCGCTGGACCAGGCCAGCCAGCCGATCGCCAGCAACGCGGCGAACACGCCGACGGTCATTGCCAGACCACCCACCGTCGGCAGCACCGCCGCGATCAGCACGCCGGCCAGAGCGAGCCCCTCGCGCCAGGCCTGCACGCGGCTGCGCTGCACCTCGTTGCCGCCCAGGCGCGCGCCCCAGGACTGGTGCGCCACGCTGGCGACGCTGTAAGCCGCATAGGTCACGGCCATCAGCGCGCCGGCCCAGACCAGCAGGCCGGTGCTGCCGCCGCGCAGCGCGGGCAGCGGAAACAGCAAGCCCCACAGCCCCAGCGCGAGCACGGCCGCCGCCGCGCCCGCGGCGCCCAACACCGCGCGGTGCGAGCGCGCGAACAGCCGGTCGCACCAGCGCCCGATCCACGGGTCGAGCAGCGCGTCGAACAGCCGTGTACCCAGCAACACCATGCCCAGCGCCGCCAGCGGCACGCCGAAGCTGCGTGCGTAGTGGTTGGGCAGCAGCACGTACAGCGGCAGCGCCACGAAGGCCAGCGGCAGACCGAGCAAGCCGTAGCGCAGGCCTTCGCGCCAGGCGCCCGGCCCGGTGAAGCGCTCGGCCACGGAAGGGGTGTGGGTGGCTGGCATGGCTGCGCCTCAGCGCGTCGCGCCCGCGATCAGGGCGTCGCGCAGCTTGGGCTGCGAGGTGCGGGGCGAAAGCCAGATGCCGAAAAAGCGCGCGGAAAACACCGGGTCGTCCACCGTGCCGTGCAGACGGCCGTTGAGGTAGAAGCGCGCGCCGCGTTCCGGGTCGTGTTGCCCGAGCAGCCGGTCGCCCGGAGCGACGTCGGGAAACGTCCTGGCCATGAGGTCCAGCCACTGGCGCGAGCGCGCCGGCTCCAGCGGCGCGATGCCCTGCATCTCGTCGAGCGAACGTTTCGCGATCGCCGGGCCGTCGAAGGCGCGCCGGTATTCCAGCTCCAGGGCGAAGCGCTGCCCTTCATAGCCCTGGGGCTCGAAGCCGGGGCTGGCGTACAGCGTGGCGCGGTAGACCTCCAGGCCAAACCAGCGGAACAGGCTCTGTCCGATCGCGCGCTGGCCCGCCAGGGCTTCGTCCGCCGTGTGCGCATTCGCCGCCGCCAGCCGCGGCAGTGCCGAGCTGCCGGTGGTCACCAGCAGCGTTTGCAACAGGAGCCTGCGCGTGGCCATGGGGCGGTCCTCAGTCCGGCTTGCGCAGCGTGAACTGCACGACGTCGGTGTTGCCTTCGGCGAAGGCGGCTTCACAGTAGGCGAGGTAGAACTCCCAGGTGCGCATGAAGCGCGCGTCGAAGCCCAGCGGCTGCACCTGGTCCTGCTGCTGCAGGAATCGCTGGCGCCAGTGCCACAGCGTGCGCGCGTAGTCCAGGCCGAAGTGGAACTGGTCGACCACCTGCAGGCCGGCGCGTTCGGCGGCGGCGCGGAACTGCGAGGGGCTGGGCAGGCAGCCGCCCGGGAAGATGTACTGCTGGATGAAGTCGGTGCCGGCGATGTAGCGCTCGAACAGGTCGTCGCGGATGGTGATGCTCTGGATGCAGGCGCGGCCGCCCGGTTTGAGCAGGCGCGCGACCGCGCTGAAGTAGGTGTCCCAGTACTCGCGACCCACGGCTTCCACCATCTCGATCGAGCAGATGGCGTCGAACGGCGCATCGGCGATGTCGCGGTAGTCCTGCAGGCGCAGGTCGGCCCCCGGGTTGCGCTTCTGTGCAAACTCCAGTTGTTCGGTCGACAGCGTCACGCCGGTCACCGAAGCTCCAAACTCGGTGCTCGCCTTCTCGGCCAGCGCGCCCCAGCCGCAGCCGATCTCCAGCACCCGGTTGCCCGGCTGCACGCCGGCCATGCGCAGCGCGCGTCGCACCTTGGCGTGCTGCGCCTCCACCATGTCCTGGTCGGGCCGCTCGAACAGCGCCGACGAGTAGTTCATTGTCCCGTCGAGCCAGAGCTCGTAGAAGGCGTTGCCCAGGTCATAGTGGGCGTGGATGTTCTTGCGGCTGTTGGCCTTGCTGTTGCGGTGGAGCAGGTGGCGCAGCCGGTAGGCCAAGCGGCCGATCCAGGAGCCGTAGACCACGTCTTCGATCGCGCTGCGGTTGGCGATCAGCAGGCGCAGCAGGTCGGTCAGCTGCGGCGTGCTCCAGTCGCCGGCGATGTAGCTCTCGGCAAAACCGATGTCGCCGGATTTGAGCGAGGCGCCGAACACGTTCCAGTTGCTCAGGCGCATGGTGGCCAGCGGCCCCTGCCCACTGCCGAAGCGCTGCACCGTGCCGTCGGGCAACTGCAGCGTGAGCGATCCATGGCGCATGCCCTGCAGCAGTTGCAGCGTGGTGCGCGCGGCGGCCGGGGCGCTGCGGGGCAGGGCGAAGCCGGCGTGACGGGGGGCGGTGGTGCTGTTCATGGATCGGATCAGGAGGGCGTGGACACGGGGGGGCTGGGATGGCCGGGCGTGACGAAGTCGGCCGGCGGGGCGGGCTGGCGGAAAAACGGGGCGCGCTTGATCCACAGCCGCAGCGCCTGCCAGTGGATGCGCGCAACCACGGCCAGCGTCATCGCCGGGTGTTGCCACAGCGCACGGCGGGCACTGGCTTCGGTCAGTGGTTCGAGCGCGCCGCTGACGCTGGTGCGGATCAGGGGCTCGGCGCCGGGTTCGTCGTGGAAGTCGATGCGTGCCACGGTGCGGTCTTCGGCGCCGTGCTGCGTGCGCAGGAAGACGAATCGGTATTCCCCACGCACCGGGCAGAAGGGCGAGACGTGGAACACCTTGTCGGCCTTGGCCGGCACGCCGGAGCGCGGCGCGTCCAGCAGGTAGCAATGGCGTTCGCCGAAGGTGTTGTTGACCTCGGCCACCACGGCGCGCAAAGCACCGTCGGCCGCGTGGCAATACCAGAAGCTGACCGGTTTGAACACGAAGCCCAGCACGCGCGGGTAGGTGTGCAGCCAGACCTCGCCGCTGGCGTCGGTGATGCCTTGTGCGGCCAGGGTCTCGTCCAGCCATTGCAGGCTGTCTTCGCGGCCATCGCCGTGGTCGCGGTCGTGGAAGGCCAGCGCGGCGCGGCGGTTGCGCACCAGCGCACCGTTGCCCTGCGCGCGCAGGCTGCGCATCGGCAGCAGCAGGAAGAAGGTCGGGTAGGCAAACGCGTGCGCCTTGGGCCGCGAACGGGCGTGGCGCACCTGGCCAAAGCCGATCAAGGCCTTTGACAGGTTCACGCGATCACCCCGGGCTGTGCCGCCATGCGGGCCTTGCGGGCGCTGCTGGCAGGCAGCAGGTCATGATCCAGGATGATTTCGTGTGCTGCGCGCAGGCCAGCCTTCAGGCCGTCTTCGTGGAAGCCATAGCCCAGCCAGGCGCCGGCGAACCAGGTGTGGTTCTGGCCCTGAAGCTGGGCGATCTGCTTCTGTGCCCGGATCGCGGCCAGGTCAAACACCGGGTGTGCGTACTCGTATTCGCCAACCACGGTGGCCGGGTCGATCGGGCCCTGAGGGTTGAGCGAGACGATCACGGGCGTCTGCACCGGCAGCGGCTGCAGGCGGTTGATCAGGTAGTGCAGGCAGACGCGCGGCTCGCCGCTGGCGCCGCCGGCCTCGTAGTTCCAGGCCGCCCAGGCCTTCTCGCGCTGCGGCAGCACCGAGACGTCGGTGTGCAGCACGGCGCGGTTGGGCTGGTAGCGGATGGCACCCAGCAACACGGATTCTTCGGCCGTGGCCGAGCGACCGAGGATGGACAGCGCCTGGTCGCTGTGGCAGGCCATGACGATGGCGTCGAAGCGTTCCACGCGGGCGTGGGTGACCACCTGCACGCCGTGCGCGTCGCGCAGCACCTGCTGCACCGGTGTGTTCAGGCGACGGTCGGGAATGGCCGCGACGATCTTCTCGACATACTGCCGCGCGCCGCCGGCGACCGTGTACCACTGCGGGCGGTTGGTGACCTGGATCAGGCCGTGGTTGTGGCAGAAGCGGACCATGGTCGCGACCGGGAAGCGCAGCATCTGGTCGGTCGGGCAGCTCCAGATGCAACCCATCATCGGCAGGAAATACCAGTCGCGGAAGGCATCGGAAAAACGGTGGCGGGTCAGGAAATCGCCCAGCGGTTCCAGCAGCGGGCTGTCGCCGCCGAGGTCGTCGCCGCGCCGCGCCAGCCGGGTCGTCAGGCGGTTGAAGCGCACGATGTCGGCCAGCATGCGCCAGAAGCGCGGGTTCCCCAGGTTTTCTCGCTGCGCGAACACGGTCGACAGGTCACAGCCGCTCCACTCTAGCGCCGCACCCTTCGGACCGGCACCGGGCGCCTGGACCGAGAAGGACATGTCCGACGGGGCGACGGCCACGTCCAGTTGTTCCAGCAACGCCAGGAGGTTGGGGTAGGTGCGCTCGTTGAGCACCAGAAAGCCGGTGTCGACGCCGAACGTGACCGGCCGGCCGCTGGGATCGGGCAGGGTCAGGTCGACCGTGTGCGTATGGCCGCCGAAGTAGTCGCCGGCCTCAAACAGCGTCAGTTCGGCCAGTCCGGTCAGGGTGTGGGCGGCGGCCAGTCCGGCGATGCCGGAGCCGACGATGGCGACGCGGGGACGGCGGCCGGGAGCGCCGCCGATGGGGGAGGTCTGGTGGGGCGAGTACATGGCTCAGCCCCGGCAGGCCGCCACCCGGAAGGGGCGGCGGTGAGAGGAAAAACAAAGATCTGCGAAGCGCCCCGACGCGAAGGAGGGAGGGAGGGAGGAGGAGGAGAAGCGCCTCGGGATTGCAACCGCCACGATCGGCGGAAGGCTTCGCAGAGCAAAAACCTGTGGTTCCGACAACACCAGCATCGGCATCGCGGTGCCGATATTGAGCGGGGTGGCCGTGGAAAAGTTCCGCGGGTATGGGTACATGTGCCCTCCGGGTGGCTGGGTTGCCGAATTGAACTGCTTGGTCTCATTGTGACTGATTAGTCACAAAACAGCCGAAGCAATCTTTCGGTTGCCCCTTCCGGGCACATGGTCTTGGTTGCTGGCGCCCCGCGCAGCGCCGGAGGGCACGGGCCAGCCGCCGGGCCGTCCCAAGGCTGGCCCAGCCCCCTTGGGGGGCAGCGACCCGCGCCAGCGGCGGAGCGTGGGGGCTCGATCTAGCCTGGGTTGCCGAGCACGTGTTGCCAGAGCGCCTGTACCGCAGCGGCCAGGCCGGCGGCGGCGCTGGCGTCGATCTGTGTTGGCGCTTCGTCCAGGCGTGCCCTGTGCTGGAGGTGACGCAGCTCGCGGTAGGCGTCGGCCGCTTCCTGGCCCACGCCGTGCGGCAGCAGCCCCACCGCCTCGGCACGCTGCAGCAGTGCGATGTTGCCCAGATTGCCGCGCAGTTCCGGGTGTTCGCCCGAGTGCGCCAGCACCAGGTACTGGACCACGAATTCGACGTCGACCATGCCGCCCACGCTGTGCTTGACGTCGAACTGGTCGCCGCGCACAGGGTGGGCCGCGCGCACCTTCTCGCGCATAGCCGTGATTTCCTGCGCCAGTGCAACGCGATCGCGCGTGGCGGTGATGACCGCTTCCCGCACATCGTCAAAGCGCAGGGCCAGCTCGGCGATGCCCATCACGAAACGGGCCCGCGTCATGGCCTGGTGTTCCCAGGTCCAGGCGGTGTTGCTGCCGCGGCCGCGCTGGTAGTGGTCGTAGGCAGCGAAGGTGGTCACCAGCATGCCCGAGTTGCCGTTGGGCCGCAGGGCGGTGTCGATCTCGTAGAGGTCGCCTTCGCCGGTTTTCACGGTGAGCCAGTTGATCAGCTTGCGCACGAAGCCGGCGTAGATCTCGCTGGCGTTTTCGTGCTCGTCTTCGTAGACGAACACGATGTCCAGGTCGCTGCCGTAGCCCAGCTCCTTGCCGCCGAGCTTGCCGTAGCCAATGATGGCGAACGCAGGCTCGTCGCGGTGGCGGTTCTTCAGCCGGCTCCAGCACCAGCGTGCGGTCACGCGCAGTACCGCGTCGGCCAGCGCCGACAGGTCGTCGGCCACCTGCTCCACCGTCAGCACGCCCTCGACGTCGCGCGCCAGGGTGCGGAACACCTCGGCGTGCTGTGCGCGGCGCAGCAGGTTCAGCAGCGCCTCCTCGTCGTCCTCGCCGGTGCGGGTCAGCGAGGTGCGCCGGTCTTCGAGGTCGGCCTCGAACTGCGCGGCGTCGAAGCGGTCGGTCAGCAACTGCTGGCTGGCCAGTTCGTCGATCACGCCCGGGTGCTTGAGCAGGTAACGCGCCGGCCACTTGGCCGCGCCCAGCAGGCGCAACAGCCGCTCGTGCACCGAAGGCCGCTCCTGCAGCAGGGCGAGGTAACTTTCGCGGCGCAGCAGCGGCTCGATCCAGTCGGCCAGGCGCAAGGCCGCCACTTCGCTGACGCGCCCTTCTTCGAGCCACGCGCCGGTGCGTTCGACCAGCCGCACCAGCCGCATGCGCGCGTCTTCGCGGAGTGCCAGCACGCGCGGGTGTTCACACCACTGAGCGACCTTGGCGGCAAAGGCCTTGGGCAGGCCGGCCATCACGCCCTGTAGGTCTTCCATCGCGCCGCGCGAGGCAGCCTTGTGGCAACCCTTGCCGCTGCAACCGCCGCCCGGCGCGCCGCCCAGCAGGATGTCGAACTCGTGCGCCACCGTTTCGCGGTGGGTGTCCAGCGCGCACAGGAAGGCACAGGTGTCGGGGTAGCCCATGGTCGCGGCGATCCAGGCCAGGTCGTCGTCGCGCGTGGGAATCAGGTGGGTCTGCTGGTCGTCGAGGTACTGGATGCGGTGCTCCACCTTGCGCAGGAACACATAGGCCGTCGACAGCGCGTCGGCCGTGGCGCGCGGCATCAGGCTGGCCTTGGCGACGCGCTGCAGTGCATCCAGCGTCGGGCGCGTGCGCAGCTCGGGGAACTGGCCGCCGCGCACCACCTGCAGCAGCTGCACAGTGAATTCGATCTCGCGGATGCCGCCGCGCGAGAGCTTGACGTCGTTGGCGCGGCCCGGGTTGCCGGCGGCGCGCTTGGCCGCGTGGTCGCGGATCTGGCGGTGCAGGGTGCGCAGGGCGTCGAAGACGTTGTAGTCCAGGTACTTGCGGAACACGAAGGGCAGCACGGCGCTGCGCAGCGCGCTGGCGCTCTTGTCGGCGATGCACGCGTCGGGCGCGATCACGCGGCTCTTGAGCCAGGCAAAACGCTCCCACTCGCGCCCCTGCACCAGGAAATACTCTTCCAGCGCCCCAAGCGAAACCGCGCTGGGGCCGGAGTTGCCATTGGGCCGCAGCGCCAGGTCGACGCGGAACACATTGCCGTGTTCGGTGGTCTCGCCCACGCTGTTGTAGAGGTGCTTGACCGCCTTGCCGAAGTACTCGTGGTTGCTGATGCGGTTGCGGCCGGCCGCGTTGCCGGCGGTCTCGCCGTCGGCGTCGTAGACGTAGATCAGGTCGATGTCGCTGGAGACGTTGAGCTCGCGCGCGCCGAGCTTGCCCATGCCGATCACCCAGAGCTGGGCGCGCTGGCCGGTCTCGCTCATCGGAGCGCCGTAAAGGTCGTCGAGGTCGGCAAAGGCCAGCGTGCAGGCTTGGTCGAGGGCCAGTTCGGCCAGTTCGGTGACGGCGCGCGTGATGTCGGCGAGCGGGGCATCCTGTTCGCAATCGAGCACCACCAGGCGTTCCATCACCAGCTGGCGCAGCACCCGCAGAGCGGCCGGCACCGGCAGGCTGCGCGCACGCAGTGCCGCCAGGCAGGTCAGCATCGTCGCCTTCACCGGGGCACCCGGCGGGAGGCAGTCCAGTTCGTTCTCGTAGCGGCGCCGCACCCGCTGCACGAAGCGGGAATGCTCGGCCTGCCGCGCGACCGGAGCACCGGAATTCACATTTGATGACAAAGCAGAAACCGACGCTGCGGAACCGTCGCTAGCACTGACCGTCATAATTTGCGTTGGATATGAATCAAAGCCCGGCCCCCGTCGCCCCTGCCTCGCGAACACAAAGGACCTTTTCGGCGATCACGCGGCTGCTGCTGTGGGTGGTGCTCGCGGTCTGGACGGTGTTCGCCCTGACCCTGGGTGCCTTGCATCTCTGGATTGTGCCGCGAATCGGAGAGTGGCGCCCCGACCTGGAACGCTGGGCCACGGCGGCCGTGGGGGTACCGGTCAAGGTTGGCGCCATCCGTGCCGAATCTGTGGGTGAGTCGGGCGCGCAGGCCGGATACCTTTTGCGCCTGGTGCCCGCGCTGGAACTCGACGACGTGCGCCTGTTCGACACGGTCGGGCGCGAGGCGCTGCGTTTGCCGCGGGTGCGCGCCGCGATCTCGGTCACCTCGCTGTGGCGCCTGGGCTTCGAGCAGTTGATGATCGATTCGCCGGTGCTCGACATCCGGCGCACCGCCAAGGGCCACATCGAAATCGCCGGCCTGGACTTCTCCGGCCCGAAGGAAGACGACGGCCGCGCGGCCGACTGGTTCTTCTCGCAGACCGAGTTTGTGATCCAGAACGGCACCGTGCGCTGGAGCGACGACCTGCGCAACCGGCCGCCGCTGTCACTCTCGGCGCTGAACCTGGTGGTGCGCAACAGTGTGCGCAGCCACCTGATGCGGCTGGACGCCAGCCCGCCGGCGGACTGGGGGCAGCCGTTCAGCCTGATGGCCAACCTGCGCGAGCCGCTGCTCGATCTCGACCTCGGCCCGGCGCCCCAGGACCGCGCACCCTGGCACAACTGGAGTGGCGAGCTGTACGCCGACTTCCCCGGTGTCGATGTGTCGCGCCTGAAGACCTATGTCGATCTGTCCGAATGGAACATCGAGGTGCGCACCGGCCAGGGCAAGCTTCGCGCCTGGGGCGACATGGATCGGGGCCAGCTGGTCGGTGTCACCGCCGACCTGGGGCTCAAGTCGGTCGCGACCCGCCTGGGCGCGCAGCTGCCAGAACTGGCGCTGGACAGTGTCGACGGCCGCCTGGCCGCCAGCTGGAACACCCAGGGCTTCGCGCTCTCGGCCGACAACCTGAGTTTTCGCACCAAGGACGCGCTGGACTGGCGCAGCGGCAAGCTGCGCCTGAAGCACGACAACGGCCAGACGAGCCGCACCCAGTCGACCACGCTGGATGCCGACCGCGTCGATCTGGCGGCGCTGGCGGCGCTGGCCGAGCGCGTGCCGCTGCCCGAAGCCAGTCGCAGCCTGCTCGCCAGCCTGAATCCGTCCGGCCGTCTGGAAGGGCTGTCCGCGCGCTGGCAGGGCCCCGCGACCATACCGGCGACGCCGGCCGGCAATGCCACTGCGCCAGCACCGGCTGCTCCTGCTCCTGCCGCCACCATCACCGCCTACCAGGCCAAAGGCCGCGCTGTTGGCGTCTCGCTGGCGGGCCAGCCCAGCGGGCAGATGTCCGCCTTGGGCCCCTACCCGATCCCGGGCCGGCCCGGCGTGACCGGCGCCAATGCCGACTTTGAATTGACGCAGGACGGCGGCTCCGCGCGCGTGACCATCACCAAGGGCTCGGTCGAACTGCCGGGCATGTTCGAAGTGCCGGTGATTCCGCTGGACAGCCTGCAGGCCGATGCCCGCTGGGAGCTCAAGGGCGAGCGCATCGAGGCCTGGGTCGAGAACGTGCGGCTGGCCAATGCCGATGCCACTGGCACTGCGCGCATCCGCTGGGCCACGGCCGACCCCGCCCGCAGCAAGGCGAAGTCGAAATTCCCCGGCGTGCTTGACCTGGACGCGACCCTCACCCGCGCCGACGCGAAGCAGGTGCACCGCTACATGCCGCTGTCGGTCAGTGCCGACGTGCGCCGCTATGTGCGCGAGGCGGTGCGCGGCGGCAGCTCGGACAAGGTCGAGTTCCGGGTCCGCGGCGACCTCTGGGACCTGCCGTTCACCGAAGCGGGCACCGAGGGTGAGTTCCGCATCTCCGCTGGCCTCAAGGGGCTGGACTACGGCTTCCTGCCGGCGTATCTGCAGGCCGCTGGCGAGCCGGTCTGGCCAGCGCTCAAGGCCATGGACGGGCTGCTCGTGCTGGACAAGGGCTCCCTGAAACTGACCGGCCTGGCCGGTGGCGTCGAGGGCCAGCCCAGGGTGCGCCTGTCCGAGGGTGAGGTGAGCGTGCCGAACCTGATCGTCAACCCCAAGCTCGAGGTCTCGGCCAAGGCGCAGGGGCCGGCCAGCGAGGTGCTGGGCTTCGTGCAGGCCTCGCCGGTCAACGGCCTGCTCGGCAACGCGCTGGCCAAGACCACCGGAACCGGACAGGCCGGCGTGCAGTTCAAGCTGCAGCTCCCGCTGCAGAAGACCGAAGACTTCACCATGCAGGGCAGCGTGGCGCTGTCCGGCAACGATCTGCGCATCACCCCCGATTCGCCCCTGCTCGAACGCAGCAGCGGCAGCATCGCCTTCACCGAACGCAGCTTCAAGCTGCAGGATGCGCGTGCCCGGGTCTACGGCGGCGAGATCGCCCTGGACGGCGGCATGGTGCCGGCCGACACGCGTGGCCCTTCGCGCGTCGAGTTCCGCGGCCAGGGCACGGCCACCGCCGAGGGTTTGCGCGATGGCGGCCTGGGTTTTGCCTCGCGGCTGTTCGCCCGCGCCAGCGGCAGCACCGGCTACACCGCGCGGCTGGGCTTTCGCGGCGGCGTGCCCGAGATCAATGTGGCGACCAACCTGCAGGGCATGGCGGTCAACCTGCCGGCGCCGCTGGAAAAACGCGCCGACGAAAGCTTGCTGCTGCGCTACGACAACGTCGTCACATCGGTCGGCCCTGGCGCTGGTGGCGAGGTGGCGCGCACCGACCGGCTGTCGGTCGAGGTCGGCCCGCCGGCACAGCCGGTGCTGACGGTGCTGTACGAGCGCGACGTCACCGAGCCGGAGGCGCGTGTGCTGCGGGGCAGCCTGGGCACCGGCCTGCAACCCGGCGAGTCGTCGCCCATCCCGCCGCAGGGCGTGCTGGCCAACCTGCGCTTCGGCCGGGTCGATGTCGGTGCCTGGGAAAGCGTGTTCAACAGCGTCAGCGGCGTCGATGTGCGCAGTGCCGCTACCTCCGCCACGCCGCCACCCGCCTCGGCCAACCAGAGCCTATCCTACCTGCCGACCATCCTGGCCGCGCGCGCCGGCCAGGTGCTGGTCGACGGACGCACCTTCAACAACGTGGTGCTCGGCGGTTCGCGCGATGGCACGCACTGGCGCACCAACGTCGAGGCCGACGAGCTCAACGGCTATGTCGAGTACCGCCAGCCCACGGCGACCAGCGCCGGCAGCATCTATGCGCGGCTGGCCGAGTTGAACCTGGCGCCCAGCGCGGCGGCCGACGTCGAGCAGTTGCTGGAGCAGCCCAGCAGCGTGCCGGCGCTGGACATCACGGTCGAGAACTTCGTGCTCGCCGGCCGCCAGCTGGGCATGGTCGACATCCAGGCGGTCAACCGCGGCACCGGCCGCAACCGCGAGTGGCGGCTGAACAAGCTCAATGTGCGCGTGCCCGAAGCGCGCCTGATCGGCAGCGGCAACTGGGCCGCGTCCGACAGCGACGGCGGGCCGCGACGCTCGCACCTGGATTTCCGCCTCGACGTCGACGACTCCGGCAAGCTGCTGGCGCGCTTTGGCAAACCCGGCGTGGTGCGCGGCGGCAAAGGCACGATCGAGGGCAACATCGCCTGGCGCGGCTCGCCGCTGGCGCTGGACTACCCCAGCCTGTCGGGCGAGATGAACGCCAACTTCGAGACCGGCCAGTTCCTCAAGGTCGAACCCGGTGCGGCCAAGCTGCTGGGCGTGCTGAGCCTGCAGGCGCTGCCGCGGCGCCTGACGCTGGACTTCCGCGATGTGTTCTCCGAGGGCTTCGCCTTCGACTTTGTGCGCGGCGACGTGCAGATCCAGCAGGGCGTGGCAACCACCAACAACCTGCAGATGAAGGGCGTCAACGCGGCGGTGCTGATGGAAGGCACGGCCGACATCGTGCGCGAGCAGCAAGACATCCGCGCCGTGGTCGTGCCCGAGATCAACGCTGGCACCGCCTCGCTGATCGCCACCGCGATCAACCCCGCGATCGGCCTGGGCACCTTCCTGGCGCAGTTCCTGTTGCGCCAGCCGCTGCAGTCGGCCACGACGCAGGAGTTCCACATCAGCGGCAGCTGGGCCGACCCCAAGGTCGAGAAAGTGGAGCAGCCCAAACCCGCCAAAGAGCCCGCCAAACCCGAGGCGCCTGCCACGCCGGCCCCGGCGGTGAAGTAAGCTGGTGTCACTGCGCCGCCCGCGAGTGGCGCGCCAAGGAGAAATGATGAAAGTCGCCGCCATCCAGATGGTCTCGGGCATCAGCCTGGACGCCAACCTCAGCGCCGCGCGCGCCCTGCTGGACCAGGCCGCCCGCAGCGGCGCCGAGCTGGCGGTGCTGCCCGAATACTTCTGCTTCATGGGCCAGCAGGACGCCGACAAGCTGCTGCTGGCCGAGCAGCCCGGCCTGGGCACGGTGCAGGACTTCCTCTCCGACGCCTCGCGCGAACTCAAGCTGTGGATCGTCGGCGGGACCATGCCCATGGCCACCGACGACCCGGCGCACGCCGCCAACGCCTCGCTGGTCTATGACCACAAGGGCCACTGCGTCAGCCGCTACGACAAGATCCACCTGTTTCGCTACGACAACGGCCGCGAGGCCTACGACGAAGCCAATGTGCTCAGGCCGGGCGACACGCCGACCGTGTTCGACTTCCCGTCCAAAGGTGGCGAGCACTGGCGCGTGGGCATGAGCGTCTGCTACGACCTTCGCTTCGGCGAGCTCTACCGCATGCTGGCGGCCGACCTGCTGCTGGTGCCCGCCGCGTTCACCCACACCACCGGCCAGTCGCACTGGGAAGTGCTGCTGCGCGCCCGTGCGATCGAGAACCAGGCCTATGTGATTGCCAGCGCGCAGGGCGGCGTGCACGAGAACGGCCGCCGCACCTGGGGCCGCAGCATGGTGATCGACCCCTGGGGCCAGGTGATGGCGATGCAGGCCGAGGGTCCCGGTGTGGTGCTGGCCGACATCGATCTGAACTACCTGCGCAGCGTGCGCGAACAGCTGCCCTCGCTGCAACACCGGCGGCTGTGAGCCGATGAAGAGACCTCCCAGACGCTGGCTGCTCTGGGGCGCCTTGCTGCTGCTGGTGCTCGCCCTGCTGGGCGTGCTGGTGTTCCTGGCGGCCAAGTACGAAGAGGTGCGTGACCAGGAAGCGCTCGAGCGCGACGCTGTCACGCTGGCCAGCGACATCCGCGGCGGCCTGGTGCGCAATGTGCAGACACTGCAGTCGCTGCACAGCGTGGCGCCCACCACCGGCTCCTGGCAGGACCCGGCCGCCGATCTGCTGGCCCAGCACCGCGAGCTGGTGCGGCTGGAGTGGCGCGACGGTGGGCTGAAGATCCTGGCCGCGCGCGACTCCGCGTATGTGTCCGAGCTCTACGCCCAGCTGCCGCGCAGCCAGGCATTGCCCGACGTGCGGCAGGCCTGCGAGAACGCGCACCGGGTGTCCGGGCCGTCGTATTCCCCGAGCTACTTCTGGCCGATGAGCAACGGCATGGGCATGGAGCTGATGGAGATGTGCCTGCCGGTCGTGCGCACCGGTGCGCCCGAGGGCTATCTGGTCGCGACCTACGCCCTGCCCGGCCTGCTGGCCGAGCTGACCAACAAGGACCTGGTGCGCGGCCGCGGCCTGGCCTTCACCGAGGTCGACGGCACGCGGCTGGCGCTGCACAGCAGCGTGGCCGGCAGCCCCCGCATCCAGATGGCGACCACGCTGCTGGACCTGCCCGGCCACACGCTGATGCTGCGGCTGGAGAGTCCGCGCCGTGTCGCCGGGCTGTTTCCCAACGTGCTGACCGCCGTGGTCGGCGCGCTCTCGCTGGCGCTGCTGGCGGTGCTGGCGCTGCTGGGGCGCGACATGCGGCGGCGCCAGCGCGCCGAGACTGAGGTGGCTGATGCGCTGGCGTTCCGCAAGGCGATGGAGAACTCGCTGGTGACCGGCCTGCGCGCGCGCGACATGCAGGGCCTGGTCACCTACGTCAACCCGGCGTTCTGCCAGATGGTGGGTTTTGCGGCCGAGGAGCTGATCGGCACCGGCCAGCCCGCGCCCTGGTGGCCGCCCGAACTGGTCGACGAGTACCAGCAGCGACAGGCCGTGCGGCTGGCCGGCCAGATCCTGCCGCGCGAAGGCTACGAATCGGTGTTCCAGCGCAAGGACGGCACGCGTTTCCCGGTGCTTATCATCGAGGCGCCGCTGATCGACGCGCAGGGCACGCAGACCGGCTTCATGAGCGCCATCATCGACCAGAGCGAGCAGCGCCGCGTCGAAGAACTCAACCGAACCTCGCAGGAGCGGCTCCAGGCCACGGCACGGCTGGCGACGGTGGGCGAGATGGCCTCACTGCTGAGCCACGAGCTGAACCAGCCGCTGGCCGCGATCGCCAGCTACGCCACCGGCAGCCTCAACCTGCTCAGGGACGGTTCGGGCCTGGACACGCCGGAGCTGCTGCGCCAGGCGATGCAGCGGGTGGCCGAGCAGGCCGACCGCGCCGGGCGCGTGATCAAGAGCGTGGCCGATTTCGTGCGCCGGCGCGAGCAGGTGCGCGAGAACGTGGCGCCGACCCACCTGCTCGACGCCGTCATGCCGCTCGTTTCACTGCAGGCCAAGAAGCTGGACATTCGCGTTCAGACCCGCGTCGCACCCGGTTGCCCCGACGTGTTGTGTGACCGGACCATGGTCGAACAGGTGCTGCTCAACCTCGCGCGCAACGGCATGCAGGCCATGCCCGAGGGCGACCCGCCGCTGGCCTCGGGCCTGCGCGTGATTTCGCTGGTCATCGCGCCCCGGCGCGCGCCGCAGCAGGACGGTGAGCCGCCGCGCAAGACCTGGGTCGAGTTCGCGGTGACCGACCACGGCCGCGGCCTGAGCGACGACGTGCGCGACAAGCTGTTCACCCCCTTCTTCACCACCAAGGCCGAGGGCATGGGGCTGGGCCTGTCGCTGTGCCGCACGGTGATCGAGCAGCACGGCGGCGCGCTGACCTTCGAACCGGCGCAGCCGCGCGGCACGGTGTTCCGCTTCACGTTGCCAGGGGTTTAACCCCCAGGCCCCGCCGCTGCGCCGCTCGGTATCATCCCGCCCATGACCCTGCATCCAGACGCCAAGGTGTTCATCGTCGACGACGACGCCGGTGTGCGCGACGCGCTGGCCTGGCTGCTGCGCACGCGGCGCCACCTCAGCGAAGGCTACGACAGCGCCGATGCCTTTCTCGACGAGATCGCGCGCTGGAACGCCGAGCCCGACGTGCCCTGCTGCCTGCTGCTGGATGTGCGCATGCCCGGCACCAGCGGCCTGGCCATGTTCGAACAGCTGCTGACCCTGCCCTGGCAGTCGGTGATGCCGGTGATCTTTCTCTCGGGCCATGCCGACGTCCCCACCGCGGTCGATGCTGTCAAGCGCGGCGCCTTCGACTTCTGCGAGAAGCCGTTTTCCGACAACGCCCTGGTTGACCGCGTGGAGCAGGCACTGGCCCTGTCGGCACAGGTGCAGGCCGAGCGCCGTGCGCAGAAAAGCGTGCAGCAGCGGCTGGACAGCCTGACCGACCGCGAGCGCGACGTGATGCACCTGGTGATCGAGGGCCTGCCCAACAAGCTGGTGGCCGACCGGCTGGCGATCAGCGTGCGCACGGTGGAAGTCCACCGCGCCCGGGTGTTCGACAAGATGGGCGTGAAGTCGGCCGTCGAGCTGGCCAACGCGCTGCGTCAGGTGGCCGGCCGTTGAGGCTCAGCGACTGTCTTTGTCCGGCGGTTCCTGCCGGTGCTCCTCGGGCAACTCGCCCTTCTTGCGACCCGAGAACATGGTCCACCACACGATGAAGATCAGCAACACCAGCGCGGCGAGCGCTTCAAGCATCAGCAGGAGCATGGGCGTGGCGTGGAACGGTTGGGGGAGGTGGACGGCGGCGCTGATTGTAGGCAGCCTGGCCGCGTGCACGACCGTGGAAGTGCCGCAGACGCCTCCCGGGCCGGTGGCCGACAACGACCCGCTGCCGCCCGCGATCCAGCGCGCCACTGCCCGCTGGGTGCCGGTGCGCTGGAGCGAAGTGCCTGGCTGGGGGACCGACCAGCTGCATGAGGTGTGGAGCGCCTGGGTGCGGGGCTGCGAGAAGCCCGCCGCCGGCCAGGCCGCGCTCTGCGCCGAGCTGCGACCGCTCACCATGGCCGATGCCGGCGAACAGCGTGCCTGGATCGAGCGGCGCTTTCGGCCCTACCGCGTGACCGACACCGAAGGCCGTCCGCCGCCCGGGCTGCTGACCGGCTACTACGAACCCGTGCTCAACGCCTCGCGCCTGCCGACCGCGACACAGCGTGTGCCGCTGTACGGCGTGCCGCCAGGCCTGCGGGCCGGCCAGCCCTGGTACAGCCGGCAGGACATCGACACCCTGCCCGCCGCGCAGACCGCGCTCAAGGACAGGGCGATCGCCTGGCTGGCCGACCCGATCGACGCACTGGTGCTGCAGATCCAGGGATCGGGCCGCATCAATCTGCGCGAGGCCGACGGCAGCATCAAGACCGTGCGCCTGACCTTCGCCGGCCACAACGGCCACCCGTACCAGAGCGTGGGCAAATGGCTGCTCGACCAGGGCGACAGCCGCGGATCGGGCTGGGAAGGCATCCGCGCCTGGGCGGCACAGAACCCCAAGCGGCTCAACGAGATGCTCTGGAGCAACCCGCGCACGGTGTTCTTCAAGGAGGTGCCGCTGAACGCACTGGACGCGAAGTTCGGTCCATCAGGGGCACAGGGGGTGGCGCTGACGCCGGGTCGTTCGATCGCGGTCGACCCGCAGAGCGTGCCCTACGGCACGCCGGTCTGGATCGCGACGCAGGGGCCGGCCCTGAACCAGCAGAAGCTGGTGATGGCGCAGGACACCGGTGGGGCGATCACGGGCGCGGTGCGCGCCGACCTGTTCACCGGCTGGGGCAGCTGGAGCGAGCCGGCCTACCAGCTGGCTTCGCGGCTGAAGCAGCCGCTGCAGATGTGGGTGCTCTGGCCGCGCTGAAAGCAGGCGGCGGCCAGGCGAAGGGTCAGCCCTTGCCGTCCCGGTATTCGCAGACCAGGTCGGGCTTCGCTCGGCGCTGTTCCTGGCAGATGGCGGCGAAGGTTTCGCGGTTGCGCTTGTCCTCGTCGCCGTTGTAGACCGTGACCCCGGCGACCACGCCGATCAGCGGGCACAGCGCGGCGGCGGCGCCACCGGTGGCAATCGCGGCGATCACGCACAGGTTGTTGGCCGTGGCGCCCCAGCCGAAGGCGCCGTAGGCGCTCCACATGGCCGGCTGTTCCGTGGCGGGGGCTTCCTTGATCTGTTTGTAAGCAATTGCTTTCACCCCGAGGGTCAGGATGCCCAGCGGGTTGGCTTCGGCCGCGCCCAGTGCGAGTCCGAGGCCGGTCGAGCCAACGTCGGCCACCTGGCCGGCGACGGCGTTGTCTCTCAGGGCCGAACCCTCCTCTTCGGCCCGGGCCTGGCCAGTCGCTGCGCAAGCGGCGGCGATCAGTAGAAGCTGGGCAAGGTGGCGGCGAACGCCGACCGGCTGGACAGAGGCGGAAGCAGTCCGCGATGCGCTGAAGTTGAACATGGCAGCAGTCCTTGAAGGGTTGGACTTCAGGCCTTCGCGGTGATGCGAAACCTGCAGGTGAACTCTTCATCGGACTGCCCGCCGGATTACTTGAGGCTGGACTTCTGCGCGCGCAATGAGCGGTTTTCAGGTGCCGCTAGCACCTTTTTCCGCTGCACCTTCGGGAGCGCCTGGGAGAGCGGGGCCGTGGTGCATGGCGACACTGTTTGTGCGAAATGTTGCATTTAGGCCCGATAACGAACGCTTACAATGCAGGAAAACATCAAGTCGTTGGGTCTTTGTAGTTACATCTCAAAGGCATCTGGGAGTAGGTCCACCCTTCTCGGGCGTTTTCGCGCGGGTGGGTTCTAAATACCATTGTGTTCAGTTCATGAACGTCCTAGTGCCTCTCAGAAGCCTCAGTTTGTTTGCGCAAGTGCTCTCGGTCACGCTGTTCGTGGCCCTCGCCATCTGCCTGCTGGTCGTCACCACCAACCGTCTCCATGGCCGGTTCAGCATGGACCATCCCGGGACGGTGCAGAAATTCCACATTCGCCCGACCCCCCGCATTGGTGGCATCGGCATCTACTTCGCCATGGTGGTGGCTTGGTATGTGCTCAAGCCCTCGGAGGCGCGCATCATTCTGGGCGCCACCGTGCTGGCCGGCCTGCCTGCCTTCCTGTTCGGCATTGCCGAAGACCTGACCAAGAACATCAGCGTCCGCACCCGGCTGTTTGCCACCATGGGCAGCGGCGCGCTGGCCTGCATCCTGAGTGGTCACTCGCTGAACCATCTGGACGTGCCCCTGATTGACGAAGTGCTCAAGTTCACGCCGGTGGCCGTGCTGTTCACAGCCTTCGCGGTGGGCGGCGTGGCCAACGCCATCAACATCGTCGACGGATTTCATGGTCTGGCCAGTGGTATCGGCATCCTGTGCTTCATCGGACTGGGGCTCCTGGCCCTGATCGGCGGCGATACCGCGGTGGCTGCGGTGGCCTTCATCGGCGCCACGGCGCTGATCGGTTTCTGGCTGGTCAACTACCCTTGGGGCAAGCTCTTCCTGGGCGATGGCGGGGCCTATTTCACCGGCTTCGTGCTGGCCTGGCTGTCTGTGCTGATCCCGGCGCGCAATCCGGCCATCTCGCCCTGGGCCTGCCTGCTGGTGTGCGGCTATCCGATCATCGAAGTGCTCTACAGCATCGTGCGCCGGCTGGTCAACCGCATGTCGCCCGGCGATCCGGACAGCAAGCACCTGCACAGCCTGCTGGCCACCCGCCTGATCAAGCGCCACTTCGTCAGCCTCTCGCACAACTTCCAGAACGCCGCGGTGGCCCCGTTCATCTGGGTCTTCGTCAGCGGTCTGGTGATGGTCGCGATCGTGTTTCGCGGTTCGTCTTCCCAGCTCATGCTCCTGTTCGTGGTGGCGGTTGGGGTCTATCACCTCATCTACCGTGCGCTGCACAGCATCGAAGACCGGACGCACGCCGCGAGCAGGTTCGGCACTTCGGTGCTCGAGTCCGACTGAGACACCGCGGGGCCCGGTGATCCGGGAGCGAGGCGGGCCGGATGCACTGGCCGCACCGCGCTAGGATGTGCCCCCCTCCCGCCTCCGAAGTTTCCTCTCCCTCACCACCATGGATCTGCAAAACATCAAGCTCGGCGTGATCGGGCTGGGCTACGTCGGCCTGCCCCTGGCCGTCGAATTCGGCAAGCACCGCAGCGTGCTGGGCTTCGACATCAACCAGCGCCGCATCGACGAACTGCGCAGCGGGCGTGACCACACCCTCGAAGTCAGCACTGAAGAGCTGGCTGAAGCCGCCCAGCTTGGCTTCTCTGCCCAGCCGGCCGACCTGGCTGCCTGCAACGTCTTCATCGTCACGGTGCCGACGCCGATCGACGAGCACAAGCAGCCCGACATGACCCCGCTGGTCAAGGCCAGCGAGACCATCGGCAAGGTGCTCAAGCAGGGCGACATCGTCATCTACGAATCCACCGTCTACCCCGGTGCGACCGAAGAGGTCTGCGTGCCCGTGCTGGAGAAGTTCAGCGGCCTGAAATTCAACACCGACTTCTACGCCGGCTACAGCCCCGAGCGCATCAACCCGGGCGACAAGGAACACCGCGTCACCACCATCAAGAAGGTCACCAGCGGCTCCACCCCCGAGGTCGCCGAGGTGGTCAACCAGCTCTACGCCAGCATCATCACCGCGGGCACGCACAAGGCCTCCAGCATCCGCGTGGCCGAAGCCGCCAAGGTGATCGAGAACACCCAGCGCGACGTCAACATCGCCCTGATCAACGAACTGGCGCTGATCTTCAACCGCATGGGCATCGACACCGAAGCCGTGCTGCAGGCCGCCGGCACCAAGTGGAACTTCCTGCCGTTCCGGCCCGGCCTGGTCGGTGGCCACTGCATCGGCGTCGACCCGTACTACCTGACCCACAAGGCGCAGGCCATCGGCTACCACCCCGAAATCATCCTTGCCGGCCGACGCCTGAACGACAGCATGGGCGCCTACGTCGTGACCCAGCTCGTCAAGCGCATGACGCAGCGGCGCATGCAGGTGCAGGGCGCCCGCGTGCTGGTCATGGGCCTGACCTTCAAGGAAAACTGCCCCGACCTGCGCAACACCCGCGTCGTCGACATCCTCAAGGAACTCAAGGAATACGACGTCTCGGCCGACGTGTACGACCCCTGGGTGGACACCGCCGAAGCGCAGCACGAATACGGCATCACGCCGGTCCGGTCGCCCGAGGCGGGCGCCTACGATGCAGTCATCCTGGCCGTGGCCCACCGCGAGTTCCGCGAGATGGGTGCCCAGGCCATCCGGAACCTCGGCAAGAAAGAGCACCTGCTCTACGACCTGAAGTACCTCTTCCCAGCCAGCGAATCGGATCTGCGACTGTGAACGCACCCCAGGCCTACGAACTCCTCCAGCAGCAACTGCGCAAGACGCCCAGGACCTGGCTCGTCACCGGCGTGGCCGGCTTCATCGGCAGCAACCTGCTTGAAACCCTGCTCAAGCTCGACCAGCATGTGGTCGGCCTGGACAACTTCGCCACCGGCTTCCAGCACAACCTCGACGAGGTGCGCGGTCTGGTCAGCCCGCTGCAGTGGGCGCGGTTTGACTTCATCGAAGGCGACATCCGCAACCCGGCCGACTGCCAGAAAGCCTGCGACGGCGTCGACCACGTGCTGCACCAGGCCGCGCTGGGCAGCGTCCCCCGCAGCCTCGAGGACCCGGTCACCACCAACAGCGCCAACGTCACCGGCTTCCTGAACATGCTGGTCGCGGCGCGCGACGCCAAGGTCAAGAGCTTCACCTACGCAGCCAGCAGCAGCACCTATGGCGACCACCCTGGCCTGCCCAAAGTGGAAGACCACATCGGCAAGCCGCTCAGCCCCTACGCCGTCACCAAATACGTCAACGAGCTCTACGCCGACGTGTTCGCCCGCTGCTACGGCTTCGACACCATCGGCCTGCGCTACTTCAACGTCTTCGGCCCGCGCCAGAACCCCAACGGCGCCTATGCCGCCGTGATCCCCAAGTGGGCCGGCTCCCTGCTGCAGGGCGAGACCGTGTTCATCAACGGCGATGGTGAAACCAGCCGCGACTTCTGCTTCGTGCGCAACGCCATCCAGGCCAACCTGCTCGCCGCCACGACCACCAACCCCGAAGCACGCAACCAGGTCTTCAACGTCGCCGTCGGCGACCGCACCACGCTCAACGACCTGTTCCGGCTGATCCGCGATTCGCTTGTGCCTCATGGCGTGGCGGCTTCCACCGAGCCCACCTACCGTGACTTCCGCGCCGGCGATGTCCGACACAGCTTGGCCGACGTGAGCAAGGCAAACGGCCTGCTGGGCTATGTGCCCACGCACCGGCTGGCGCAGGGGGTGGCGGAAGCGATGCCCTGGTATGTGGCTCAGGAAAAGCACTAGACCGTGATCACGAGATGCCCGCAATGATCAGGCGGCTGCGTGACTTCCTCGCCAAACCGGGACTCGGTCCCAAGCTTGTCAAAGCCGTTGTTGGTAGCGCGGGACTGCGCCTGGCGGGGATGTTCTTTGGCTTCCTCGTAGGGGTGCAACTGGCTCGGGGGCTTGGTGTTGAGGGCTACGGTATCTACGGCCTGGCAATGTCCATCATTGCGCTTATGTCGGTTGTGACCGAGTTTGGCCTGCCTCAACTGTTGACCCGTGAAGTGGCTGCAGCGCAAGTCAAAGGTGATTGGGGGAAGGTCCGTGGAGTCCTTCAGTGGTCGGCTCGAACCGTGCTTCTGTTTTCCGCACTGACATTCGTTGGTTGTGTCGTGTGGCTGCTAGCCACTGGAAAGCGCCTTTCTGACCCGTTGTCCGTCACCTTGATGGCGGGCCTGCCTTTGGTGGCTCTGGTTTCACAAGGCAAGTTGCGCTGCGCTGCGCTGCGTGGATTGCAGCAAATTGTCAAAAGTCAGGTACCCGAGACACTGCTGCGGCCTGCGAGCTTTTCAATTCTTTTGTTTGCCGCAGTGCTGGTGACCCCTCTGTTCCCCGCCATGGCGATGGGGCTGGGCGTGGTCGCCGCAGGGATTTCGCTGCTGTTTTCGGCAAGCATGCTGCGCAAGTCGTCTCCGGCCGAGATGCGCAACGCCCCAGTAGTCCTTGATGTCAAGCAATGGAGATCTAGCGCTCTGCCGATGGCACTGACCGAAGGCATGCGTGTCTTTCAGGCCCATCTCGCAGTGCTCATGCTGGGAGCCCTCTCAACCGTATCCATGGTTGGCCTCTTTCGGGTTGCCAGTTCCATGGCGGTCCTGATCGCGTTCCCGCTGTCGCTGTTCACGGTTGTAAGTGCGTCCGTGATCGCGCGGCTGCACGCTCAGGAAGACCATGAGCGTCTGCAGAAGTTGTTGAGCTGGCTTTCATTGGGAATGACCGCGTCAACGTTTGGGCTAAGCCTCCCGTTCCTGTTGGCAGGAAGGCCGCTCCTGGGCATGACCTTTGGTCAAGATTTCGCGTCTTCCAATTCGATCCTTCTGGTGCTTTGCCTGAGCAATGTGTTGAGCGGATTCTTTGGAACAAATGCAGTGTTGCTCAACATGACCGGGCATCATGTTCGGGTCATGCGGGCCTCTTGGGTGTCTTTGGCAGTCATTGTTGTTGCCTGCCCGATTCTTGTGATGTGGATGGGTGGCATTGGCGCTGCACTGGCTTCAACGATTGCAACGCTGGTATGGAACATCATCATGTGGCGCGACGCGTTGGAGTTGCTTAATCTGGATGCCTCTTTCATCCCGCTGCTGAAGCGCTCGATGGGGAAACGGAATGGCGAGTGAACAGGTGCTCACCCTGCAAGGACGGTGCGTCGTTGCCAGATCAATCTAATGTCGACCCTCAATGACATCACAGAATCCAATAACCCACGCCAATGAATCTCTGAAGGGTTCGGCCTTGTCGGTTGATCATACGCACTACGCTGCTTTGGATGGCTTGCGTGGTGTAGCGGCATTGTTGGTTGTTGTTTTCCATGCCGGGCCTTTCTTCGGGAAAATTGTCCCGGGGGGTTACTTGGCAGTGGATATGTTCTTCGTCTTGAGTGGGTTCGTGATTGAGCACGCGTATGGGCAACGACTGCGCGACAACCTTGGGGTGTGGGGATTTACAAAGCTTCGCCTGATTCGGTTCTACCCGCTTTATCTTGCCGGACTCCTCGCGGGAGTCGCTCTTGAGCTTCTGCTGCACTTCATGCATGCGAAGAACTCAATATCACTTGATGTGATTGCGATTCAGTTTTCGTTTGCTGCATTGTTCGTCCCTGCGGTCTTCGAGGCGGATGCTTTTCCCTTGAATATCCCTGCCTGGTCGTTGTTCTTTGAGTTGTTGGTGAACGTTCTTTATGCACTATTCGCGCCAAGATTGAAAACCGCGGCTCTCGTCTTGGTCGCTGCTGTTTCCTTGTTGATCTTTGGGTTGTATATAGCACTGGGCTCAGGGCAGATGCCTGGCCCGCAAGTTCACGACATGCCCATGGCGTTCCTTCGAACGGTGTTTTCATTTACCGTTGGAGTGCTGGTGTATCGATATCGTCGGCCGTTCTCAATCGATCCGGGGGTTTTTTTGCTGGCAATATGCTTCTTGTTCCTGTTGCCTCTTCCGCAGGAGTATCGAAAGGCATTTGATCTGATTTGTATTGCAATCGTTTTGCCTGCTATTGTTTGGGTGGCAGCGGGTGGAGAGCCTCGAATCTTCAAGAGTGGATTTGCGGTGCTGGGGGCGATTTCATATGGAATCTATGCGATTCATTACCCTTTGATCTGGTTGGTCAGAGGGTTCGCGGATCGACTTAAACTTCCGATGGCTCCCGTTGGTGTTGGGATGTTGCTGGCTCTTGTTGTTGTTTGTTATTGGCTTGATAAATACTATGATCAACCGGTCCGCGGATGGCTTAAGAGGAAGTTGACGTCGTGACTTGTAGAGTATCTAAGTTTGCCAACAGCAAGGAGATGTGCTCAATGTGGACTCAGTGTTTCGATCGTCGAGTGTCATGAATAAGTCGCCAATTCATGTGGAAATCCTCGATCTGCGGGATCGGTCCGTATTCGATGATGTGCACGCGTTGCAAGTCAAGGCATTTGGGAGTTTTGACGCTACCCTTTTGAAAAGCATCATGTTGGATGGGCGGCCCGAAACAGTCCTGTTTGGCGTCTATTCCCCAGAAGATGGCTCTCTGGTCGGCGTCAATGGCTTTGTGGCCCACTCGGTGCATCGCGACGGTGTGACTGGCATTGCGTACCAGTCCTGCATCAGTGCGACCAATCCTGATTTCAAGGGTAAAGGTACCTTTTCCGCCATCATCAATCATGCCAAGGCGGCACTTGCGGAAGCGGGTGGTGCCTTCATTTTTGGATATCCGAACTCCAAGTCAGGACCAATTTTCACCGGCAAGCTGGGATTTACCCTGGCAGAGGTTGGTTTGGTGTATGTGGCTGGAGTTGGTGATTGGCCGGTTCCAGGTTATGGAATCAATACCGACGTGTTGGCCAAGGAAGCTGAGCTGAGGAAATGCGTTCAGTTTGATGCCAGGGAGACGGCCCTTTGGAAGTCTCAGTTTGCAGCAAAACCCAAGGTGGTCGAGTTGGACATGTTCACCAACTATGCCTTTGGGCGCGTGGTTGAGCGGCGTGTGGGTCCGCTAAAGATTCGCATGCTGAGCGTGGGCGGCTACGAAATCAACAAGCCGGAGATCTTTCCGAAGCTGCTCCTTCGCCTGAGAGAGAAGGCTGGTGCCAATGTGGTGCGGGTAGTGACGCCAGGTCATACCCCTCTGTTTCTGGCGGCGCACAAGCACCGCCTGACCGACACTTCCGAACCCTTGATCGTGTTCCCTCTGAACTGGCAGGTTTCAGCCTCCGATGTGGATGCTTGCACGGGGCTCAAAGATGTCTTTTAAGACTCTGGCGCAGACGGCCTTCGACGCTCTTGGCGCGGGCTTTCTCAAGCGGGGAATCGGGCAAGTTGACGGCGGAATTCGTGTCGCGCCTGTGCTGCATGTTGAGAGTCTTGACGATGACAGGCACTTCAATCAGGTGGTCGACTACGCCGAGCATTTCAAAGAAGTGACGGGAGCCAAGGTCCTTGCGACAGTCATGACTCCTTTGTCTCCCTTGGTTCAGCGGCGTCTTGAAGCCAATCGGTTCAGCCCTGCGGAGTACCTGCGGCGAATCCAGCGCCTCGCGCAAGCTTCGGAGATCGGGCTGCATGGGCATTTCGTCCGTCGGTTCGATGGGTCGTCGGTCTGGCCCATGCATGCAGCCTTTTTTGATCGAGACGCCATCGAGGAACAGCTTCGCCTGGAAACCCGCTGGCTCGAACAGCATGGGCTCTTCTCCAGCGACGTAAGGATCTATAGCGGAGGCTGGTGGTTCAGCAACCACCAGATCAGGTCGCAGCTCAAGGAGTTGGGCTATGCCATTGACTTCACTCTCTCGTCGAACCCATTCAATGTCACGCCATTTGCCAGCCGATTCAAGCGCGAGCTGCGACACGGCCTGGCATTGCGCACCGAGGATGGATTGGTTTCATTCAATGCACTCTGTTCTGTCGCCCAGAAACGCCGACCAAAAGCGACGGTGAACCGGTTGGCGTTGGCCTCGCGAGGCAAGACATCCCCGGTGTTCACGCTCTATTCCCACGACTACGACCTGAACCTGACGGAGGCCAAGGCCTGCACCCAGTTGCTCGCCGATGCGGGTGTGAAGTTTGTGGGGAGCCAGGCACTTGCCGTCATGGCGACTCGGGCCGCGGAGTGCTCGCCCGCCCCATGAAGGTCCTCCACATCATCGAATCGCTGGGCGTCGGCGGCGCGGAAACGCTGCTGGTGAACCTGCTGCCCGAGCTGCAGCGCCAGGGCGACGAGGTCACGCTGGCGGTGATGCGCGGGCCGTTCGATCTGCGCGGGGCGCTGGAGTCGCAGGGTGTGCGGGTCGTGGTGCTGGGTGCCCGCCACCGCTGGAACCTGCTCGGTGCTTCCCGCGAGCTGGCCGCGCTGGTCCGCTCGGGCGAACATGCGGTGGTGCATGCCCATCTTTACTTTCCGGCCGTGGCCGCTGCGCTCAGCCGTCGTCTGGGCCTGAGCCGCGCAGCGCACGTCGTGAGCTTTCACAACCTGGCCTATGCCCGGGGGGTCAACAAGGCGGGTGCCGGCCTGCGCTGGCGCAAGCGGCTGGCGGCCTCGCTGTATCCGCGCGGGTTCGACGCCAAGCTGGCGGTCAGTGCCGCCGTCGCCAGCCATTACCAGCAGGAGCTGGGGCTGCGCGGCGTCGAGGTGTTGCACAACCCGATCCCGAAGACGCTGTCGGACCGCGTGCGGCCTGCGCTGGACGTGCCAGCGCGCGTGCAGGGCGTGTTCTCGGTGCTGGTGCCGGGTCGCCTGGTGCACGAGAAGGGCCATGCCGATTTCCTGCAGGCGCTGTCTCAGCTCAGGGCCGAAGGCCGTGCGCTGTCGGTCACCTTCGCAGGCCATGGCCCTCTGCGGGATGCGCTGTCGCAGGCGATCCGCGACGCAGGGCTCGGTGACGCGGTGACCATCACCGGCGTGATGCCGCATGAGCGCCTGCTCGATGCGATGGAGGCCGCCGATCTGGTGGTGGTGCCGTCGCGCTTTGAGGGTTTCGGTCTGACCGCTCTGGAAGCGATGGCGCTGGGCCGCCCGGTGGTCGCGACCACCGCCGGTGGCCTTCCCGAAGTGATCGACCACGGCGTGAGCGGCTGGCTGGTGCCGCCGCAAGACCCGACCGCGCTGGCGCAGGCGATCGGCCGGCTGATGGACGATGCGCCGCTGCGCCAGCGGCTGGGCGACGCCGGGCGCGTCCGTGCCCAGGAACGTTTTTCACTGCCCGCGCTGACGGCCCAGCTGCGCGAGATCTACCGCCGTGTCGTCCAGGCCAATGCCCACGGCGCCCGCAATCCATGAACTCACCCGAGACCCCGACTGTCGTGTCCACCCGCGTTCTCTACATTTCCTACACCGGGCTGCTCGACCCGCTCGGGCAGTCGCAGGTGCTGCAATACGTGCTCGGCCTGGCGCGTGAACACCGCATGACGCTGCTGACTTTCGAGAAGCCGGCGGCGCTGGCCGACGCGGCCCGGGTGGCCGAGATCCGCGCGCAGTGCGAGGCGGCGGGCGTGCAGTGGCACCACCTTCGCTATCACAACCGCCCCAACCTGCCGGCGACCCTGTACGACCTGGCCAGCGGCATCCGGGTGGGCATCCGGCTGGCCCGTGCATCGGGCGCACAGGTGGTGCACTGCCGCAGCTACATCGCCGGCCTGATGGGGCTGGCGGTCAAGCGGGCGACGGGCGCGAAGTACATCTTCGACATGCGCGGTTTCTGGCCGGACGAGCGGGTTGACGGCGGCATCTGGCGCAAGACCTCGCTGCAATACCGCGTGTTCAAGGGCGTGGAGCGGCGGCTGTTCCTCGGCGCCGATCACGTGGTTTCGCTCACCCGCGCCGGCGTGCGCGAGTTCGGGCAGTTCGACTACCTGCAAGGCCGCGTGCCACCGGTGTCGGTGATCCCGACCTGCACCAACCTCGACCTGTTCCGCCCGACGCCTTCGCCGGCGTCGCCGGAAGCTGGATTCACCCTCGGCTACATCGGCTCCGTCGGCAGCTGGTACATGTTCGAGGAAGTGGCCCGGGTGGTGCGCATGCTGTTCGACGCGCAGCCCTCGGCCCGCTTCAAGGTCATCAACAAGGGTGGGCACGACGCCATCCGGCAGGCGCTGCAGCAGGCCGGTGTCGACCTCTCGCGCGTCGACATCAAGGCGGTGACCTACGACCAGGTCGGCGTGGAGGTCGGGCGCATGGACGCCGGCATCTTCTTCATCAAGCCCGCCTGGTCCAAGCGCGCGTCCTGCCCGACGCGCATGGGCGAGTTCCTGGCCTGCGGCAAACCCTGTCTGGCCAATGTGGGCGTGGGCGACGTGGAAGAGGACTTCATGCAGACCGGCACCGGCGTGCCGATCCGCGACTGGTCCGACGACACGCTGCGAACGGCCCTGGCGCAACTGCTGGAACTGACCCGCCAGCCCGGCATGGCCGAGCGCTGCCGGCAGGCGGCCGAAGACCGCTTCTCGCTCAGCGGCGGCGTGCGCTCGTATTCAGCGATCTACCGCCGGCTCGCGGGCCAGGAGGCGGCGTGACCCCGACCGCGAACCGTTCGCTCAAGGTGCTGTTCCTCACGCGTTACCCGGTCGAGGGCGCGTCGAGCCGCTACCGCGTGCACCAGTACCTGCCGCAACTGGAAGCGCTGGGCGTGCGTTGTACGGTGCAGACCTTCATGGACGACGCCATGTACCGGCTGAGCTTCTCGCCGGGCCGCACCGGGCGCAAGGCGTGGATGACGCTGCAGGCGACCGTGCGCCGCCTGCGCGCCCTGCTGCGTTGGCGCGAATACGACCTGATCTATCTGCAGCGCGAGCTGTTCCCGTTCGGGCCGCCCTGGGTCGAGCGCATGCTGCGACAACGCGGCGCGGCGATGCTGTTCGATTACGACGACGCCCTGTTCATCAAGAAGCCCAGCCGCTACAACCCGATCGCCACCCTGCTGCGCTCGTCGTCCAAGACGCTGGACATCTTCCGGCTGGTCGATTGCGTGGTGGCGGGCAACGACTGGCTGCGCGACCGCGCCATCGCCGAGGGCGGCCGCGCAGTGAAGCTGGAAGTCGCCGAAGACACGCAGCGCATCGCCATGCATCCGCCGCACAGCAACGCGCGGCCGGTGACCGTGGGCTGGCTCGGTTCGAAGTCCACCGTGAAATACCTGCGGCTGATCGAGGCGGTGCTGCAGGAGCTGGCGCGCGCGCATCCGGGGCTGCGTTTCGAAATCGTCGGTGGCGGCGAGTTCGCAATGGACGGCGTGCCCTGGGTCCACACCGAGTGGAGCCTGGACGCCGAGCTGCAGGCGCTGCAGCGCTTCGACATCGGCCTGATGCCGTTGCCGCAGGAAGACTGGGCCAACGGCAAGTCCGGCGGCAAGGCGCGAACCTACATGGCGGCCGGCGTGGTGCCGGTGTGCCAGGACATTGGCTACAACCGCCAGCTGATCCGCCCCGGCGAGACGGGCTTCCTCTGCACGACGCCGCAGCAGTGGCGCGAGACGCTGGAGCAGGCCATCGCCGACGCGGCGCTGCGCCAGCGGGTGGCCGAGGCCGCGCGCGCCGACGTGGAGCAGCGCTTCTCGCTGGCGGGTCAGGCCGCCGCGCTGCGGGCCGTGTTCGACGAGGTGCTCGCGCGGCGGGCCGGCGGGAGGGGCGCCTGATGGCCGCCGCGAACATGACGCCGGCCGTGGTGCTCGGGCTGTCGCCGACCGGCCTGTACGCGGTGCGCGAACTCGGCCGGGCGGGTGTGCCGGTGGTGGGGGTGTGCAGCGAGTGGCAAACGGGCAGCGCGTCGCGCTATCTGACGGCCTGCATCGTCGAGCCGGATGAGACGCGCCGGCTGGAGCGCCTGATGCGGCAGTTCCCCGAGGGATCGCCCAGGGCCGTTCTGATTCCCACGTCCGACAAGGACATCGAGTTCATCGCCGCGCACGCCGACCTGCTGTCGGCGCGCTTCGTGTACCAGGCGTCCTACACGCAGGACGTGGTCCACACCCTGCTGACCAAGGAGCGGTTTTACGCGCTGTGCGAGGCCCATGGCGTCGCCTACCCGAAGCTATGGCGCTGCCTGCCGCAGGAGCTGGGCGGGCTGCGGGACCGCATTGCCTACCCCTGCATGATCAAGCCCAGCCGCATCCACGATGTGAAGGGCGTCATGGCCGGCAAGAAGGGCTGGATCGCCGAAGACGCCGCCGGGTTTGACCGCGTCGTCGCCGGGATTCCGCCGGAGGCTGGCGTGCTGCTGCTGCAGGAGATCGTGCCCGGGCCGGAGTCGGGCATCACGCTGTTTGCCGCCTACCGCCAAGCCGGCGGCCAGGTGCTGCAGCCGGTCACCGGGCGCAAGCTGCGACAATTTCCCCCCGGCTTCGGCTCGGCCTCGCTGGTGGTGACCCGGCCGGAAGACGACAGCCGCGCCATTGCCGAGAGACTGCTGTCGATCCTGTCGTACACCGGCATTGCCGCCGCCGAGTTCAAGCGCGATCCGCGCGACGGCGCCCTCAAGGTGATCGAGATCAACGCGAGGCCGTCGCTGTGGTTTGCGCTGGCGGGCGCGGCGGGTCAGAAGCTGACCCTGGCGGCGTACCACGACCTGGCCGGGACCGGGCAGGTGCTGCCAGAGGCTGGCCAGACCGACGGTGTCGTCTGGCGTTTTGTGTTCAAGGATCTGTATTCCGCCATGTTCTACCGCTTGCGACCAGGCTTCTTGCTGCCGGCCCCGGACACCAGTGCCCGGCGCGCTGCGGTGCGCCGTGTCTACGCGGTCTTTGCGGCGGACGACCCGGCGCCCCTGTTCGCCGAGTGGTTCCAGCTCACCCGCAAGGCGGTGTCGCGGCTCGCGCGCCGCGCCGGTTTCGGCGGAAAGGCGCGCGCATGAGCGGCAGCCTGGTGATTTCGCTCGATTTCGAGCTGATGTGGGGTGTGCGCGACCACCGCACCACAGCCGACTACGGCGACGCGGTGCTCGGGGTGCGGCAGGCGCTGCCAGCCATGCTGGCGCTGTTCAAGGCCCACGGCATCCGCGCCACCTGGGCCACGGTCGGCCTGCTGTTCGCGCGCAACCGCCGCGAGATGCTGGAGCACTGCCCAGAGCTGCAGCCGGGCTACCGGCACCAGGCGCTGTCGCCCTACGCCGCGATCCGCTCGGAGATCGGCGAAGACGAGGCGGCCGACCCCTGGCACTACGGTCGTTCGCTGGTCGATCAGGTGCTGGCGGTCGAGGGCCAGGAACTGGCGACCCACACGTTTTCGCACTACTACTGCCTGGAGGAAGGGCAGAGCCTGTCCGCCTTTGACGCCGACCTGGCTGCCGCCGTGCGCATCATGTCGGCGGCTGGCGCAGCGCCCCGCAGCATCGTGTTCCCGCGCAACCAGATGACCGACGCGCATGTGCAGGCCTGCGCCCGCCACGGCATCACGGCTTTCCGCGGCAACCCCGACAGCTTCGCCTACCGCGCCCGCTCGCAGGAAGACAACAGCCCGCTGGTGCGTGGCCTGCGTCTGCTCGACGCGAGCTTCCCGGTGACGGGCCGGCACTCCTACCGGGCGCCCGCGCGCATTGGCGCTTGCGTTGACGTGCGGGCGTCGCGTTTCTTCCGGCCGTTCTCGCCGCGCATGGGCGCGCTCAACGATCTGCATGTGCGCCGCATCGTCGGCGAGATGACGGTGGCCGCGCGCGCGGGCGAGGTCTACCACCTGTGGTGGCATCCGCACAATGTTGGCCGCCACACCGGCCAGCAGCTGGCGCGGCTGGACACCATCCTCAAGGCCTACCGCCGGCTGGCCGACGAACACGGCATGCGCAGCCAGACCATGGCCGAGTGCGCGGCCGCGTCCCAAGGGCAGGCTGCCCCATCGAACTGAGCGCAACGTGACCGTTTATCTGAGCATCTTTCTGGCGATGGCCTTCCTGGGGCTGATGGTCAAGACCCGCGGGCAGCAGGACGGTGCGCTGGCGGTGGTCGGGGTGTTCCTGCTGCTGTTCATGGGCACACGCAACGACACGGGCTGCGACTTCCGTGCCTATTCCGCGCGGTTCATGAACCTGTACCACGACCCCAGCTACCTGTCGTATGTGACCCAGGAAGAGCCAGGGTTTCACTGGCTGAACCTGCTGGTGCACGACCTCGGCCTGAGCTACATGTGGCTCAACGTGTTCGGGTCGCTCATCTTTCTGGTGTGCCTGATCCGTTTCGTCCGGCTGGCGCCGGCGCCGATGTTGCTGATGGCAATCATGTTTCCAGTGGTGATTCTCCAGTTGGGCATGTCTGGTCTTCGGCAGGCGCTGGCGACCGCATTCCTGCTGCAGGCCATGATCAGCTTCGTCCATGTGCGCCGGATCAACGTCGGACTCTGGATCTTGGTCGCGGCCCAGTTTCACCACTCGGCCTACCTGTTCCTGCCGCTGGCGATGATGGCTGGCCGGCGGTTCAGCGTGCCCATGGCCGTGGCGGCTGTCGCCTTTCTCGGACCGGCCTCGGTGTTCCTGCTGGGAGATCGCGCCGACGTGTACTCGGACCGGTACGTGGAACAGATCTACGGTGAAAACTCGTCGGGCGGTGCGGTGCTGCGGTACGCGCTGGCGGTTCTGCCGTGTGTCCTGTTCGAGTTCCACACCAAGCGCATGCGCGCGCTGTTTCCGAAGCTGTATCCCTTGCTGCGTGTGTCGTCCCTGATGACCATCGCGCTGGCACCGATCGGTCTGCTGTCGACCGTGGCTCTGCACCGGATGACCTTCTACGTGCTGCCGGTGGACCTGCTGATCTTCATTTGCACGGTCATGACGATGCCCAAACCCAAGGTCCTGTCGCGCGAATGGCTGTACGCGCCGGCAGGCGTGCTGCTCACCTATCTGGTCGGCTGGTTCACCCTGTCCAGCCACTCGACGATCTGCTACGTCCCCTATGAGTCCTTCCTCTTCTAGGCCCCGGGTACTGATCTGCCTGAACACGGCCTGGAACCTCGTGAATTTCCGCGCGGGGCTGATCCGGGCACTGGTCGCACAGGGTTATGAGGTCATCGCCGTGGCGCCGCGAGACGCGCACGCCGACCGGCTGGCCGCGCTGGGTGCCCGCTTTGTCGATCTGCCCATGGACAACGGAGGCACGAACCCGGTGCGCGATGCGCAACTCTGGTGGAACTTCCGCCGGCTGTTCAAGGCCGAGCGGCCGGACGTGTTCCTGGGCTACACGGTCAAACCCAACGTCTACGGATCGCTGGCGGCCCACTCGCTGGGCATTCCGGTCGTGAACAACATCGCCGGACTCGGCGCGGTGTTCATCCGCCAGAGCTTCGTCACGTCCATCGTCAAGTGGCTCTACCGCACGGCGTTGAAGCGCTCCGCCCATGTGTTCTTCCAGAACAACGACGACCGGCAGCTCTTCGTGGAGGGCGGTCTGGTGCGCGAGAGCATCACCAGCCTGATCCCGGGCTCGGGCATTGACCTGGACCGTTTCGCGCCGGTGCCCGATCGCGGCACACCAGGAGCGTCGATGTGCTTTCTGCTGATTGCCCGCATGCTGTGGGACAAGGGCGTGCAGGAGTATGTGGACGCCGCCCGCGCGCTGCGCCAGCGCCATCCGCAGTTGCGCTTTGCCATGCTGGGGTTCCTCGACGTCGACAACCCGGCCGCCATTCCCCGGGACAAGGTGGAGGCCTGGGTGGCCGAAGGCGTGATCGAGTACTGGGGCACCAGCGACGACGTGCGCCAGGAAGTCGCGAAGGCCGATTGCGTGGTGCTGCCGTCGTACCGCGAAGGCACGCCGCGCACCCTGCTGGAAGCCGCGGCCATGGGCAAGCCGCTGGTGACGACCGACGCCGTGGGCTGCCGCGAAGTCGTCGACGACGGCGTCAACGGCTACCTGTGCGAAGTGCGCAGCGCCAGCTCGCTGGCGGACGCGATGGAGCGCATGGCGTTGCTGGCGACGGATCAGCGGGCGGCGCTGGGTGCCGCGGGGCGCCACAAGATGGAAACCCAGTTCGACGAGCGCAAGGTGGTTGCAGCCTATCTCCAGGCCATCCAACACGCGCTGGCGAAGCCTCAATGACGAGGAATGCCGTACCGTCTGACGGCAGAAATTCCTGGCTGGAGATGCTCAGGGGCTTTGCGGCTCTGTGGGTGTTGCTGCACCACGCGAACCAGTCGGTGTCTGCGTTCGTGGCCCCGCTTGGACACTCGGTGTGGTTCGAAAACGGCTACCTGGGCGTTGACTTCTTCTTCGTGTTGTCGGGCTTCATCATTGCGATGTCTTCGCAGTCGCTGGTGGAGCGAGGCAAGGGATGGCGTGAGTACCTGCAGGCCCGGCTGATCCGCATCTATGTGCCGTATCTGCCGATCGGCGTGGCGATGTACCTGCTGTACCTGCTCTTGCCGGGACTCAGCGAAGGCGGTCGGTCTCCAGGCTGGTGGACGTCGTTGACCTTGCTGCCGAGCAACTCCCCTCCTGCGCTGTCCGTGGCTTGGACGCTGGTGCACGAGATGCTGTTCTATCTGATCTTTCTCGCGTGGTTCTGGCGCCGTCGTGTGTTCTGGGTCTGCATCGCGGTCTGGGCCAGCCTGATCATCGGCAGGTCTGTCGCCGGGGTGGAGATGGGCCGTGCGTGGGGCTATGTGTTTTCGCCGCTCAACCTGTACTTTCTGTTGGGCGTCGGTCTGTTTCATGCGACACGCAGCAACCGGATCGGCAACGCCTGGGTGCTGGCGCTGCTGACCATTGCTTTTGGGGTACTGTTGGTGGTTTGCGGTCAGCCCAACCCGGACAGGGTCTGGGTGGGCGTGGCGTTTGCACTCATGCTGGTGGCGTTCACCGCGCCCGGGATTGCGGCCAGGAAGGCTCCGGCCGCTCTGGTGTTGCTGGGGGGCGCTTCTTACTCCATCTATCTGGTCCACAACCCCGCCCTGTCGCTGGCAGTGCGCCTGATGCGGCGACTGCCCGGGCTGGGCGCGTGGCCCAGCTTCTTCGCGATCGCCGCGATGAGTCTCGCCGCCGGTGTCTGCTACTGGTGGTTCTTCGAGAGAGCAGCCTTGCGCGTGGTGCGGCAGAAGATCACCGCGGCCTGAATCATCTGGCCTTGCCTTCGCGCTCCAGCAGGTCTGACGGCAGCAGCATCTCTGCGGGGCTCCGCGCGAAATACGGCGGCACCGTCAGCATCCGCATCGCGCCCCTGACGTAGCGCACGCGCCAGAACTTGCCGTCCTGCCCCTGGGGGACTTCGATGGCGTAGAAGCCGGTCTGTCGGCCGTTGAGCCAGAAGTGGATGTGGCCTTCGGCGTCGAGCACTTCGCCGTGTTCGCCGCCGTACAGGCCGATGCGCCGGGTGCCGCGCGGCACGTAGAAGTAGGCGGCCCACTGCCGGTAGCTGTCGGTCATCGGCGCCTGCAGGGTCGAGGCGATGGTCAGCGGCAGTCCTTCGGGCCAGCGGACCTGGGTGCGGTCTCCACCGTCGGAGACGCGCACGAGGTAGAGGCCGGGTTCGCGGGCGGTCAGGCGCACGCTGTGCTCCTTGCCGTCGGGCGGGGTGGGCGGGGCGCTGGCGATCAGGGTTTCCGATTCGCCGGTGGCGCTGGTGCCACCCAGTTTGAAGAGTTCGACCGTGACTTGGCTGCGGGTGGCCAGCTGCGGCGTGAGGCCGCCGGTGATGCCCAGGTCGAGGATCTGGCCGGGTTGTTCGGTCCAGGTCAGGAAGTTCTGCACGCCGCGCCCGGAGAAGCTGCTGTCCAGCGGCGGCGCCGTGCCCGCGAGGTTGCCCATGTAGCGGGACGCCAGCCGCAGTTCCCCGCCGTAGCCGACGGGCTGGAAGTCGACCTGGATCAGGGGATGGACTTCGACGCCTTCGCGCAGGAAGCCTTGCAGCTCCTGCGCGGTGAACGGTGCGTCGGATTTCCAGGGGTTGGCGGGCGCGGGGTCGTAGAGGCCACCCTTGTCGGGGTAGCGGATGGTGCTGTCGCGCTTGGGGATGTCGCGGTAGAGTGCCCAGGTGTGGACCATCATGGTCTGGCGCATGCGCCAGGCATGGCGGATCAGTTGCTCCAGGGCCTGCTGGCGGGCCTCGCCGCTGGCGCCGGCGTAGCGGTAGTAGAGCGTGCAGTAGCGGGCGTAGAGCGTGAGTTCGTCCAGGCGCTTCAACACGTCGGGGCGGTCGGCAGCGAGGCGGCGCGCTTCGTCCAGGGCGCGGTACATGCGGCCGACCTGGTCGTCGACCACCAGCTTGGGTTGAGAGCCGTCGAGCTGTTCGTAGAACCGGCGCATCGGTTCCTTGGCGGGGCCGAAGGCCTTGTCGAGAAAGTCCTCGACCAGCGCCTCGACGCGGCCGGCTTCGCGGATGTCCCAGAGCATGCGCGCGGCCAGCCAGTAGCCCAGGCCATTGGGTGCCCAGTTGTCGGAAGACTCGGCCGACATGTAGCGGGCGCCGAGGGCATGGAAGTGCGGGATGGTGTGGCGCAGGTAGGCGAGGTTGCTGCCGCGCGCGGCGCCGGGCTGGTCGCGGTCCCAGGGGTTGACGCTGTAGTACTCGCGCACGCCGAGCGTGGCGCCCTGCTTCGACCAGCCGGCCATGAGCTCGTCGACGGTGAGGTCGCCCTTGATGAAGGCGGTCGCGACGCTGACGACGACGTTGGGGTGGACCCGGATGTTGGGCGGCGGGGAGTGGTAGTTGTAGGCGTAGATGCCGACGCGCTTGCCCGGGAACTCCTTGTCCACTGCAGCGGCCACTTCGTTGGCCAGGGTCAGCACCTGGTCGCTCACGCTGCCGAGCTTGGCCGACTCTTCGCTCTGGCTCCAGTCGCCGCCGTCGCTGGGGTCCATGGAGATGCTGTCGAGCGTCGGCCGCTTGCGGAACTGCTCGACGGCGTGGCGGGCGATCAGGGCGCGCAACTCGGGGTTGCCGAGTTCGAACTTGAGGTTGCGCGGCTTCTGGCGCTGGCCGTTGATCAGGGGCAGGTATTCGGGGTGCTTCTCCAGTTCGGGGGCCAGCGCATTGGCCAGGCCACCGTAGGCGTGCCCGGTGTTGAGCTCCATGCCCGGCGTGCAGCGGTTGCGGCGACACCATTCGGCGTTCGCCTCGCCCGATTCCTTGCTCATGCCGTAGCTGTACCAGATGCGGCGCGAGTAGTAGCTGGGGCGTTCGACGGTGTCGATGTCGAGTGTGAGCCGCGGCGACGAGGGCACGACCTCCCAGGCGGCGCCGGGAAAGTACTGCCGGTAGCCCAGGCGGTACAGCAGGTCCCACATGCCGTTTTGCGCACCCAGGTCGGTCGCGCCGATCACCCAGACGCCCTTGGCGTGGCTGCGGATCAGGTAATCCTCACGGCCCAGCGGGCTCTGCGGCTGGAAGACGACCGAGGTCTTGAGCTGCGCGAAGCTGGCGGCCGTGCCGAGCACGATGCCTTCCTGCCCGCTGCCTTGCGTGACGTCGAAGCGCTGGCCGGTCATGCGACCGAGCAGGGTGGCGAGTTGCTGGGCGTTGGCGCGGGTCTGGGCGGAAGCGTCGGCGCCGACGACGATGGGGAGCGGCGATTGGGCGGGGGCGGCGAGGGTCGCGGGCACGGCCCATGCGGTGTGGCAGGTCAGAGCGGTGATGGCGAGGGCTGTCACCCGGTAGACTGCCGAGATGGTTTTCAAGGACATGGCCGATAGCATGACCGACCCGTTTTGGAGGGTCAAGGCGAAGGGCCAGGTGCGCCGGCGGTTGGACCAGGTGCGCCGGCGTGTCGAGCAGTCGGTCGATCAGGCGGCGGCACTGGCACACCGGGGGCTGTTCGGCACCGCGTCCGTCCCGCCGTTCGATGGCCAGCCACGGTTTGCGCTGGTCACGGTCAACTACTCCACCACGCGCTGGCTCAAGCTGATGCTGTTGACCCTGTCGGAGCAGGACGCGCTTGACACGGTGTCTGACATCGTGGTGGTCGACAACGATTCGCGGGACGGTGCGGACCGGCTGCGCGCCGCGCTCGGGAGCCGTGTGCCCCGGCTGCGCTGGGTGCAGAACCGGCGCTTCCTGTCGCACGCACGCGGCATTCGGCTGGGCCTGCGGGCGCTGGACGACATGGGCTCGCGGGCCAATGTGGTGCTGGCGATCGACACCGATGTGGTGTTCCTGCGGCAAGACACGCTGCAGACGCTGGGCGGACTCTTCCAGCAGGGGGCGGCGCTGGCTGGCGAGATGCGCGACTGGGTCTACGCCGTACCCGAAGCGCAGGCTTCGTTCGTGGCGTTCCGGCGCGATGTCTATGCGCGCCGCGACATCGCGCCCTGGGTCAACCACGGCGCGCCGAGCTACTGGATGCAGAAGAGCATCCGCCGCCGCGGTCTGCCGGTGGTGGACTTCGCTACCTACCGCGACGGGTACGCGCTGCACCGGGGTCGGTCCGGTGTTCTCGCCGCCGGGCGGTACCGGCAGGGCAGTTCTTACGCCAGTGTGTTGAACCACGACCCGCATTTCATGGGTGTGCCGGGGGGCGAGGAAACCTGGCGCGCCACCGAGCAGCGCTGGGGTCGCTACCTGGAGCCGGGCGCAGAAGAAGCGCTGGTCGAGCTGCTGGCCCGGCGCCTGGGGGGGCCGACATGAGCCTGCGCTGGATCCTCTCGTTTGCCTGGCCCTGGCGCTGGACGCTGGCCTTGTGTTCGCTGCTGATGCTGGCCGAGACGGCCGTATCGCTGGCGGTGCCCTGGCTGGCGGGGCGCTATGCCGGCGGCTTGTTCACCGGGTCGGTGGTGGCTGTGGGTGGCCTGCTGGTCTGGCTGGTGATGCTGCTGGCGGCTCAGGGGCTGCTGCGGTTTTTCAGTGGCTGGGCCACGGGGCGCACGGCCGAAGCGGTGCTGGCCAGCCTGCGCGTGCGGCTGTACGACCACCTGCAGGCCCTGCCGCTGGGCTGGTTCCAGCAGCGCAAGCACGGCGATGTGGTCGCGCTGCTGACCTATGACGTCGAGCGGCTGTCCACCTACCTGAGTGGCACCTTGACCAATCTGCTGCCGCTGCTGGTGTCGCTGGTGGGCGCGCTGGTGATGATGGCGCGCATCGATGGCCGCCTGACCTTGCTGGTGCTGGCGACGGTGCCGGTGTTCTATCTGGTGATGAAGGTGATGGGGCGGCGTCTGCGGCCGCTGTCGAACCAGCTGCAGCAGGCCTACGCCGACGCCATGGCGGTGGCCGAAGAGAACCTGCAGATGCTGCCCGCGATCAAGACCTTCACCCGCGAACCGCTGGAGTCGGCGCGCTATCGCGAGCATGTGGACCGCATCTTCCGCCTGAGCAACCAGGAGCGGCTGATCTACGCCGCCATGGGGCCGACGGTGCAGTTCCTCGCGGCGGCGGGCATGGTGCTGGTGCTGTGGCTGCTGGGCAGCGGGCAGGGGCGCAGCCCGGCCGAGATGGTGAGCTTCCTGCTCTATGCAGCGTTCCTGACCCGGCCGGTCGGTTCGCTGGCCGACATCTATGGACAGACGCGCCAGGCCAGGGGTGCGCTCCAGCGGCTGGGCGAGGTCCTGCAGGAGCTTCCCGAACCAGACGCTTCCACCGCGGCCGATCTGCCCCCGGTGCGCGGCGAGATCGGCATGCAGGACGTGGGTTTTGCCTACCCGGGGCGCGGTCCGACGCTGCAGGGCCTGAACCTGCGCGTGATGGCTGGAGAGACGGTGGCACTGACCGGTGTCAACGGCGCTGGCAAGAGCACCCTGGTGCACCTGCTGATGCGGCTCATCGTGCCTTCGCAGGGCGTTGTCCGCATCGACGGCCACGACATCGCGGGGGTGCGTCTGGAGAGCCTGCGGCGCCAGATCGGGGTGGTGCCCCAGCACGTGCTGCTGTTCAACGGATCGGTGCTCGACAACATTGCCTGGGGTCTGCCGGGCGCTTCGCTGGATGCCGTGCAGGAAGCGGCCCGCAAGGCCCAGGCGCATGACTTCATCACCCAGCTGCCGCAGGGTTACGACACGCTGATCGGTGACCAGGGTGTGCGGCTGTCGGGCGGCCAGCGGCAACGCATTGCCTTGGCGCGCGCGCTGCTCAAGGACCCGCCGATCCTGGTGCTGGACGAAGCGACGGCGATGTTCGATCCGGAGGCTGAGCGCAGCTTCATCGCCGACTGCCACGACGCGCTGGCGCGCCGCACGGTCATTCTCATCACGCACCGACCGGCCAGCCTGGCGCTGGCCGACCGGGTGCTGCGGCTGGAGGGCGGGGTGCTGCACGAAGTGCCCCGTGGCGGGGCGGCGCAGCCATGAGCGGCCATGCGTCCCGCTGGGCGCGCTGGCGTGCCCTGACGGCGGAACAGCGCAGTGTGCTGCTCTCGGCCTGGTGCCTGCTGCCACTGGTCTGGCTGGCGCTGTGGACCCTGGGGCTGCCCCGGTTGCAGGTGCGGATGATGGCGCGGGCCCCGGGCGCCGGGGCACCGGACCTCGTGCGGGCACGGGATCTGGGCCGCGCGGTGAACATCGCCGCCTCGTTGACGCCGTTTCCGGTGACCTGCCTGACCCGTTCGCTGCTGCTGGGCTGGATGCTGAGCCGCCGGGGCATGGCCAGCGAGTTGCGCATCGGCGTGCAGTTGTCGCAGGGCGTGTTCAAGGCGCACGCGTGGATCGAGTGCGAAGGGGTCCCGGTCAACGACCGTGCCGATGTGGCGGCGGATTTCGCACCGTTCGACGATCTGGGGCTGGTCGCCTCGTTCGACCGGTGAGGGAGCATCGATGAGCGGCGTGGCAGGCATCGTGTTCTGGGACGGGCGTCTGGTGGAGCCCGGCGTGATCGAGGGCATGACGGCGGCGATGCAGCACCGCGGCCCGGACGGCATCACGCACTGGCGCCAGGGGCCGGTGGCGCTGGGCCAGTGCATGCTGCGCACCACGCCGGAGTCGCTGGAAGAGTCACTGCCGTTGGCCAATGGCGATGGCAGCCTGGTGCTGGTGATGGACGGCCGGGTCGACAACGCGCCCGAGCTGCGGCGCGAACTGCTGGGCCGTGGCGCTGTATTGCGTTCGCGCGCCGACGCTGAACTGGTGCTGCGGGCCTACGAAGCCTGGGGCGAAGACTGCGTCCGGCACATCGTCGGCGAGTGTGTGTTCTTCGTCTGGGACGCGCGGCGGCAGATCCTGTTTGCGGGGCGCGATGCCGCGGGGACGCGGCACTTCTATTACCACGCGGGCCGCGGCTGGCTGGCTTTTGCGTCGGAAATCAAGGGGCTGCTGACGCTGCCCGGCATTCCGCGGCGGGTGAACGATTCGCGGGTGCTCGACTACCTGGTGCCGGCGTTCGACCGGGACGATCAGACCGGGACCTTCTGGGAGGACATCCTGCGCCTGCCGGCCGGAAACGCGATGCGGGCCACGGCGCATGGGGTCGAAACCTGGCGGTGGTGGAACCCGGCGGACCTGGAGCCCCTGCACTTTGCCTCGCTGGCAGAGTGCACCGAGGCCTTCATGGCCCAGCTGCAGGAGGCGGTGAAGTGCCGCCTGCGCCACATCCGCCCGGTCGGCGCCATGCTCAGCGGCGGCATGGACTCCTCGACCATCGTCGGGCTCATCAGTCACCGGCTGCGCGGCGAGCTGACCCAGCCACTGAGAACCGTCTCGCTGGTCCGCGAGGACCGGGAGAACTGCACCGACTGGAAGAGCATCAGTGCGATCCTGCAGGCGGACCCCTGGCTGCAGCCGACGGTGATGAATGCATCGAAGGTGAATGAAGAGCGGGACCGCTTGTGTGCAGCCATCGCCACGACGGACGAGCCCTTTGCCTGGGCCAACGGTCTGACCTACCACCTGTGCTACCAGGCGGCGCGCGACGCGGGTTGCGGCGTGCTGCTGGACGGCATGGCGGGCGACCTTCTGTTTCGCGATGGAGCCTCGTCGTTCGAGGAGGTGGTGAGACGCCGTCGGCTGGATCTGGCCGGAGGCCTGCTGCAGGCTGGGCGGAATCACGGTTGGCCGCGCCCATATTGGGAGTTTCTGATCACTTGGGCGAGAGTCATCGTGCCGCGGTGGCTGAGGGCGGGCATCCGGGAACGCCGGGATCGCCAAAGGCTGAATTCCGGCGACCTGCAGGCAATCCGGCCCGAATGGGCGTCGCCCTACCTCCGGGGGAAACGCTCCAGCGCGTACACGGCAGGACATTCTTCCTGGTCACCGGACGATCTTCGCCGCCACGCCCGATTGTTTATGTCGGGGCAGGCGTCCTTTGCGCACGAGAACTACGGCTTGCTGGCCTTCGCCAACGGCGTCGAGCCGCGCAGCGCCTATTCGGACCGCCGGGTGATCGAGTTTGCGGTGCGGATGCCGCTGGAGGCCAAACTGGCCATCCCTTGGTACAAGAACGTGTTGCGTGAGGGTACCGAAGGCATGTTGCCCGATGCCACGCGCTGGCGTTCCGACACGGGCAACCATCCGGGATGGACGTTCTACGACCGGCTGGCGGTGTTGACCGAATCCGATGCCCTGGCTGAACTGACGCAGGGTGAGGGTGGACGGCATCTCCGGCGGTGGCTCACTTCGCCCGAAATGGAAGCAGTCAATACGGACTATGGGGATCCAGGCTACAGCTTGCGGCTGGAGCGCCTCAGCCGCTTCGTGCTGGCGTCCTGGCTCAAATCCTCCGGGCCACACAGGGCGTAAGAAGTGCCGCAACTTGTAAGATAGTGTTGCAGACAGGCCCAAATTTCCGCCAAATTCCCTCCAGATCGCGCCTGTAGTCCAGTGGGGGCTTGTGGGCTATTCAACGATTACCCTACACTTGCAATATCGCGGCTGACCTGCTGCAGTCTTTTTACTTACATAATCTTGCCGTTGGGTTGTTATCCATGAATCACTTCGTCGCTGAAACCTCTGCCAAGAAGGCTTATGTGGCTCCTGAGCTCGTCATGCACGGGGATCTGCGTACCCTGACCCAGGGCGGTTCACAGGGCGTGGTCACTGAAAACAAGAGTGGCGGTACGGGCACCAATTGCGGCACCGCAGTGAAGAAGCGTTGCTGATTCACTGTTCCGTGTGACCGGCAGCTTGGCTCCCGGTCGATCGACAGTGGAATTCGAACTCATTCAGGGCTCCTCGGGAGCCCTCGGTATTTTTCCGGCGCCCTCTCACCAATGGACATTGCCTGACGGGAGTCTCTGGCTGTCGTTTGCCCGGCTTCCCGATGCTCACTGGTTGCGCTTCCCCGGTCTGGCGGATTTCCTGGTTTCTTTGGACGGCCTGAAGGTGCAACAGTTTCCGGGTGAGGGGATCGACGCCACCACCCTAGAACACCTGCTCCTCAACCAGGTGTTGCCCCTTGCGCAAAGTCTGCAGGGGGAACTGGTGTTTCATGCTGCCGCCGTGTCTCTCGGTACCGAAGGCGTGGCATTCATGGGACGCTCTGGCAGGGGCAAATCCACGCTGGCCGCCAGTTTTGCCTCCAATGGCGAATTCTTCCTGACCGATGACGGCTTGCGGCTGACCAAGGGGGATGACGGTTATCTGATCCAGCCCAGCCATCCGTCGATCCGCTTGTGGGAAGACAGCCGCGATGCGCTGGTCCACGCCGATGCGCTGCTGTCACCACCTGTTCTGTACACGGCGAAGACGAGGGTGCTTTCTGACGGTCACCTTGCGCACCGGGAGGAACAGCTTCCGCTCCGGCGCGTCTACTTCCTTGGCGAGGGAGTCTCAGAAGACGTGGTCATCGAGCCGATGAAACCCAGCGATGCCCTGATCGGACTGGTGAACCACTCGTTCATGCTGGACATCTCTTCCGGCCCGGTGATTGCCCGGCATTTCGATGAGCTCAGCCAGATGGTGGCGTTGCCGATCTTCTACCGGCTGGACTATCCTCGCCGATACGAACTGCTGGATCGCGTGAGGGACGCCATACAGCAGCATGCGCTTTCGAATCAGGACGCCACATGAACCCGCTTGATACTGCAGAAATTCCGTCGCAGGTGATGACCCGGGAGATGGGGGACGAGACCGTGATTCTCGACCTGACCACTGGCACCTACTTCAGCCTCAATCCTGTGGGTGCCCGCTTCTGGGAACTGCTTCGTCAAGGAATGACGTTTGCCCAGGCCCGCGAGGCTCTCCAGGACGAATACGACGTAGAGCAGAACCGGCTGGAGTCTGACTTGCAGCAGCTGGCGATCGACCTGGTGGAGAAGTCGCTGCTGCGCGTGCGTCCTGCGGGGCAGTAAGGCCTTTCCATGAGCGACAGCGCACCCGATCCTCACAAGCTTTGTCTGGCCTGCGGTCTTTGCTGCCGTGGCGGATGGTTTGCCACTGGAGAGCTGGGACAGGACGAGTTGGAGGATGCCAAATCGGCCGGACTGCATGTGAACGATGCGCCCGGTCAGGTTGCCCTGCGGTTGCCGTGTCCGAAGTTTCTTGGCGGCTGTTGCAGCATCTATGACAGCTGGCGCCCCAAGGTTTGCGGTGCCTACTCCTGCGCGTTGCTGAACAAATACATGGCGGGCGATGTTGCGGAGAAGGAAGCACTGAATCTGGTGACCGCAGCAGTGGTGATGTTTGATCGCATCGTGGCGGAAACCGGACCGATGGAGGGCGGCATTGCCGGCCAGGAGTTCCTCCAGCTGCTTTCAGCCAGCGAACAGGGTCAGGTAGCCGGGGGGCGCCAACTCTCTCCTGTGGCCAAGATGGACGTGGTGGCGCTGAAGGTGTTCTTCGCGCGGCACTTCAGAAAACCAGGCGACATGGTGGAGCCGTCCGCAACGCGCGACGTATCGCTCCCGGGCGATGGAGATTGAACGGGCGCGACTGGCCCGCTGGCTGGCCGGCGTTGAGGCGCCTGCGGAACCCTGGACGTCTGATGCCCACGCTGAGTTGCTGGTTCGGGCGGCCCAATCGGAGGGAGTGGTCTGCCTGCTGGAGCGGGCGGTCCGTGGTCTCCATGGCGAAGCGGCCAACGGCCGTTGGCTGCACGAACTTCGGCTGGTGGCACGACAGGAAGTCCTCGGCTCGATGCGCATGGAGTCGGAGTACCGGCGCGTCATCGAACTGCTGTGTGCCAACGGGGTGGCGCCGCTCGTTCTGAAGGGTTCGGCACTCGCTTACTGGGCCTATCCGGAGCCGCATCTGCGAGCCTGCGGCGATCTCGACCTGCTGGTGTCTTCGCGCGACGAAGCGGAGCGGGTGGTCGAGCTTCTGGCGGGGTTGGGCTACCGGTACCTGGAAGCGCCTGGAACGCTCACGACATCGGCCCTGATGTGCATTGGGGGTATTTCACCCGAATGGTCGTTGGAGGTGGACATTCACTGGCGTCTCAACCATTCCGCTGTCTTTGCCAGCGCGCTTGGATTCGACGAGCTCATGGCCTCCTCCATCGCATTGCCGCGCCTGGCCCCGGGCGCTCGCGGCCTCGGCCCGGCGCACGCCATGCTGCATGCGGCCGTGCACCGCGCGCGCAACCTCGAAAACGGGGTTGGAGACCTGCTGAAGTGGCTGTATGACTTTGTGGCGCTGGGGCGCTGCTTCTCGCGTGCCGATTGGGACATGCTGCTCACCCTGGCGGCGCAGAAGGAGCTGGCGGGTGTGACCCTGAATGCACTGGAAGCGGCGAAAGCGGTCCTTGCAACGCCGATTCCCGAAGACGTGCTGACGCGCCTGCGCGGGCTGGCCAACCAAGAGTCCCTGGATGCTGCCCGGCTGGGCGACTGGCGTTACATGCAGCGCCAGGCGTGGAAGGCATTGCCCGGAACTCGCGCCCGGCTGCGCTGGGTCTGGCAGCGGCTGTTTCCCGGTGCGGAGTACCTGCGCCAAGCCTATGGCATGGAGGGCAGCTACCCGGTGCTGCTGCGGGAGCGGTTGCGCCGTTTCTGGTTGAAATGGCGGTCGCAATGACCTGCCAGCCGACTGGGGTGGGGGCTGTCAGTGTCTCGTCGCCACGATCCACCGCCTATACTGAGAGGTTGTAACTTTATTGTTACAACTTGACCGCGTTTCCATGCCCCATCTTTCCCACTACAAAACGAGCCCGCGCGAAGGGGGTACTCCCTTCGGCGCGACCTTGGCCTATGGGGCTGGGCTCGCGTTGCTGCTCGCGGCGCCCTTGATCCGGGGGGGTAACCGGGGTGTTGCCCTGATTCCGCTGGAGGGGCTGGGGCTGATGGTTTTGCTGGGGGCCGTGCTGGCTTGGGCGCAGGGTCGGCGCCAGCATTGGGGTTCCGGTGCCCGGCTGGTGGCGCTGCTCGTCTTGCTGGCCTCCCCGCTGTGGATCGCCCTGGTGCAACTGGTGCCTCTTCCACCGGATCTCTGGACCGCGCTGCCGGGGCGCGCGTTTTACCGGGAACTCCTGGAGGGTCTGGGGCTGTGGTCCGATCGGTGGCGGGCCTTGTCCCTGACGCCGGAGGCGACGCTGGTGTCTGCCTTGGCCGGCATTCCGGTGGTGGCTGCAGTGGCGCTGGGCTTGACCGCCACGCGTGCCCAGCTGACGGTGCTTGCGCGTGTCTGCCTGGCGTCGGCACTGGCTCAGGCAATCCTCGCACTGGCGCAGCTCGGGCCCGCCAAGTTCCTGCATTTCGGAGCTTTCTTCACTGGAGCGATCGGGACCTTCGCCAATTCCAACCACTTGGCCAGCTATCTGGTGATGTGCATTCCCTGGACCGTGCTGGAGATGCAGCGCCAGTCGCACGAGCGGGGACGTTCGCGCCGGGAGGGCGGTCAAGCCTGGATGTGGGGCGTCGTCCTGGCGGTCATGATGGCTGCCGTGGTGGCCACCGGATCGCGGGCAGGGCTCGCAATCGCCCTGTTGGTGCTGGCGGCCGCCATCCTGATCATGCCGCCGGGGATCGGGCAGTACTGGCCGCTGCGGTGGCGCCTGGGGGCGCTGGGCGTGCTGGTCTTGGCGGCGCTGCTGGCGGTCGGGACCCAGTTCCTGCACCGGCTGGGCGGGCTTTCCGCCGACGCTTCGGTGCGTTGGTCGATCTTCCAGAGCACAGGGCAGGCCGCAAAGATTTTCTGGCCGATGGGTTCCGGGTTAGGTTCTTTTTCGGCCGTGTTTCCGAGGTTTCAGCCGATGCAGACGAGCAGGAACTTCGTGGAGCACGCGCACAGTGACTACGTTCAGTTCCTGATGGAGACCGGGGCGCTGGGGGTCATCTGTGTACTGTTGGCGGGTTGGCTGTTGGCGAGACAGGCCTGGCCCTTGCTGCGACGCGTTTCAGACTCGAAACGCCCGCTGGCGGCAGACGATGCCTGGGCGCTGGCGGCTGCGCTGGGCCTGGCGGGACTGTTGCTGCATGCCTGGGTGGACTTCAACCTGCGCATCCCGGCGCTGGCCATCCAGGGTGCGTTCTGTTCTGGGATCCTCCTGCGGCAGGCATCACGGTTCCGGCAGGTAACAGACGCCATTTCGGGGCCAAAAACGAGTACTTTCCATTAAAATCTTGCGCCCTTCGCCGATATTGGCACCGGGCGTGTAGGAAACGAGAAAATGCGAAAAGTTCTGTGTGGGCTGGCGATGTGGGCGGTCTTTTTTGGCGGCCCGGCTTTCGCGCAGGCTGCGGCCCCTGACAACTCCGCGGCCACTCGGCAAAACGCCCCGCCGGCAGGCCAGCCGAGCCAGCCTCAGCCGCTGGACACCCTGGCCGGGCTGAGTGCCGACTATCGGGTGTCGCCCAATGACCTGATCGACATGGAGGTCTACGGAGTGCCTGAGCTCAAGAAGACCCTGCGGGTCAATTCTTCCGGCCAGATCACATTGCCTCTCGTCGGCAACCTCGCGGTGGTCGGGATGACCGGCCAGCAGGTGGAGCAGGCGATCGCGGCTGCCTTTGCTGACAAGTACCTGCAGAACCCGCAGGTCTCGATCTACATCAAGGAGTTCACCGTCCGCAGGGTCACCGTTGAAGGGGCGGTCGCGAAGCCCGGTATCTACCCGGTGACCGGGGAACTCACGCTGCTCAGGGCCATTGCCCTGGCTGGCGGTGGTGGCAACTATGCCAACCTGTCCGAGATCATGCTGTACCGCAAGGGTGCAGATGGTCAGCAACCCACCCAGCAGACGTTCAATCTGGAGGCGATTCGAGATGGCAAGAACCCTGATCCAGTCGTCCTGGCCGACGATGTGATCGTGGTCAAACGCAGCGCTGCCCGCGCGGCGTTGAGAGACTCCCTGTTCCGCGACATCATCGACTCCATCAATCCGTTCTCCGGACTCACCCCGCGCTGACCGCAGTGGTCGACGGTCACTGCAAGGCCTGATGTCTCAGGCGTCTCCCATTCTTTCCCATCTATCCCATGTCTCAAATCGTGCCTGCCGAGCCCAATCCCAAAGTGCCGTCCAAGGCTCGAGCCATTGCGCTTCGCAACCCGAATGCGCTGGGACTTCCTTCCGAGCGGGAAGACGCCGCGGCCGCTGGCATTGAAGGCGATGGCATCGACCTGCGCGCGATCCTTCGTGTCCTGCTCCGCTACAAATGGATGCTGCTGGCATTGACACTTGCCGGCGGTGTGCTGGCTGCCGTGCAGAGCCTTCGCTCCACACCCCTGTATCGAACGGCCGCGCTGGTGCAGATAGATCGCACAGCACAGCGCGTCGTGGCTTTCGGCAACGAAGTGGACTCAGAGAAGGAAGTCTGGGACGACGGCGCGCAGCTGACCACCCAGATCGAATTGCTCAGGAGTCGAGCGATTGCCGAGCGCGTGATCGATGAGATGGGGCTCAATCATCGCAAGACGGCGGGTGACGCGCTCCCGGGGGCTGGCGATGAGGGCGGCATCATTGATCCGAAGGGCGACGCTTCCAAGCCGGAGGCGACCGGCTTTTTTGGCCGGATCATGAACACCTACCGCAAGCTGAACACGCCAGCGGTTCAGGATCCGCAGTTCCTGGATCGCAACAGCGTGGTGTCTGCGTTCCGGGGTTCGGTGTCCATCGAGCCGGTGCGCGAATCGCGGCTGGTGAACATTGTCGTGACCAACAGCAATCCGGAGCTGGCAGCGCGGATCGCCAACACGATGGCTCGCACGTTCATGGCGGTCAACCTTGAGCGGCGTCTGGAATCCTCAACCTATGCGCGCCGTTTTCTCGAAGACCAGATCAAGGTGACCAAGACCAAGCTCGAAGAATCCGAGCGCCTGATCAACGATTACTCCAAGCGCAACCAGATCCTTGCCTTGAGCGACAAGTCCGAAGTCGCCAGCCAGAACTTCTCTTCCCTGTCGGCGTCGCTGGCCAGGGCCGAGGAGGAGCGCATCAAGATCGAATCGCTCTACAACGAGGTGATGCGCAACCCGGAGAGCGCGCCCCAGGTGCTCGAAAGCAAGACCGTGGATGCGCTCAAGGAACAGCGCGCCAAGCTGGAGGCCGAGTACACGCAGAACCTGGCGGTGTTCAAGCCCGAGTTCCCGAAGATGGTGCAGCTCAAGACGCAGATCGATGACCTGAATGCACGCATCAAGTCGGAGGTCAATGTGGTGCTGGCGTCGATCCGTGCGCAGTACGAGGCCGCCAGGAAGCAGGAATCGCAGCTGCGGGATCGTGTGGGTCAGTCCCGTGCCGCCGTGGAAGTGGTGCAGGACCGCAGTGTCGACCTGAACCTGCTCAAGCGTGAACTGGAAACCAACCGGCAGGTGTACGACAGCCTGTTGCAGCGGCTGAAAGAGGTAGCTGTCACGGGGGGTCTGACCACTAACAACATCTCGATCGTCGACGAGGCCAAGCCGCCGCTGTTCCCGTTCAGTCCTGATCCAGAGCGCTATGCCTTCATCGGCATGGTGATGGGCTTCCTCTTTGGCCTTGGCATCGCTTTCCTTCGCGAAAACCTCGACGATACCGTCAAGCATCCCGACGAGATTGAGCCGTCCTACGGCGTACCGGTGCTCGGGTTGATTCCTCTGGTCCGCAACAAGGGGCGCGGTGGCCGGGTGGCGTCCCTGGTGCACGATGACCCCAGAAGTGCGTTCGCGGAGGCCTATCGCTCCATGCGGACGGCGCTGCAGTTTTCCACCAACGAAGGCGCGCCCAAGCTGCTGATGGTGACCAGTTGCGGCAAGGCCGAAGGCAAGACGACCACCGCCATCTCGCTGGCCATCAACTTCGCGCAGCTGGGCAAGCAGGTGCTGCTGATTGATGCGGACATGCGCAATCCGTCGGTTCACAAGACCATGCTGCTGCCCAATGAGAGCGGGCTGTCCAACTTCCTGGCCGGGGAGCCGGGCGCTGGCACACTGATCCAGAACGCGAACATCGCCAATCTGTCGGTGTTGACGGCCGGACCGACGCCTCCCGATCCGGTCGAACTGCTCATGGGTCCGAAGTTCCAGCTGCTGCTGGAAAAAGCCCATGAACTGGGTTACACCCAGGTCATCATCGACAGCCCGCCGCTGCTCGGCATCGCGGATGCCATCGTGCTGGGCAACCAGGTGCCCCACCTGATCTTCACGATCAAGGCCGGCTCGACCCGCAAGTCCGCCATCAAGGATGCCCTGCGCCGGCTGCGCCATGGCGGTATTGCCCCGATGGGGGTGGTGCTGACCCATGTGAGCGACAAGCACGGGACCGACTATGGGTATGGCAGTTACTACGGCTACGAAGACGAGTCCCAGTCGCCTCGCTCAGGCTTCGCCTCCACCTTGAGCGCGGACACCGAGCGGAATGAGGCCACCACCGGTGAACGGCCTGCAGGCGCGTCTGGCAACAACACCTTGTTCGGTGCTGGCGGACCTCCATCGCGGCGCTGGCTGGTTCCAGGCCTGGTGGGCGTTGCTGTGGTGGCCGCCTTGGGTGCTGGTGCCTGGTGGATGGGTTCGGGTGACAGCGCGCCGACGGTCAAGCTTGCCGAGAAGCCAGCGAAGGCCGCAGTGGTGGGGGTGATCAAGTCGACCGAAGTGGCACCTGTCGCGGCTTCGCCTGCGGACGCCACGCCGCCCGCGGCACCCGCGCCGGTCGTGCCACCCGCCGTGGTGCCACCGGCGACAGCGCCTGTTCCGGTCGAAGCTGCAGTCACCGCTCCCGCTCCGAAGGAGTCCTCCAAGGCGCCTGAACTGGCCACCATCCAGGACAAACCGGAAGTCATCTGGCCGCTGCTGGGACAACTCTGGGGCGTGAAGCTGGATCCGACCAGCGCCTGCGAGAGCGGCCTGGCGTTGGGGGTGCAGTGTTTCCGCCAGGTTGGCATCGGCCTCTCTGAACTCAAGGCGCTGGATCGCCCCGGACTGGTCCAGTTGCAGGAGGGCACGACCAGGCGCTGGGTCCTGCTGCAAAAGATGGCGGGTGACACCGTGACCCTCGCTGCAAATGGACAGACCTGGACGCTCCCGATGGACGCGTTCCGCAAGACCTGGTCGGGTGCCTTCACGACGCTCTGGCGCCTGCCTCCCGGATACCGCGCGCGCGTGTTTGCTGCCAAGGATTCCGATCCGGCCGGGCAGTGGCTCAATGAACAGCTCAAGCAGCTGCAAGCCAAGCAGAAACTGGCAGCGACCGCAGACAGCCTGGAGGCGCGGGTGAGCCAGTTTCAGGTGGAGCACAAGCTTCCGCGTGATGGCAAGGCCATGCCGTCGGTCTATGTGCTGGTGAACCGTCTGGCCGGTGTGGACGAGCCCCGTCTCTGACTGGCAAACCGCCCATGACCCCGTCCGCCGGCAGTGTGTCCCCCGAGGTGCTCTGGGAAGCCTTGCTGGCGTTCCAGCAGAGCCCTGGCCGCCATGCAGTGGCGCGCGGGGAGCCACGGCTGCTGTTCGACAAAGTCCTGGACATCCTCCATCTCGCTGCCGACAGGCCGGTATCCGGCATTTCTCGCGACACGCCATCGACCCCAGTCCGGCAGGCAGCACGGTTCTTTGTCAGGACAGCGATGCTGCGTTCTGGTGCGACCCACTATGAGGTGATGGGAGTCCATCCTGGAAGCGACCTGTCGGCGGTGCGTGAGCACTATCGCATCCTGATCCGGCTGACGCACCCCGACTTTGCGCGCGACGATGTTCGTTGGCCCGACGATGCGGCTGCGCGGGTGAATCTGGCGCACGACGTCCTGTCTTCGTCGGTGAAGCGGGCCGAATACGATTCACAGCTGAAAGCACGGCAAACGCTGAGCTCCGCTCCCAAGCCAACGGTGCCTATCCATGGACGCCAGCGGGCTCCGGTCCACGGACGCCTGTCGCGGCGACGCATCGTGGCATTCGTTTCCGGGGCATTGGTTCTGGGCGCGGTTGGTGTATTGGCGACCATGTGGTCGTCGGCCGACGATGCGTCGCTGGGTCTGGCCAAGGCGCCAGAACCGTTGCTGAACCTTTCCGAGTCTCCGGAGGGGCCACAAAACGGGCAGGGCGATGGCTGGGCTCCCGACAAAGTGTTTCCTGGAGCGCCATCGCATGGAGAGGACAAGGGGCGAACGGCAAAACCGGGTGTTGCGCTGGCACGGGTGCCCACAGGCAACCCAGTGCCCAAGAGCCCGCGGGAACGGAAGCCCCCGTTGGCCGAACAGACCGACAAAGCCGCGGCTTCGGTGGCGGCACCGGAGACCACCGTTGTTGCCTCAGTCAGTGAGCCGGCGCGGGCTGTACAGGCGACCCCTGCCCCGGCAGCCGACGACAGTTCGCCAGCCAAGGCCGATGCGGCTTCCCTGAAGGGCGACATCCGTGCCTACCAGCCTGTGCTGGTGGACTTGCTGCACATGCTGGAGACCGGTCAGATCGAGCGGCTGCAGCGTTGGGCGGCGCGGTCCACGCAGCAGGAGGCGTCGGCTGAGCGTTTTGCCGGTGCTTACCAGCGGTTGTTGGGTGATGCGGTGGTGACCGGGCTGGGACCGGCACGTTTCGACCTCAAGCAGGTCCAGGATCGTCAGGTGGTGTCGGGTGCCGTCCAGATCCGGATGCTTGACCGCAACCAGCAGGTCATGGTGCGTGACTTTCGCCTGAAGGCCCAGTTTGTTTCCCGCTCGGGCGGGCCGCAGTTGGCGAGCCTCGATGCGGAGTGACGTCATGCCGGACCCAGGACGACTTCCCGTGGGCCTGAGTGTTTCCTGGCGTGTGGCGCTCGCATTGTGTGTGCTCGCGGCCATTGCATTGACCTGGCTTTCGGTGACCGCCAATCTGGACTTTGCGTGCCAGAACCGCCAATGGCCGGTCGTTGACGGGTGCCCGGCCTCGAGCTCAGCGTCGGCACCAGGAGCGGCGGGGCCGGAATGGGACCGGCTGCGTGAACGGGTGGCGAACAATCCTGGAGACGGGCTGGCCATGGCGGACATGGTTCGCTACGCTGGATTGCCGCCCGAGACCATTGGCATGGATGGTGGCCGGCTGATTGACCTGGTCAGTCGTGTGGCGCCCTTCCGCGACGAGGTATTGAAGCAGCAAGTGGTGCGCGCACTTTCGAGGCAGGACTGGGCACAGGCCGTGCCATTCCTGGTGCAACTGGCCGTGCGGCATGGAGACGCAGAGGCATCTCGCTCGTTGGCCAGGCTGATGGTGCTGTCAAGCCAGGACCCGGCGTTGCTCGATGTCCTGCGAAGCGCTTCGCAGGGAAACGTGGATTGGGTGAACCGTGCCTTGCGTGTCATCCCGGCGGAAAAACTGCCGATGTGGGCCACCTTGCCGCTGGTGGTCGAAGTCTTGCAGCGCGATGGCATCCAGTCCGCGACCGGCCTGCTGGTGGTCCGTCAGCTCAAGGCGGAGGCACGCTGGCTGGACGCGCATGCCGTCTGGCTGCAACTCTGGAAGCGACCGCTGGATCTGATCTACAACGGCGGGTTCGACCGGGAATTTGTCCGCGATGCCTTTGACTGGGACCTGGCCGAAGGTGACCCGGCCCGCGTGGGTGCGGAGGTGGAGCGTGTAGGCATGGGACCGAGGGGGCAGGTCTTGCGCATCCGCTTCAACGGACGCCCGTTGCGGATGCCGCTGCTCAAGCACGACCTCCTGCTGCCGGCCGGCGTGTATCACTTTGAGGGCGATTTTCGCGCCAGGGAACTGCCAAGCGCCCAGGGTCTGGTCTGGACCTTCACTTGCGCCCAGGGAGGCGGGGAACTCGCCCGGTCTGTTGCCATGCAATCCACAGACTCGGAATGGAGCCGCACGTCGATGGAGTTGACCATCGGCAGCGATTGCCAGGCGCTCACGCTGGCCTTGGTTCCCAAGTCCGAAGCCGACGTCCGGGGCGGCTTGCGCGGTGAACTCTTGCTGGATCGCGTTGTCCTGACCCGCCTGGTGGGGGGTATTGCCGCGAACGTGAAACGATGATCGATTTGCACACACACATCCTGCCGGGCATCGACGACGGTGCCAAGAACCTGCAGGTCTCTCTGGAGATGGCGGCCATTGCGGTGGAGGACGGCATCCATACGATGGCGTGCACGCCACACATCTACCCTGGCATGTACATGAATGACGGGCCTGGAATCCAGCAGGCCATGCAAGCTTTGCAGGCAGAGTTTGAACAGCGCAACATCGGGTTGAAGCTGGTGGTGGGCGCAGACGTCCATCTGGTGCCCGGCCTTCTCGAAGGCCTGCGCGCCGGAACGGTGCCGACGCTGAACCGCTCCCGGTACTTGCTGCTGGAGCCGTCACACACCACGCCGCCGCCGCGATTCGAAGATGCGGTGTTCTCACTGGTGGCAGCCGGTTACACGCCGGTCATCACCCACCCGGAGCGACTGACCTGGGTCGAGGCCCATTACCCCGTGTTTCTGAGGCTGATCGAGCAGGGTGCCTGGATGCAGGTGACCGCTGGAGCTCTCACGGGAGCGTTCGGCCGCCGTGCGCAGTACTGGGGCGAACGTTTCCTCGCCGAAGGGCGCACCCATATTCTGGCCAGCGATGCGCACACGGCGGGTCGCCGCCGCCCCCAGCTTCGACCCGCGCTGGAAGTGGCGGAACGCCTTCTGGGCAAGGAAGAGGCCATGAAACTGGTGAAGGACCGGCCCCAGGCCATCCTGGACAATGTTGCGCCGCAAGAAGTTCCAGCGCCGCCCGGTGAGCCGCACCGGCTGTCACAGAATCTGTGGTCGCGCTGTTGGGCGGCGCTCACAGGTAGGCATTAGGAGTGACAAACAGTTCTCTGTGCACGATAATCCAATAACCTTTTTCCCTTGCAGCTGGCCTGCATCTTCCGCCAGGAATCATTCATGAAGACTTCTCTCGTTGCGCTCGTTGTGGCCTCTGCTGCGAGTATCGCCGTCGCACAACAGGCGCCTTACGCGGTCATCAAGTCGGTCGAAGGGCTTGTGACGGTGACTTCCAACAACCAGCTGACCAACGCGTCTGCCAACATGCCGTTGCAGCAAGGTGCCGAGGTTCTCAGTACCTCCAACGGCAAGGCCACCATCCAGTTTGCCAGCGGCTGTACGGTGACGATCCAGGGCGGCCAGTCGCTGCCGGTGTCGGAAGCTGCCTGTACCCAGTTCCTGGCCGCCAACCCTGGTGCTGGCGCCGGTGCTGGTGGTGCGGGCCTGTCCACCCCGACCAAACTGCTGATCGGAGCTGCTGGTCTGGGTGTGTTGTACAACCAGACCCGCGGCGGAACGACGCCGGCCCCAGCCCCTGCAGTCGTTCCTCCGACGCCGGCTCCGGCCCCAGCCCCGGCTGCTGCGGCGCCCGCCCCGGCTCCGACGCCTCCGATCAGCGGCGCCTGATTCCACGGCGAATCGAGTCCTGCGACGGCATCCGGAAACGGATGCCGTTTGTCTTTGGGGGTCTCAAAGACCGACTTCTCGGACGTGTGAGAGCAGAGCCAACTGGTTGTCTATGAACTGGCTGTGTTGGGCGAACCGTGCAAACGGGGTGCTCTGCAGGCCTGGATGGGCAGATTCGAGGACTTGCCAGTCGGTGTTCAGTGCGCTCACGTCGAGAGCGATGGATGCGGGCAAGCTGTCGGACTGCCGCCGAAGCGCTCCCAGTGACTGGCGCAGCAAGGCGTCCAGCCGGGCCAGCTCCCCCACATCGACATCTCTGGCTGCGACGAGGACGCGGCGTTGCCGCGACAGACTGATCAGATCAGAGAGCCCGGACTCCAGAGGGCTGGCTGCGGCTGAAGCAGCTTGCACGTAGGCCATTGGGGATCTGGCGGATTCGCCCATTGGGCCAGCCAACAGCGCCACGCAGGCGAACAGGATGCCGGCAAGGGTCCATGCGGTTCGCTCACGCTGGAGCGGAGTTCGGACGCCCTGAACGGGAGCTGGTGGAGTGTTCCAGAAAAGTTTCACACAGGCAGTATCGGCAGATGCCGGCGGGACTTGAGCCAGAACAAATGGGTCGTTGACCCCCTGTTCCTGCGATCAAGAATTCACCCCGAAACCTTCGCTACCGCTTCAGATGTCCCAGCGGAAGCGCTCCCGCCGACTTCACTTCGCCGAGCGAAAACGAGGTGTGCAGGTCTTTCACATTGGGCAGGTTGATCAGCACCTCGCGGGCGAAGCGGCTGAACTCGCCCAGGTCGGGGCAGACCACCTGCAGCTCGAAGGTGCCGGAGCCGCTGATGTAGTGGCAGCTGACGATTTCAGGAATTTTCTGGATCGTCGCTTCGAGCTGGCGCGTCACGTCGCCGCTGTTGCGTTCGGCGTCCAGACGCACAAAGGCCAACACCCCCAGGCCGATCTTCTCGCGGTTGAGTTCGGCCCGGTAACCGGTGATGAATCCCGCTTCTTCCAGCGCCCGCACCCGGCGCCAGCACGGCGCGGCCGACAGACCCACGCGGCTGGCCAGTTCGGCGTTGGTCAGACGGCCGTCGTTTTGCAGCTCGTTCAGGATGGCGAGGTCAAACTTGTCGAGTGTTTCCATAGATGGCGTTTTGGAGAAAGAAGCTTTCTCAAGTGTCGCAATAGCGGGCATGAAAAGCAAACACCTGTCGCCGTCCGGGACATACACTGATCGCCATACTGGCACCAGCCGATCTGGCCGGATTCCAGGAAAAAAGTGCCCACAAGGCGCTTCCCCACCCACAGCAGGAGACAACAACATGAATGCACCGCTGCCCGAGCACGTCCGCAAGGCGCTGGAAACCGTCACCCTCGACGACAAATATTCCCTGGACCACGGCCGCGCTTTCATGAGCGGCGTGCAGGCGCTGGTCAAGCTGCCCATGCTGCAGCGTCAGCGCGACGCCCTGGTCGGCAAGAACACGGCGGGGTTCATCAGCGGTTACCGGGGTTCGCCGCTGGGCGGCTATGACCAGGCACTGCAGAAGGCTGCGCCGTATCTCAAGCAACAGAACATCGTCTTCCAGCCCGGCGTGAACGAAGAGCTGGCGGCCACTGCCCTCTGGGGCACGCAGCAGCTGGGCTTCGCCCCGCCCGGCAGCAACAAGTTCGACGGCGTGTTCGGCATCTGGTACGGCAAGGGCCCGGGCGTGGACCGCTGCTCCGACGTGTTCAAGCACGCCAACATGGCCGGCACCACGCCCTGGGGCGGCGTGATCGCAGTGGCCGGCGACGACCACGTGGCCAAGAGCTCGACCGCCGCGCATCAGAGCGACCACATCTTCAAGGCCTGCGGCCTGCCGGTGTTCTTCCCGTCCACGGTGCAGGACATCCTGGACCTGGGCCTGCACGCCTTCGCCATGAGCCGTTTCTCCGGCGTCTGGGCCGGCATGAAGACCATCCAGGAAATCGTCGAATCCAGCGCCACGGCGATGATCGACCCGGAGCGGGTGCAGATCGTGATCCCCGAGTTCGACATGCCGCCCGGCGGCGTGCACATCCGCTGGCCCGACCACGCGCTGGACCAGGAAGCGCGCCTGTTCGACTACAAGTGGTACGCCGCGCTGGCCTACATCCGCGCCAACAAGCTCAACCACAACGTGGTGGCCGGCCCGAACGACCGCTTCGGCATCATCGCCAGCGGCAAGGCCTTCAACGACACGCGCCAGGCGCTGCTGGACCTAGGCCTGGACGACGAAACCTGCCGCCGCATCGGCCTGCGCCTGCACAAGGTGAACGTGGTCTGGCCGCTGGAGGCGCAGACCACGCGCGAATTCGCCACCGGCCTGCGCGAGATCCTGGTGGTGGAAGAAAAGCGCCAGGTCATCGAATACCAGCTCAAGGAAGAGCTCTACAACTGGCGCGCCGACGTGCGCCCGCACGTGCTGGGCAAGTTCGACGAGGTGGAGGGCGACTTCACCGGCGGCGAATGGTCCATGCCCAACCCCAGCGCCCACACCCTGCTGCGCGCCAACGCCGACCTGTCGCCGGCCATCATCGCGCGCGCCGTGGCGCGGCGCCTGCGCAAGATCGGCTTGCCCGAAGATGTGCAGGCTCGCATTGACGCGCAGCTGGCCATCCTGACGGCGCAGGAGCAGTCGATGCAGACGCTGCTGACCAAGGGCGTCGAAGGCGCCGAGCGCCAGCCCTGGTTCTGCTCGGGTTGCCCGCACAACACGTCCACCAAGGTGCCCGAAGGCTCGCGCGCCATGGCTGGCATCGGCTGCCACTTCATGACGATCTGGATGGACCGTTCCACCACCGGCTTCACCCAGATGGGCGGCGAGGGCGTGCCCTGGGTCGGCCAGCAGCCGTTCAGCCACGACCAGCACATGTTCGCCAACCTGGGCGACGGCACCTACTTCCACAGCGGCCTGCTGGCGGTGCGCCAGAGCATCGCCGCCGGCGTGAACATCACCTACAAGATCCTCTACAACGACGCGGTCGCCATGACCGGCGGCCAGCAGGTCGGTGAGCGCCCCGAGGGCCACAGCGTGGTGCAGATCGCGCAGAGCATGCGCGCCGAGGGCGCGGTGAAGATCACCATCGTTACCGACGAACCGGAGAAGTACGCGGCCGTGCAAGGCCTGCCGGCCGGCATCGCGATCCAGCACCGCGACACGCTGGACGCGGTGCAGCGCGAGTTCCGCGAGATCCAGGGGACCACGGTCATCATCTATGACCAGACCTGCGCCACCGAGAAGCGCCGCCGCCGCAAGCGCGGCACCATGGTCGAGCCGACCGAGCGCGTGGTCATCAACGAGGCGGTCTGCGAAGGCTGCGGCGATTGCGGCGTGCAGAGCAACTGCCTGTCGGTCGAGCCACTGGAAACCGAGTTCGGCCGCAAGCGCGCCATCAACCAGAGCACCTGCAACAAGGACTTCTCCTGCGTCAAGGGCTTCTGCCCCAGCTTCGTCACCGTCGACGGCGGCCAGCTGCGCAAGAAGAAGGCGGACAACAGGGCCGAGTGGACCGGCGGCACGCTGCCCGAACCGAAGCAGCCGCTGCTGGCCGACGCGGCCTGGGGCATCGTGGTCGCGGGCGTCGGCGGCACCGGTGTCATCACCATCGGCCAGCTGCTGGGCATGGCGGCCCACATCGAGGGCAAGGGCATCGTCACGCAGGACGCGGCGGGTCTGGCGCAGAAGGGCGGCGCGACCTGGAGCCATGTGCTGATCGGTGCGCACCAGGACGTGATCCGCACCACTCGCGTGTCTGCGGCGTCGGCCGACCTGATCATCGGCTGCGACCCGATCGTGGCGGCCAACAAGGAAAGCTGGCTGCGGCTGCGCGCCGACCGCAGCCACGTGGCGCTCAACGCCAGCGCCACGCCGACGGCCGCGTTCGTGAAGAACACGGAGTGGCAGAACCCGGCACAGGCCTGCGTCGACGCGCTGGTGGGTGCCCTCGGCACCGAGGCGGTCGGTGTGTTCGACGCCGAGACCGCAGCCACCAAGCTGATGGGCGACTCGATCTACACCAACCCGATGATGCTCGGCTACGCTTGGCAGCGCGGCTGGGTGCCGCTGGGGCTGACGGCTCTGATGCGCGCCATTGAGCTCAACGCGGTGCAGGTCGAGAAAAACCGGCAGGCCTTCGAGTGGGGCCGTCGCGCCGCGCACGACCCCAAGGCGATGGCGATGTTGCTCAACCCGGTGGGCGAAAACGTGCTCCGCTTCCACAAGCGCGAGACGGTCGACAGCCTGGTGGCGCGCCGGGTCGAGTTCCTGACCGCTTACCAGAACGCGGCCTACGCGGGTGAATACGAGGTCTTTGTGCGCCGCGTGCAGGACGCCGAAGCAAAACTGGGCAAGACTGCGCTGACCGAGGCCGTGGCCCGGTACCTGTTCAAGCTCATGGCCTACAAGGACGAGTACGAAGTCGCGCGCCTGCACAGCGACCCGGCTTTCCACGCGAAGCTGGCGGCGCAGTTCGAGGGGGACTTCAAGCTGCACGTGCATCTGGCGCCGCCGCTGTTCGCCAAGACCAACGCCAAGGGTGAGCTGGTCAAGCAGAAATACGGCCCGCTGATGTTCACCGGCTTCAGGCTGCTGGCCAAACTCAAGGGGCTGCGTGGCACGGCGCTGGACATCTTTGCCCGCACCGAAGAGCGCCGCACCGAACGCGCCCTGATCGCCGAGTACCGCGCGAGCGTCGAGGAGTTGATGCAAAGCCTGGACGCAGCCAACCACGCGCTGGCGCTGGACATTGCCCGCATTCCGGAGCAGATCCGGGGCTACGGCCATGTGAAGGTGCGCCACCTGGCGGCCGCCCGCCAGCGCTGGGACGGACTGATGGCGCAGTGGCGTCAGCCGGCAGGAGCGAACGCGCGCGCCGCCTGACGACCTTCAGAGGCAGGCTGTCATCCGGGGCTGATACCCTCCGGACATGGACTGGCTGTTTCTGACTTCGCTGGGGAGCGCAGCGCTGGTGTGGCCGCTGGCCATCGCGTTGGGCGCGGTGCTCTGGGGAGAGCAGGTCAGGCTGGCGCTGGTGCTGCGCTGGTGGCTCGCGCTGGCTCTGGCCAGTTTGCTGGTGGCCGGTACCAAGGTCCTGTTTTATGGATGGGGCACCGGAGTCCGAGCCTGGGACCTGACCTGCTTCAGCGGCCATGCAACCATGGCCACCGCCTTCTGGCCCGTGGCGGTTGCCGCGTTGGCGGGGAATTCCCCGCGGTGGCGCTGGCTTGGAGCGTTCATCGGCCTGGTGCTGGGAGGTGCCGTGGCCGTCTCCCGGGTGGCATTGCACGCGCATCCGGTTTCCGAGGCGGCTGCTGGCTTTGCGCTTGGTGCTCTGGTGGCCGGTGTGGGCCTGTCGGCCCTGAAGACCTGGCACACCCCGGCGACGCTTCGGAGGGTGTTCCCCGCCGGTCTTGCTGCGGTGGCGCTCCTCATGGGTGCCGGCCGATGGGTGCCGCACTTGCCGTCGGAAGACTGGTTTCAGCGCCTGGGTGTGGTTCTTTCCGGGCGGGACAGCCCGGTGGACCGCGGGCAGTGGCAGGCACAGCCTGACGGATTGTCAATGTCAGCACACGGCGCTCTTGTGGGGGGCGCCGAATACAATGATCGGCTTGCCTGACGTTGCCCCTGCCGAGATGGCTTGGACGGGGAGACTGTCATGCAATCCACCTGACCCAGTCGTTTTCGGAGAATTCAGTGTTCATTTCCTCTGCCTTTGCCCAAACCGCAGCCGGTGCCGGCGACACCCAGAGCACCCTGATCAGCATGCTGCCGCTGGTGCTGATGTTCGTGGTGCTGTACTTCGTCATGATCCGCCCCCAGATGAAGAAGCAGAAAGAGCACAAGGCCATGGTCGAAGCGCTCGCCAAGGGCGACGAAATCGTGACCGCCGGTGGTTTCCTGGGCAAGGTTTCGAAGATCGGTGAAGCCTACATTGGTGTGGAACTGGCCAGTGGCGTGGAAGTGCAGATGCAGCGCTCGGCCGTGGTGCAGGTGCTGCCCAAGGGCACGTTGAAGTAACACCCCCGCACGGGCCCTTTTGGGCCCGTTCCCCCCTCAAGGGGGCAGTGCCTGCAGCCCGGCAAAGCCGGTTCTGCAGCACTCTGGATTGAAAAGATCTCTGTGCCGAAGGGCCTGTCATGAATCGCTACCCTCTCTGGAAGTACCTGATCATCGCGGTGGCGCTGGTGGTCGGCGTGCTGTTTTCGCTGCCCAACCTGTTCGGCGAATCGCCGGCGGTGCAGGTATCGGCCGCGCGTTCTTCGGTCAAGGTCGACGGGACGACCGTCACCCGCGTGGAGCAGACGCTGGAACGCGAGGGCGTGAAGGCCTCGCAGGTGCAGCAGGAAGGCAGTTCGGTCAAGGCGCGGTTCGAGACCACCGACGACCAGATCAAGGCGCGCGACGCGATCGAGCACACGCTCAACCCCGATCCGTCCAACCCAGGCTTCGTGGTGGCACTGAACCTGGTGCCGCGCACACCGACCTGGCTCTCGAAGATCGGTGCCGCGCCGATGTACCTCGGCCTGGACCTGCGCGGCGGCGTGCACTTCATGCTCCAGGTCGACATGGCTGCAGCGCTGCAGCGCAAGGTCGAAGTCATGGCGGCCGACCTGCGCACTGCCCTGCGCGAAAAGAACGTGCGCCACGGTGGCATCCAGCGCAACGGCAACAACATCGAAGTGCGTGCCCGCGACGAAGCCACGGCGCAGGCGATCGAAAACCTGATCGCTGACCAGTTCGCCGACCTGCAGGTGGTGCGCGCGCCCGACGGCGCCGAGTTCCGCCTGACGGCCACGCTCAAGCCGCAGGCCGCCACGACTGTGCAGTCGGCGGCGCTCAAGCAGAACATCACCACACTGCACAACCGGATCAACGAACTGGCAGTCTCCGAGCCCGTGATCCAGCAGCAGGGTGCTGACCGCATCGTGGTCCAGCTGCCGGGCGTGCAGGACACGGCCAAGGCCAAGGACATCCTGGGCCGCACTGCCACGCTGGAAGTGCGCCTGGTCGACGAGAGCACCGAGGGGCAGGCGGCCGAGAGCGGCACCGGCGCGGTGCCGTTCGGCGCCGAGAAATACCTGGAGCGCAATGGCCGCCCCGTCATCGTCAAGCGCGAGGTGCTGCTGACCGGTGAAAACCTGACCGACGCCCAGGCCGGTTTCGACGACCAGCAGCAGCCGGCCGTGCACCTGACCCTGGACAGCAAGGGCTCGCGCGTGTTCCGCGACGTGACGCGCGAGAACATCGGCAAGCGCATGGCCATCATCCTGTTCGAGAAGGGCAAGGGCGAGGTCGTGACGGCGCCGGTGATCCGCTCCGAGATCGGCGGCGGCCGGGTGCAGATTTCCGGCAGCATGAACACCGTCGAAGCCAACGACACCGCGCTGCTGCTGCGCGCCGGTTCGCTGGCCGCGCCGATGGAGATCATCGAAGAGCGCACCATCGGCCCGAGCCTGGGCAAGGAAAACATCGAGCGCGGATTCAACAGCGTGACCATCGGCTTCCTGGTGGTGGCGGCCTTCATGTGCCTGTACTACATGCTGTTCGGCGTGTTCTCCAGCCTGGCGCTGGGCTTCAACCTGGTGCTGCTGGTGGCGATCCTGTCGATGCTGCAGGCGACGCTGACGCTGCCCGGCATGGCGGCCATGGCGCTGGCACTGGGCATGGCCATCGACGCCAACGTGCTGATCAACGAGCGCGTGCGCGAAGAGCTGCGCAACGGTTCGGCACCACAGACCGCGATCAACGTCGGTTACGACCACGCCTGGGGCACCATCCTCGACTCCAACATCACCTCGCTGATCGCCGGTGTCGCGCTGCTGATCTTCGGTTCCGGCCCGGTGCGCGGTTTCGCCGTGGTGCATTGCATCGGCATCCTGACCAGCATGTTCTCGTCGGTGGTGTTCTCGCGAGCCCTGGTCAACCTCTGGTATGGCCGTCAGAAGAAACTCAAGAGCGTGTCCATCGGCACGGTGTGGCGCCCCGAGGGCGGCAGCGACGTGGCCAACAAGGCCGACTGATCCGGGAGCACGAACATGGAACTTTTCCGCATCCGCAAAGACATCCCGTTCATGCGGCACGCCATCGTGCTGAACGCGGTGTCGGCCATCACCTTCGTGCTGGCCGTGTTTTTTCTGGTCTCGCGTGGCCTGAACCTGTCGGTCGAATTCACCGGCGGCACGGTGATGGAGGTCGCCTATTCGCAGCCGGCCGATCTGGAAGGCGTGCGCAAGGTGGTCGAGGGTCTGGGGTACGCCGAGGTGCCGGTGCAGAACTTCGGCACCTCCAAGGACGTGCTGCTGCGTCTGCCGGCCAAGGCAGGCCAGACCTCTGGCCAGCAGAGCGAAACCGTGCTGTCGGCGCTGAAGGCCCAGAACCCGGCGGTGACGCTCAAGCGCACCGAGTTCGTCGGCCCGCAGGTGGGGCAGGAGCTGGTGCAACACGGCCTGATGGCGCTGGGCCTGGTGATCGCGGGCATCGTGATCTACCTCGCGATCCGTTTCGAGTGGAAATATGCCGTCTCGGCCATCGTGGCCAACCTGCACGACGTGGTGATCATCCTGGGCTTCTTCGCCTTCTTCCAGTGGGAGTTCTCGCTGGCGGTGCTGGCTGCGGTGCTGGCGGTGCTGGGCTATTCGGTCAACGAATCCGTGGTGATCTTCGACCGGATCCGCGAGACCTTCCGCCGCCAGCGCAAGATGAACACGGTCCAGATCATCGATCACGCGATCACCTCGACCATCAGCCGCACCATCATCACCCACGGATCGACCCAGATCATGGTGCTGTCGATGCTGCTGTTCGGTGGCCCTACGCTGCATTACTTCGCCATGGCGCTGACCATCGGCATCCTGTTCGGCATCTATTCTTCCGTGTTCGTGGCCGCGGCCATCGCGATGTGGCTGGGCATCAAGCGCGAAGACCTGATCAAGGGTCCGGTCAAGACAGCAACCGGCAACCCGGACGATCCGAACAGCGGTGCCATGGTCTGAACGGGACCTGGCAGATGCTCTTGAAATGTGAGCGGGCCGACGTCGGGGGTGACCTGAACATGCAGTCTTTCGTGTCATACTGATCCACTGTGGCAACCTCTGATCAGCACGTTTCGTCTCTGGCCAAACAGGCGCGTGAACTCTTCGTGGTTCACGTGGGGCGGGCGTTGCCCGACCTGGTCAAGGCCTGCGACAACCGGCTGATGGCGATCCTGGACCAGGCGGGTCCCGCTCGCGAGATGCAGGAGCGGCGCGATGCCTGGACGGCATTCAGCAAGAGCCAAGGCGCCTGGCTGAACCAGAGCAAGAAAGCCCTGCAGCGAACTCTGTTGCCCCGTGCTTCCAGCAATGCCAGCACGCTCGGCATGACGGGGAGGCTGGAACTGCTGGCCGAAGGCGCCATTGACGACCAGATCCTGGCCTCGCGCCTCGCGATGCGCGTTCTGGAGCTGGTTTCGACCGACCTCAACGAACTGAGGCTGCGCATCCAGCACCTAGAGAAGCGCCAGGAGTTGCCGCGTGGCGACGTGCTGCTGCCCGATGTGGTGGCGCGCATCCTGGTCGACCAGTGGCTGGACGTGCAAATGACCCGTGAAGGGTGGGCGCTGGTGCAGGACTCGCTGTCCCCGGTACTCGCCAAGACCATGCACGCCGCCTACAAGTCGGCCAACGAATTCCTGATTTCCAGCGGAGTGCTCAAGGAAATCGATCTGCAGGCCCTGGTCCGGCGTGCGCCCGGCAGCCGTTCAGCGGGTGGTCCGGGACCCGGCAAGGATGCCGCCAAGGACGCGGCCGCCCAGGGGGCTGCCGAAGGTGGCCCTCAGGGCGCTGGTGGCGGGGACGGATTCGGAGGCACGTCGTACGCTGGCGGAACGGGCTATGGCAGCGGCTATGCCGGAAGCAACTATGCCGGCGCCGGGGTCTCGGGCGTGGGGGCCGTGGGAGGCGGTTCTGGCGGCGGTGCCGCTGGTGCGCCCGGCGGGCGTGGCGGTTTCGGTCCCAGCCAGACCGGGCAAGCGTCGACCGTGATGGGCGTGCACGATGAAACCCGCCTGATGACCCACTCGACGCCGCTGGCACGCGCCCGCATGCGGGCGCAGGGTGTGGTCGGCCGACTGCGGCGTCTGCTGGCCGACAAGATTGGCGGGGATTTCGAGGCCACCCAGATCCTGCCGACGTCGCCGCGGCTTCAGCAGGCGATGAGCCAGGTGATGCCGGTGCCGGTTGCTGAATTGGGAACATCGACCGGAGGCGGCGGTGCATCGGGTCTGGGTTCGCCGGCAATGGACGGAACCCATGTGGCCCGGGCAGCGACCGTGCTGCGCCAGCGCGCCGCCGAGCTCAAGCAGGCTGCCAGCACGCCGTCCGAAAAGGCCACCATCGAGGTGGTGGCACTGATGTTCCAGAGCATCCTGGCCGAAGAACGCATTCCGCCCAGCGTGCGGGTCTGGTTCGCGCGGTTGCAGATTCCGGTGCTGCGTGTGGCGCTGGCCGAACCCGAGTTCTTCAGCGCGCTGCAGCATCCTGCGCGACGCCTGATCGACCGCATGGGCTCCTGCGTGATGGGCTTCGAGTCGAATGTCAGTTCGGCCGCCCTGGAGGCCGAGATCAAGCGGGTGGTGCAAGTCATCGAACAGTACCCCGAGACCGGTCGCCGAGTGTTCCAGCTGGTGTTCGACGAGTTCCAGAAGTTCCTCGAGTCCTACCTGAGCGAACAGGGCAGCGCCAGCCGCTTCGTCAGCGTTGCCCAGCAGGTCGAGCAGAAGGAGACCCTGTCGGTCCAGTACACGATTGAGCTGCGCAAGCTGCTCGACGACATCGTGGTGCGGGACGAGGTGCGCGAGTTTCTGTTCAAGGTCTGGGTCGAGGTGCTGGCGGTGGCCAGCGTCAAGTACGGCATCAAGCACGAAGAAACCGCCTCGCTCAAGCGGGTGGCCTCGGAGCTGCTGTGGGCGGCGAGCGCCAAGCCCAGCCGCAACGACCGCGCCCGCGTGATCCAGCAACTGCCGGGCCTGCTGCAGCGCCTGCGCCAGGGCATGAGTTTGCTGGGCTATTCGCCGACGATCCAGGATGTTCACATCAAGTCCGTGAGCGACACGCTGGCCGACGCCTTCATGTCGCGCACCGAAACCATTTCGCAGGAACGTCTGGACCAGATGTCCGAGCGCCTGGCGCACCTGGAAGATTACCTGCCCGAAAGCGGAGTTGGCGATCTGGATCTCGACAACGAGAGCATCGAGATGATCACCGGTGTGGACGCCAGCAACATCGAGGTGATCAAGCACGGCGGCAGCCAGCCCAACGAAGCCATGCGGTCCTGGGCCCAGGAACTGCAAATTGGCGCCTGGTTCGGACTGGATCACAACGGCAAGCTCAACAGCGTGCAGTTCGCCTGGCGCAGCGACCGTGGTCAGCTGTACCTGTTCGTGACCAATGTGGGCCGCTGCTTCCTGATCCAGGCCACCCGAGTGGCGGCTTACCTGCAGGCGGGTCTGCTGGTGCCGAGCGAAGACGAAGCCCTGACCGTGCGCGCCACGCGCGACGCGCTGGCCAAACTCGACGCGAACCCCGAACGCCTGCTCGGGTAAGCCGGGCCTCAGGCCTGGCCGCTGCGCTGCAGCAGGCCTCCAGGCAGCCGGTCGACCCGACCTTCCAGTTCCAGCTCCAGCAAGCGCGCCTGCAATGTCGGCGTGTCGATGCCGGTACGCGCCTGCAGCGCATCCAGACCGACCGGGTCGAAGCCCATGGCGTCGAGCAGGCTGTCTTCCCCGCCTTCCGGAATGGGACGGGATGCTGCCGTCGGTTCGGTCAGACGAAGGTCTTCCAGAATGTCCTGCGCCGACTCAACCAGCTTGGCGCCCTGGCGGATCAGGGCGTGGCAGCCGCGCGCCTGCGGCGAATGGATGGAGCCAGGGATGGCGAACACTTCGCGACCTTGCTCGGCCGCCAGCCGGGCGGTGATCAGCGAGCCTGAGCGAACGGCTGCCTCGACCACCAGCGTGCCCTGGCTCAGCCCGGCGATGATCCGGTTGCGCTGGGGAAAGTGGGCCGCCAGCGGAGGCGTGCCCAGCGGGTATTCACTGACGATGGCACCATGCGCCGCAATACGGCGGGCCAGGCCTTCGTGCCGCTTCGGGTAGACCGTGTCCAGCCCGGTGCCCACCACGGCAATGGTGGTGCCGCCGCCTTCAAGTGCCCCGGTGTGGGCGGCGCCGTCGATGCCCAGCGCCAGACCGGAGACGACGCAGACATCGGCTTGTGCAAGGCTGCGCGCGAACTCAAGGGCGTTGCTTTCGCCCTGCGGTGTGGGGTTGCGACTGCCGACGATGGCCAGTTGCCGCGGGTGGGTCAGCACATCCAGCCGGCCCTGCACATAGAGCATTGGCGGCGGATCGGCCGTCTGCAGCAGGGCTGACGGGTAGTGGCTGTCGGCCAGTGTGACGACGTGGTGGCAGTCGTGCGACAGCCACTGCATGAGCCGGTCCACGGCGGCGTCGAGCGATGGCGGAACGGTCTGCATGGCCCGGGCGATCCGGCCATTGGTGACGGTCTCCCAGGCGCTGGGGCTCTGGGACCAGATGGCCGAAGGCAGGCCGAAGGCCGCCAGCAGCCGGCGCGCAGTGTCATTGCCCACGCCCGGCGTGAGCACCAGCCTGAGCCAGGCGGCGCAAGCGTCCCGGTCCATGGACACCGGCTCAGGGACTGGTGAAGCGGTCGCCGACCTTCACGCCGTCGACGATGTCCAGCACCAAGGCGTAGGACACCTTGTCGAAGACCTTGAAGACCATCATCAGGCCGTTGGGCTCGCCCGGCAGGCGGATCTGCGGACGGCTCTCGTCGGTCTTGTCGATCTGGGTGCTGGAGTCGCGCACCAGTGCGAGCACATGCCCTGGCTCGACGCCTTGCACCTTGCCGCGGTTGATCGACACCACCTGGTTTTGTGCGGCATAGCGCACGGCGCTGCCGTAGACGGAAACGATCTGGCCGTTGAACGGCTTGCCCGGTGCGCGCGGCACGTAGTTGGGGAACTCGCGTGGCGGGTCGGGCAGCAGCCGGTCGCCCACGCGCATCTCTTCCTTGGCTTTGACGATGTCGATGGTGGCGGGAATGATCTCGCCTGTGGCCACCGGTTTGACGGGCGCCTTTTCTTCCACCGGCACGCGCTCAAAGTTGTGCGTCGTGTTCTCGTACTGCGGCTTGTAGATGTCCTTGCCTGCGGGCTTCTTCGCTTCTTCAGGCGCCGCCTCGATTTCGCGGCGGCTTTCGGGCCGCGCCAGCTCCACCTTGCCGACATACTGGGCTTCATAGGCCAGCACTTCACCCGACGACGGGTCTTTCAGGGGCGTGGCGTTGCGGAACACGCGGTAGACCAGAGGCTTGCCCGCACCCAGGGCCAGCGCCTCTTCCTTCAGGTCACCAGCCTCGCCGTACTGGCCGCGCGCATAGGCGCGGTCACCCAGGCTCAGCAGCACGCGATTTTCAGGCGTGGCAACGATGCGCGCTGCCTTGGCGAAGGTGGCTTCGTCCACGATCAGCGGTTCGGCCAGGAAAGCCTCGATCGCCTGCATGTTGACCGGCGGAATGGCGGAGTCTGAGAGGCTTTCTGAGCGCACCCGTGGCGAAACCCGAACGGTGGGCACGTCACCTTCGCCCGGCTTGCGGGTGGACAGGCGGGCGCGTCCACCGCTCTTGTCCAGGTACAGCACCTGTCCGGGATAGATGCGGTGCGGATTCTTGATTTCTTCGAGGTTCATGCCCCAGAGCTCGGGCCAGCGCCACGGGCTCTTGAGGAAGATCTTGGAAATTGCCCACAGCGTGTCGCCACGCTTGACGGTGTGGCTGTCGGGTGCGTTGGGGGCCAGTTCGGACAGCGCCACGCCACCTTGTGCCACCTGGTTGGCGGTGTTGCGCTGGCTGTTGCTGACCGGATAGTTCTGCGCCTGGGCGGTGCCGGCAAGCGATGCCAGCATCAGGGCGCAGGCGCCGACGACAGCGCGGCTGGGACGGATGGCGGTCGGGAGGGTGTTCAATCGCATGTGTGGGCCCCTGGGGCTGGCGCAAACTGGCCGGTCACCGCCGCCCGTCCATCGGGCCAACGGCGCATCAAGTCTTGACAATTCGCATTTGATTTTGCGCCCAAGCCCTTGATTAGGCAATATTAATAGGCTTTCGCCTCCCCCCGGGAATGCAAAAGTGGCGAAAATAGCGACAAACCTCCCACTGCCCGTTGCATGCGGCTCTTGCCGCCATTGGCGGGCCTTTGCCTTTTCAAGGTCCGAGCGGACCGCTGCTTCCCGACATGAGCACTCCTGAACTGCTGCCCATCCTGCGTTATCCCGATCCGAAGCTGAATACGGTGGCCAAGCCCGTCGTGGCTTTCGACGACCAGCTGCGCGAGCTGATCGACCGCATGTTCGCGACCATGTACGACGCCCACGGCATCGGTCTGGCGGCCACACAGGTCGATGTGCACCAGCGCCTGATCGTGATCGACGTGAGCGAGACGCGCGACCAGCCGCTGGTGCTGATCAACCCGGTGATCGACTGGGCCAGCCCGGAAACCCGCAAGGGCGAAGAAGGCTGCCTGTCTGTGCCCGGCATCTACGACGGTGTCGAGCGCTCGCTGGCGGTCAAGGTCACCGCGCTGGACGAACAGGGCCAGTCGCGCACCATCGATGCGCAGGACATGCTGGCGGTCTGCATCCAGCACGAGATGGACCACCTGATGGGCAAGGTGTTCGTCGAATACCTCTCGCCGCTCAAGCGCAACCGCATCAAGACCAAGCTGCTCAAGGCCGAGCGCGACGCGAGGGACTGACGATGCGCGTGGTGTTCGCCGGCACGCCGGAATTCGCCCGAGTGGCGATGGAGCGGCTGCACGCTGCGGGCTTCGAGATTCCGTTGGTGCTGACCCAGCCGGACCGACCCGCCGGCCGCGGCATGAAGTTGCAGGCCTCGCCGGTCAAGCAGTTCGCACTCGACCGTGGCATTGCCGTCGCGCAGCCGCGCAGCCTGCGGCTGGACGGCAAGTTTCCTCACGAGGCGGCGGCGGCGCGCGAAGCGCTGCAGGCCGCTCAACCCGACGTCATGGTGGTGGCAGCCTACGGCCTGATCCTGCCGCAGTGGGTGCTGGACCTGCCGCGCCTGGGCTGCCTGAACATCCATGCCTCGCTGCTCCCGCGCTGGCGCGGCGCCGCCCCGATCCACCGCGCCATCGAGGCCGGCGACGCGCGGACCGGTGTGACCATCATGCAGATGGACGCCGGGCTGGACACGGGCGACATGCTGTTGGTCGAGGCCTTGCCGATCACCAGGGCCGATACCACCGGCGTACTGCACGACCGGCTGGCCGACCTGGGCGGCCGGATGATCGTCGAAGCGCTGGAGCTGGCGGCCTGTGGCGGTCTGCGGCCCGAGCCGCAACCGGCGGAGGGTGTGACCTATGCGGCCAAGATCGACAAGGCCGAGGCCACGATCGACTGGCGCCAGCCGGCCGCCGTGATCGAGCGCCGCGCGCGCGCTTTCTCGCCGGCGCCGGGGCTGGCCACCACGCTGGCTGGTGAGGCGGTGAAGGTATGGCGGGTCGCCGCCGAAGCGGGCGCGGCGGCTCCGGGCCAGGTGCTGTCGGCCGGCGCCGAGGGCATCCGCGTGGCCACCGGCGAGGGCGTGCTGAACCTGCTGGAGCTGCAGCGAGCGGGCGGCAAGCGCCTGCCGGCACGTGAGTTCCTCCAGGGCTTTGCGGTCGCGCCCGGCCAGGTGTTTGGCGCTGTGGCGGACTGATGTTTTTTCTCGCAGAGCACCGACGCCGGCCAGAATTCCGCGAGGGCATCACCGACCAGGGCTCGGTCGCCATGGGCATCGCTGCCTGGGGGCTGATGACGGGCGTGGCCATGGTGCAGTCGGGCATGTCGGCGCTCGAAGCCCTGCTGATGACCCTGATCGTCTACGCCGGCAGCGCGCAGCTGGCGGCGGTGCCGATGATCACGGCGGGGGCCCCGATGTGGGTGATCCTGGCGGCGGCCTTCTGCGTCAACCTGCGCTTCGTGGTGTTCTCGGCCCACCTGCGGCCCTACCTGATGCACCTGCCGCGCTGGCAGCGGCTGGTCAGCGGGTACGTCACCGGCGACCTGAGCTATGTGTTCTTTGCGCGCCGTTACCCGCACCCGGGCACCAGTGCCGAAGAGCTGGCGCAGCAGCAGGCCTATCTGATGGGCAACTGCGCGGTGAACTATCTGGCCTGGATGGTCGCCAGCGTGGCGGGCGTGTTCCTGGCGAATGCGGTGCCGCTGTCCTGGGGTCTGGGGTTTGCGGGCATCCTGGCGCTGGTGGGCGTGTTGTGTTCGCTGGCCACCTCTCCGTTGCGGGTGGTGTCGGCGGGCGTGGCGGGCTCAGCGGCGGTGGCCGCCTGGGCCTTGCCCCTGCGGCTGAACATCCTGGTGGCCATCGCCAGCGCGGTGGCGATCTGTCTGCTGATCGAGCACCAGCGGGGCACGGAACCGGCCCATGCTTGACATCGACCTGCACACGCTGCTTACCATCGTCGCGCTGGGTGTGATCACGTTGGTCACGCGCAGCTTCTTCCTGTTTTCGGACCGCCCCTGGACCCTGCCGCACTGGGCGCAGCGCGGCTTGCAGTACGCGCCGATCGCGGCACTGGCGGCGGTGGTGCTGCCCGAGGTCGTGATGAGCCACGGGCACCTCGTGCAGACCTGGCGCGACGCGCGCCTGTTCGCGGCGGTGGCCGGAGCGGGGTACTTTTTCTGGCGCAAGGGCGTGCTGGGCACCATCGTGACCGGCATGTCGGTCTACCTGCCGCTGCACATCGGTCTGGGCTGGTGAGCGCCGACGTGGGAAAATCCCGTGTTGCGCCGCGCGGCGAACCTCAGGTCGGGGTGAACGATGGCGCGTCGATTGGCGGCTTCCTGGCCGCACCTCCACGGGTTTCCTGACATGACTGATTTCCCTGCGGCCGTTGCCGCTGCTGCCGAGCCCCTCGTATCGGTGCTGATCCCTGCCAAGAACGAGACCGGCAACATCGGTGCGCTGGTGGCCGAGGTCGTCGCAGCGCTGCGCCCCGAGTGCGCGTTCGAGATCGTGCTGGTCGATGACGGCAGCGACGATGGCACCGGCGAAGAGTTCCTGCAGCGCTGCTCCGCGCTGGGATCAGCAGCCCGGCTGATCCGCCACGAGAAGAGCGTCGGCCAGAGCACGGCACTCATGAGCGCGGCCCGCCAGGCGCGTGGGCGCTACCTGATCACCATCGACGGCGACGGCCAGAACGACCCGGCCGACATGCCCGCGCTGCTGAAGGTGGCCCGCGAGACCGAGGCGCAGGGCGAACACTTCTGCATCGCCGGCTACCGCAAGAACCGGCAGGACACCGAGTGGAAGAAGTTCCAGTCGCGCATCGCCAACGCGGTGCGCCAGAAGCTGCTGAGCGACCAGGTCCCTGACACCGGCTGTGGCCTCAAGCTGATCCCGCGCGCCACCTGGTTGCAGCTGCCCTATTTCGACCACATGCACCGCTACCTGCCGGCGCTGGTGCTGCGCCTGGGCGGCGCGATCCGTGTGGTGCCGGTGAACCACCGCGCGCGCCAGGCCGGGGTGTCCAAGTACAACGCCTGGAACCGGCTGTGGGTCGGGCTGGTCGACATGGCGGGCGTGATGTGGCTGACCCGGCGCGGCAAGCGCCCGGTGATCGCCCAGGTCCGCACGCTCGCTGCGCATGAAGAGTCTCGCTAAGCCCTTGCTGCTGACGGGCGTCCTGACGCTGGCCTTCCTGTCCCTGCACTTGGGCTGGTGGGGGCCGGTGACCGAGGAGGTGCTGCTGCAGGAGCTGTTCAGGCAGAACCGGGCGATTGCATGGCCGGTGTTCATCGCCGGTTCGGTGCTCTACACCGCTCTGGGTGGTCCGCGTCAGGTGCTGGCCTTTTCCTGCGGCTTCCTGTTCGGCGGCTGGCAGGGCGGGCTGATCGGCACGCTGCTGACCGGCGCAGGTGCCATGCTGACCATGTTCGCGGTGCAGCGCCTGGGCATGGACTGGGTGCGCCAGAAGTACGCGCAGAAGATCGAACTGATCAAGGCCGTGCTGGCTGAGGACACCTGGATCTGGATCTGCGTGATCCGCCTGATTCCGGTCGGCAGCAACCTGGTGACCAACGTCGCGGCCGCGCTGTCCGACCTGCGGCCTCTGGCGGTGCTGTTTGGCAGCCTGCTGGGCTACCTGCCGCAGATGCTGCTGTTCAGCTACGCCGGCTCGGGCATCGCGCTGCATGACAGCTCGCAGATCTGGGTCAGCATCGTGATGCTGGTCCTGTCCACGGGCCTTGGCCTCTACCTCTACCACCACGGTTTCAAGCAGCGCCTCCAGCGTTACCGCCAGGAACATTCCCATGTCCCAGCCCACTGACGAACAGACCCGCCGCCGGACCCTGTTCTGGCTGGTTGCGACGGCCATCGTGCTGCTGCTGGGCATCGGGCTGCGCTACCCCTGGCCGGCCGACGAACCGCGCTTTGCGCAGGTCGCGCGCGAGATGGTCGAGAGCGGCCAGTGGCTGTTCCCCACACGCGGTGGCGAGCCGTACCCGGACAAGCCGCCGGTGTTCATGTGGCTGGCCGCGCTGACCTTTGTGGTGACCGGCCAGATCAAGATCGCCTTCCTGCTGCCCAGCGCGCTGGCCGCGTTCGGCACCGTGCTGCTGGTGCACGACATTGGCCGGCGGCTGTGGAACCGCGAGGTGGCACTGGCGGCGGTGCTGGTGCTGGTGCTCACGCCACAGTTCCTGTTGCAGGGCAAAACCGGGCAGATCGATGCGCTGCTGTGCTTCTGGATCACCCTGGGTTGTTATGGCCTGCTGCGGCATTTTTTCACCGGGCCGCACTGGGGCTGGTACTTCACCGCCTGTGCCGGCATGGGGGTGGGCATCATCACCAAGGGGGTGGGTTTTCTGCCGCTGCTGATGCTGCTGCCGCTCGGTCTGTGGGTGAAGAATCCGTCGGCCGGGCAGACCGGCGCGGTGGTCTGGCGCTGGAAGCTGGTGGCGGGTCTGCTGGTGATGCTGGCCGTCATCGCGCTCTGGCTCGGCCCGATGCTCTGGCAGGTGCACAGCATCGGCACGGACACCATGGTCGCCTACCGCAACGACCTGCTGTTCCGCCAGACCGGCGAGCGCTTTGTCAACGCCTGGCACCACGTCAAGCCCTGGCACTATTTTTTCACCCAGGCCATTCCGACGGTGTGGTTCCCGCTGGTGGTGCTGTTGCTGGTGTTTTTCAAGCCCCTGGTCGCGCTGCTGCGCGACGACCGGCGCGCGCGGGTGCTGATGGTCTGGGTCGGGATGGTGCTGCTGTTTTTCTCGCTGAGCTCGGGCAAGCGCGAGGTCTACATGCTGCCCGCGTTGCCGATGCTGGCGCTGGTGGTCGGGGTGCTGTGGACGCGGGTGCGCGAGAGCGTCGCCGCCGCGCGCACGGGTCTCTTCTTCCAGGGTTTTCTGGTGCTGCTGGCGCTGGTGATCACCGGCCTGGGCGTGGTGCTTCGCGTCTCGCCCGAGAAGCTGCTGCGCAAGGCGCCCGACTACGCCGAGCTGATTGCCACGCTGGCGACCCCGCTGATGGCCATGGGGCTCGCCTTGCTGGTGGTGGTCGTCCTGGTGCGCCGTCGCGACCTGCTGGAGCGGCTCGCGCTGGCCACGATCACGGTCTGGGTGTTTGTGGCGCTGATGGTCTGGCCGCGCGTCGACCCGCACCGCACACCGCAGGAGATGATGGAGCAGGTCGAGCAGAAGCTGCCGCCGACATCCGAGCTGGCGCTGCTGTATTTCAAGGAACAGTTCCTGCTGTTCAGCCACCGGCCGCTGACCCATTTCAGCTACCTCGCGCCGCTGGAGGAGCAGGAGCGCAATGCCTGGGTCTGGATGCACGAGGCGCCCAACCGCTTCCTGCTTGTGCCGACCGATGCCGAGCTGGCTTGCTTCGACGTGAACAAGGCGGTGTCGCTGGGTGAAGCGCACCGCCGTGAATGGGTGCTGTTCGGTGCCGAGTCGATGCGCGCCAGCTGCGAGCCGCCGAAGAAAATCCGCCGCTATGTCTACCGGCCCGATCCGCGCGGGGTGTTGCCATGAGCCTGTTTGAAACCACCACTGCGCCACGCGTGCTGGTGACGGGCGCTGCCGGCTTCATCGGTTTCCATCTGGTCAACCGCCTGCTCGACCGTGGCTGCGCGGTCGACGGCGTGGACAGCATGACGCTGTACTACGAGCCAACCCTCAAGCAGGCGCGGCTGGACCGGCTGCTGGCACGCCCGGGCTTCGTCTTTCACCGGCTGGACCTGGCCGACCGCGAAGGCGTGGCCGAGCTGTTTGCGCAAACCACCTACGACATCGTGATCCACCTGGCGGCACAGGCGGGGGTGCGATATTCGGTCGACCATCCGATGGCCTACCTCGACAGCAACCTGGCGGGCATGCTGACGGTGCTCGAAGGCTGCCGCCACGGCGGCGTGAAGCACCTGGTCTACGCCTCGTCGAGTTCGATCTACGGCGCTGCGCGCGAGATGCCGCTGCGCGAAGACATGGTCACCGATTCGCCGATCTCGCTCTACGCGGCCAGCAAGAAGGCCAACGAGCTGATGGCGCACAGCTACAGCCACCTCTATGGCATCCCCGCGTCGGCGCTGCGCTTCTTCACGGTCTACGGCCCCTGGGGCCGACCCGACATGGCGATCTTCAAGTTCGTGCGCGCGATCTTCGAGGGCAAGCCGATCGACGTCTACAACCACGGCCACCTGCGCCGCGACTTCACCTACGTCGACGATGTGGTGGACGCGGTGATGGCGGTGGCTGCACAACCGCCACAGCGCCAGGACGGCCGCGCGCCGCACCGTGTGCTCAACGTGGGCCACAACGGTCCGGTGCCGCTGATGGATTTCATCGGCTGCCTGGAACAAGCTTGCGGACGCGCCGCGATCAAGAACTACCTGCCGATGCAGCCGGGCGACGTGCCCGACACCTGGGCCGACACGACGCGGCTGGAGGCGGGCTTTGGCGTGCGCGCCGACACCGACCTGCAAACCGGCGCGCAGCGCTTCGTGGACTGGTTCAAGTCGTACTACGGGCAGCCCTGAGCTTCGGCAGCGCGAGCCACCAACCGGTCAGGGTCACCGCCGTACAGATCACGCCGGTCCAAAGGGTGTGGCTCGGCGGATGGGCGCCGCGCAGGGTTTGCGTGACGCCCGAGGCCAGGCCCGCGAACACCACCAGCGCGAACCATTGCCAGCCAATCGACGTGCGGCGGCCGGCCACCGGCGACCATAGCCAGGGGAGGCACAGGGCAAAGAAGGCCAGCGACCCCGAGGCATGGCCGCCCGGGAAGCAGCTGCCACCGCCGCCATCACTGGTCAGCAGGTTCCAGTGGGAGGTGTAGACCGCGTGACCGCCGAACTGGGTCCACTCCCAGGGGCAGCTGGAGCGGCTGAACTGCTTGGTGATGCTGACCGCCAGCAGCGACAGTGTGACCAGGCCCAGCACCGTCAACCGTTCACGCCGCGTCGTTGTACCGGGACGGCCGCTGTCGCGCCGCACAGCCCAAATGATCATCAGGATGAACAGCACGGTCGAGACCTTGCGCACGCCGTCGTGCAGCACCCGTTCCAGCACGGGCTGATGCCGAAGGTCGAACCCCTGCGGCGTGCCGATGTGCAGCATGGTCGGCAGGTCCAGTCCGCTGGCGTCCCACGCGAGGGTGAGCAGAAGCAAGGCCAAGGACAGTCCCAGCAACCAGCGGGCGGAGGGCGGGAGGGCGTGGCTGTGGTCGTTGGTCATGGCGCTGGCATGTTGGGTGTGCGAGTTTAAGAGCGCCTTAAGGGGGCTCCGGATAATGGAATTCCTTTGGGGTCTTTACTTGGGGGCGCGCTGCGCCGTTGCACACATGCGAGCTCTGGTGGTGGAAGATGATCCCGGCATTGCCAGCGGCCTGAGCCTGTCGCTGCGCCATGCCGGTTATGCGGTGGACGTTTGCGGCACCCTGGACTCGGCCTGGACGGCGTTGTGTGTCGAGCACTTCGACCTGATGCTGCTCGATCTGGGCCTGCCCGACGGCGATGGCCTGGACCTGCTGGCGCGGGTGCGCCGCTCTGCGGTGCGCCGCGCGGGGCAGCCCAGCCTGCCGCAGAACGACATGCCGGTGCTGATCATGACCGCGCGCGACGGCGTCAGTGACCGCATCACCGGCCTGGACGGTGGTGCCGACGACTACATCGTCAAACCCTTCGACCCCAACGAACTGCTGGCGCGGCTGCGCGCCATGCTGCGCCGCGCCAGTGGCCGCAGCAAACCGGTGATCGAACACGGTGACCTGGTGGTCGATCCGGCCGCGCACTCGGTCGAGCGCGCCGGACTGCCGGTGTCGCTGGGCGGCAAGGAGTTCGCTTTGCTGCTGACTTTGCTGCAGGCCCGTCCGCAGGTGCTGTCCAAGGCGCGGCTGGAGTCGGCGCTGTACGGCTTCGGCGAAGCGCTGGAAAGCAACGCGATCGAGGTGCATGTGCACCACCTGCGGCGCAAACTGGGCGAGACGCTGATCAAGACCGTGCGCGGTGTCGGCTACTTCATCCCGCAGGAAGCGACGCCGACGGCAGCGCCCGGCCCGGCGGAACGGCCGTGAACCTGCCCGCCGCCACGACCCGGCGCTCGCTCTGGCGGCATCTGCTGCTCTGGGTGCTGGGCGCCCAGCTGGTGGTCTGGGTGATCGTGATCGCGGTGGGCTGGAACTCCAGCATGCGTGAGACGCGCAAATTCACCGACGGCCACCTGGTCGCGGTGGCGAACCTCTGGATGGGCGCGGCGACGTGGCACCACGAGGGCGAGCCGCCCTGGCCGTTGCCGGTGCCCAGCAGCGAGACTCACGAATACGCGCAGGACGTGGCCATCATGGTCTGGGAGAACCGGCGCCTGGTGAACGACAGCGACCAACTCGTGGACGGTCTGGACCTCTCGCGCCTGCCGGACAAGGGTCTGGTCACCCTGGTCTACCGCGACGCCAAGGGAGAGCCGCACGACTGGCGCGCCTACGTCGAGACGGCGCGGGTCGACGGGCGCGAGCGCCGTGTGATGGCGCTGCTGGACTTGAAGAAGCGCTATGTGCTGGCACGCGACATCGCCGAACACCTGGCGCAGCCGGCCATCCTGCTGCTGCCGCTGCTGTCACTGGTGATGTGGTGGACACTGCGGCGCGGATTGCGGCCGCTGGAACAGCTTTCGGACGAGGTGGCGACGCTGGACGCGTTTGCCGGCCAGCGGCTGGAGTCGCAGCACCGCTTCCGCGAGTTCGCCAGCACGGTGACTGCGATCAACACCATGGTCGACACGCTGCAGGAGCAGGCGCAGCGCGAACGGCAGTTCGCCTCGGATGTGGCGCACGAGCTGCGCACGCCGCTGGCCGTCATCACGCTGCAGGCGCGGGCCGCACAGGTCGAGGCCACGCCCGAGCGGCTGGCCCGGCTGGAACAGGAAGCGCTGCGTGCGGGCCGCATCCTGACCCAGCTGCTGGACCTCGCGCGCGCGCAACGCGCCTCCAGCACCGGCGATGGCCAGGCCGGCGAACCGGTGCAGGACGCCTTGCTGGGCGAGGTGGCGGTGCGCCTGATCTCGGCGCATGCGCAGCTGGCCCATGAGAGCCAGCACGAGATGTCTTTTGTGGAGGACGGCGGGGACGTGCGCGTGCGGGTCAATCCCATGCTGCTGGAGCTGGCCGTGCGCAACCTGGTCGAGAACGCGCTGCGCCACACACCCGCGGGCTCCCAGGTCGAGGTCCGCGTCTGGCAGGACGGGCAGGGTCGCGGCATCGCGGTCAGCGACGACGGCCAGCGCGAGGGGGTGTCGGTACCGCCGGCGCAGGCCTCGTCCGGACTGGGGCTGGGCCTGCGGCTGGTCGAGCGCATCGCCGAGGAGATGGGCGCACAGCTGGTGCGCGACGGCGGCGAAGCCCCGATGACCACGCGGTTTGCCCTGCACTGGCCGAGTCCGGCCGGTGCCGAGGGTTAATGCCGGGTTAACAGTCACCGGAGACAATATCGGGTTCGCTGCGGCTCCCGCGGCTCCCTTTGTGCGACCGATGCAGGCAACGTCACCCTTTCTGAAACAGTCCGCCGCAGACCCGCAGGCCCGGCGCAAGCCCCTTTGGGCGGTGTGGCTGGTCGCCCTGTGGCTGACCGTGGTCGGGAACCTGCCGCTGTGGCAGCGCGTGGCATCGCTCACCGCCGATTCGGGGCACCAGTTGCCGCAGCTGCTGGGTCTGGGCGTGCTGGTGCTGGCCCTGATCGCCGCGCTGCTCTCGCTGCTCAACTGGCCGCGCGTGTTCCGTCCGGTGGCGACGCTGCTGGTGCTGGTGGCGGCGGCCAACAGCTACTTCATGTGGCAATACCGGGTCGTGATCGATCCGTCGATGATGGCCAACGTCGCCAACACCGACCCGCGCGAGGTCCGCGACCTGCTGTCCTGGCCGCTGCTGGTGACGCTGGCCGGGGTCGCCGGACCGGCCCTGTGGTGGATCTGGCGCCGGGCGCCGGGCTGGCATCCGCCGCTGCGGCAGGTCGGCCGCAATCTCGCTGGCGCGCTGCTGGCGCTGGCGGTCGCCGCGGCCGCACTGATGGCAGGCTACCAGGGCATCGCTTCGCTGATGCGCGGCCACAAGGAGCTGCGCTACATGATCAACCCGCTCAACAGCGTCTACGCCTCGGCGGCGCTGGCGGTCAACGCCGGCACCCACGCCGTGACGACGCTGGAGCCGGTGGGCACCGATGCGAAGCTGGGCGCCAGCTACGCTGCCCAGGCGCGACCGCCGCTGGTGGTGTTCGTGGTGGGCGAAACCGCGCGGGCGCAGAACTGGGGCCTCAACGGATATGCACGGCAGACCACGCCGTCGCTGGCGCAGTGGCAGGCCAACGACGGGCTGGTCAACTTCCCCAACGTGACGTCCTGCGGCACCAACACGCAGGTCTCGGTGCCCTGCATCTTTTCGCCGCTCAGCCGCGACGAGGGTGGAAACGAAACGCCGCGCAGCGAGAACCTGCTGGACGTGCTGCAGCGCGCCGGGCTGGCGGTGCTCTGGCTGGACAACCAGTCGGGCTGCAAAGGCGTGTGCGACCGCGTGCCGCATGCGCAGGCTTCGGAGCAACCGGTGGCGGGACTTTGCGATGGCGGCGAATGCCTGGATGAGGCCATGCTCAGCGGTCTGGACGCGCGCATCGCCGCGCTCGACCCCGAGCGCCGAGCGCGCGGCGTGGTGCTGGTGATGCACCAGATGGGCAGCCACGGACCGGCGTACCACAAGCGCGCGCCCGAATCGAAAAAGCCCTTCCAGCCCGAGTGCCGCAGCGTCACGCTGTCCGAGTGCCCGGCCGACCAGTTGCTCAATGCCTACGACAACTCGATCACCTACACCGACCACTTCCTGAGCGAAACACTGGGCTGGCTCAAGCAGCACGCCGCGGCGGGCCGCTTCGACACCGGGCTGGTCTATGTCTCGGACCATGGCGAATCGCTGGGCGAAAACGGCCTGTTCCTGCACGGCGTGCCCTACGCCCTGGCGCCGGTGCAGCAAAAACATGTGCCGATGGTCAGCTGGCTGTCCGGCGGGCTCCAGAAGCGACTCGGTGTCGACGCGGGCTGCCTGCGCGAGCGGGCCGCCAAGCCCGCTTCGCACGACAACATGTTCCATTCGGTGCTGGGGCTGATGGACGTCACGACCTCGGTGCGCCAGCCGGCGCTGGACCTGTTCGCGCCCTGTGCGGGCGGTGCAGGCGCTGCGCCCGTCAGCGCGTCGCCGGCAGGCTGATTCGCGCGCGCAGACCGCCGGTCGCGCCGTCTTCGAGAGCCAGCGCGCCGCCGTAGAGGTTGGCCAGCTCGGCCACGATGGCCAGTCCCAGGCCGCTGCCCGGCGTGGCTTCGTCCAGCCGCACGCCGCGCGAGAGCGCCGCCTGGCGCTGCTCGGGTGCGATGCCCGGCCCGTCGTCGTCTACCGTGATTTCCAGCCGGTCGCCGCGCAGTTCGGCGCCCACATGCACCTGCGTGCGTGCCCACAGGCAGGCGTTGTCCATCAGGTTGCCCAGCATCTCCTGCAGGTCCTGCTCTTCACCCGCGAACGCCCACTCGGCAGGAATGTCGTCGCATCCCAGATCGAGATGGCGCCCGGCATGCACGCGCGCGAGCAGGCGCAGCAGACCATCGACCACCGGCGCCAGCGGCGTGCGCTGGCCGGGCAGGCGCTGCGCCGCCGCCACGCGCGAACGCTTGAGGTGCCAGTCGATGTGGCGCCGCGCCAGGCCGACCTGGTCTTTCACCAGCACCGCCAGCGGCGTGGTGCCGGCAGGGCTGCTGGCGGCCTGGTCGAGCACGGCCAGCGGGGTCTTCAGCGCGTGGGCCAGATTGCCGGCCTGCGTGCGCGCGCGCTCGACCACTTCGGCGTTGCGGTCGAGCACACCGTTGAAGTCGTCGATCAGCGGCTGGACCTCGGCGGGGAAGGCACCCTGCAGGCGTTGCGTGCGGCCCTCTCGCAGGTCGGTCAGGGCGCGCTGCAGGGCGCGCAGCGGCGCCAGACCCACCGCCACCTGCGCCAGCGCCGCCAGCGCCAGCAGCAGGCCCAGCGCCAGCAGCGACATGGCCAGCACCCGCGCAAAACGCGCCGAGGCCGCTGTCACTTCCTGCAGGTCACCGGCGACCACCAGGCGCCAGTGGCGCTGCGGCGTGTCGGCCGAAAACACCGTGCGCTCGACCAGCAGCAGCGTGGAGCCGCGCGGCCCGGTGTCCTGGTGCACATGAACCTGGCCGTCGGCGGGGGTGTCGGCTTCGGGATGCAGGCGGTCGTCCCAGAGCGAGCGCGAGCGCAGGAAGCCCTGGTTTTCGCTGGTCGTGCCGGCTTCGTCGAGCTGCCAGTACAGGCCCGAATAGGGCCGCTGCCAGCGCGGGTCGGAGAGTCGTGCGGGATCGATCGTGGCCTGGCCGCTGGCGTCGAATTCGAGGCGCGCGGTGAGCTGGTCCAGCTGCTGCACCAGCGTGGCCTGGAACTGGCGCATCACATGGTCCTGGAACAGGCGGTGCAGGAACAGGCCAGCCAGCGCCAGCGCGACCGCCATGGCGGCCAGTGTCGCGGCCAGCCAGCGCCCGCGCAGCGAGAGCGTCCTGCGCCAGGTGGGCATCAGGCCTCCGTGCGTTCGCTGCCAGGTGGCGGTGTCATCCGGTAGCCCAGGCCACGCACGGTCTCGATCAGGTCCTGCGGCAGCTTCTTGCGCAGGCGGCCGACGAATACCTCGATCGTGTTGGAGTCGCGGTCGAAGTCCTGCGCGTAGATGTGTTCGGTCAGTTCGCTGCGCGAGACCACGGCGCCCTGGCGGTGCATCAGGTAGTCCAGCACCTTGTATTCGTGGCTCGTCAGGTTCACGTTCTGGCCGTCGCAGGTGACCCGACCGCTGCGCGTGTCCAGCGCCAGCGGACCGCAGCGCAGCACCGGCGAGGCCTGGCCGCTGGCGCGGCGGATCAGCGCGCGCAGCCGGGCCAGCAGCTCTTCCATGTGGAAGGGTTTGGTGAGGTAGTCGTCGGCACCGGCGTCGATGCCGGCGACCTTCTCGCTCCAGTTGTCTCGCGCGGTCAGGATCAGCACCGGCATCGCGCGACCGGCGTCGCGCCAGCGCTTGAGCACGGTGAGGCCATCAAGCACCGGCAGGCCGAGGTCGAGGACCACCGCATCGAAAGGTTCGGTGTCGCCAAGAAAGTGGGCATCGCGCCCGTTGTCGGCCTCGTCGACCACGTAGCCGGCGGCCACCAGGCCTGCACGCAACTGTGCCCTCAGGATCGGCTCGTCTTCCACCAGCAGCAATCTCAACGCGATTCCCCCTGCATGGGCCGCGGCGGGCGCACGCGACGTCCGATCACTTCGCCGGTGGTGGCATCGACCTCCAGCCGCAGCAACTGGCCACCGGTCTGCAGCAGCTTCACTTCGTACACCCAGCGGTCCGCCGATGGTTCGAGTTCGATTTCCAGCACCTGCCCGGCATGTTCACGCTCCAGCTTCTGCAGGACGGTCGACAGCGGCAGGATCTGGCCGGACATCACGGCCTCACGGGCACGCTCATGGTCGCCGCGGTCGCGGGCAGAGGCCGTCGTCATCAGCAGCGCGCAGGCACCCAGCACCACCGCGACCAGCAGGGCGTGCGGGCTTGTACGGGGCGGGCGGATGGAGCGCATGCAGCCATTGTGCGCCGCTGCCCTGAACGCCGGATGAACGCGCACTTCAGGGTCGGTTCAAGCCCCGGCCGGCAGCATCCCTCCCATCGCATCCATTCCATCCATCACCTGCGAGGACACCATGCACATCCGATCCGCTTCCACCCTGGCCGCCACCCTGTTCGTGCTGCTGGGCAGCGCTGCCGCCCAGGCCGCCGAAACCACGCCCGCGGCCCAGCTGCAGTACTGGAGTGCGCAGGCCGGCGCGCCGGGCAGCGCCGCCAAGGGCCAGACCTTCTTCAATAGCAAACACGGTGGCGAGTGGTCGTGCTCGTCGTGCCACGGCACACCACCCACCGCGCAGGGCAAACACGCCAACACCGGCAAGGTGATCGCTCCGCTGGCACCGGCCTTCAACGCCAAGGTCTTCACCGACAGCGCCAAGGTCGACAAGTGGTTCAAGCGCAACTGCAACGACGTGCTCACGCGCGAATGCAGCGCTGCCGAAAAGGCCGATGTGCTGGCCTACCTGAACAGCCTCAAGTAAAGCCCTTCACCGCACACAAGGACAATCCATGAACACCCTCCTGAATCATGCGCTGCGCCCCGGTCTGGCCGGCCTGCTCTGCCTGTCGACCCTGGGCGTGGCCCACGCCGACGGCGGCCGCATGATGCCGCGCGACATGCCCAAGGCCTACACCGCCGAATGCGCTTCCTGCCACACGGCCTACGCGCCCGGCCTGCTGCCGGCCCGCTCGTGGCAACGGATCATGAGCGGCCTGGACAAGCACTACGGTACCGACGCCTCGCTCGATGAGGCGACCGTCAAGCAGCTCTCGACCTGGCTGCAGGCCAACGCCGGCACCTACAAGCGCGTCAACGAAGAACCGCCGCAGGACCGGCTCACCCGCTCGGCCTGGTTCGAGCGCAAGCACCACGAGATACCGGCTTCCGTCTGGAAGCACGCCAGCATCAAAAGCGCCGCCAACTGCGGCGCCTGCCACACCGGCGCGGACCGAGGCGATTTCGACGACGACAACATCCGGATGCCGGCCGGCGTGAGCCTGGGCCGCCGCTGGTTCGGACACGACTGAACGCAGGAGCCACACCATGCAAGCCACCACACCCCTTTCCGCCAATTCCGCCGCCACCGCACCGCGCACCGCCCAGCCGGTCGCCGCCCGCGGTCGCCTGATCACCGACGCGCCCACGCGCATGTTCCACTGGCTGTTTGCGCTGAGCTTTGTCGGCGCCTACCTGACGGCCGAGGGCGAGCGCTGGCGCATGCTGCATGTCACGCTGGGCTACACCATGGCCGGTTTGCTGGCCTTTCGCGTGCTCTATGGCCTGTTCGGCCCGCGCCAGGCGGGACTGGGTCTGCTCTGGCGCAAGCTGGGCAGTGCGCCGGCCTGGTTGAAGTCGTTGCGCACGGCCGGGTCGCTGACGGCGGTCAACTGGCGCCAGGGACAGAACCTGCTGATGGCGCTGGCGGTGGTGGCCTTGCTGGTCATGGTGCTGCCGCTGACCCTGAGCGGCTACGCGACCTTCAACGAGTGGGGGGTGTTCCCCGGCGAAGACTGGCTGGCCGAACTGCACGAATTCTTCGGCGAAGCGATGCTTTTCGTGGTGCTGGGACACCTGGCGCTGATCGGCGGCCTGAGCGTGCTGCGTCGCAAGAACCAGGCGGCACCGATGCTGACGGGTCGGGTCGACGGACCCGGACCGAGCCTGGTCCCGCACAACCGGCGCTGGCTGGCGGCCTTGCTGCTGCTGGCGGTACTCGCCTATGGCGCCTGGGAGTGGCAGCAATCGCCCAAGGGGTTGGTCCCGGCCAATGCCTGGAGCCAGGTGCCGGGCGGCGAAGCGTCCGGCGGGGATGACGACTGAGTGCCCCGGCGCATTCCCTACAATTTGCCTCGAACATCCGACCGAGGCTTCACCATGCAATTCATCCGTTTCTCCGATCTCTGCGCCCAGGGCAAGGCCAAGGGCCAGCGCGTCTTCATCCGCGCCGACCTGAATGTGCCCCAGGACGACGCCGGCAACATCACCGAAGACACGCGCATCCGCGCCAGCATCCCGGCGATCCAGATGGCGCTGGATGCCGGTGCCGCCGTGATGGTCACCAGCCACCTGGGCCGCCCCACCGAAGGCGAATTCAAGCCCGAAGACTCGCTGGCGCCGGTGGCCGCGCGCATGGGCCAGCTCATGGGCCGCAACATCCGCGTGGTGGCCGACTGGGTCGACGGGGACTTCTCGGTCGCTCCCGGTGAAGTCGTGATGCTGGAGAACTGCCGCCTGAACGTGGGCGAGAAAAAGAACAAGCCCGAACTGGCCGCCAAGCTGGGCAAGCTGTGCGACATCTTCGTGCACGACGCCTTTGGCACCGCGCACCGCGCCGAAGGCACGACCTACGGCATCGCCGAAACCGCGCCCGTTGCCTGCGCAGGCCCACTGCTGGCGGCGGAGATGGACGCCATCGGCAAGGCCCTGGCCAACCCCAAGCGCCCGCTGATCGCCATCGTGGCCGGCAGCAAGGTCAGCACCAAACTGACCATCCTGCAGGCGCTGGCCAAGAACGTCGACGGCCTGATCGTTGGCGGCGGCATCGCCAACACCTTCATGCTCGCGGCCGGTCTGAAGATCGGCAAGAGCCTGGCCGAGCCGGACCTGCTGGGCGAAGCCACGGCCGTGATCGCTGCGATGAAGGCGCGTGGCGCCGAAGTGCCGATCCCCGAAGACGTGGTCTGCGCCAAGGAATTCAAGGCCGATGCGGTGGCGACGGTCAAGGCGGCGACCGATGTGGCCGACGACGACATGATCCTGGACATCGGCCCCAAGACCGCGGCCAAGCTGGCCGAGCAACTCAAGAAGGCCGGCACGATTGTCTGGAACGGTCCGGTGGGCGTGTTCGAGTTCGCGGCCTTCGAGAACGGCACCAAGGTGATCGCCCACGCGATCGCTGAATCGAGCGCGTTCAGCATCGCCGGCGGTGGCGACACGCTGGCGGCGATTGCCAAGTACGGCATCGAGAAGGATGTGGGCTACATCTCCACCGGCGGCGGCGCTTTCCTCGAAGTGCTGGAAGGCAAGACGCTGCCAGCGTTTGAAGTCCTGGCGCGCCGCGCAGGTTAAGTCCCCCCCCCCCGCGCCGCCTGCGGCGTCACCCCCGGGGCGATGCCTGCGGGCCGGGAAACCCGGACTCGCGGCATCCTGGTCGAGGGCGACCCCGTGGCGAATCCTCTCTCCCTTCATCATGGAACTGCGTCAGCTTCGTTACTTCGTGCGGGTGGTGGAGCTGGGCAGCATCAGCCGGGCCGCCGCCGACCTGGCGCTGGTGCAATCCGCGCTGAGCCAGCAGATCACCCGGCTCGAAAGTGAGCTGTCCACGCGGCTGCTGCAACGCAGTCCGCAGGGTGTGACGCCGACCGAGGCCGGGTTGGCGTTTTTCCGCGAAGCGCAGCTCACCCTGCGCCACGCCGAGCAGGCGGTGCGCTCGGCGCAGGAAGCGCGCCTGACCGGGACCGTCAGCGTGGGCCTGGCGCCCACCACCGCGGCGGTGCTGGGTTTGCCGCTGATGACAGCGATGCGCGAGAGTTACCCCAATGTGCGGCTGCACATGGTCGAAAGTCTCTCTGGCCACCTGAGCGCCATGTTGAACGCACGGCAGATCGACCTCGCCGTTCTGTTCGATTCCCGCATCCAGGCCAGCCAGACCCTGCGCAGCGCGCGGCGCTGGAGCGTGCTGCCGCTGCTGGAGGAAGACCTGTTCCTGATCACGGCCCAGGCCCATGCGGCGCCCCGGCGCGGCGCGCGCATCCGCATGAACCAGCTGCGGGACGAGCCATTGATCCTGCCGTCGGGGCCGCATGGCCTGCGCAGCGCGCTGGACGCCGCGTTCGCGCGCGCCCGCGTCACCCCGAACCTGGTGCTCGAAATCGATTCGCTGGCGATGCTGATGGAGGCCGTGTCCGCCGGGCTGGGCGGCACGCTGCAACCGTGGGCCGCGGTCTCGCGGTTTGCCGACGTGGCCACGCGCTTTCACATGGCACGCATCACCGATGCGGGGGTGACGCGTGAAAACTGGCTCTGCGCCCTGTCCGAGGAGGAGCTGTCCCCCGCTGCGCTGGCCGCGCGCGTGGTGCTGCGCGACTGCGCCCGCGCGCTTGTGGCGGAAGGCGCATGGCCCGGTGCCGTGCTGCGCGATCCGGCCTGAGTGTCCTCGCCGGGTATCACGATCCGTGATGCCCCCATGCCAGGGGAGGGCTGGCGTGAAGCGCCGCGTCTCCATACAGTCCTCGTGAGGTTCAGAACACGAGGAGACACGATGGACATGCAACTGCGGGGCAAGACGGCGCTGGTGACCGGCGCGAGCGCGGGCATTGGCCGGGGCATCGCCCTGTCGCTGGCGGCCGAGGGCGTTCGGCTGGCGATCACGGCGCGGCGCGTCGATCGTCTGCGCGAACTGGCGGCCCAGATCACTGCGGCCGGCGGCGCCGAACCGGTGCTGATCGAGCAGGACATGTACGCCGAGGACGCGGCACAACGCATCGCGTCTGCCGCCGTGCAGGGCCTGGGCCATGTCGACATCCTGGTCAACAACGCGGGCGGATCGCGCAGCTTCAAGGACCTGCACGTGAGCGAGGCGCAGTGGCAGGAAGCGATCACGCTCAACTTCCACCGCCCGCGGCAGCTTGGCGATGCCTTGATCGACCAGATGATCGAGCGGCGCTGGGGGCGCATCGTCTGCATCACCGGCAAGAGCGAGCCCGACCACATCAATGGCGCCTTCTGTGCCAAGGCCGGCATGCACAGCTGGGCCAAGGGACTCTCGCGCATGGTTGGCCCGCACGGCATCACGGTCAACTGCGTGCCGCCCGGCCGCATCCACTCCGAACAGATCTTCCGCAACTACACGCCCGAGTACCGACAGTGGCAGTGCGAGAACGAGATTCCGGTCGGCCGCTACGGTGAGCCCGAAGACCTGGCCAACCTGGTGACCTTCCTGGCCTCGCCACGCGCCAGCTACATCACCGGCGCCGTGATCCCGGTTGACGGCGGTCTGCGCCGCTACCAGTTCTGACAACAACCACGAGGAGACACGCCATGAACATCCCCCGCCGACAGGTCCTGGCGCTCGGCGCCGCGAGCGCACTGGGCGCCGCCACCCCGCTGCTGCGGGCACAGTCCACCTGGCCCAGCAAGCCGGTCCGCTTTGTGGTGCCGTTCGCCCCGGGTGGCACCAGCGAAATCGTCGCGCGCAGCGTGGCGGCCGAACTGAGCAAACAGCTGGGACAGAACGTGTATGTGGAGAACAAGCCGGGCGGCGCCGGGGTGACGGCCATGGCCGATGTGGCCAAGGCCGCGCCCGATGGCCACACCATCATCCTCGGCCACGTGGGCACGCTGGCGGTCAATCCCTACATGCTGGACAACCAGCCCTACAACGTTGACAAGGACTTCGTGCCGGTCACGCTGCTGGCCAAGGTGCCCAACGTGTTTGTGATCCATCCCGACGTGCCGGCGAAGAACTTCCAGGAGTTCGTGGCCTACGTCAAGAAACACCCGGGCGAACTCAACTACGGGTCGGCCGGCAACGCCAGCGCGGGCCACCTCGCCATGGAGTACCTCAAGCTGGTCACCGGCATGTTCATGACGCACATCCCCTACCGAGGCACCGGACCGCAACTGGCCGACTTGCTGGCCGGCCGTACGCAGGCGTCCTCGGCAGGCATGCCGGCGCTGGGGGCCTACATCCGCAGCGGCAAGCTGCGCGCCATCGCCGTCGGCACACACCAGCGGATTGCGGCCCTGCCGGATGTGCCGACCGTGGCCGAGATGGGCTACAAGGGCTTCGAAACCTCGCAGTGGTACGGCATCCTCGCGCCGGCCGGCACGCCGCCCGACATCCTCAAGCGGCTGCAGGAAGAGAGCTACAAGGCGCTGCGCTCCAGCGCAGTGACCGAGCGCTTCGCGACCGACAACGCCGTCGGCGGCGGCGGTCCGGCCAGCGAATTCGCGGCCTTCATCAAGGGCGAGCAGAAGGTGTGGAGCGACATCGTCAAGCGCGCAAAGATCAAACCGGACTAGATGAAACACCCCCTGCGCCGCTGCGCGGCTTCCCCCTCTCTCGCCGGTGGCGGGAGGGGGACGGCACCAGAGGCCCGGCGGAGCCGGTTCCTCGGTGCCCCTGGTGGGCGTTGTCTCATGCGTTGCGCGATGGAACCACTGACATGAACCCGGATGTGCTCGTCATCGGCGGCGGCAACGCCGCCCTGTGCGCTGCGCTCATGGCCCGCGAGGCCGGCGCGAGTGTGATGCTGCTCGAGGCCGCTCCGCGGGAATGGCGTGGGGGCAACTCGGCCCATACCCGCAACCTGCGCTGCATGCACGACGCGCCGCAGGATGTGCTGGTCGACGCCTACCCCGAAGAGGAGTTCTGGCAGGACCTGCTCAAGGTCACGGCCGGCAAGACCGATGAGGCGCTGGCGCGGCTGGTGATCCGCGCCTCCGGTAGCTGCCGGCCCTGGATGGTGCGCCACGGCGTGCGCTTTCAGCCCTCGCTCTCGGGCGCGCTGCACACGGCGCGCACCAATGCCTTCTTCATGGGCGGCGGCAAGGCGCTGGTCAATGCGTTCTACCGCAGCGCCGAGCGGCTGGGTGTGCGCGTGCGCTACGGCGCGCCGGTGGACCGCATCGAGATGGACGGCGATCGTTTTGTCGCGGCGCACGTGAAGGGCGAGCGCATTGAGGCGCGCAGCTGCGTGCTGGCGGCGGGCGGCTTTGAATCGAACCGCGCCTGGCTGCGCGAGGCCTGGGGACAGAACCCGCGTGGCGAGTGGCCGTCGGACAACTTTCTGATCCGTGGCACGCGCTTCAACCAGGGTGTGCTGCTGCGGCAGATGCTGGACCTTGGCGCCGATGTCATCGGCGACCCGACGCAGGCGCACATGGTCGCCATCGACGCGCGCGCACCGCTCTACGACGGCGGCATCTGCACCCGCATCGACTGCGTCTCGCTGGGTGTGGTGGTCAACCGCGAAGCTCGCCGCTTCTACGACGAGGGCGAGGACTTCTGGCCCAAGCGCTACGCGATCTGGGGCCGGCTGGTGGCGCAGCAGCCGGGCCAGGTGGGCTACTCGATCATCGACGCCAAGGCGATTGGTCGCTTCATGCCGCCAGTGTTCGACGGCGTGGTGGCCCAGACCCTGCCCGAGCTGGCGCAGAAACTCGGCCTCGACGAGGCCACCTTCATGCAGACCCTCAACGACTACAACGGCGCCTGCCGCGTCGGCACCTTCGACCACACCGCGCTCGACGACTGCCACACCGAGGGTGTGACCCCCGCCAAGACCCACTGGGCGCGGCCGATCGACACCGCGCCGTTCTACGGCTACATGTTGCGGCCCGGCGTGACCTTCACCTACCTGGGCCTCAAGACCGACCACACCGCCGCGGTGCATTTCGGCGGCCGGGCCAGCCCCAACCTGTTCGTGGCTGGCGAGATGATGGCGGGCAACGTGCTGGGCCAGGGCTACACCGCTGGTGTCGGCATGTCGATCGGCACCGCCTTCGGGCGCATCGCCGGCGTGGAAGCCGCGCGGGCCTGTGGCAAGGAGTGGACCGATGTCGGCGCTTGAAACCCTGAACGCGCTGGGCGCACAGGCCGCCGCGCTCGGCCGCGGCGAGGTGGTGCCACAGCCCCTGCATGCCGACGAAGCCGAGGTGGCGCGGGTCATGCAGATCTGCAACGCCTGCCGCTACTGCGAAGGCTTCTGCGCGGTGTTCCCGGCCATGACGCGGCGCCTGTCGTTCGCGCAGGCCGACGTGCACCTGCTGGCCAACCTGTGCCACAACTGCGGAGCCTGCCTGCACGCCTGCCAGTACGCGCCGCCGCACGAATTTGCGCTCAACGTGCCGCAGGCGATGGCGAAGGTGCGTGTCCGCACCTACAGCGACCTTGCCTGGCCCGCGGCATTGGGCAGCCTGTACCGGCGCAACGGGCTGACGGTGGCGCTGGCACTCGCGTTCGGCCTGGCCCTGTTCCTCGCCCTGGCGGTGGCGCTCAAGGGCAAGCTCTGGCAGGCGATCGGGCCCGAGGGCTTCTACGCGATCTTTCCGCACAACCTGCTGGTGGGCCTGTTCGCGCCAGTGTTCGGCTTCGTGGTGTTGGCGCTGGGCCAGGGTGTGCGCCGCTTCTGGACCGGCCAGCCGTCGGCACCGGTGGCTGCGGACGCGGCGCAGGAGGCGGCACGCGATGTGCTCACGCTGCGGTACCTGGGCGGTGGCCACGGCGACGGCTGCAACAACGAGGACGATGCCTTCTCGCTGGCGCGGCGTCGTTTCCACCACGCCACCTTCTATGGATTCCTGCTTTGCTTTGCGGCGACGAGCGTGGCCACGCTGTACCACTACCTGTTGGACCGGCCCGCGCCCTATGGCTACGACACGCTGCCCAAGTGGCTGGGCATCGCGGGCGGGGTGCTGATGGTGGTGGGCACCAGCGGCCTGTTCGTGCTGAACCGTCGGCGGCACCCCCTGCAAGGCGACGCGGCGCAGAAGCCGATGGACCTGGGCTTCATCGGCCTGCTGTTCGGCACGGCCGCCACCGGGCTAGGGTTGATGCTGCTGCGTGGCAGCGCGGCCATGCCGCTGGCACTGTGCGTGCACCTGGGGTTTGTGATGGCGCTGTTCCTGACCATGCCCTACGGCAAGTTCGCGCACGGGATCTACCGCAGCGCGGCCTTGCTCAAGTGGGCTGTGGAGAAGCGGCAGCCTTCCAATCTGGCGCTGGGCGACGACTGAACTCCCCCTCGCTCTGCATTTATCGAGAGCCGTAGGAAAAGCGAAGCAATAGCGTCAGTCGGAAGCCATGTTCAGCCGCAAGCCGGTCTGTCGCACCACGTCCTGCCAGCGCTCTCCCTCCGACAGCAGCAGATCGTGCAGCTCACCCGGCGTCGATGTCTGCACCTGCGCCCCGTCCGCCTGCATGCGTGCCGCCACCTCCGGATCGCTGAGCACCGTGTTCAGCGCGGTGTTGAGCTGGCGCGTCACCGCGTGCGGTGTCTTGGCCGGCGCGAACAGCGCGTACCACTGCGTCATGGCCACGCCCGGCACTCCCGCTTCCTGCAGCGTCGGCACCTCCGGGCAGGCTGCCAGCCGCTCCATGCCCGCCACCGCCAGCGCCTTCAGCCGCTTGCTGCGCAGGTACGGCAAAGCCGTGAACAGGCTCGGGAACATCATCTGCACCAGACCGTTGGCCACATCGGCAATCGCCGGCCCGGCCCCCGAGAAGTCGGCGCGGGTCAGGCGCGTGCCGGTCTGCAGCTGGAACAGCTCGGCCGCCAGGTGCGGCACCGTGCCGTCGCCCGCCGAGGCGTAGGCCAGCGGCGACGGTGCGTCGCGCAACAGCCGCACCAGCGAGGCCACATCGTCCACCGGCAACGACGCGGGCACGACCAGCAGCGTCGGCGAATAGCCGATCAGGCCGACCGGTGAGAAATCCGCCACCGGGTCGTAGCGCAGCTTCTGCAGCGCCGGGTTGATGCCGTGGGTGGCGATGTAGCCGAACAGCAAGGTGTGGCCGTCGGGTTGCGCCGCGGCCACATATTCGCTGGCGATGCTGCCGTTGGCACCCGCGCGGTTGTCCACCACCACCGGCTGACCCAGCAAGGGTCCGAGCTTGCGGGTGAGCGTGCGAGCCATCGTGTCGTTGCCGCCACCGCTGCTGGTGGGCACGATGATGTGCAGCTCGCGCTGCGGAAAGTTGCGCACCGCGCTGGGCGCTGCACTGAGGGGCTCCGGTGACGGCACGGCGGGAGGGAACACATAGCCCGGCAGGTGCAGCATGCCTTGCATGATCTTGCGCGCGGTGCGCACCAGCGCCGCGCTTCTCACTTCGATGGCATCACCCTCGCCCTCCAGGTCGACCGCCACGTCGATCTGACCTGCCGGGTGCAACACCACCAGCGCATGACGGCCAGCCGAACGGGCGATGCCGCTGGCCACCGTGCCGGGCAGGGCAAAGGCCGTGGCGACGCCGATGGCGCCGGTCACAGCGTGCGAGGCGTGGCATTTGTGCGGCGTGAAGTAACGCGAGGTGATGCTGTCCGGGCTGTCGCCCGCACTCACCAGCACCGGCTTGGGAATCACGCTGCCCGACACATCACCCAGTCCCATGCGGCGACCGGCTTCCAGGCGCAGTGCCTCGATGCGCGCCAGCAGCGCGGCGTTGGCGTCCAGCTCGGCCGGGCGTTCGCGGCCGGTGAGGCCGAGGTCGGCCGCGCGCAGCATCATCAGCGGCATGGCCGCGTCGATGCAGGTGACGTCCAACCCGTCGATGGTGTCGATGCGTTTCCCGGTGGGGAACACCTGGCCGGTCACGGCGCCCCAGGCGTCGAGGAAGTTCAGCAGGATGGGCGCCGCCGTGCCGGCCACGCCGTCGATGCGCGCATCGCCGTCGTAGCTCACCTTGCCACCCGGTGTGCAGACCGTGGCCTCGATCTGCGAACCGGTGTTGACGTTGTGGATGCGGACCGTGGTGGTGCCGTCCTGCGCGGGGATCAGGCCCTGTTCGATGGCGAAGGGCGCCACGCCCGAGAGCATGTTGCCGCAGTTGGGCCGCGTGTCCACCGAGCGGTGGCCCACGCCGACCTGGGCGAACAGATAGTCGAGGTCACAGCCCGGGACCGTGGAACGCGAGACGATGGCGACCTTGCTGTTGAGGGTGCTGCCGCCGCCCAGCCCGTCGAGCTGCAGCGGGTCGGAGGCGCCGATGGCGCCGATCAGCGCCTGGTCGCGCGCCTCGTCGCCTTCGGGTAGCCAGTCGCGCAGGAAGAACGGCCCGCGCGAGGTGCCGGCGCGCATCAGGACGCAAGGGATGGAGAGGGACATGGCGTGGTGGATGGTTGGAGAGAAGCGGCGCGGAGGATTCAATCCGCCACGATCTTGGCCTTGGCCACCACGCTCTTCCACTTCACCAGTTCCGACTTGACCAGGGAGCCGAGCTGCTCGGGCGTGCTGGTCTCGACATCGGCGCCATGGTCTTCCATGCGCTTGATCACGTCCTTGTCGTTGAGCACATCGTTGATGACCTTGTTGAGCTTGGCGACCACGTCTTTCGGGGTCTTGGCGGGCGCGAAGACGCCGTACCACTGCTGCACCTCGACGCCGTCGACGCCAGCTTCCTTCATCGTCGGCACGTCGGGCAGCAGCGGCGAACGCTTGGGGCCGGCGATGGCCAGTGCCTTGAGCTTGCCGCCCTTGATGTGTGGCAATGCGGAGAAGAGACTGGGGAACATGAACTGGGTCTGGCCGCCCAGCGTGTCGTTGAGGGCCGGGGCCGAACCCTTGTAGGGAACGTCCGTCATCTGCACGCCGGCGTTGAGCTTGAACAGCTCTCCCGCGAAGTGGGGCGCGGTGCCGTTGCCGGCGGTGGCGTAGACGTAACGGTCCGGCTTGGCCTTGAGCTGCGCCACCAGATCCTTCACGTCCTTGACCTGTGTGGCGGCGTTGGCCACCATCAGCGTGGCGGAGTAGCCCACCAGGCCGACCGGTTCGAAGTCGGTCACCGGGTCGTAGCGCAGCTTCTGCAGCGCCGGGTTCATGGCGTGGGTGGCGATGTAGCCCAGCATCAGCGTGTGGCCGTCGGGCGTGGCGCGGGCCACGTGTTCCGAAGCAATGGCGCCGTTGGCGCCGGCCTTGTTCTCGACGATCACGCTCTGGCCGACCAGGGTGCCGAGCTTCTGCGCGATGGTGCGGGCCATCAGGTCGTTGCCGCCGCCGGCGGCGGTCGGAACGACGATCGTGATGGTCTTGCTGGGGAAGGTCTGGGCAGTCGCGCCGAAGGCGGCGAGGGCGAACGCGACGGCGGAGAGGGTGGTCTTCATGGGGTTTGTCTCCGGAATTGGGGGTGCGAGGCCCGCATCTTCGGATTTGGCCGACCATCTGTGAATTGCATAGTTGGTAAGGATTGATTGATACGATGCATCAATCCAGATTCACTGCAGCAGGTCCAAAACACCGCGGCAAGGAGTGTTTTTCGTGGCATCCCACTTCGATCTCAACGACCTGATGGCGTTTCGTGCGGTGGCCGAGCTCGGCAACTTCCGCAAGGCGGCCGAATCGGTCCACATCTCGCAACCGGCTTTCAGCCGCCGCATTGAAAAGCTGGAGCAGGCGCTGGGCGTGCGGCTGCTGGAACGCAGCACGCGGCGCGTGAGCCTGACCGTCGTCGGCCGGGATTTCGACCGGCAGCTGCGCCAGATCCTCGACGCGCTGGACACCACCTTGCTGGGCATCCGCGGGGTTGCCGCCACCCGCATGGGCGAGGTGACCATCGCGGCGGTGCCGTCGGCGGTGAACTACTTCCTCTCCAGCGTGATCGCGCGCTACCACGAGCGCTACCCGCGGGTGCGGGTGAAGATCATCGACGAGAGCGCCAACAGCGTGCTGCTGGCGGTGGCGCGCGGCGAGGCCGACTTCGGCCTGAACTTTGTCGGCTCACAGGAGGCCGACGTGGAGTTCCAGCCGCTGATGGAGGAGCAGTTCGTGGCCGCCTGCCGCCGCGACCATCCGCTGGCGAAGAAGCGCAAGGTGCGCTGGGCCGAACTGGCACAGTACGACTACATCGCCGCCGACAAGGTGTCGGGCAACCGCCTGCTGCTGGACCAGGCGCTGGCAGGACAGGCCGAACAGCCCCGCAGCCTCTACGAGACCCGGCACGGCACCACCATGATCGGTCTGGTGGAGGCGGGGCTGGGGGTGGCGGTGGTGCCGTCGATGGCCATGCCGGCCAAGGACCACCCGCTGCTGGTCAGCGTGCCGCTGGTGGATCCGGTGGTCAAGCGCATGGTCGGCCTGATCAAGCGCCGCTCGACGGTGCTCACACCGGCGGCACAGGAGTTCTACAACCTTTGCGCCGAGATGCGACCCGCGCGGGCGCGCAGGAACAGCAGGTCGAAGTCCGCTCAGGAGTGACCGGGCGGGCGCCGGGTCGGGATGCGCAAAACCACCCACGCGCCGACCGCGCCCAGCACCACCAGCACCGCCTGCGCGATCCAGCGGTGGCGGAAGCTCCAGATCGAGAAGCTCACCATCACCAGCATCGAACCGACCGCGATCACCTTGGTGCGTCGCGTGAGGCTGCGGTTGGCTTCCCAGTCGCGCAGCATCGGACCGGTGAGCCGGTGGTTGAGCAGCCAGGCGTGCAGCCGCGGCGAGGCCTTGGCGTAGCAGGCGGCGGCCAGCAGCACGAAAGGCGTGGTCGGCAGGCCAGGTACCACGACGCCGATGGCACCCAGGATCAGCGAGGCCGTGCCCGCCAGCCAGAGCAGCCAGCGCACCAGGCGCGAACGGTGGACCTGTGGCGCGACGTCGTTCATGCCGCGAACAGGCCCAGCGGATGGTGCGCCAGCGCGATGCTGGCCATGAAGCCGACGACCATCAGCGCCGCCAGCCAACACATCGCTTTCGCCGCGCGCGTGGGCGCCCGCTTGAGTGCCAGCGTGCCCAGCACGATGTAGACGACCAGCAGCACCAGCTTGGCCAGCAGCCAGTGGTCCTGCGTCGGGTTGAACTGGCGCAGCCACCACAGCGAGCCGCCCGCGAGCAGCAACAGCGAGTCGATGACGGGCGCGAGGCTGCGTGCGGGCGCCTGCATCGGCCACGAGTGCCCGGCGAGCACGCCCAGGCCACGCACCGAGAACAGCCCGACGCTGAGCGTCACCAGCGTGATGTGCAGCGGCTTGAGCCAGGGGTAGATCGCGGCGACCAGTTCGGGCGAGGGCATGGTCCGCGCATCATAGGTCTCCGCGCAGAGGCTCAGCCTTCAAGAAAAGGGTAGTCGGTGTAGCCCTTTTCGCCACCGCCGTAGAAGGTCATCTTGTCCGGCTTGTTGAACGGGCCGCCGGCCTTCAGGCGCGCGACCAGATCGGGGTTGGCGATGTAAGGCCGGCCGAAGGCGACCAGGTCGGCGCCACCGGCCAGCGCCTGCTGAGCCAGCGGCAGGTCGTAGCCGTTGTTGACCATCCAGGCGCCGGTGCCACCCGCGTGGCGGTAGGCGGTCTTGAACGCGGCATAGTCGAACGGCCGGTCGGGCAGTTCGCGTGGGCCGCCGGTCGAGCCTTCGATCACGTGCACATAAGCCAGCCCGTACGGCGCAAGCTTGCGCGCGACATGGTCGAACAGAGGCTGCGGATCGGCGTCGACGATGTCGTTGGCCGGCGTGACGGGCGAGAGGCGGATACCGGTGCGGCCGCCGCCGATGGCTTCGGTCACCGCGGCCACCACTTCGAGCAGCAGGCGTGCGCGGTTGGTGATGCTGCCGCCGTAGTCGTCGGTGCGGTGGTTGGCGCCGGTCTTGAGGAACTGGTCGATCAGGTAGCCGTTGGCGGCGTGGATCTCGACACCGTCGAAGCCGGCGCTGATCGCGTTCTGCGCGGCGTGGCGGTAGGCCTGCACGATGACGGGAATCTCCTCGGCGTCCAGCGCGCGCGGCTCGGAGGTGTCGACGAAGGTTGGCACACCGTCCTTCAGCAGCACGGTCTTGGTGTGGGCGCGGATGGCCGATGGCGCGACCGGCTTCTGGAAGTGCGGCTGCAGTTCGACGTGCGAGACGCGGCCGACGTGCCAGAGCTGGGTGATGATCTTGCCGCCCAGGTCGTGCACGGCTTTTGTGACGTGCTTCCAGCCGTCCAGCTGCTCGATGCCGTACAGGCCCGGCACGTCGGCGTAGCCTTGACCTTCGTGGCAGATGGCGGTGGCCTCGGTGATCAGCAGCCCGGCGCTGGCGCGCTGTGCGTAGTAGGTCGCCATCAGTGGCGTGGGGATGGCGTCGGGCGCGCGGTTGCGCGTCAGCGGTGCCATGACGATGCGGTTGGCCAGATGCAGGTCACCGACGGTGACGGGGTCGAAGAGGGTGGTCATGGGCGTCGAAAAGTTGGGAGCAAAACCGCAGCCTACGCGGAAAACCGCTGCAGCGCCGTCGCCTGGCGTACATGGCGTGCCGTTCTCTGGACATCCCGCCCAGGCACTGCGCAGACCCGGGCAAAGTCGGACAATCCGGGCATGAAAGCTCTGCAAGACATCCGACTCTCCCTGCTCGATCTGGTTGCCGTGCGCGAGGGCGGCAAGGTCGCCGACGCGCTGTCGATCGCGCTGCGCACCGCGCAACACGCCGAGCGCCTGGGTTTCACCCGCTACTGGCTGGCCGAGCACCACAACATGAGCGGCATCGCCAGTTCGGCGACCGCCGTGCTGGTCGGCCACATCGCGGGTGGCACGCAGTCCATCCGCGTCGGCTCGGGCGGCGTGATGCTGCCCAACCACGCACCGCTGGTGGTGGCCGAGGCTTTCGGCACTCTGGCCGAGCTGTACCCGGGTCGCATCGACCTCGGCCTGGGCCGCGCGCCCGGCACCGACCCGCTGACCATGCGCGCGCTGCGCCGCGACCGGCCCGAGACCGAAGAAGACTTCCCGCGCGACGTGGCCGAGCTGCAGCGCCTGCTCGGCGATCCGCAGCCCGGCCAGCGCCTGATTGCCATGCCCGGCGCCGGCACACACGTGCCGATCTGGCTGCTGGGCTCCAGCCTGTTCTCGGCCCAGCTCGCGGCCGAGCGCGGCCTGCCGTATGCGTTTGCGTCGCACTTCGCGCCGCGCTACCTGCTGCAGGCGCTGCACCTGTACCGGCAGAACTTCAAGCCGTCGAAGGTGCTCGACAAATCCTACGCCATCGTGGGCGTGCCGCTGATCGCCGCACCGACCGACGAAGAGGCGGAGTACCTGGCCAGCAGCACCTACCAGCGCGTGCTCGGCATCCTGACCGGCAAGCGCGGCCAGCTGCCGGCACCGGTCGAGGGCTTCATGGACCGACTCGATGTGCAGGCCCGCGCAGCCATCGCCGACTTCCTGGCCTGCGCCGTGGTGGGCGGCCCGGCCACCGTGCGTGCCGGCCTGCAGCGGCTGGCCGATGCGACAGAAGCCGACGAGTTCATGCTGGTCAGCGACGTGTTCGACCCGGCGCTGCGGCTGCGCTCTCTGGACATCGCCGCGGCGGCCATGCGCGAGGCGGTGCCCGCCTGAGCGGGCGGGCGTCCCGGTTCAGAGATGCGGCGGTGTCCGCATCTGCTCCGGTGTCGTGAAGTAGGCCGACGACGCGCCCATGCGCTCGCGCGCCATGGCCAGTTCGTGCCGCGCCACGCTGCGCAGGTGCACCTCGTCCGGGCCGTCGAGCAGGTGCAGCGCGCGGCCCCAGGTCCAGAACTGCGCCAGTGGCGTGTCGGGTGAGAGCCCCATGGCGCCGAAGATCTGCATCGCACGGTCGACCACGCGGGTCTGCAGCCCGGCAGCCACCACCTTGATCGCCGCGACCTGCGCGCGCACGGCCGCCGAGTCGGCTTTGTCAGGGTGGTCCAGCAGCCAGGCGCAGCGCAGCACCAGCAGCCGCGCCTGGTCGATCTCGATGCGCGACAGCGCGATCCACTCCTGCACGTTGGCGTAGTCGGCCAGGTACTTGCCGAAGCTGCGCCGCTCCAGCGCGCGCTCGGTCGCCAATGCCAGCGCCAGTTCACACTGTCCGATGGTGCGCATGCAGTGGTGCACCCGGCCGGGCCCCAGCCGCGCTTGCGCCATCGCAAAGCCGTGGCCCCAGGCGCCCAGCAGGTGGTCGGCGGGCACGCGCACGCCGCGCAGCACGATCTCGCAGTGCCCCTCGGGCGCGTGGTGATGCACCACGCTGATGTTGCGCACCACTTCCAGCCCCGGCGTGTCCGTTGGAACCACCACCATGCTGTGCTGGTGATGCGCGTCACTGCCCGCGTCGCTCTCGTTGCGCGCCATCACGATCAGCACGCGGCAGGCCGGGTGCGCCACGCCGGTGATGAACCACTTGCGGCCGTTGAGCACCAGTTCATCGCCCTCGCGCCGCACCGTGGTCTGCAGGTTGGTCGGGTCCGACGAGGCCACGTCGGGCTCGGACATCGCAAACGCCGAGCGGATCTCGCCGTGCAGCAGCGGGCGCAGCCAGCGTTCGCGCTGCGCCGGCGTGGCGAAGCGGTGCAGCAGCTCCATGTTGCCGGTGTCGGGTGCGCTGCAGTTGAAGACCTCGGCAGCCCAGCTGAGCTTGCCCATGGCTTCGGCCAGTGGTGCGTAGTCGAGGTTGGACAGGCGCGTGCCCGGCTCGTCCTCCCGCAGCCCGGGCAGGAACAGGTTCCACAGCCCTTCCTCGCGCGCCAGGGTTTTGAGGTCTTCCAGAAACGGTGGCGGGTACTGGCCGTCCTGCACCGCCTGGTGCCAGGCGGCGTTGTGCGGCAGCACGTAGGTCTGCAGGAAACCGTCGAGTTGGCGCAACAAACCCTGCGCCCGGGGGCTGTGCTCAAAGTCCATGCAGGCATTGTGGAAAGACCCTTTCATCTGTCGGGGCGCCTGGGCGACAGGCTGTCCCCGGGGTGCCCCATCCGACGGGCGGTAGGGCAGTTCTTGACCCAGAACAAGGCGCCGGCGGACCGTCATCGGTACGCTCCTCCAGCGGTTTTTTGCGCCGCCCAAAGGGACAGAGACGATGAATGCACGAGATGAGATGGGGGCGGTTTCGCCTGGAGACGGCGAAGCGGCAGCCCGCGCCGACGCGTTGATGCGCCTGGCCCACGAAGGCGGCATGCGGTCGTGGAGCCTGAAGGGCCGGGAGCTGGTCCCGGTGGTGCAAGGTGGCATGGGCGTGGGCGTCTCTGCCGGTGGCCTGGCCGGCGCCGTCGCGTCGCTGGGTGGGGTGGGTACGGTGTCGTCGGTCGATCTGCGCCGACTGCATCCGGACCTGATGGCCCAGACCTCGCACCTGGAAAGCGGCAAGGAGCCCGACGCACGCGAGCGCATCAACACCGCCAACCTGGTCGCGCTGGACCGCGAAATCCGCCGCGCCCGGCTGCTGTCGGGCGGTCGCGGCATGGTCGCCGTGAACATCATGAAGGCCCTGTCTGCCTATGAAATTTATGTGCGGCAGTCGCTGGAAAGCGGCGCCGACGCGGTCGTGGTCGGCGCCGGCCTGCCGCTGGACCTGCCCGAAATCGCCAAGGACCACCCCGACACGGCGCTGATTCCGATCCTGTCGGACGCGCGCGGCGTGCAGCTGATCGTCAAGAAATGGGAGAAAAAGGGCCGTCTGCCGGATGCAATCGTGATCGAGCACCCGCGGCTGGCCGGTGGCCACCTGGGGGCGGCCAAGGTCGCCGACCTGCAGGATCCGCGCTTCGAGTTCGACACCGTGATTCCCCAGACCCTGGAATTTTTCAAATCGGCCGGGCTGGAAGGAAAGATTCCCTTGATCGCCGCCGGCGGGATCTCGACGCGGGAAGACATCCTGCGGCTGCAGGGACTGGGCGCCAGCGCGGTGCAGATGGGTACCGCGTTCGCGGTAACCCTGGAGTGCGACGCCGACCCGACCTTCAAGAAGGTGCTGGCCGAGGCCCGCCCGGAAGACATCGTGGAATTCATCAGCGTGGCCGGGCTGCCGGCGCGCGGAGTGCGCACTCACTGGCTGGAGAAGTACCTGCGCGTGGAGCCCAAGCTCAAGGCCGTGGCCCACATCAAGACCCACTGCAACATGGCCTTCGACTGCCTGGCGCATTGCGGATTGCGGGATGGCAAGGCCGACATGGGCCAGTTCTGCATCGACCAGCAGCTGGCGCATGCGATGGAAGGCGACGAAGACCGGGGGCTGTTCTTCCGGGGCGCCGGTACCCTCCCGTTTGGCAAGGACATCCGATCGGTCCATGATCTGATGTTCTGGATGATGTCGGGAGCCCTCCCGGCCGGCTCGGACGCTGTACCATCCCACGCCTTCAAGACAGGAGCCCTCGCATGAAGCGCGACCCCAGCCCTGGAGCACAGCAGCTCCGGGACCCCCAGCCCATCAGTCTCGATGTGCTGGAAGAAAAGTACCTCAAGCCCGGCGAAACCGGCATCGACGATCTCTACCGCCGCGTGGCCCGCGCCCTGGCTTCGGTGGAAAAAGAACCCATCCGCGCCGAATGGGAGCGCAAGTTCCTTGACAACCTGTACGCGGGCGCCATCGGCGCCGGCCGGATCATGAGTGCCGCCGGCACCGACATCCAGGCCACGCTGATCAACTGTTTCGTGCAGCCCGTGGGCGACTGCATTCAGGGCTTTGACGACGAAGGCTTCCCGGGCATCTACGAAGCCCTGCGCGAAGCTGCCGAAACCATGCGCCGCGGCGGTGGTGTCGGCTACGACTTCTCGCGCATCCGCCCGCGCGGAGCCGAGGTCAAGGGCACGCACTCGATGGCCTCGGGTCCGTGCAGCTACATCAATGTGTTCGACCAGTCGTGCTCGACGGTCGAGAGCGCCGGTGCGCGCCGTGGTGCCCAGATGGGCGTGCTGCGCATCGACCACCCGGACGTGCTGGACTTCATCACCGCCAAGCGCACCCCCGGCCGCTGGAACAACTTCAACGTGTCGGTCGGCGTGAGCGACGCCTTCATGGAAGCCGTGGCCGGCGACCAGCCCTGGGAACTGGTGCACAAGTCCCGCCCTGGCAGCAAGGCGATGGACAAGGGCGCCTACCAGCGCAGCGACGGCCTCTGGGTGTACGAAAGCGTGCCCGCGCGCGAGCTGTGGGACACCATCATGAAGTCGGCGTATGACTTCGCCGAGCCGGGTATTCTGTTCCTGGACAAGATCAACCAGGACAACAACCTGCGCTATTGCGAAGGCATTGCCGCGACCAATCCCTGTGGCGAGCAGCCGCTGCCGTCCTACGGCTGCTGCGACCTCGGCCCGGTGATCCTCACGCGCTTCGTGCGCAACGCCTTCGGTTTCGGTGGTGTGCCGGCGTTCGATTTCGGCGCCTTCGAGCAGGCCGTGGCGACCCAGGTGCGGGCGCTGGACAACGTGCTGGACGTGACCTTCTGGCCGCTGGAACAGCAGCGCAAGGAAGCGCAGGACAAGCGTCGCATCGGCGTCGGCTTCACCGGCATGGGCAACACGCTGGCGATGCTGTGCGTGCGCTACGACCGCGAAGAAGGCCGCAAGCTCGCCGCCAAGATCGCCGAACACATGCGCGACGCGGCCTACCGCGCCTCGATCGAGCTGGCCAAGGAAAAGGGCGCCTTCCCCAAGTTCGACGCCAACGGCTACCTCGAACCCGGCACCTTCGCCAGCCGCCTGCCCGATACGATCCGCCAGTCCATCCGCAAGCACGGCATCCGCAACAGCCACCTGCTCTCGATCGCCCCGACCGGCACCGTCAGCCTGGCCTTTGCCGACAACGCTTCCAACGGCATCGAACCGCCGTTCTCGTGGTCCTACCGCCGCAAGAAGCGCGAGGCCGACGGTTCGACCCGCGACTACGCGGTCGAGGACCATGCCTGGCGCCTCTATCGCGACCTCGGCGGTGACGTCGACAGCCTGCCCGACTACTTCGTCAGCGCGCTGGCGATGACGGCGGGTGAACACATCGCGATGATGGAATCGGTGCAGCCCTTCGTGGACACCGCGATCTCCAAGACAGTCAACGTGCCGGCCGACTACCCGTACGAAGACTTCAAGAACCTGTACCTGCAGGCCTGGCGCGCCAGCCTCAAGGGCATGGCGACCTACCGCCCGAACAACATCCTGGGTTCGGTGCTCGACACCGGCGCGCCGGTGGTCGAAGCCAAGCCGGCCGCCCCGGTGGTGACGCCGATCGACCCGATGCGCACCGTGATCGAGAGCCGTCCCAAGGGCGCGCTCTCGGCCGTGGCCGACAAGATCGAGTACTGGACGCAGGAAGGCCACAAGACGCTGTACATCGTGGTTTCCTTCCTGCCGGTCACCGCGGCCGACGGCAAGGGCACGGTCGAGCGCGCGATCGAGTTCTTCATGCCGGTGGGGCAGAACGGCGAGTCGCAGCAGTGGATCACCTCCACCATGCGCATGCTCTCGCTGGCCGCGCGCGGCGGTTTCCTCGGCCGTGCGCTGTCCGACATGCGCAAGGTCGCCTGGGACCGCGGCCCGGTGCGCTTGGGCACCTACCAGAAGGCCGACGGCACGCACGTGCCGATGTGGCACGACTCCGAAGTCGCCGCCATTGCCTTCGCGTTGCAGAACATCATCGCCCGCCGCAACCAGCAGCAGCCGGATACCGCAGCAGTCGCCACGCCGCACGCACCGGCCGCGCCCGAGCTGGTCGGCATGTCCAACGGCATGTCTTCCAATGTGATGGCCGGCAAGAAGTGCCCCGAGTGCGGCGCGCACGCCATGATCCGCAAGGACGGCTGCGACTACTGCACTTCCTGCGGCCACCTGGGCAGCTGTGGCTGATCCCGACGCGCCGCCCGACTGGGCGGCGCTGGCCACCGAGCTGATGTCGGCACGGCAGACCGTGCTGCCCTTCCGGCTCGGTGAGCCCGGGCCCGATGCGGTCCAGCTGCAGACGATCCTGGGTGCAGCCGCGTCTGCACCCGACCACCGCAGCCTGCTGCCCTGGCGCTTCATTGCGGTGCCCGCCGACCGGCGCGAGGACCTGTCCGAGGTCTTCGTTCAGGCGCTGCTGGAGCGCGACCCGAAGGCCAGCCCGCACGACATCGCCAAGGCGCGCGAAAAAGGGTTTCGCTCCCCGTTCCTGGCCCTGCTGGTGGTCGACGCGACCAAGGGCGACGCCGACATCGGTCTGGCCGAACGCCTGATCTCGGCGGGCTGTGCGGCACAGAACGTATTGCTGATGGCGACCGCGGTGGGCTATGGGTCAGCGCTGACGGCCGGCAAATCCGTCACATCTCGGGTGCTTCACCGCTTCTTCGATCTGCGGGAGAGCGAGCAGGCCGTGTGCTTCCTGAGCATCGGGACCGCCATCTCGCACGGCAAGGCCAGCCTGCGGCCCCGGGTGAGCGACTACGTCAGCGATCTCGGCGAGAGGAAGGCTTCATGAGCGGCACCAAGGTACAGATCAGCCTGCCTGGCCACAGCGCTCCGGGTGTGGGCTTCGAGCAGCCGTTCGAGATGCTCGAAGCCTGCCACGAACGCGTCGAACGCATGCTGCGCCTGCTCGGCAAGCTGCGCGGGCACGCGAAGACCCACGGCGCCGACACGCAGGCCCGCGACGCTGCGCGCGACGTGATGCGCTATTTCGACCAGGCCGGCCCGCACCACCACGAAGACGAAGAACGCCATGTCTTTCCGCCGCTGCTTGCGCAGCGCGACCCGGCCGTGCTGGCGGTGGTCATTCGCCTGAAGCAGGACCACCGCGAGATGGCGTTGCAGTGGGCGCAGGTGCGCGCAGCCTTGTCCGCACTGGTCGATGCCGGGGATGACTGGGCCGGTTTCTCGACGGAAGACGAACAGTGCTTCGACGCCTACGACGCGCTGTACCGGCGGCACCTGGTGGACGAGAACGGAGTCGTCTATCCCGAGGCGCGAAAGCTCATGCGGGGCGAGGCACTGCAGGCGATGGGTGTTGAGATGATGGAGCGGCGGGGAGTTCCGGTCCGCGGATGACGGTCATCTGCCTGCTATCGTGACGAGGTGCCGCTGTTGGCACTTGTTTTGAGGGAGGCGTTATGAAGCTGGTCAAGTTGGCAATGGGTGCGGTTCTGTCGGGAGTTTTGGTCTCTGCGGTGGCAGGGCCGCACGAGAAGCCTGGATCTGGTTTGACGGTGTACCTGAGGGAGGCCACTCGCACGTTCGTGTTGGCGCCGGGACAGTCCGACGGCGTGTCAAGTGCCTGCAGAAGCGGAGAAACGGTCGTTGGCGGATCGCCGACCAATATTCCGAACAATGTCGCCATTGCTTATTCCGCACTGTTCTTTGACGGTGTCAACAACGGCTGGACCGTGCAATACCGAAACGACAGCACACAGTCTGTGAGCGTGTATGCGGCTACCTCCGCGCTGTGTACCGCCGGCAAGCTGATCCCGGGTTGAGCATCTGCCGCGCCTGCTTGGCACGGTGGGTTCGCGCGCACATGATGGTGCGGCGGCGGGCGATGTGCTGAGGCGCGGTCTGGAACTTGCATGGCGGGGTCAGGAGCCCCGCCATGACCGACATCGATTTTTCCCGCCTCTCCGCCTACCAGCGCTACAAGCTCATGGCCAGCCTGATCGTGCCGCGGCCGATCGCGCTGGTGACCACGCTGGGTGCGAACGGGGTGGTGAACGCAGCGCCGTTTTCCATGTTCAACATGGTGGGCGAGGAGCCGCCGCTGGTGATGCTGAGCATCAATCGCCTGCAGGACGGGCACCTCAAGGACACGGCGGCCAACATCCTGGCCACGGGCGAGTTCGTGGTGCACATCACCGACGAGGCGATGGCGCCGCAGATGCACGCCTGTGGCGCATCGCTGCCGCCCGAGGTGAGTGAACTGGCGGTGACCGGGCTGACGCCGGCGCCCTCCATGACCGTGAAGCCGCCGCGCATCGCCGAAGCGCCGGTGGCGTTCGAGTGTGTGCTGCACGAGACCATGCAGACCGATAGTCGCTACGTGTTCTTCGGCCGGGTGCAATGGCTGGCCGCGCGTGCCGGCCTGGTGGACACGCAGGCCTGGCGCGTGAACCTGCGCGAGTTCCATCCGGTGGGCCGCTTCGGCGCGAGCTTCTATGTGCGCTGCGGCGATCGGTTCGTGATGAACGAGGTCGACGGGCAGGCCGCCGAAGCCTCGACACCCATCGACCAGCTCTGACTGGCTTCGTTTCACCGCGCCGATGTTCGGCTGCGCAGGCCGGGGAATTCTGGAGCGGGACGCTATGAAGTTGCGTTTGGGTCAGATGCTTGTGCACCTTGCACAACCGGTGCCCCGACCGACCATCGCCAGCCGACCAGGCCGGCGATCAAGAGCAGATGCGACCACATGGCGAGCCAGACGTTCATCCCCAGCGAGGCCTTGCCTTCAATCAGTTCATTGATCCCGAAGAAGGGCTCGATCCAAGGGGTCAGCGCCGGCGCCGCACCTATCGCCAGACCAGGCAGCACCACACCCAGCACAAACAGGGTGAGCAAGGTCATGGCAGCGGGCTTGCGGATGGTGTGGCGGAACGCAAAAAAGTGGTAGATGCCACAGTCGCGCAGGGTGTGCAGCAGGGCCAGCCACATCAAGCTCCCCAGCTCAAGGGGCGGTGGGTCTGAGCGGCCGCCGCTCGTTCCCCCCGCCAGGGTGAAGGCCAACAAAAACAGCGCCGTCAGCCCCCAACTCAAGGGCCACAGCGGCAAGGCCTGCCAGAGGCGGCGTGCCGGGCTGTGCGCGCGGTGGTAGAGCACCGCCTGCCAGACCAGCCGGGTGTTGGCCTCCGTGAACAATGCGACGTAAGTCGAGGCCAGTGCCACGCCAGCCATGGTCATCCAAAGCGTGGATCCCCAGGCTGACTGCGGAAGAAAACCTGCCAAGACCCAGCCCATGCCCGCCACGCCTGTCACCCAGGCCCAGGGCACCGCACGGACCATCAGCTGCTTGCCCATGCTGCGCCACAGCGCCAGCAGGCCCAGCGCCAGCAGCAGCAAGGCCACCAGCAGCGACTGAATGGACAAGGGCAAGCCCAAGCCCCACCAGTTGCCGACAGCCCCGATGTCCGGCGAGGCCGGGTCACGCAACACCATAAAAATCATTGGCAGAGTCTGGAGCGCCAGGAACAAGCCAAAGAGCCGGCTGGCCATGCCGCTGGCCTTTTCAGACCGGATGTCCAGCGTGTGCAAACGGCTGGCCATCAGCCAGGCGTGCAGGGCCACCGCGCCCACCGCACCGACCAGCAGCCAGACGCTGCGGCTCCAGAAGGCCGGTCCTGCCAGCGCAGCCACCACTGCCACCAGTGCGCACAACAAGCCGCCGTACCAAGCGTAGGCCGCGCTGCCAAACAACTTGCCCCATGCCATTTGCCACGGGGTCAGCGCACTCAGGCGCTGCTGGTCCCAGGTGCGCTCGCTCACTTCGTTGTTGATGCTCGACACCACAAGCAAGCTGCCCCAGCCCACGGTCAGGCCGATGAACAACACCGCAAAGGCCATAAACAGGCTGCCGTGCGGGTCGTCAAGATTGAGACTGACCACCAAGAGACCAATCAATGTCAGAACCAACGGCATCGTGAACAGCCGGGCCGGTGATATTTCCAACCACAGGTTGCGTTTGAATTCCGGGTTCATGCAGCTTCTCCTTGGCGTTTGGGCGCATCGGCCTGACCGTAGCTGGCCTTTAGGCTGGTGCGCACCTCGTGAAAGGCACACACAGCCACACCTGCGTTGGTGAGTCTGGCCAACAGGGCGGCCCGGGCCGCCAGATCACCCTCTGGCAAGTACACGGTGCTGGGGGTGATTCCTTGCGCGTCCAGATGGGCCACCTCGTAACCTTCCAGCAGGCTGGCGAGTTGCGGTGCCGGTGCGGCAAGCTGGATCTGCATCAGTGTTTTGACCACGCCTTCCGCGCCGATGGCCGTCGCTGCCAGGCTGGCAAAGCGACTGACCCGTCCATCGCGAAGGGACAGGATGTGTGTGCAGTACTCATCCAGCTCGCTCAGGATGTGACTGGACACCACCAGCGTCATGCCCGTGGCTTGCAGGGAGCGGAACAGCACCGACAAGTCCGCGCGCGCCTCTGGGTCCAGTCCACTGGCCGGTTCATCGAGCAAGAGCACCTGCGGCATGTGCACGATGGCCTGCCCGATCGCCACCCGCTGGCGCTGACCGCGCGACAGGTTGCTGGAAAGGCTTTGCAGTTTGTCGTTCAGGTTCAGAAAACCGGCCACCTCCTGTACCCGCGTGGGGATGTGCTTGTCGGCAATGCCCTGCGAGGCAGCGGCATAGATCAGGCACTGCTGCACCGTCAGCTCCTGGTAGAGACCAAAGAAGTCCGACAGGTAACCCAGCTTGGTGTGCACCTCACGCGGGTGCTCCTGCACATCGACGCCGCCTACCGTGATGCTGCCCGACAGCGGGGTGTCCAGCCCTGCCATGCAGCGCATCAGGGTGGATTTGCCGGCGCCGTTGGGGCCGACCAATGCGGTGACGGTGCCCTTGGGAAGGTCGACCGAAACGCCATGCAGCGCACGGTGACCCAGATAGTCGAAAACCAGATCCCGAACTTGAATCATTGAATGCCGTCCCTTTTGGTGCCACGCAGGCCCGTGGCGAGGTCGATTATCAAGTGAGTTCGGAGGGCATTTGACTGGATTGCAATGGCTGGTGTGGCCAGGAGCGCGGGGCGCTTTCTGTGTCCTGGTCGGTACGGAATACCGACTGGATTCTTCAAGGCGACATTCGATCTGCCGGGCCGACATTCAACGCGACCTCGGCCACGCCCTCCACCCGCCCGGTGATGAGGTCGCCGCTGACCACCGCGCCCACGCCTTCGGGCGTGCCGGTGTAGATGATGTCGCCGGGTTGCAGGTGATAGAACAAAGTCAGATCCGCGATGATTTCCCGGATGTTCCAGATCAGCTTGTCCACGCCGGACGACTGCTTGGTCTGTCCATTGACTTCGAGCGCGATCGCACCCTTCTCGATCACCACGCCTTCCATCGGCACGATCTCGCTGCAGACCGAGCCCTGCTCGATGTCCTTGCCCAGGTCCCAGGGGCGGCCCTTGTCGCGCGCGACCAGCTGCAGGTCGCGGCGCGTCATGTCCAGGCCGGCGGCGTACCCGTAGACGACTTCGTGTGCCTTGTCGGCGCTGACGCGGAAACCGGCTTTGCCGATGGCCAGCACGAGTTCCATTTCGAAGTGGTAGTTCTTGGTCTCGGGCGGGTAGGCCACGGTGGAGCCCGAGGGCGTGAGCGTTTGCGGTGACTTGGTGAAGTAGAACGGGCGCTCGACCGACTTGTCGACCGGCTTGCCCATCTCGACGGCGTGCGCATGGTAGTTGCGGCCGACGCAGAAGATGCGGTTGACGGGGAAGCGTTCGGTCCGGCCACGGATCGGCAGGGACTGGACGGCAGGAGGGGTGAAGAGGTATTGGGTCATGGTGTGTGATCGAAAGAGTTACCGGACCTCGTACACACCGAGCTTGCGGTGCAGTGGCGATTCATCGGCGATGAAGACGAACGAGGGCTTGTCGGCCTGGCGGTTCTGCAGCGTCACGGCTTCGTAGCCGGGCGCGCAGCAGGTGTCGGCTTCGACCAGGCTGAAGGTTTTGCCGCAGGTGGACACGTCCACGCCACCTTCGATCAGGTGAAAGACCTGCGAAGGCGAGCGCGCGGGCAGGGTGAGTGTCTGGCCAGGCTTGAGCATCAGCGCGTAGAAGCCCAGGATGTTCTCGGCGTCGCCGCCGGTTTCCGGGTTCACGTAGGTCACCTGCACGCAGGCGAGATCGGGCTCGTTGTCCGCAAGACCCAGCAGTGCGGCACGCGTGTCGACCCAGGGGTAGCGCAGCATCGGGTAGCGCTTGTCGCTGCGGCCGAACACCTGCGTCGGCACCACGCCGGCGCGGGTCCAGGCGCGGTCGCCGCTGCCCTGCTTGACGGTCTGGCGCGCGCCGTTGATGTGGTAGCTCGCTTCCATGTAATAGACCAGCGGCAGGTCCAGCACGTCCAGCCAGACCACCGGGTCGGTGCCGTCGTGGCCGTGTTCGTGCCACAGGCCGGTGGGCGTGAGGATCAGGTCGCCGCGGCTCATCGGGCACTTCTCGCCATCGACGGTCGTGTACGCGCCTTCACCCTCGACGATCATGCGCACCGCGTTGGGCGTGTGGCGGTGGCTGGGCGCCCATTCTCCCGGCAGCAGCAGCTGCATGCCCAGGTAGATTGCCGGGCTGGCCTTCATGTTCTCCAGCCCGTGGCCGGGGTTGGCCAGCACCAGCACGCGGCGCTCGGCCTTCTCGATCGGCGTCAGCTCGCCGGCCTTGAGCAGCAGCGGCTTGAGCGTGGAGTAGGGCCAGTGGATGGCCCGCGTGGCGCGCGCAGGCACTTTGGGCGGCAGCACGGCGCGCAGGCTGGGCCACAGCGGCACCAGGTTCAGGTTCTTCAGGTCGTCGCGGTAGTCCTGCGGCAGGTCTTCCAGGCGTCCGAGTTCGTGGCTCATGGTTTGTCTCCTTGCGATCGGCCCTGCCCGGCCGCATTATTATGATCAGTGTGCTGATCATAAGAGCGCTGTTAAACTGGGTCAACGCCCGCCCACCCCCCTGCTTACCCTTGCCATGGACACCCCCGAATCCACCGGGATCGACATCGACCAGCAGCCCGGATACGCGATCCGGCGGCTGCACCAGATCTCGGTCGGCATCTTCCTGCAGGAGGCGGGTGAGCAAGGCGTGACGCCGGTGCAGTACGCCGCCCTCCAGGTGGTGGGCAACCAGCCCGGCATCGACCAGCGCACGCTGGCCCGCACCATCGCCCTGGACACCTCCACCACCGGCGGCGTGATCGACCGGCTGGAAGCGCGCGGCTGGCTGGAGCGGCGCATGTCGCCCGAAGACCGGCGTGCCCGTCAGCTCTTCCTCACTGCGGCGGGCGAGCAGGCGCTGGCCGACACCATCCCTGCCATGCTGCGTGCGCAGGAGCAGATCCTGGCGCCGCTGACCGAGCGCCAGCGCGCGGAGTTCATGCGCCTGCTGATGATCGTCGTGACACAGAACAACGACATGAGCCGCGCACCCGGCGACGGTGGGGCGCGGGTCGCTGGCGGCGCTGCTGTGGGTTTGCCGCGACGCTGAGCACCGCATCGCAGCCGCAGCACACCTGCTGCTCACGAAGCCGTTACGATGACACGCACAGGCGCCAGCCTGCACGTTGTGTCGTTGCACCGCTCGCAGGCAGAAGCCATGAAAATCACCATTGATACGGCCGTCCAGACGCTGGATGTCCAGTCCGACGACGGGTCGCGGCAGCAGCATCCGCTGTACTCCCCGCAGGCGTTCCGGCTGTTGTCGGGCGTCTGGCTCAAGCAGGAGTGGAGCCTGCTGCACTGGCAATCGTTCTCCTGGCTGGGCTTCCAGCTGTGGCAGTTGCCGGACGACGTGTTGCGGCTGGCCGAGGTCATCCACACCGTCCAGCCGGACGTCATCATCGAGACCGGTGTGAACCGTGGCGGCAGTGCCGTGCTGTTTGCGACCCTGTGCCGTGCCCTGGGAAAAGGGCGGGTCATCTCCATCGACATCCGGATTCCGCAGGAGGTCCGGGACGCCGTGGCGGCCTGTCCGCTGGCCGATCTCATCACCCTGATCGAGGGCGATTCGGCCGCGCCGGAAGTGGTCGGGCGGGTGCATCGCGCGGTGCGTGCGGGCGAGTCGGTGCTGGTGTTTCTCGACAGCGACCACAGCAAGACCCATGTGCGCCGGGAGCTGGAGGCCTACGGGTCGCTGGTCACCCCCGGGTCGTACATCGTGGCGGCCGACGGCGTGATGCAGGACCTGACCGATACCCCGCTGGGCCATGCGCACTGGGGCGACGACAACCCCGCGGCGGCGGCCCGTGCCTTTGCCCTTGATCACCCCGAGTTCGAGATCCGCCGCCCCGTGGCCCGGTTCAACGACCACCTCGCCCCCGACAACCTGACCTACTGGCCGGACGCCTGGCTGCTGCGCCTGGATGGCCCTGCTTCCTGAAAGCCACCATGCACGCCAGCTCCTACGAAGAAATGCGGTCCTTTGTCCAGGCGCACCTTGGGTCGCGTCGCGAGGAGTCGCTGACCATCCACGACCTGGGCAGCCAGGATGTGAACGGTGCCTACCGCGACCTGTTCGATGCGCCCCGATGGCGCTACACCGGCATGGACCAGGTGGCGGGGGACAACGTGGACCTGGTGCTCAAGGATCCCTATGCCTGGCGCGAGGTGGCCAGCGATTCGGTTGATGTGGTGGTGTCGGGGCAGGCGCTGGAACACATCCGGTATGTGTGGATCACCATGCTGGAGATCGCGAGGATCCTCAAGCCCGGCGGGCTGTGCTGCCTCATCGTGCCGGCTGGTGGTCCCGAGCACCGCTACCCGGTGGATTGCTGGCGCATCTATCCCGATGGGATGGAGTCCCTGGCGCATTTTGCCCAGCTCGATGTGCTGCAAGTGCAGACGCAATGGGGGGCGACGGGATTCATCGACAACAGCGACGTCTGGAAGGACACAGTGCTGGTCTGCCGCAAACCCGACCATGGTTTCTGGTGGAACCGCAAGAGCGCGCTCAAGCGCTGGATCCAGCACCGCAGCCTGGTCCAGGGCCTGCCGCAGGAACGGCTGTCGCTGGGCGCCTTGGCCAGCCCCGCTCCGGAGACGACCACGGTAGCGGTGCCCGCCAGCCCGGCCACCGTGCCCGAGCCGGCGCCAAACCCGCCGGGGAACCCGCGCGCAGTCCCGGATCTGGCTTCCTGCAGCTTCTATCACACGACCGAGCTGCCTGGCGGAGAAACGGTGCGGGGGCAATGGGACCTGCGTCCGACCGTGGCGGCCTATCTGGGCCATGTGCCGCTGGCAGGGCGCCGCGTGCTGGAGATCGGGCCGGCCAGCGGCTTCCTCACCTTCCACATGGAGGCCGAAGGCGCGCAGGTCACCGCGGTGGAGCTGCCGATGGAACACCTGTGGGATGCGGTCCCGGTGGCCGGGTTCGACATGGCGGCCTGGCGAACCGACTTCACCGAATCGATCCATGGCGTGCGCCGTTCGTTCCAGTATCTGCACCACCTGTACGGCTCCCGCGCGCGCCTGGTGATCGACCACCTGGACCGCCTGTCCGCGACGGACGGACCATTTGATGTCGGTCTGCTGGGTTCGGTGTTGCTGCATTGCCGCTCGCCGTTCACGGTCATGGAGCAAGTGGCCCGGCATGTCCGGGACACGGTGATCGTGACGGAACCCTACGACGCCAATCTGGGTGAGCTGCCGGTCTGCCGCCTGCTGCCCGAACCGGCCCAGCAACAGGTGGACACCTGGTGGGCCATGACGCCCTCGTTCATCGTGCATTCGCTGGCCGTGCTGGGCTTTCCGCACGCCGAGGTGTCGGTCCACCACCAGAAGCGCGAATGCGACGACCTGATGGTTCCCATGTTCACCGTTGTGGCGCGCCGCGCCTGACTCCCGTCCGTTGACACCTAGCCCCTGAACACCGCCGTGCCAAATCTCCACGATCCGCTGCTGCAGCCGTTGTTGTCGCCGGTGCTGTCGGCCGTGTTCCAACGGCCCCATCGGCTGGGCAAACCCAGCGGCTGGTGGGGCCACGTGCCCTTTGCCGGCTGGCTGGTCGAGGCGTTGCGCCCTCATGTGCTGGTGGAGCTGGGTGCCCACCACGGGGTGTCCTATGCGGCGTTCTGTGAAGCGGTGCGGGGTGGCCAGCTTCCTACCCGCTGCTACGCCGTGGACAGCTGGGCCGGAGACGCGCACGCCGGCTTCTTCGACCCGGCGGTGTTCCAGGACGTGAAGGCCTTCAACGATGCCCACTACGCGGCGTTCTCGGAGCTGATCCGCGCCGACTTCGATACAGCGGTCGGACACTTTGCCGACGGCTCGATCGACCTGCTGCACATCGACGGTTTCCACACGTACGAAGCCGTGCGCCACGATTACGAGACCTGGCGCTCCAAGCTGTCGGCGCGGGCCGTGGTGGTGTTTCACGACACCAACGTCCGCAGGGACGACTTTGGCGTGCACCGGTTCTTCGCGGAGCTGGCCCGGGAGTTTCCCCATTTCGAGTTCCTGCACGGGAACGGCCTGGGCCTGCTGGCACACGGCAAGGACATGGCAGAACCCATTGCCAGCCTGTGCGCGCTGAACGGGACAGAGCAAGGCGGACTTCTGCGCGACCGGTTTGCCGCACTGGGCGCCCGCTGGCAGGGCCTGGCCAACGAACAGGAGATGGAGCGCTCCTTTGCAGAACAGGTCAGGAACCTGCAGGCGCACAACGCCCGCGAACTGGGTGCGAACCAGGGCGCCTCGGCGCTGGTTCGCGCCCAGCTCGTGGAGGCGCAGGCCGGACGCGAGAACGCACAGCGTGCGGAGCGCCATCTTCGGGACGAGCGCGAAGAAGTGCTGCGCGAAACGGTTCAGCTGCGCAACGAAGTCGGGCGGATGCACCAGGCCTATGCCGAACTCGAGCGGGGCTTGCACGAACTCCAGCAGGTGATCGCCCAGCTGTCGGACCGCAACACCGACCTGACTGTTGCCCTGCAGGGCGCCGAACGGACCGCGCGTGGCCTGCTGCCGTCATTGCTGGAGCGGGCCGCTGGTGGCGAGCAGCCAGCGCCCCAGGGGTTGCTGCAACGCATGCAGGCCCGTGTGAACGGACGCACCGAACGGCCGGCGCCACCGACCGACCTGGAACTGATTCTGCGGTCGCCGTTCTTCGATGCGGAGTGGTACCTGCAGACCTATCCCGACGTCGGTGCCGCCGGGGCCGATGCAGCGGAGCACTACGCGTTGCATGGTGGGAGGACGGAAAACCGCGACCCCGGGCCGTGGTTCTCCACCGGTGCCTACCTTCGGGACAACCCGGACGTCGCCGCGCAGGGGCTCAATGCCCTGGCCCATTTCGAGGTCCATGGGCAGCACGAACACCGCGAATATCCGATGCGTTCCCTGGTGCCCCTGCCCCGGGCGGTCACCCTGGTCAACGTGGAGCCGGCGGTCGATGTCAAGCAGGCGTTCCGGCAACAGAGCCGTCAGGATCTGGCCGATTTCCTGTCTACGGACCGGGCGCTGGTGTTGCCGACCGTGGACCAGCCCCGTGTCTCGGTCATCGTGGTGTTGCACAACCAGGCCGAGCTGACGTTCAAGTGCATCGAGGCGCTGTGCGCCAGGATGGACGTGCCCTGTGAGGTGCTGCTGGTCGACAACGCGTCCACCGACGACACCGCGGCACTGCTGGAACGGGTTCAAGGCGCGCGCGTGTTGCCGCAGACAGAGAACCTGCACTTCCTGCGGGCGGCGAACCTGGGGGCGGCCCAGGCACGGGGTGACTGCCTGCTGTTCCTCAACAACGACGCGCAGGTCTGCGAGGGTGCTCTGTCGGCTGCGCTGAGTCTGCTGGACGAGCAGGCCCGCGTGGGGGCGGTGGGGGGCAAGGTGGTGCTGCTCGATGGCCGCCTGCAGGAGGCCGGCAGCATCGTCTGGAGCGACGGCGGCTGTTCTGGATATGGCCGCGGGCGCGATCCCCGGGACGCCGAATTCCAGTTCCGCCGCGAGGTCGACTACTGTTCGGGTGCGTTCCTGATGGTGCGGCGTGCGCTGTTCAACGCGCTCGGAGGGCTCGATCTGGCGTTCGCGCCGGCCTATTACGAAGAGACGGACCTGTGCATGCGCATCCGGCAGGCCGGCTGCACTGTCGTGTACGACCCCCAGATCGAAATCCGGCACTACGAATTCGGCAGCTCGGACACCGAGAAGAGCGCCGTCGCGCTGATGGAGGCGCACCGGGAGGTGTTTGCCGCGCGCCATGCACAGGTGCTGGCGGACGGGCACCGGCCACATGGCACGCGCGACATCGAGGTGCGGCAGCGGGATGCCGGGCGCCAGCGGGTGCTGGTGATCGATGACTGCATTCCGGTGCCATCGCTCGGGTCCGGTTTCCCCAGGGCACAGCTGCTGGTGCGCGAGCTTTGCGACAGTGGCGCCTTCGTGAGTCACTACCCGCTGGCCAGTCCGCTGGTCGACATGGAAGAAGCCTACCGGGTGCTGCCGCGCGAGGTGGAGATCGTGGCGGATCTGGGGATCTCCGGGCTGACCCGGTTCCTGCGTGAGCGGATGGGCTACTACGACGTGGTGATCGTCAGTCGGCCACACAACATGGACCGCTTTCTCCAGGCCTGCCAGGAGGTGCCCGGCTTTCGCGCCGTCACCACGCTGGTCTACGACGCGGAGGCCATCTTCGCCAGCCGCGAGGCGCTGCGTGCCGAGGTCCTGGGACACGCGGCACCACCGCTGGACGGCCACATGGGGCTGGAGCGCGAGCTGCAGATGGCGCGATCTGCCCACTGCGTGCTGGCCGTGAGCGGGATCGAGGCGGAACGCTTCCGCCAGGCCGGCTGTGCGCAGGTCCGTGCACTGGGACATGGCCTCCAGGTACAGCCCACATCCCGGGAGCATCGGGACCGCCGCAATCTGCTGTTCGTGGGGCGGCTGCAGGAGGAGTCCTCCCCCAATGCCGACTCGATGCTCTGGTTCGTGCGCGAGGTCATGCCGCTGCTCGACCAGCGCATCGGCACCGGCTATGCGCTGGACATCGTCGGCCGCTGCTCCGGCAAGCTCGTGGCGGCGCTGGGCGGGGAGCGTGTCGTGTTCCACGGTCGCGTCGAAGACGTGGGGCCGTTCTACGACCAGGCCCGGGTGTTCGTGGCGCCCACGCGTTTTGCCGCGGGCATTCCGCTCAAGGTGCAGGAAGCGGCCGCGTACGGTGTCCCGGTCGCGGCCACCGATCTCATTGCGGAGCAGCTCGGCTGGGGCGCCAAGGGCGAGCTGCTGCATGCGGCCACGGCCGAGGCGTTGGCCGATGCCTGCGCCAGGCTGTATCTCGACGAAGGCCTTTGGAACCACACACGGCAGGCGTCCTTCGCGGCGGTGGAGCGCGACTGCTCGGTGCAGGCGTTCCGCGCCACCGTCCGGGACATGCTGGACGAAGCGAGGCGGCGGCCCGCCGGCCCGCCGCCGACCAGCGCAGGACCGGAGGCCGCGGCCCTCGACCTGTCGCGCACCGCTGAAACCTGGAACGTGTCGCCGCAGCAGCGCGAGGCCATCCATGGGATGAACTGGATGGCGCACCCCCGCGTGGTGGCGCGGCTGAACCACAAGGCCAGCGGCGACGAGGCCAAGGATGCGTATGGCCATCTCCAGGACACGCTGACCCAGCGGGGATTGCGCTTGCCGTTGGCACGTGTCGCCAGCCTGGGGTGCGGATTTGGCGCGCTGGAGCGCGGCCTGGCCAGCATCCGCATGGCCACCTGCATCGAAGGCTACGACATCGCCGAAGAGGCCGTCGCCGGCGCCCGTGCCCTGGCGGCAGCCCAGGGGCTGGATGCGGTGCACTACGAGGTCGCCGATCTGGAGCAGCTGGAGCTGCCAGAAGGTGCCTACGACCTGGTGGTGGGCTTCCAGTCGATCCACCATGTCAACGATCTCGACCGCCTGTTCGCCATGGTCCGCCGGGCGCTGCGTCCGGGTGGTGTGTTTCACCTGCACGAGTACGTCGGACCGGACCGCTTCCAGTGGACCGATGCGCAGCTGTTCCACATGAACCAGTTCCTGCAGACGCTGCCCGAGCGCTACCACCGGCTTCCCAACGGGGTGCTGCGCGGTCCCCGCGAGCGTCCGCGCGCCGAAGATGTCATCGCGTGCGATCCGACGGAAGCGATCCACTCCTCGCTGATCATTGCGGCCCTGGAGCGGCATTTCCGGGTGGTCGACCGGCGCGCGCTCGGCGGCGCATTGCTGCATATCGGGTTGAGCGACATCGCCCAGAACTTCAGCACCGACCGGCCGGAGGACATGGCGCACATGGAGCGCTTCTTTGCCTTCGAAGACCGGCTGATGGCCGAGGGGGTGATCGGTTCCGACTTCGCCGTGCTGACGGCAGTCCCTGCGGACGAAGCGGGCGCGGCGCGTGAACTTCAGTTCGGTTGAGTTCCTCTTCTATTTCCTGCCGGCGTTCCTGGCGGTCTATTTCGCTTCGGGGCGCCACAACGCCGTGCTGCTGCTCGGCAGCGCCGTGTTCTATGCCTGGGGCGAGCTGAGGAACGCCTGGGCGCTGGTGGCATCCCTGCTGGGCTGCTACCTCTGCGGACTGGCCCTGCAAGGCAGCGCCGGACGGCCGCGTGCCCGCCGGCTGGTCCTGGCGCTGGGCGTCGTGTTCCAGGTCCTGCTGCTGGGCGCCTTCAAGTACCTGGGCTTCGTGATCGACTCACTGGCCGGCGTCGGCATCCATGTCGGGCTCCAGAGGCAGGACCTTCCCACCCTCCCGGTCGGCATCTCGTTCTTCACCTTCCACGCGATTTCCTATCTCGTCGACTGCTTCCGGGGAAACACGTCCGTCGAGCGCAGCCTGTTCCGGCTCGCCAACTACCTGCTGCTGTTTCCGCACCTGCTGGCCGGCCCGATCGTCCGGTACCTGAGTATCCGGCGGCAACTCGTGCGGCGGCACTGGACGGTCGCACGCCTGCGTTTCGGGCTGGAGCTGCTGATTATCGGGCTGGCCCAGAAGCTGCTGCTGGCCAACCACCTGGGCGCCACGGTCGATGCCATCTACGCGCTGGACCGCGGTGCGCTCTCGACCAGCGTGGCCTGGCTGGGAGCGGTGGGCTACGCCTTTCAGGTGTACCTGGATTTTTCGGGCTACTCCCACATGGCGCTGGGACTGGCCCTGCTGCTTGGGTTTTCGTTTCCGCGCAATTTCAACCTTCCGTTCCGCTCCCTGTCCGTGCGGGAGTTCTGGCGCCGCTGGCACATCAGCCTGTCCAGCTGGCTGCGCGACTACGTTTACCAGCCGTTGGGAGGAAGCCGACGCGGGGCATCCAGGACGATGATCAACACGGTGGTGGTGTTCACGCTGTGCGGGTTGTGGCACGGCGCGGGCTGGACCTTTGTGCTCTGGGGCACTTACAACGGTGCGCTGATCGTGCTGGAGCGTCTGGCGCTTGCACAGGTCACGGCACGGTGGCCGAAGTCTCTCCAGCAGGGTTACGCCTGGCTGGCGTTCGTCGTGGGCGTCGCCATGTTCAGGTCGCAGGACATGGCCCAGGCGACCGACTTCTATGCCGCGATGGCTGGGCTGACCGGCGCGGCCGACAACGCGCCGGTGCTGGCGAGATACCTCGACGGCAAGACGGTGACGGTGCTGTTGCTGGCCGGGTGTTCGATGCTGCCGCTGCGCGATTGGATCGGCGGCAGGCATTTCGTGCGACCCAGGTTCATGGTCTCGCGGTTCGTGCTTCTTTCGGTCCTGCTGCTGCTGTGCGCGATGACGCTGGCGGCCGGCAGCCACAACCCTTTCCTCTACTTCCGGTTCTGACGATGGCCATGGCGCGAACCCGTTGGTGGAATGTCGGCATGGTGGCCATCTGGTTCGCGTTCTTCGGGCTTCCGATCGCTGGCCATTGGCTGTCCTCTCCCCCTGCCGCGCCGGTCGAGAACCGCCGGCTGGCCCCTGCCGTGTCATGGCCAGCCAGCATGGCCGAAGCGGTGGCACTCCCCGCGGCCATTCAGGCCTGGCTGCACGACCATTTCGGTTTTCGCCACGAACTGCTGGTGGCCCACAACCGCCTCCACCACGCGGTCTTCGGATCCTTCACGTCGAAAGACCTCGCGTCCGGCAAAGACGGCTACGTGTTCCATGGGTCGAACGGTCTGATGCACCACAGCCCCCTGCGGGCCCTGTGCGGGGCCGATGAGGTTCCTGTTCCGTTGATCCACGGTCAGCTGCAGCGGTTGCTGACGGTGTCGCAGGCGGCAGCGCCGGTCAGCCAGCTTCTCCTGGTGCCGGACAAGTCGAGGTTGAAGCCGGAGAAGCTGCCGGCCTGGCTGCAGGCCGAATGCGCGGCCTTCGCTCCGCCGGTGCAGGCGCTGCTGGCCGGGATTCGCCAGGAACCGGACATGGACGGGCGGGTGTTCTATCCCTTCGATGTGATGCGGGTGGCCGACCAGTCGCTCCCTGTCTATCACCCCTGGAACCTGCATTGGGACCACCAGGGCGCCCAGCCCGTGGCCGACTGGCTCGCGCAGCGCCGGTGGTCGCTCCCCCGCCGAGTCGACGTACCGCTGGTGGAGGTCGTGCACCCGTTTGACCTTCAGCAGTTCGCGCCAGGACTCAGTCACTGGCACACGACGCAGGTGCCTGCATACGAGCGCGTGAACATGCTGGTGTGCCACAACGCGCCCGAGTGTTTTCCCGAGTTTGCCGCCGAAGCCGGCATGCTCTTTCAGGTCGCCCGGTTCAGGTCGGCCTGGCAGCTGCCGCCGGAGCAACGGCGTCCACGCCTGGTCATCCTGGGAGATTCGTTTGGAGAGGCCATTGCCGAGCCGCTCGCGCCTTACTTTGCCGAGGTCTGGTACCTGTCCATGAACAATCTCTCCCGGCTGTCCCCGCAGCAGAAGCGTCATCTGCGCCATGTCGCCGTGGACCTGTTCCAGCCCGATGTGCTGCTGCATGTCTACAGCGAACAGGCGATCTTTTTTGGGCACAAAGGCTATTTCCGTGAGGTCACGGCCCTGTTGAGCCCTGTGACCCCCACACCGAATTGAACCGCACCATGAACACACTGCTGGTCGACATGCAGCTCTCCGCGGCGAGGTCTCTGGGCTGGATGCCGGGTCTCGTGCACGTCTTGCCGACCGAGATCCGGTGGATGGGCATGAGCGCGCTCACCGTCAGGGGTTTCTTTGCAGTGGCACCGACGGACCGCCGGACATCGTCGGAGGCATCGCGGGCAAACCGGACCTGGTCATGCCGCGCCGGCCGCTCCGGCTTTACCGGGCTGGCGCTTGAAACTCCGCTGTAACTTGTTTCACCGATAATTGAAACCAAATTACAAAACCGGCTCCCGCACCGTGATGCAGGCGCCGGTTGTCCGTTCATCTGCACAGGAGACCCCCCATGCCCCAACGCGCCACCAAGATCGTCGCCACGCTCGGCCCTGCCTCCAGCGATCCGGCCCTGCTCGAAGACATGATCCGTGCCGGCGTCAACGTCGTGCGCCTGAACTTCTCGCACGGCAAGGCGCAGGATCACATCGACCGCGCCAACCTCGTGCGCGAAGCCGCCCGGCGCGCCGGCCGTGAGGTCGGCATCATGGCCGACCTGCAGGGCCCCAAGATCCGCGTCGGCAAGTTCGCCGAGGGCAAGGTCATGCTCGAACCCGGCCAGCCCTTCGTGCTGGACGCCTCGCGCACCGAGCCGGGCGACATCGCCGGGGTGGGTCTGGACTACAAGGAGCTGCCGCGCGACGTGAAGGCCGGCGATGTGCTGCTGCTCAACGACGGTCTGATCGTGATGACGGTCGAGAAAGTGGTCGGCGATGCGGTGCACACGACCGTCAAGCTTGGCGGCGAGCTGTCCAACAACAAGGGCATCAACAAGCAGGGCGGCGGCCTGACCGCTCCGGCCCTGACCGCCAAGGACATGGAAGACATCAAGACGGCCATGAGCCTGATGGCCGACTACGTCGCGGTGAGCTTTCCCAAGAACGCGACCGACATGGAACTGGCACGCCAGCTGTGCAACATGGCCGCTGCGCAATACAACCACAAGCCCGGCCTGATCGCCAAGATCGAACGGGCCGAGGCGATCCCCGAGCTGGAGAACATCCTCAAGGTGTCCGACGGCATCATGGTCGCCCGTGGTGACCTGGCGGTCGAGGTTGGCAACGCGGCGGTGCCGGGCCTGCAGAAACGCATGATCAAGCTGGCCCGTGAGATGGACAAGGTGGTGATCACCGCGACCCAGATGATGGAGTCGATGATCGTCAACCCGGTGCCGACCCGCGCCGAGGTCAGCGACGTGGCCAACGCCGTGCTGGACGGCACCGACGCCGTGATGCTCAGCGCCGAAACCGCCGCCGGCAAGTACCCGCTGGAGACGGTGCAGCAGATGGCCGCGATCTGCCAGGAAGCGGAGAAGACCGACTACGACCCGCTGGAAGACGACTTCGTCGGTGCGCATTTCACCCGCATCGACCAGGCCATCGCCATGGGTGCGCTGTTCACCGCGCACCACCTCAAGGCCAAGGCCATCGTGGCGCTGACCGAGTCGGGCTCGACCGCACTCTGGATGAGCCGCCACAACGTGCGCATGCCGATCTACGCCGTGACGTCCAAGCTGTCGTCGCAGCGCAAGATGACGCTCTACCGCAACGTGCGCCCGCTGCTGGTGGGCACCAGCGCCGACCGCGACACCGCGCTGGCCGAGGCCGAAGCCGACCTCAAGGGCCGCGGCGTGATGCAGACCGGCGATGTCTATGCGATCACGGTCGGGGAGCCGATGGGCACGCCGGGTGGCACCAACACCCTGAAGATCTGCCGGGCGGCCTGAGCGACCCTGGCATCCAGGCCGGGCGCAGGCCCGTGCCACCGGTGCCGGGCGTGCGCCAGGTAGCGCCGGGCGGACTCACTTGGCGATGTTCTGGCGCACCAGCCGGGACGTCACCGGGTTGAAGTAGGCCTCCACGATCTGGCCCTGCCGGTCGAAGCCGTAGATCTCGTAGCAGCTGCCGTTGGCGACCTTGAAGGTCTTGATCCGGTAGCCGCGGTGCTCGGCCAGCAGGCGCATCTCGTCTTCCGGCAGCCACTCGGCACGCGGTGCCGTGGTGCACACGTCTTCCTTCTGCTCCCGGCTGGCCGGTGCCGGCTTTGCCGGTGGCGTGGGCTTCTGGGCCGCCTGCCCCCAGGCAAAGCCCGCCCCGGTCAGGGTGAGCAGCAGCATGGCGATGTGCCGGGAACCTGGGAAATGCGACATGGGTTGGTCTCCATCGTGGGGTGTTTGTCCCCACTGTGCGGCCCCAAGGTGAAGCCTTCCTTAAACCGGGCGGCCGCAGTTCCTGTCATCGGAGCGCAAGCCCCCGGGCGCTAAAATTCGGGAAGTTACAGACCGGTTACCAACTTTCCCAAGGGGTTTTTCATGGCGCTCGTTTCCATGCGCGAACTGCTCGACCACGCTGCGGCCAACGGCTACGGCATTCCGGCATTCAACGTCAACAACCTGGAACAGGTGCAGGCCGTGATGGCCGCCGCCGACGAAGTCGGCGCACCCGTGATCCTTCAGGCCTCGGCCGGCGCCCGCAAGTACGCGGGTGAAGCCTTCATCAAGCACCTGATCCAGGCCGCCGCCGAGATGTACCCCCACATCCCGCTGGTCATGCACCAGGACCACGGCACCAGCCTCAAGGTCTGCGAAGGCGCCATCGGCCTGGGCTTCGGCTCGGTCATGATGGACGGCTCGCTGATGGAAGACGGCAAGACCCCGGCCAGTTTCGACTACAACGTCGACGTGACGCGCAAGGTCGTGGAGCTGGCGCACAGGACCGGCGTGACCGTGGAGGGCGAACTCGGCTGCCTGGGCAATCTGGAAACCGGTGACGCCGGCGAAGAAGACGGCATCGGCGCAGAAGGCAAGCTGGACCACAGCCAGATGCTGACCGACCCTGAAGAGGCCGCCCAGTTCGTCAAGGCCACCCAGCTCGACGCATTGGCGATCGCGATCGGCACCAGCCACGGGGCCTACAAGTTCAGCCGTCCGCCCACCGGCGACATCCTGGCGATCAGCCGCGTGAAGGAAATCCACGCCCGCATTCCCAACACCCACCTGGTGATGCACGGTTCGTCCAGCGTGCCGCAGGATCTGCTGGCCATCATCAACCAGTACGGCGGCAAGATGAAGCAGACCTACGGCGTGCCGGTCAAGGAGATCCAGGAAGCCATCAAGCACGGTGTGCGCAAGATCAACATCGACACCGACATCCGCATGGCGATGACCGGCGCGGTGCGCAAGTTCATGGCCGAGAACCCCGAGAAGTTCGACGCCCGTGAGTGGCTCAAGCCCGCGCGCGAAGCTGCCAAGGCGGTGTGCAAGCAGCGCTATCTGGAGTTCGGCTGCGAAGGCCAGGGCGCCAAGATCAAGGGCGAGACGCTCAGCGTGATGGCTGGCAAGTACGCCCAGGGCGAGCTGGCGCAGCAAGTCCGCTGAACCGGCCGCCGCGAAGCTGCCTCCAGCCAGGCCACCGAACGGTGGCCTTTTTGCTTTTCATGGGGCGCATACCAATGGGGTGTAAGACGGCGGCCCGGGCGGCGACCAACGGGGACGCACTTTCGCGTGAAAGGTCCCACCATGCCGACGTCCCTGTTTGCTGCGCTGCTGGCTGGAGCGCAGGTTGCCACCTGTCAGGTCCAGGCGCCCGCCACGCCACCCACGGTGGTGGAGCTCTACACCTCCGAGGGCTGCAGTTCCTGTCCACCGGCCGACCGGTGGCTCAGCAGCCTTCCCAACAACGACAGGACGCTGGCGCTGGGTTTCCATGTGAACTATTGGGACCATCTCGGCTGGCAGGACCGGTTGGCCACGCCGGCCACCACCCAGCGTCAGCGCCAGTGGCAGGGAGCGCTGCGTGCCCCTTACGTCTACACGCCCCAGGTCATCGTGAACGGTGCCGACGAGCGCTCATGGAGCCGATGGGGTGCAGACAACCTTCCCCGTCCAACAGCCGTGGTCGTGCCTGGACTCCGGATGGAGCGGCAGGGCAACAGGTTGCGTGCAGAGGTGGCTGCCGTCGCGGACGGCCGTCGGCTCTCGGGCTATTGGGCCGTGTTTTCGGGACAGATCCGCAATGAAGTCACGCGCGGGGAAAACGCTGGCAGGACGCTGGTCCACGACCACGTGGTCCGGCTGTACGCTCCGGTCGCGGCCTGGTCGTCTTCCGAGCCGCGGCAACACGTACTGGACCTTGGCCCAGATCCTGCGGTGGCCAATACCCGGGTGGCGTTCGTGGTGACCACCGACGACGGGCTGCGGCCGTTGCAGGCCGCGAGTTTGGTTTGTGCGACGCCTTCGCGAGAACCCAAGTCCCCTGGGACCTGACCTGCGATAATCCGCAGGAATGGTTCACAGCCCGCTGACTGTTCGGTCACCGGGCTTTTTCTTTGCGTTTTGTCTCTTCGCGACCGACCGATCATGACCACCGCCCTGCACACCTCCGCCCTCAAGTCCCTGCCGCTGCTCGCGCGCGGCAAGGTGCGCGACAACTACGCCGTGGGCGACGACCGCATCCTGATGGTGGCCTCGGACCGCATCAGCGCCTTCGACGTGATCATGGGTGAGCCCATCCCCGGCAAGGGCGCGCTGCTGACCAAGCTCTCGCTGTTCTGGTTCGACCAATTGGGCCCCAAGGGCCTGAACATCTGCCCGATCCACCTGACCGGCGACGCGCCCGAGAGCGTGGTGTCGGCCGACGAGGTGGCCCAGGTCACCGGCCGCTCGATGCTGGTCCAGCGCCTGAAGCCGATTCCGGTGGAAGCCGTGGTGCGCGGTTACCTGGCTGGCAGCGGCTGGAAAGAGTATCAGGAGAGCCGTTCGGTCTGCGGCGTGAAGCTGCCCGAGGGCTTGCAGAACGCCAGCAAGCTGCCCGAACCGATCTACACCCCGGCGGCCAAGGCCGAGATGGGCGAGCACGACGAGAACATCACCTTCGAAAAGACGGTGGAGATGGTCGGCGCCGACATCGCCGCGCAGATCCGCGACAAGGCGATTGCCCTCTACAAGGCCGCGGCCGAGATTGCGCTGAAGAAGGGCATCATCATTGCGGACACCAAGTTCGAATTCGGTCTGGACAAGAACGGCACCGTGGTGCTGATGGACGAGGTGCTCACGCCCGACTCTTCGCGCTACTGGCCAGCCGACCAGTACGCCGTGGGCAACAACCCGCCCAGCTACGACAAGCAGTTCCTGCGCGACTGGCTGGAGACCGCCAAGGTCAACGGCCAGCCCTGGGACAAGGCACCGCCCGCGCCGCGCCTGCCGCGCGAGGTGATCGAGAAGACCTCGGCCAAGTACCAGGAAGCGCTGACGCGCATGCTGGGCTGAGGCCCAGCGCCGTCCACGCGCCCACCATGAGCCTGCCCGTCGACGTCGCCTCGGTCACCCACAGCGTGCAGCTGGCGGTGGCCCCCGTGTTCTTTCTCACTGCCGTGGCCGGCATGATCAGCGCGGTGGCCGGGCGGCTGGCGCGCATCATCGACCGCGCGCGGGTGCTGGAAGAACGGGTGCGCAACTGCACCGATCAGGAACTGATCGGCCGGCTGATCCAGGAACTGGTGCTGCTGCGCCGGCGCGGACGGCTGGCGAACTTCTCGATCGGCTGCCTGGCGCTGTGCGGCTTCTTCATCGGCGTCACCATCATCTCGTTGTTCCTGGGGCAGACCTGGGAGATGCAGTGGTCGATGGTGGCGGTGACCTGTTTCCTGCTGGGCGTGTGCTCGTTCCTGGTGGCCCTGGGCGGCTTCCTGTGGGAAACCGTCCTGGCCACGCATCTGCTGAACTTCAAGGTGCTGGAGATCGACCGCGAGTTCCGCGGCTGAGGCGCCCTTTCAGCTGGGCATCAGCCGTTGCATCGCGCCTGCAGGGCTCCGGAGACACCGCACGACTGGCCGCCCTTGGCCGAGCAACTGCTGTCAGCAGCCTGCTGGGCGGCGGCTGCGGTCTCGCCTTCGGCCACGGCGTAGATGAACCCGTTGGTCGCCGACGAGAGTGCGCCGCACTTGGCGAACTGCAGCACCACCTGGCAATCGCCTCCACCGCATTCGTTGCGCGCAGCGTCGTTGGCCTCGTTCTGATTGTTGGCGTTCCAGACAAAGGCCGCCTTGCCGGTGCTGGTGCTGACGGCGATCGCGCCGCGGGTGATGGGCCCATCGCTGCCACCGCCGCAGGCGGTCATCAGCAGGAGAGAGGCGGTCAGGGCGGACAGGGCAAGACGTTGGAAAAGCATGGGGTTCCTCCTTGAGAACGGTTTTGAAACAACGGGTAACAAAACCATTCTAGCCAAAGGGAAACCTCCTTCCGGATCGCGAATCCTCTCTCAGCGCACGAAGCCAGTGCCCCAGCGAAACACCCGGTGGGCGCGGCTGCGGGTGGCCTCGATGCGGCGGGCGTTGGGTTCGTCGGTCTGCGCCACCCAGCGGCGGGCGTCTTCTGCTGCGCGGCCAAACTGCTCGTGCCGTGCGACCAGGCGCTTCAGTCGCAGGGCCTCGTCTTCTTCCACGTACCAGACCTCGTCGAGCAGGCCGCGCACATCGCGCCAGCCGGGCTCGTCCAGCAGCAGGTAGTTGCCTTCGGTGACGATCAGTGGCACCTGCGGCTCGACCGCGATGGCGTTGGCGATCGGCTCTTCGATCTCGCGGCGGAAGTCGGGCGCGTAGACCGTCACGCCGTCCACGGGTTCGCGCAGCCGCCGCAGCAGCGACACATAGCCGTGGCTGTCGAAGGTGTCGGGCGCACCCTTGCGCTGGGCGCGGCCCAGGCGCTGCAACTGCACATTGGCCAGGTGGTAACCGTCCATCGGCACCAGTTGTGCGGCGCTGCCCGCGTGGTCGCACAGCGCGCGCGCCAGCGTGGACTTGCCAGAACCGGGTGCGCCGACCATGCCCAGCAGGAAGCGCCGGCCGGTGCTCAGGCGGGATTGCAGGAGTTCAAGAGCCTCGGCCGGGACGGTGACCGAGGGCGGGGTGGGTGTCGTGGGTTCGATGGACATGGGCGCCATTGTCGACCTCGACACCCGTGCCCTTCAGAGCGTCACCGGCAATCCAGTGCGCAGCGACTGGGTGATCGCCTGGCCGATGCGCGTGGCTTCGGTGGCGTCGTTGAGCGTCAGCGGCGATGCCTGTTCGCCACGGCAGGCGGACACGAAGGCCTGCATCTCCAGGCGGAATGCGTCGCCGAAACGCGCGAAGAAATCGGGCAGCGCGCGGTGGCCGATACCGGTGGCGTCGCGGTACTGCACACGGCTGAGGTGCGCGCCCATGCCGACCTGCAGCGTGCCGGCAGTGCCGATCACCTCGGTGGTGGTTTCGTGGCCGTGCGGCATGGTGCGGCTGGCGTAGAACACCGTGCGCTGGCCGCCGTCGAACTCGACAATGGCCAGGCCGTTGTCCACGTCGCCGAAGGGCTTGAGACCGTCGTGGATGGCCACGGTGCCGCTGGCGAACACGCGCGTGGCCCTGGGGTTGCCCAGCATCCAGCGCGCCAGGTCGATGTCGTGCACGCTGCAGTCCATGAAGATGCCGCCCGACGATTCGGCAAAGCGCACGAAGAAGCCCGACTCGTCGTTCTGGTCGCAGGTCTGCGAGCGCACCAGAAAAGGCTTGCCGACAGCACCCTGATCGATCGCAGCCTTGGCCTCGGCGTAGCTGGGGTCGAAGCGGCGCACGAAACCGACCATGGCGACCAGGTTGGGATGTTCCTTTGCAACAGCCTCGACAGCTTCGCAGGTCGCCACGTCCAGCGACAGAGGCTTCTCGACGAAGACATGTTTGCCGGCGCGCAGGCTGGCGGTGGTCTGCTCGGCGTGCAGCGTGGTCGGCGTGACCAGCACGATGGCATCGATGTCTGCGTCGGCCAACATCGATTCCAGGGTGTCGTGGCAGCGGGTGATGCCCAGTTCGCTGCAGGCCCAGTCGAGCTCGGCCGCCACCGGGCTGCAGGCGGCGACCAGTCGCGCGCCAGGCGTGTTGCGCGCGAGCTGTTCGGCGTGGCGCTTGCCCAGCCGTCCGAGGCCGGCGATGCCGACGTTGAGGATCTTGCTGCTCATGGGGCGGGCCTTCAGAACGTGACCGGTTGACCCGTGGTCGCACTCTGCGTGGCGGCGTCGGCGAGCTTCTGGGCCAGCACACCATCCTGCACCGTGGTCTTGAAGGGCTGGCCCGACTGCAGGCAGCTGAAGAAGTGTTCGATCTCCAGCCGGTAGGCGGCGGCGTAACGCTGCAGGAAGAAGGCCTCGGGCTTGTCGGCCTGGATGCCGCTGGCACTCCAGTGCTTCACCTCGGTGGGCGTGTGGTTGCCACACTGCAGCAGACCCGCCGAACCCAGCACCTCGAAGCGCTGGTCGTAGCCGTAGGCGGCGCGGCGCGTGGTGTTGATCTGGCACAGGCGGCCCTTGTGCGTGCGGATGGTGACGGCGGTGCAGTCCAAGTCGCCCGCGGCGCCCACGGCCGGGTCGGTCAGCACCGACCCGGTGGCGGACAGCCAGGCCGCTTCGTCGCCGTCGGCGCAGAGGATCCAGCGGAATACGTCGAAGTCGTGGATCAGCATGTCGCGGAAGATGCCGCCGGACTGCCTGATGTAGTCCACCGGCGGGGCGCCGGGGTCGCGGCTGGTGATGACCAGCATCTCGGGGTGGCCGATCTCGCCCGCGTCCATGCGGCGGCGGGCTTCGTTGAAGGTGGGGTCGAAGCGGCGCTGGAAACCGATCATGCAGCCCACGCCCGCAGCGGCCACGGCCTGGGCCACGGCTTCGGCGCGCGGCACCGACAGGTCGACCGGCTTCTCGCAGAAGATGTGTTTGCCCGCGGCGGCGGCGCGCGCGATCAGGTCGCTGTGGGTGGTGGTGGGCGAGCAGATCGCGACCGCGTCGATCGACGGGTCGGCGAACACGGCGTCGACGTCGGCGACCTGGGCGCCCAGGGTCTGGGCCAGGTCGGCGGCGGCCGACGGCACCGCGTCGCAGACGTACTTGAGCTGCACACCCGGCTGGGCGGCGAGGTTGGTGGCGTGGATGCGGCCAATGCGGCCGGCGCCGAAAACGGCAACTTGCTTCATGTTGGGTCGGTCAGGTTGGGGTGGGAGGAAAACGGGTCAACGGGCTGCGCCGCCGCTGGGCTTGTATTCGAGTTCGAGCCGGTAGGCCAGTGCGATGAACAGGCATTGCGCCAGGGCCATGGTGCTGGAGAGCGCGCGGAAGCCGAACACCGCGCTTTCCTGCACCACGAGGGCGACGTCGGCCATTTGCGCCAGCGCCCCGACGCGGCTGTCGGTGATGGCGATCACGGTCGCACCGGCCTGTGCCGCCTGACGCACCAGGTCCATGGTTTCTTCGGCGTAGGGCGCAAAGCTGACGGCGACCATCACGTCCCCGCGGCGCAGTCCGCGCAGTTGCCCGACGTGCATGGCGCCCGCGAAGTCCACCAGCTGGATGGGTTTGTCGGTGTGCTGCAGCGCGTAGGCCAGGTACGTCGCGACCGGGAAGGCGCGGCGGGCGCCCGCCACCCACAGTGAAGGCGCGTGGGCCAGCAGGTCCACGGCGCGGTCGATGGGCAGGTTGGGCAGTTGCTGGCGCAGTTCCTCAAGGCCGGCCACCGCGCCGCCCACGAACTCTTGCGCGATCCCGGCGCTGTCCAGCGGGTGGTCGCTGCGCGCCACCGCTTCGCGGATGCGGTTCTGGTAGCTGCGGCTGGGCGCGATCTGGGTCGCGATGCCGGCGCGGAACAGGGCCTGCATTTCCGAGAAGCCCGAGAAGCCGAAATGTTTGGCAAACCGCACCACCGCCGAAGGCTGCACGCCGCAGTGGTCGGCGATGTCCTGGATGCGTTCCAGACCCACGTGGTCGCGGTGCTGCTCGATGTAGGCGCCGATCAGTTTGAGCTGTCGGCTCAACTGCCCGTGCTCGCGCACCAGGCGCTGCAGGAACTCGTCCACCGGGGTGAGTGGCTTGGGAGGTGTCATGGTGTGGGCGTGCGAAAAGGCGGGGAGAAACGGTGCCGATGCGATGGAATGGACTGTAGCCCAGAAATGGAAAAATAGAAAAAATCTTTCATTAGGGAAAACATCTAGAAGAAAAATTCTTGTGCGGTCCTACCATCCGTCCCGTGCCACCGCTGGGTCGGGTTCGTCCGCTCCTGACGGCACGCAAGCATTCCGCTTCAACCACCGACTGGAGACAAACATGACCGCTACTTCCGTGCGACCCGTGCTCAAGACCCTGGCCCTGGCCGCCCTGCTGGCTGCTGGCGCCGCCCACGCCGAGGGTCGCTACGTGCTCATCAGCCACGCCCCCGATTCGGACTCGTGGTGGAACACCATCAAGAACTCGGTCAAGCAGGCCGGCGAGGACTACGGTGTCACGGTCGAGTACCGCAACCCGGCCAACGGCGACCTGGCCGACATGGCCCGACTGATCGAGCAGGCCGCGGCGCAGAACGTGGATGGCGTGATCACCACCATCGCCGACTTCAACGTGCTGCAGGGCGCGCTCAAGAAGGTGACCGACAAGAAGATTCCGCTGATCACCATCAACTCCGGCACGACCGCGCAGAGCGAAAAGCTGGGCGCGATCATGCACGTGGGCCAGCCCGAGTACGAAGCCGGCAAGGGCGCCGGCGAACGCGCCAAGGCCGCGGGCGTCAAGAGCTTCCTGTGCGTGAACCACTACGCCACCAACCCGGCCTCGTTCGACCGCTGCCGCGGTTTCGCCGAAGCCATCGGCGCCGACTTCAAGAAGAGCACCATCGACTCCGGCGACGACCCGACCACCATCGAGTCCAAGGTCAGCGCCTACCTGCGCCAGAACCCCAGCACCGGCGCCGTGCTGACCCTGGGCCCGACTTCGGCCCACCCCACGCTCAAGGCGCTGGAAAAGGGCGGCCAGGCCGGCAAGATCTGGTTCGCCACCTTCGATCTGTCCGATGAAATCGGCAAGGGCATCAAGGCCGGCACGATCCAGTTCGGCATCGACCAGCAGCCCTACCTGCAGGGATACATCCCGGTGGCGGTGATGGCCACCATGAAGGCCCAGAAGACCTCCGACATCAAGAAGGTGTCCGAGGCCATCCAGGCCAACGCCAAGACCAAGGCCCGCTTCGCCGAGTACGGTCTGGCGCCGGCCTTCGGTGCACGCCACATCGGCTCCGGCCCGGGCTTCGTGACCAAGGACACCCTGCCCAAGGTCGAGAAGTACGCCGGCCAGTACCGCTGACCGAACCGCGGACCGGTGCCCGCAATGGCACCGGTCCGCCGCCAGTGAATCAATTGAGGACTTGAAATGGCCAGTGCAAACCTGAACGGCGTGAGCGCCAACCTGCCGGGCGACGAACGCGTTCGCAACGTGGGTGCCGTGCGCAAACTGCTCGCCCGCCCCGAATTCGGTGCCATCGCGGGCACCCTGCTCGTGGTGGCGATCTTTCTGATGGCGGCCGGCGACTCCGGCATGTTCAGCGCCGAAGGCACGGTCAACTGGGGCACCGTGGCGGCCTTCCTGGGCATCATCGCCGTGGGCGCGGCCCTGCTGATGATCGCGGGCGAGTTCGATCTGTCGGTCGGTTCCATGATCGGCTTCGCCGGGATGATGGTGGCGATCCCCATCCTCGAATGGGGCTGGGCGCCGAGCCTGGCGGTGGTGTTTGCGTTTGCCTGTGCAATGGCGCTGGGCTGGCTCAATGGCTGGCTGGTGATCAAGACCGGTCTGCCCAGCTTCATCGTCACCCTGGCCTTCTTCTTCATCCTGCGCGGCCTGTCGCTGGCCGTGGCCGTGCTGCTGACGGGAAAGACCATCCTGTCCACCAATGGCGACGTGGTGCTGCAGGAAGCCATGCTGGCCGACCCGCTGGTGTCGGCGCTGTTCCATGGCCATGTGCTGACCGGTCTGTTCGACAGCCTCGCGGCCGCCGGCTGGATGGCGGCCCGCGACGACGGCACCGCGCTGGCGATCGGTGTGCCCAAGGTCGTGGTGTGGTGGTTCGTGCTGACTGCGGTCGGAGCCTTCGTGCTGGCCCGAACCCGGGCCGGCAACTGGGTCCTCGCCGTGGGCGGTGACGCCAACGCTGCGAAGAACGTGGGCATCCCGGTGGCGCGGGTCAAGATCGGCCTGTTCATGCTCACCGCCTTCTGCGCCACGCTGTTCGCCGTGCTGCAGGTGGCCGACGCGGGCTCCGCTGCCGCCGACCGCGGTCTGCAGAAAGAGTTCGAGGCCATCATCGCGGCCGTCATCGGCGGGTGCCTTCTGACCGGCGGCTACGGCTCGGTCATCGGGGCGGCCTTCGGCGCCCTGATCTTCGGCATGGTGCAGATCGGCATCGGCTACACCAGCATCGACAACAACTGGTACCGCGTGTTCCTGGGCGTCATGCTGCTGGCCGCCGTGCTGTTCAACAATTACATCCGTCGCCGTTTCGCCATGGGCCGGCAATGATCAAGGAGATGGCCATGAGCGACTACATCCTGCAACTCGAAGACATCTCCAAGTACTTCGGCCCGGTCATCGCCCTCAACGGTGTGACCCTGCGCCTGCGGCGCGGCGAAGTGCACTGCCTGCTGGGCGACAACGGCGCCGGCAAGTCGACGCTGATCAAGACCCTGGCCGGCGTGCACCTAGCCGACAAGGGCCAGTACCTGGTCAATGGAGCGCCGGTCCGCTTCCGTTCCCCGCGCGACGCGCTGGACGCCGGCATCGCCACCGTCTACCAGGACCTGGCGCTGGTGCCCCTGATGAGCGTGGCGCGCAACTTCTTCATGGGGCGCGAACCGGTGCGCAAGCTGTTCGGCGTGCTGCCGGTGATGGACCACGAATCGGCCGAGGCCATCGCCACACAGAAGCTGGGTGAGATGGGCATCCGCGTGCGCAACGCGGGCCAGATGATCGGCACCATGTCCGGTGGCGAGAAGCAGTGTCTGGCCATCGCGCGCGCCATCCACTTCGGCGCACAGGTGCTGATCCTGGACGAACCCACCGCGGCCCTGGGCGTCAAGCAGAGCGCCAACGTGCTCAAGCTCATCCTCAAGGCGCGCCAGCGCGGCATCTCGGTCATCTTCATCACCCACAACGCCAACCACGCTTACCCGGTGGGCGACAGCTTCACCCTGCTCAACCGCGGCAAGTCGCTGGGCACCTACGCCAAGGCCGACATCTCGAAAGAGGCGCTGCTGGACATGATGGCCGGCGGGGCCGAGATGAAGACGCTGATGGAAGACCTGGAAGGAGTGACCATCTGATGCCCAAACTCCAGTTCCCGCAAGGACGCACCCACGACCTGGCCTGCCTGGGCCGGCTGGCCGTGGACCTGTACGCCCAGCAGTTCGGCAGCCGCCTCGAAGACGCCCGCAGTCTGGCGAAGTACCTGGGCGGCAGCTCGGCGAACCTGGCCTTCGGTGTCGCCCGCCTCGGTTGCAGGAGCGCCATGATCTCCCGCGTCGGCGACGAGCAGATGGGCCGCTTCCTGCTGGAGAGCCTGCAGGCCGAAGGCTGCGACACCAGCCAGGTGCAGATCGACAAGGGCCGCCTCACCGCCCTGGTGCTGCTGGGCCTGAAGGACCGCGACACCTTTCCGCTGCTGTTCGTGCGCGAGAACTGCGCCGACATGGCGATTGACGCGTCTGCCATCGACGAAAGCTTCATCGCCCAGTGCCGCGCGCTCGCCATCACCGGCACGCATCTGTCGACCGACGGCACACGCGCCGCCGCCCACAAGGCGCTGCAGGCCGCGCGCCGCCACGGCACCGTGACCGTGCTCGACATCGACTACCGCCCGGTGCTGTGGGGCCTGACCGGCCGCGGCGCCGGTGAAAACCGTTTCGTCGACGACGCGGCAGTGACACGTCTGCTGCAAGCCTCGCTGCCCCTGTTCGACCTGCTGGTGGGCACCGAAGAAGAGTTCTTCATCGCTGGCGGTGTGGCGGGCGACATCATCGCCAGTCTGCGCGCTGTGCGCGCCCTGTGCCCCACGTCCACACTGGTGGTCAAACGCGGCGCCCAGGGCTGCTGCGTGATCGAAGGCGACGTGCCGGATGACATCGACGCTGCGCCGACCTACCGCGGCGAGCGCGTGGAGGTGCTCAACGTGCTGGGCGCTGGCGACGCGTTCCTGTCCGGCCTGATGGCCAGCCTGCTGCAGGGAAAAGACTGGGAAGAATCCACCCGCGTGGCCAACGCCTGCGGCGCCATCGTGGTCTCGCGCCACGCCTGCTCCGCCGCCATGCCCACGCCGGCCGAACTGGCCCACTGGTTCGGCGGCAGCCGCAATCCCAAGGTCGATGCCGACGAACAGCTCGCCCACCTGCACCGCGTCACCGCCGCGCGCCCGGGCTGGGACGACCTGTGCGTGATGGCCTTCGACCACCGCAGCCAGTTCTACGACATCGCCCGCGCCGCCGGCGCCAGCGATGCCAAGGTGCCCGCGCTCAAGAAGCTCCTGGTCAAGGCCGCCGAACAGGTGGAACGCAGCCGCCAGTTGCAGGGCCACACCGGGGTTCTGATCGACGGCGGCGACTACGGCCGCGATGCGCTGGCCAGCGCCACGGGCCGCGGCTGGTGGGTGGGCCGCCCGGTCGAGCTGCCAGGCTCGCGTCCGCTGCGCTTCGACGGCACGCGTTCGGTGGGCAGCGCGTTGATCCACTGGCCGACCGAGCAGGTGGTCAAGTGCCTGGTGCACTACCACCCGGACGATCACTTCGAGCTGCGCCTCGAGCAGGAGCAGAAGGTGCTGGAGCTGTGGGAGGCCACGCGCGCGAGCGGCAACGAGCTGCTGCTGGAGATCATTCCCCCGAAGGCGCTGACGCCCGAGGGCACGGCCGATGCCGCCGTGCTGCGCGCGGTCAAACGCTTCTACAACCTGGGCGTCAAGCCCGAGTGGTGGAAGCTGGCGCCCATGCAGGAGCAGGGCTGGCGCGACCTCGAAGCCCTGATCGGCGAGCGCGACCGCCACTGCCGGGGCGCCGTGATCCTGGGCCTGAACCAGCCACTGGACTTTCTGGCGGCCAGCTTCGCCAACGCCACCAACCCCATCGTCAAAGGCTTCATGGTCGGACGCACGCTCTGGGCCGACGCATCGCTCAAATGGTTCCGCGGCGACATCGACGATGCAGCCCTGATCGACGAAGTCGCCCGCAATTTCGCGGTGCTGGTCGATGCGTGGAGAAGCCGTCACACGGCCCAGCGCGCTGCCGCCTGAACACTCGGATTGACGACATGAAAACCCAACGACTCTCGATGGCGCAGGCGCTGGTGAAACACGTCGCCGCCCTGCGGATGGAGGTGGAACACCTCGACGGCCATACCTCCATCGAACCCTATTGCGGCGGCGTGTTCACCATCTTTGGCCACGGCAACGTGGCCGGCCTGGGCGAGGCACTGGCCCAGGTGCGCGACCGCCTGCCCACGCTGCGCGCGCACAACGAACAGACCATGGCGCATGCGGCGATTGCCTACAGCAAGGCCCAGTTCCGCCAGCGCATCATGGCCGTGTCCACCAGCATCGGACCGGGCGCGACCAACCTGGTCACAGCGGCGGCGGTGGCCCACGTGAATCGCCTGCCGGTGCTGTTGCTACCGGGCGATGTGTTCGCCAACCGCCGGCCCGACCCGGTGCTGCAGCAGATCGAGAGCTTCGGCCAGGGCGACGTCAGCGCCAGCGACTGCTTCCGCCCGGTCACGCGCTACTTCGACCGCCTCACCCGCCCCGAACACATCCTGACCGCGCTGCCGCGCGCGATCCAGACGATGACGGACCCGGCCAACTGCGGCCCGGCCTGCCTCTCGCTGCCGCAGGACGTGCAGGCCATGGCTTTCGACTGCCCCGAAGACTTCCTGAACCCCGGCGTGCTGCGCTTCCGCCGCCCGCCCGCCGACGAGCGCGAACTGGCCAACGCCATCGCGCTGCTGCGTTCGGCCAAACGCCCGCTCATCGTGGCCGGCGGCGGCGTGCTCTACAGCCAGGCCTGGGCCGCGCTGCGCGCGTTCGTCGACGCGCACGGCGTGCCCGTGGTCGAGTCGCACGGCGGCAAGAGCAGCTTGCCCTGGGACCACCCGCTCAACCTGGGTGCCATCGGCGTCGACGGTGTTTCGTGGGCCAACGAGATGGCGCGCGAGGCCGACGTGGTGTTCGCTGTCGGCACCCGCCTGCAGGACTTCACCACCGGCTCGCATGCGCTGTTCCCGCAAGCGAAATTGCTGAGCCTGAATGTGCAGCCCTACGACGCCGGCAAGTGGAGCGGCGCTGCCCTGGTGGCCGACGCCCGGGTGGGTCTGGGCCAGCTCGAAACCGGCCTGGTCGGCTGGACCGCCGACGCCGCCTGGACGGCGCGCGCGAAGCAGCAGGCCGCGGCCGCCAACGCACACATCACCGAATTGACCACTCATGTGTCGCAGGGCGTGCTGCCCTACGACGCGGAAGTCATCGGCGCGGTGCGCGACTCCGCCATCGAACTGGGACTGGACAGCGGGCAGCACGACGTGGCGCTGTGCGCCGCCGGAACGCTGCCGGCCGAGCTGCACAAGCTCTGGCGCGCCAGCCTGCCGGGCAACTACCACATGGAATACGGCTACTCCTGCATGGGCTACGAAGTGGCCGGCGGACTGGGCGTGAAGATGGCCAGGCCCCAGCAGGAATCCATCGTGCTGGTGGGCGACGGCTCCTACATGATGGCCAACTCCGAGCTGGCCACCTCGGTCATGCTGGGCCAGAAGATCATCGTGGTCATCCTCGACAATCGCGGCTACGGCTGCATCCAGCGCCTGCAGACCGCGACCGGCAGCCCGGCCTTCAACAACCTGCTGGACGACTGCGTGCCCGCAGTCGGCGAGCGCAGCACCATCGACTTCGCCATGCACGCGCGGTCCATGGGCGCCGACGCAGTGCACGTCAAGGACGTGGACGAACTCAAGGCCGCCATGGTCCAGGCGCGCCAGGCCAAGCGCACCCAGGTCATCGTCATCGACACCACCCACACCCGCACTACCGACGGCGGCTGCTGGTGGGAGGTGGCGATTCCCGAGGTGTCGTCTCGTGCCGAAGTGCGTGAGGCGCACGCCACCTACGTTCAAGGCCAGTCGCAGCAGCGCATTTGAAGCCGTGGTCACATCAATCCTGAAACGGCTTCTGACCACTGGGGTGGCGGCATTTGGCATCTTGTGCCTACCGCTCACTGCCAACGCTCAGAAGTTCGGCCTTGCGATGTCTGAGCAAGATGCGTTCTTGTCTCTCGTTCAGAGCGGAGTGGTCGAGGCCGCCAAGGCGTCGGGGGTCAGTCTGGTGGTGGAGGACGCCAAGGGCAGAAAGGCGGCTCAGCTGGATCAGATCAGGGCCATGGCGGCGCAGCGCCTGGACGCCATCATCGTGGTACCTGTGGACACAGAGGCGACCCGTGCGATCACGCTGGTGGCGAGCGAAGCCAAGATTCCGCTCGTGTATGTGAACCGCAAGCCGGTAGATTTTGATCAATGGCCCGCGGGTGTGGCCCTGGTTGCTTCCGACGAGAAAGTGTCCGGGACCGTGCAGTCCGAAGAGGTCTGTCGCCTTCTCAATGGTCGTGGCCAAATTGTTGTGTTGATGGGCCCGCTGTCCAACGAGGCGGCGCGCACCCGGACACAGGACATCGAAGACGTCCTCGCCCGCCCGGCCTGCTCCGGTATCAGGATTCTGGACAAGCGGCTGGGAGGCTGGGACAGGGGGCGAGCCTTCAACATTGTCTTGAACCTGATCGCGTCAGGGGCGAACACTGGCAGGCGTTTCGATGCAGTGGTCGCCAATAACGATGAAATGGCACTGGGCGCAATTGACGCATTGAAAGCGGCCAATGCGTGGTCACCCGGATTTGTCGTTGCGGGGATCGACGCGACGCCCCAGGCGCTGAGTTCGATGAAGCTCGGAGATCTCAAGGTGACCGTCCGGCAGAACGCAACGGGGCAGGGCGCCGGCGCTGTGCAAACCGCGCTGAAGATGATCCGCAAGCAGCCGGTGGCTCGATTTGTGGATGTGCCTTTTGAACTGGTCACACCCTCGAATCTCAACAAATTCCTTCCCAACAACTGAACACTGACCCATACAAAGAAAGAAAACGACATGAGCTGGAACGTCCGCATTGGTATCAACCCGATCTCCTGGTTCAACGACGACATGCCCTCGCTCGGTGGCGAAACCCCGCTGGAAACCGCCCTGAAGGAAGGCAAGGAAATCGGCTACGAAGGTTTCGAGCTGGGCAACAAGTTTCCGAAAGACGGTCCGGGCCTGAAGGCCAAGCTCGACGAATTCGGCCTGGCCTGCGTGTCGGGCTGGTATTCCGGTCTGCTCGCGGAGCTCGAACCGGGCCAGACCAGCGCGCAGGCCGTGGCCGCAGAGATCGAGCGCTGCCAGGCCCACATGAGCAAGCTGCAATACAACGGCGTGAAGGTCGTGGTCTACGGCGAGTGCGCTGGCACCGTGCAGGGCCAGATGGACACGCCCGTCTCAAAGCGCCCGCAGTTCGCCAGCGACGCGCTGTGGCAGGCCTACGCCGAGCGCCTGGACGCCTTCGGTGAGCACCTCATCCAGACCTACGGCATCCGGCTCGCCTACCACCACCACATGGGTGCCTACGTCGAGTCGCCCGCCGATGTGGACAAGCTGATGCAGCTCACCGATCCGGCCAAGGTCTTCCTGCTGTTCGACACCGGCCACGCCTATTTTGGCGGTGCCATCACACCGGTCGATCTGCTGAAGAAACACGTCGGGCGCGTGGTGCATGTGCACTGCAAGGATGTGCGCACATCCGTGATTTCGATGGCGCGCAACGATGGCTGGAGCTTCCTGCATGGCGTGCTCAACGGCATCTTTACCGTACCCGGCGATGGCAGCATCGACTATGCCGCGGTGCTCAGGACGCTCAAGGACAACGGCTACGAAGGCTGGCTGGTGGTCGAGGCCGAGCAGGACCCGGCCGTGGCGCCGAGCTACCAGTACGCGAAGAAGGGTTTCGACACCCTGCGCGGCCTTGTGGACAGTGTGAACTGATTGGCAGGAGACACACCATGGTCAGCCCATTGCTCGCCAAGGCCGCGCCCTCTGGGCGCGAGATCGTCAACGTCACGCCCGAGCGCGCCGGCTGGACGCACGTGGGCTTTCGCGCCCTGCGTCTGGCGGCGGGTGAATCCGATGCGGTGGAGACCGGCGAGCGCGAGCTGTGCCTGGTGGTGCTCACCGGCACGGTGGACGTCACCATCGACGGCGAAACCCACGCCCATCTCGGCACGCGCCACAGCGTGTTCGAAGAGGTGTCGCCGGCGGCGGTGTACGTGCCGTCCGGCAAGGTGGTGCACGTCCGCGCGGTGACGGCGGCCGAGGTGGCGCTGTGCAGCGCGCCGGCCGACGCGCGCAATCGCAAGGTCAGCGTGCTGGATTCTTCAAAGATGAAGCGCAGCGTGCGCGGCAAGGGCACGAACACGCGCTACGTCTGCGACATCCTGCCGCACGACGACCCGACGGCCGCGCATTTGCTGGTGGTGGAGGTGATGACGCCGGCCAGCCATTCGAGCAGCTACCCGCCGCACAAGCACGATCAGGAAACGCCGCCCACTGAGACCTTGCTGGAAGAAACGTACTACCACCGCCTCAACCCGCCGCAGGGCTTTGCCTTCCAGCGCGTCTACACCGACGACCGCAGCCTGGACGAGGCCTGCGCGGTGGAAGACCACGACGTGGTGATGGTGCCTCGCGGTTACCACCCGGTGGTGGCGCCGCACGGCTACGACCTGTACTACCTGAACGTGATGGCGGGGCCGAACCGCTTTTGGGTCTTCAAGAACGACCCCGTCCACGAATGGATGCTGAAGTAACCACCCCCCTGCGCCGCTGACGCGGCTTCCCCCCTGCTGCGCGGGGGGACGACCCCTGTGGCCGGGCAAAGCCCGTTCCACGGGGTCTCTGGCGTGCAGACACGCACGCCGGATAGGGCTTAAGCCAGTTCGTGGCGGTCTGCGGCGGCGTAGAGGTCTTGCGCGAAGGCGGGATCGCTCTTCTGCAGGTCATCGGCCATGGCGCGCAGCTGTTCGGCTTCTTCGAAGCGGGTCAGCGGGCGGGCCGGGGTGTGGCGGGCGTCGAACCAGCCGGCGAACATCTCGCGGACGGTGGACAGGAAGTGGGCGGAATGGGAAAAGGTTGCAGTGCTCATGACGGCTCCTGATTCACAACAAGGGTTTGTTGCACTGCAGTATAGGGTTAACCCTAGGTTTTTGCTGGGGAGTGGCGCCTATTTCCCCGCGCAGTTGTTCAGCAAGTCATGTCCCGGCCTCTGAAATCCCTCAGATCCCCTCGGCAAACCCGGGCGCCAGCGCCTCCCGCAGGTAGGCCACAAAGGCCGTGACCGCCCGGGGCACGTGGGCCGAATAGGGGCGGATGGCGTAGAGCTGCTCGGCAAATGCACCCACCGGCTTCCAGTGCGGAAGCACCTGCACCAGTTTGCCTGCCGTCAGGCTGGCCTGGGCCGTGAAGTCGGGCAGCAGCGCAATGCCCACGCCGCCCAGCGCCGCGTCGCGCAGGGCCTCGCTGTTGTTGGCGGCCAGCGAGCCCGAGACCTGCACCGTCACCCGCTCTCTGCCCGCCGCTGGTTTCAAGGGCTCCAGCGTCCAGGCCGGCGTGTCCTGCGAGCGCGGGTAGTGCAGGCAGTTGTGCTGCGCCAGATCACCCGGCGCTTCGGGCGTGCCGTGCCGGCGCAGGTAGGCGCGGCTGGCCACCAGCACCGAGCGCGTGGCGCACAGTGTCCAGGCCACGTGCGTGTCGGGCGGGTGGGCCGTGTGCCGGATCGCGAGGTCGAAGCCTTCGGTGGCCAGCGACGCCAGCCGGTCGGCCATGTCCAGCTCCAGCCGCACCTCGGGGTACTGGCGCAGGAAGTCGGGCAGGCGCGGCACCAGCTGCTGGCGCGCAAAAGCCACAGGCGCCGTCACGCGCAACAGGCCCCGCGGCGCGCCAGCGGCGTCGCGCACCTGGGCAAAACACTGGGCAATGTGTTCGAACGAGGCCCGCGTGTCGTCCACCAGGCGCTGGCCGGCTTCGGTCAGCCGCACGCTGCGCGTGGTGCGCTGCACCAGCGCCACGCCAGCCAGCCGCTCCAGCTCGGCCATGCGCTGGCTCACCGCGGCCTTGCTCACGCCCAGGCGGGCGGCCGCCGCCGTGTAGCTGCCCTGCTGGGCCAGCACGTTGAGCCAGTGGAAGTGGCCCCACAGCTCATGGATCTTCTGTTCGTTCATGGGCCAATTGTTCACCAGATTGAACAATCAGTTCAGGGTTTTGGCCTTGTATCGCAGGGGTGCCGTTCCTACACTGACCGGATTCCAGGCGACCTGGCCGATCCACCACGAGACACACCATGACCACATCGATTGCCCACCACATCGGCGGCGCCGTCAGCGCCGGCACCTCCACCCGTGCGCAGGACGTCTTCAACCCCGCCACCGGTGCCGTCACCGGACGGGTGTCGCTGGCCAACGCGGCCGATGTGGATGTCGCGGTGGCTGCTGCGCAGGCTGCGTTCCCGGCCTGGTCCGACACGCCGCCGATCCGCCGTGCGCGCGTGATGTTCAAGTTCCTGGAGCTGGTCAACCAGTACAAGGACGCGCTGGCCCACATGATCACCGCCGAACACGGCAAGGTCTTCACCGACGCGCAGGGCGAAGTGGCCCGCGGCATCGACATCATCGAGTTCGCCTGCGGCATCCCCCAGCTGCTCAAGGGCGACTTCACCGACCAGGTCTCGACCGGCATGGACAACTGGACCATCCGCCAGCCGCTGGGCGTGGTCGCCGGCATCACGCCGTTCAACTTCCCGGTCATGGTGCCCATGTGGATGTTCCCGGTTGCCATTGCCGCCGGCAACACCTTCGTCCTCAAGCCCAGCCCGACCGACCCGAGCGCCAGCCTGTTCATGGCCGAGCTGCTGAAGAAAGCCGGCCTGCCCGACGGCGTGTTCAACGTCGTGCAGGGCGACAAGGAAGCGGTCGACGCGCTGCTGGTGCACCCCGACGTCAAGGCGATCAGCTTCGTCGGCTCGACCCCGATCGCCAACTACATCTACGAGACCGGCGCCCACCATGGCAAGCGCGTGCAGGCCCTGGGCGGCGCGAAGAACCACATGGTCGTGATGCCCGACGCCGACCTCGACCAGGCCGTTGACGCGCTGATCGGTTCGGCTTACGGCTCGGCCGGCGAGCGTTGCATGGCGATCTCGGTGGCGGTGCTGGTCGGCGACGTGGCCGAGAAGATCATGCCCAAGCTGATCGAGCGCACGAAGACGCTGAAGGTGCTCAACGGCACCAACCTCGCGGCCGAGATGGGCCCGATCGTGACCCGCGCGGCCTACGAGCGCATCACCGGCTACATCGACGCCGGCGTGATGCAGGGCGCGGACCTGCTGGTGGACGGTCGCCAGTTCGATCCGAAGCAGACCGGCGAAGGTTGCGAGGGCGGCTTCTGGATGGGCGGCACGCTGTTCGACAACGTCACGCCGAGCATGCGCATCTACAAGGAAGAGATTTTTGGCCCGGTGCTGAGCTGCGTGCGCGTGGCCGACTTCGGCGAAGCCGTGCAGCTGATCAACGACCACGAGTTCGGCAACGGCACCAGCTGTTTCACCCGCGACGGCAACGTGGCCCGCGAGTTCGCGCGCCGCATTCAGGTCGGCATGGTGGGCATCAACGTGCCCATCCCCGTGCCCATGGCGTGGCAGGGTTTTGGCGGCTGGAAGAAGAGCCTGTTCGGCGACATGCACGCGTACGGCGAAGAGGGCGTGCGCTTCTACACGAAGCAGAAGTCGATCATGCAGCGCTGGCCGGAGACGACGGCCAAGGGTGCTGAGTTTGTGATGCCTACCGCAAAATAAGTACCCCCCGCGCCGCCTGCGGCGTCACCCCCCAGGGGGGCGCCACTGGCGGCCCGGCGAAGCCGGTTCCGCGGTGGCGCTGGTTCGAGACACTTCTGGCCTCGTTGCGTTTTGGCGTGACGGGGCCTTTTCTTTGGCTGCTTGTGTGGCGTGTCTGAGCTGGGGCGCAGGGCACACCGGTGCACCGGTCCAGCGAGCGACGAGGTTGTTCCCCACCAGTCGGAGTTACCGCCGGGTTACTGGGTAGAGTCGCCAATCACAACGAACGGAGACCAAACAGCATGTACACCGCCCACCCCCAGCGCTACGACCGCATGCCCTACCGCAAGGTGGGCCGCAGCGGCCTCAAGCTGCCCAGCATCACCCTCGGCCTGTGGCACAACTTCGGCGACACGATGCCGATGGAAACGCAGCGCGCCATGCTGCGCACCGCCTTCGACGCCGGCATCACCCACTTCGACCTGGCCAACAACTACGGCCCGCCCTACGGCAGCGCCGAGACCAACTTCGGCGAACACCTGCGGCGCGACTTCCGTCCCTACCGCGATGAACTGATCATCTCCAGCAAGGCCGGCTGGGACATGTGGCCCGGGCCGTATGGCCAGGGCGGTGGCTCGCGCAAGTACGTGCTGGCCAGCCTGGACCAGAGCCTCAAGCGCATGGGGCTGGATTACGTCGACATCTTCTATTCGCACCGCTTCGATCCCGACACGCCGCTGGAAGAAACCATGGGCGCGCTCGCCACGGCGGTGCAGCAGGGCAAGGCGCTGTATGTCGGCATTTCCAGCTACTCGGCCGGCAAGACGCGCGAGGCCGCGGCCATCCTGCGCAGTCTGGGCGTGCCGTTGCTGATCCACCAGCCGTCCTACAGCCTGCTCAACCGCTGGATCGAAGAAGACCTGCTCGACACGCTGCAGGCCGAAGGCACCGGTTGCATTGCCTTCAGCCCGCTGGCGCAGGGCCTGCTGACCAGCAAGTACCTGAACGGCGTGCCGGCCGACGCGCGCATCAACCAGCCTGGTGGGGGTTCCCTCAAGGCTGAGCACCTGAGCGAACAGAACCTGGCCCATGTGCGCGCGCTCAACGGCATTGCACAAGCCCGAGGCCAGAGCCTTGCCCAGATGGCAGTGGCCTGGGTGCTGCGCCACCCGGGCATGAGCTCGGCCCTGATCGGCGCCAGCAAGCCCGAGCAGATCACCGAGCTGGTGGAGGCGCTGGACAAGCTGGACTTCAGCGCCGACGAACTGGCCGCCATCGACCAGCACGCGGTGGACGGCGGCATCAACCTCTGGAAGAAGCCCTCGACCGACCAGCGGCCGTGACGTGACTTGCCGGGCACGGCCACTCGCGCCACGGGCCCGGCCGTTCAACCTCTTGTAACGTCCTGTCGACGAACGGTCGGCTATAAGCCGGCCATGACTTTTTTGACACGGCACCCCCTGGTCCGGGTGGCGCGGCAGGCCCTGCTGTGCGCCACGGCTGCTCTCCTGGTGGCCTGCGGCGGCGGCCGGCAGGACTCGCCAGCCACCGAAGCCACCCAGTCCCGGGCCACGGTGGAAGACGGGGCACGCCTCAACCGGCAGGAACTGGCGGCGGCCGAAGCGCAGGAAAAGCGCAGTGGCTCCATGTTCGCCGCGCTGGACGCCGCGCGCGCCAAGGCCGCGGCCAATGCCGTGCCGGTCTACCGCTTCTTCAACCGCCAGACCAGCGCCCACTTCTACACCACCAGCACGGCCGAGCGCGACCAGATCGTCGCCACCCTGCCGCAGTTCCAGTACGAAGGGGCCGCGTTCTCGGCCATTGCCGCCGCCGGCGCGGGGCTCAGCCCGGTGCACCGCTTCTACAACCTGAACACCGGCGTCCACTTCTACACCATCAGCGAACAGGAGAAGGCCCAGATCCAGGCCAGCCTGCCGCAGTTCCGCTACGAAGGAGTCGCCTACTACGCGAGCAAGGTGGTGGCGACCGGGTTCATTCCGCTCTACCGCTTCTATCTCTCCGCCAAGGGCTTCCACTTCTACAGCGCCTCGCAGAGCGAAGCCGCGCGGGTGCGCACCACGATGCCGCAATACGCCGACGAAGGCGTGGGCTACTACGTGCCCGGCACGCCGGAGCAGGTGGCCGGCGTCGCGAACCCGATCCTGTTCGTGACCCAGGTGCCCAACACGGCCGACTTCGCCAACCGCATGTCGAGCTTCGGCAACCACCTGGCGCGACCCGACCACGCACCGCGCGGCGGCGACCTCTACATCCGCTACCCCGACGGCACGCTGCGCAACCTCACCCGCGAGGCCGGCTACGGTTCCGACGGGATGCAGGGCGCGGCGGCGATCGCGGTGCGTGAGCCTTCGGTGCACTGGAGCGGCAGCAAGGCGCTGTTCTCCATGATCGTCGGCGGGCCGTCGGCGCGTTACCAGGTCGGCACCTACTACTGGCAGATCTACGAAGTCAGCGGGCTGGGCCGCAACGAGACCGTCTCGATCCGCAAGATCGCCAACCAGCCCGCCACCTACAACAACGTCTCGCCGTTCTACGGCACCGACGAACGCGTGCTGTTCACCTCCGACCGGCCTCGCGGCGGCGAGGCGCACCTCTATCCGCAGCTGGACGAATACGAGAGCACGGCGACCGTCACCGGCCTCTGGAGCCTGAATCCGACCACCGGAGACCTGCGCCTGCTCAACCAGGCGCCCAGCGGCGTGTTCTCGCCCACCATCGACAGCGCCGGCCGGGTCGTGTTCACGCGCTGGGACCACCTGCAGCAGGATCAGCAGGCCGATGCCCAGCGCGCGGGCGAAGCGCAGTACGGCGCCACCACGTTCGCCAGCGAAGCGCCCGGTGCGGCGTCGCTGGGCCTGACCGACGAGGTCTTCCCCGAGAAGCGCCAGGACCATACCGGCGTGTTCGGCGCCGTCGCTGGCTACACCAACAACTTCTTCACGCCCTGGCAGATCAACGAAGACGGCACCGACGAGGAAACCCTCAACCACGTCGGCCGCCACGAACTCTCGTTCAACTACCTCGGCCAGTCTTTCCTCGACGACCCGGCCCTGACCTACTTCGCCAGTTCGGCTTTCCACGCCAACACCAAGAACCTGCGCGGAGACGGCGGCCTGTTCCACATCCGCGAAGAGCCCTCTCGCCCAGGCCATTTCATCGCCACCTACGCGCGCGAGTTCGGGTCGCTGACCACCAACCAGCTGGTGCATTTCACCGGGGGCGCGGGCGCGAATCCCGACGCGATGGTGGTGACCGACCTCACCGTGCCATCGCGCAACGACGGCTCGATCGCCGGCGGCCGCTTCCGCAACCCGCTGCCCCTGGTCAGCGGCACCGTGCTGGCCACGCACACGCCGACCGAGGCCGCCACCCCGTCGCAGATGACGCAGTTCCTGATCAAGCCGCTGGTCGCGGGCACGGGCGGCCTGCTGCAGGCCGGTGTCTCGCTCACCGGTGGCATCCGCAAGTCCATCAGCTGGTGGGACCCGGACACGTTGCGCAGCTTCGACGGCCTGGTGTGGGAACTCGAAGCGGTCGAGGTGGTGGCGCGGCTCAAGCCCGCGACCCGCCAGGCGCCTGCGCTGGCCGCGGCCGAGCGCCAGATCTTCACCGAGGAGGCCGTCGACGAGACCCAGCTGCGCAACTGGCTCAAGGCCAACGACCTGGCCATGATCATCACCCGCAACCAGACCTCGCGCGACCGCGCCGACCAGCAGCAGCCATTCAACCTGCGCGTGCCTGGCGGCGTGAGCACGGTGGCGCCGGGCGGCGGGCGGGTCTACGACATCGCGCACTTCCAGCTGTTCCAGGGCGACCAGATCCGCGGCTACAACCACGCCGGCCGCCGTGTGCTGGCGGCGCCGATGCACGACCCCAAGGTCAGCCTGCCGGCCAACGCGGGCGGACCGTTGGGCAGCGTGCGCATCGCCGCCGACGGCTCGACCGCGGCCTTCGTGCCGGCGCGCCGCGCCCTGACCTGGCAGACCACCGACGGTGCCGGCAATGCGGTGGTGCGCGAGCGGGTCTGGATCACCTTCCAGCCCGGCGAGGTGCGGCTGTGCGCCTCGTGCCACGGCGTCAACACCAGCAACCAGGCCGGCGGCCTCGCTCCCACCAACCCGCCCGAGGCGCTGCGCACCCTGCTGCGGCACTGGAAGGCCTTGCCCAAATGAGGTCGGGGTACCGCCGCTGGCTTCGAGCGCTGCAGGTGCTTCTGCTGTGGTGCGTGGCGACTTGGGCACACGCGACCGTCACGCTCACGCCGGTCTACCGCTTCTACAACCACGGCACCGCCGCCCACTTCTACACCGTCAGCCTCGCCGAGCGCGACCAGGTGATGGCGAGCCTGCCGATGTACCAGTACGAAGGAGCGGCCTTCCAGGCCTCGACCACCGCCGATGCCTCGCTCAGTCCGGTGCACCGCTTCTTCAACGCCCGCACCGGCGTGCACTTCTACACCATCAGCGATGAAGAGCGACAGCGTGTCCAGTCCACGCTGCCCGACTTCCGCTACGAGGGTGTGGCCTACCACGCGGGCACCTCGCCCGGCGCCAGCCGCACGCCGCTCTACCGCTTCTACCTCGCGAGCAAGGGCTTTCACTTCTACAGCGCCAGCGCGACCGAGGTGGCGAACATCCGCGCGAACCTGCCGCAGTACGTGTACGAAGGCGTCGCCTATTACCTGCCGGCCACCGAGGTGATCACCGGCCTGAACTACCCCTCGAACCGCACCTCCTACGACGACCTGCGCTTCAAGTTCACCGGCGCCAGCCTGGTCGACCCCTATCCCGCGACCTATCTCTGGCGCGTCAACCTGCGCCACCAGAACGGGTACTACACCACCTTCTTCTGGGGGCCGGACGGCGGCTTCACCGCGCAGGCCTACTACGGCGCGCATCCCTACCCCGACGGCGGCGGCAGCGACACCACCACCCACAAGTGGGAGGTGTCGATCGAAGGTGGGGACGACGTGGTCGATCTCAATGGCCACTCCACGGTGGTCAACTACGGCGCCTGGCACACGCAGGCCCTGGTGGTGCGCCGCGTCAACACCGACGAGATCGAAGCGAGCTTCTACTGGAACCTGCCCGACACCAGCAAGGTGATCCGGCACACGACCCTGTACGGCGACTACGCCAACACCTTCGGCAGCCGGCCCTACGCCGGCATGGCCCTGAGCTTCGGCGATGCGCCCTGGAGCATCGCCAACGAGCGCCTCAGCGGCATCCTGCGCGGCATCCAGATCTACTCGAACACCCTGTCGACGGCGGACATCCTGGCCGAAGCCAGCGCGCCGCTCAGCACGGCGGCCGGTGCGGCCAGCATCTGGTACATGAACCTGAACCCGACACCGACCGACATCGCCGACAAATCGGGCAAGGGCCACCACCCGGCCTGGGCCACCACGGCGCGCCCGGCGCTGTGGACCGGGCCCTGAGGGCAGGCGCTCAGTTCAGCGCCATGCTCAGCTTGCGGCGGTACTGCGAGACCATCTGCGATTGCGGGTCTTCCGCCACCGCCGACTTGCCGGACAGTTCGATGCCACCGGCGCTCTTGCCCGCGGCGGACGGGTCGGCCTTGGGCTTGGGCGGGGTCATGAGTTCGAGCAGGCCGACGTAGGTCTTGCGCGGTGCCTCGTCGCTCCACTTCTTGTCGCGCATGATGATTTCCAGCATCTCTTCGAGCGCGGCCGGCCATTCGCCCATGGCGATCAGCACCCGGCTCTTGGCGAAGCGGGTCTCGAAGTCGCGCTTGTTCTGCGCAATCAGTTCGTCGAACTGCTCCATCGGCCACTGGCCGCGCGGATCGGTGCCCACGAACTCGAGCGCCTGCAGCCACTGGTTCAGGGCGTCGAAGCGCAGCGGCACCGGAATGCGCGAGAGGGTCGGCGCCAGCGCGGTGGCGGCCTGCTCGAACAGGCCGTGAGCGATGCACTGGCGGACCAGTTCGAAGCGCAGGTCGTCGTTGTCGGGTGCCTGGGCCACGGCGTGGGCCAGCTTCTCCAGCGCGGAGCCGGCATCGGTTTCTTCGCCTTCACCGCCCTGGGCCAGCAGTTGCTGCGCCTCGTCGGCCTCGGCCAGCGCCGCCAGCTCTTCTTCGCTGGGCAGGTGCTTGTCGAGGAAGGCCTTGACCTGGCCTTCGGGCACGGCGCCCATGAAGCCGTCCACCGGCTGGCCGTTGATCAGCAGCACACAGGTCGGGATGCTGCGGATGCCGAAGGCCGCGGCCAGCTGCTGTTCCTGGTCGGAGTCGATCTTGACCAGCTTGAATCGGCCGCCGTACTCGGCCTCGACCTTTTCCAGAATGGGGCCGATGACCTTGCAGGGGCCGCACCAGGTGGCCCAGAAATCCACCAGCACCGGGGTGTGCATGGAGGCTTCGATGACCTCGGCTTCGAAATTGGCGACGGTGACGTTGATCATGGCGTGGGGCGGCGGGAAAAGGGCGCACAGGGGCGCGGACGGGCGCGAAACGTAAAATCCGCACTTTACCGGAGGCGGCCCCGTCCGTCCGCCGCCTTCCCCGCACAGCGCCTCGCCAGGCGCGCACGAGAGCCCCTCCCATGAGCACCATCCAGGTCGGCGTCGTCATGGGTTCCAGCAGCGACTGGGACACCATGCAGCACGCCGTGCAGATCCTCAAAGACTTCGGCATCGCCCACGAGGCGCGCGTGGTCTCGGCCCACCGCATGCCCGACGACATGTTCGCCTACGCCGAGGCCGCCGTTGGCCGCGGGCTCAAGGCCATCATCGCCGGTGCCGGCGGCGCGGCCCACCTGCCGGGCATGATCGCCGCCAAGACGGTGGTGCCGGTGCTGGGCGTGCCGGTGCAGTCCAAGGCGCTGTCGGGCGTGGACTCGCTGCATTCCATCGTGCAGATGCCCAAGGGCGTGCCGGTGGCCACCTTCGCCATTGGCGCCGCCGGGGCCGCCAACGCGGCGCTGTTCGCCGTGGCCCTGCTGGCCAACGAAGACCCGGCCCTGCGCGCCAAACTCGAAGCCTTCCGCGCCGCGCAGACCGAAGCCGCTCGCGCCATGACCTTGCCTGTCTGACCCCCATGAGCCTCAAACCCCTCCTGCCCGGCGCCTTGTCCGACCGTGGCCAACAGATGACCCTGGGCGTGATGGGCGGCGGCCAGCTCGGCCGCATGTTCGTGCAGGCCGCCCAGGCCATGGGCTACTTCACCGCGGTGCTGGACCCGGACCCGGCCAGCCCGGCCGGTCTGGTGGCGCACTGGCACATCGACACGGCCTACGACGACGAGCAGGGCCTGGCCCAGCTGATGCAGCGCTGCGACGCCATCACCACCGAGTTCGAGAACGTGCCTGCGCCCGCGCTGATCACCCTGGGCGCGCACCGTCCGGTGGCGCCCTCGGCCAACTGCGTGGCGGTGGCGCAGGACCGCATCCAGGAAAAGGCGCACTTTGTCCAGTGCGGCCCCGTCAGCGGGGTGTACCCCGCGCCCTACGCGGCCATCGAGACGCCCGAGCTGTTGGCGGCGGTGCCGGCCGACCTGCTGCCCGGCATCGTCAAGACGGCACGCCTGGGCTACGACGGCAAGGGGCAGGTCCGCGTGAAGAACCGCGAAGAGCTGGCAGCCGCCTGGGACAAGCTCGGCCGCGTACCCTGCGTGCTGGAAAAGCTGATGCCGTTGCAGAGCGAGTGCTCGGTCATCGTGGCGCGCGGCGCCGACGGCCAGGTGGTCGCCTTCCCGGTACAGAAGAACACCCACCACGACGGCATCCTGGCCATCACCGAGGTGTACGACGGCGCGGTGCCTGCCGACCTGGCCGCGCGCGCGCAGGCCAGCACGGTCGCGATCGCGAACCACCTCAACTACGTCGGCGTGCTCTGCGTCGAGTACTTCGTGGTCGACAACGGCAAAGGTGGCAGCGACCTGATCGTCAACGAGATGGCGCCGCGCCCGCACAACAGTGGCCACTACACGCAGAACGCCTGCGACCTCTCGCAGTTCGAGGCGCAGGTGCGCGCCCTGGCCGGTCTGCCGCTGCCCCCGCCGCGCCAGCACAGCCCGGCCATCATGGTCAACCTGCTGGGCGACCTCTGGTTCGATGCCAACGGCGTGCGGGCGCAAGCCAGCGAACAGCCGCTGTCTCCGCCCTGGGCCCAGGTGCTGGCGTTGCCGGGCACGAACCTGCACCTGTACGGCAAGCTCAGCGCCCGCCCGGGCCGCAAGATGGGCCATCTGAACATCACCGGTGCCTCGGTCGCGCAGGTGCGCGAGACAGCGACGAAGGTGCTGGCCCTGTTGGGGCTCCCTGCACTGGGTTGACCTTCCGCGATGCCCCTGACCCTGAACGCCCGCGATCCGGCGGCCATCGAAGCGGCCGCGCAGCGTCTGGCTGCGGGAGGTCTGGTCGGCATGCCGACCGAAACCGTCTATGGCCTGGCAGCCGACGCGGGCAACGCCAGCGCGGTGCGCGGCATCTTTGAGGCCAAGGGCCGGCCCAGCGACCACCCGCTGATCGTGCACCTGCCGCCCGCCGAGGGAGGCGACTGGCGCGCGGCGGTGGCACCGCTGGCGCACAGCGTGCCCGACTTCGCGGTGGTGCTGATGAAAGCCTTCTGGCCTGGCCCGCTGACCCTGATCCTGCCGCGCCGGCCCGAGGTGGCGGCGGTGGCAGCCGGCGGCCAGGACTCGGTGGGGGTGCGCTGTCCGTCTCACCCGGTGGCGCAGGCGCTGCTGGTGGCGGCCCGGAGGCTCGGCGTGATGGGCGTGGCGGCCCCCAGCGCCAACCGTTTCGGCCGTGTCAGCCCGACGACCGCTGCCCACGTGGCCGAGGAATTCGCAGAGTTGAAGGACGACCAGCTGCTTATCCTGGACGGCGGGGCGTGCCCGGTGGGCATCGAGTCGACCATCGTCGACTGCTCACGTGGATACCCGGTGCTGCTGCGCCCCGGCATGGTCACGACGGCGCAGATCGAGGCCGCTTGCGACCAGCCGCTGCGCGAGCGCGACGAGGCCGCGCCGCGCGCCTCGGGCACGCTGGAATCACACTACGCCCCGACCGCCAGGGTGCGGCTGATGGACGGCAAACAGATCCATGCCGCGCTGGACGTGCTGGGAAAAGACGCGAAGCACATTGCCGTGTATTCCCGGGGAACCCTGCGTGCCGCGCGCGCGGTGTTGCAGCGACGCATGCCGGCCGACGCGGCGGCCTGTGCGCAGGAGCTGTTCGCCGTGCTGCGCGAGCTCGATGCGACCGGCGTCAAGCTGATCTGGGTTGAAACGCCGCCCGACGGTGCCGACTGGGACGGCGTTCGCGACCGTCTGCAGCGCGCGGCGGCCTGACGGTCGGACGAGGCTCAAGAAATCGCGCGAGCGACCGATAGGACCGGAGAGACACCCTTCAAGGCGTCGACCGCACCACCGGAGAGCCCACCGTGAACCCGAACACCCACGCCCTGCGCAGCGCCCACGAGGACAGCTTCGTCATCAATGAAGCCACCCGGCACCACTACTACAGCACCATGCAGGCCGAGGTGTACGACGAAGACATGCTGGATGCGGCGCTCAACCGCCGCCAGGCGCGGGCCATGGTGGCCAAGCGCGACCACCGGCGGGTCGGCGTCTGGCTCGCTGTGCTGTCGGTCTGTGCCCTGGCCGGGCTGCTCTGGGCGCTGAACTGAGCGATCCGCGCAGCGGCGGAGCGCGGGGGCATGTCTTCAGTCCGGCAGACCAGCGGTCCACTCCACCAGCGCGTCCAGCGCAGGCCGCGCCGCGACCGCGTTGGCGTGGTTGATGAAGCCCACCACCACATAGCGCGAGCCGTTGCCGGCATTCACATAGCCGGCGATGCCGGTCACGTCGCGCAGCGTGCCGGTCTTTAACCAGGCATTGCCGTGCGCCAGGCTGTCGGGCGACTTGCCCACGCGCGCCGCCGTGCCCTTGACGCCCGCGACCGACAGCGACTCCACGAAGGTTGCGCCCTGGGGGTGGCGCGCCGCGTGACGCAGCAGTTCGGCCAGCGAGTCTGCGGTGATGCGCTCGACCCGCGAGAGGCCGGAACCGTTTTCCATCACCGGCGCGGGCTGGCGGATGCCGAAGGTGTTGCGCCACCAGCGTCCGATGATTTCGCGCGAACGCTCCAGCCGGCCCTGACGCTCCAGCGTCAGCGGCCCGCGCGGCACGGTCATCGCGTCCACCCGTGCCGGCGCCAGCTGGCCCAGCGTGAGGAACACCTGCTGCGCCATCACGTTGTTGCTCCACTGGTTGACGTCCGCAATGATCTCGGAGAGCGGCAGCGACTTCGCCTCGTGCACCAGCCGTGCCTTGGCGGGCGTCTGGCCCATCACCACCTTGCCGGTGAGCGCGCCGCCGCTGTTGCGCCACAGGCCTTCCAGCGCGCGGGCCGCGTAGCTGGCCGGGTCCTGGTAGGCGACCGGCCACTCCTTGTCGCCGCAGCCCTGCGGATAGCGGCCGGTGAAGCGGATCGCGTTGATGTCGTCGAAGCGCGCGCCGATGGCCGCACGCCAGTCGCCACAACCGGCACCGCGCGCCAGCGGCAGCGTGGCATCGATCGCCAGGCCGGCCATCGGCGGTTCGCTGGTGACCCGCGCCACACCCGCCGCCGCGTCGGCCGAAAACCTCAGCACCACCGACTTGAAATTGACCAGAAGGGCGTCGGGCACCGCGTTGTAGGGGCGCAGGGCTTCGCCATCGAAGGCGCCCGGGTCTTTCGGCGGCAGGTCGAAGGCGCTGTTGTCCAGCACCATGTCGCCGAGCACGACCACCACGCCCTTGTCCTGTAGCGCCTGGAAGGCGGCCTGGATGCGTTCGAGCACCAGCTTGGGGTCGCCGCCGCCCTTGATGTAGAGGTTGCCGCGCAGTGTCCCCTTGTCGAGCGTGCCGTCGGTGTAGAAGCGGGTGGACCAGGTGAAGTTGGGTCCCAGCAGATCCATGGCCGCGTAGGTCGTCACCAGCTTCATCACCGAGGCCGGGCTGATGACTTCTTCGGCGCGGTGGCGCAGGCGTTCAGGGCCGTTGCCGCTGACCGGCAGCACCAGTGCCGACATGGCACTGGCCGGCACCTGGGCGCGTTGCAAGGCGGCGGCCACCGGCTGCGGCAGCATGGTCAGCGCGGGCGGTGCTGCCGCGGACGGTGTCGCCCGCGGGCTGCCGGGTGCCTGCGATGGCGCGACGGGTGCGGCCTGGCCGCTGCTCGCCGGCGCGCCGGGCACGGTCAGCACCGCCTCGGGTTTGAGCCGCAGCTCGCCCGCGCTGAGCTCACTCTCCTGCGCCGGGACGGCGGTGGCGATGCACACAAGGAACAGGAGCAGGAACGGAAGGCGGGGCAGTCTGGGCATGGAGCGGCGATTATGGGTCAGTGACCCTCACCGATAATCCCCCGATGCCCTCTGACGCATCCCGCCTGCTCGCCATCGATTCCAGCACCGATACCCTGTCGGTCGCGCTGGGTTCGGGCGCGCCGGACGCGGTGCCGCTGGTCTTTGCCGGGCCGGGCGCTGCGCAGTCTTCGGCCACCTTGTTGCCCGCGGTGCAGTCGCTGCTGGCGCAAGCCGGGTGGTCACTGGATTCGCTGGACGCGGTGGTGTTCGGTCGCGGCCCGGGCTCGTTCACCGGCCTGCGCACCGCCTGTGCGGTGGCGCAGGGCCTGGCGTATGGCGCGGGTGGCCTGCCGGTGTTGCCTGTGGACACGCTGCTGGCGCTGGCCGAAGCCGCGCGAACCGCGCGGCTCCAGCAGAGGCTGGCGGTACCGCCCGTGGTCGCGGCGCTGCTGGATGCGCGCATGAACGAAATCTATGTGGCGCTCTACGCCTGCGGGCCGGAGGGTCTGTCGTCCCAGCCGCTGCGGGCGCCGTGCCTGTGTGCGCCGCAAGCGCTGGCCACCTGGCTGGCCGATTCGCTGCCGTCCGCGCTCTCGCTGGACCGCGGGGACTGCCTTTTGGCGGGCAATGTGTTCGAGATGTATGGCGAGCCGCTGCAGGATCTGCCGGGACCGCGGCAACTGGCCCTGCCGACGGCCGCTGCACTCCTGTCGCTGGCGCCCGGCCTGCTGGCCGCCGGACACGCAGTGGACGCGCGCGACGCGTTGCCGCTGTATGTGCGCGACAAGGTGGCGCGGACCACTGCCGAGAGGGAAGCATGAGTGCCGCCGCGCCTTCGAGCGACCCTTCGACCGCCTCCGGTGCCGGCTGGCCCGAGGCCGCCGACCACCAGGGCCAGCGCCGTGTGGCCTTCGTGCCCATGACCGAGGCCGACCTGGAAGCCGTCTGCGAGGTCGAGAAGACCGCCTACGCCCATCCCTGGTCGCGCCGCCATTTCGCGGATTCGCTGGCCAGCAGCTACCCGGCGGTGATGCTGCTGGGCGAAGCGCTGCCGGGTGAAACCCCCTGGCCGGCGCGCGCCGACGGGCGTGTGCTGCTGGGTTATCTGGTGGCCATGCGCGGTGTGGATGAGGTGCACCTGCTCAACATCACGGTCGCCCCGGCGCAGCAGCGGCAGGGTTGGGCGCGTTTCATGCTCGACGCGCTGACCCTCTGGTCCCGCGGGCAGGGAGCGCAATGGCTCTGGCTGGAGGTGCGCGCGGGCAACGCGCCGGCCCGCAGCCTGTACACACGCTATGCCTTCCGCGAGGTCGGCCTGCGCCGCGCCTACTACCCGGCGGGCGGCCTGCAGCGCGAAGACGCGGTGGTGATGAGCCTGTCGCTGTCCACGACCACCGAGGAGGCCACGGCATGAGCGACACGCTGCCCGACGACGCGACCGAGGACACATCCTTCGTCCCTCACCTGGATGCGCGTCAGCGCGCGATGCTGGCCGAGATGGGTGTGCGGGTCTGGGCGCCGCGGGCCGAGGCCGCCGTGGCCAGCCCGGCTGCCGAATCTGCCCCCGTTGTGCCAAAGACGGTGCCTGCACCCGCGGTCGCCGCGCCCGAGCCCGTGGCTGCCCGTCCGGTGCCGCCGGTGGTGGCAGCGCCCCGCGCGCCGGTCGCGGCAGCACCGGTGCCTTCATCGGCCGCAGCTCCAGTGGCAGCACATTCCGAACGCCTGCGCCCGGCCGGCGTCGGGGACATGGACTGGGCCGCGCTGCAGGCGGCGGTGGAGGGTTGCGAGGCCTGCGGCCTGTGCAAGACACGCCGCAACACCGTGTTTGGTGTTGGTCATGTGGAGGCCGACTGGATGATCGTCGGCGAAGCGCCGGGCGAAAACGAAGACCTGCAGGGCGAGCCCTTCGTGGGCGCCGCCGGGCAGTTGCTGGACAACATGCTGCGCGCCGTCGGCCGCAGCCGCGCGGGCGAGGGCAGCAAGGGTGCCTACATCGCCAACGTGCTCAAGTGCCGCCCGCCCGCCAACCGTAACCCGCAGCCGCAGGAGGTCGCTCAATGCGAGCCTTACCTGGCGCGGCAGGTGGCGCTGGTGAAGCCGAAGATCATCGTGGCCATGGGGCGGTTTGCGGTGCAGTCGCTGCTGCGCACCGATGAGCCGATCGGCCGCCTGAGGGGTCGTGTGCACCGCTACGAGGGCGTGCCGGTGATCGTGACCTACCACCCGGCCTATCTGCTGCGCACCCCGGCCGACAAGGCCAAGGCCTGGGAAGACCTGTGCCTGGCGATGGAGACCGCGGCGGGTCAGTGAACGCTGGTGGGGGGTGCAGGTGTGGCGCGTGTCGGCCACAGCACCGTGGCGATCGCCAGCATCACGAGCGCGACGGCCGCCCAGTCCTGCCAGTGCAGCACTTCGCCCAGCCACCAGGCGCCGCTGAACACACCCAGCACCGGGATCATCATCACCGAGAGTGACGAAGCGATCGGCGGCAACTCGCGCGCCAGCATCAGCCAGACCACCTGCGCGAACGCAAACACGCCCAGTGCGTTGTAGACGATGGCACCCCATTGCGCCGGGTTGGGTGCCACCCAGGCACCGCGCTCGAAGACGACGGACAGCAAGCTCATCCACAGCGTGGTCGCGAGGGTCATCCAGAAGCTGATCGTCAGCGTGGGCGCTTCGATGCGCGTGCGGCGCATCAGCTGGGTGCCGACGGCCCAGGTCGCGGCGGCCACCAGCATCATGGCCACGCCCAGTGGCCGGCCAGACAGGGTGGTGAACTCGTGCCAGAGCAGCAGCACCACTCCCAGCGCGGCGGCCGCCACGCCGATCCACGCGCGCGGGATCAGCCGCTGGCCGAACCAGAGCGCACCGATCACCGCGGAGAACACCGGCATGGTGTAGCCCAGGATGGCCGCGCGCCCGCTGGACAGCGACTGGATCGCCAGGATCGCCAGCGTGTGCCAGAAGAACATGTTGAACACGGTCAGCACCGCCAGCTCGCGCCAGTGGGTGCGGGCGATGGTGAAGGGCTCGCCCCGCCAGACCATCACCGCCGCCATCACCGGCAGCCCCAGCCACATGCAGATGGTGCGGAAGGTCAGCGGCGGAAAGCCGGTCACGCCGAACTTCATGATCGGCCAGTTGGCGCCCCAGACCAGCGTGAGCAGGACGAGCAGGATCAGTTGCTGGCGGGACAGGCGCATCGGGCCAATGTTAGCGGCCCGGCGCCGTGGCGGCGCTTTAGTTGGTGACAGTGACCGTCGCGGTGGCGCTGTCGGTGGTGTTGGCGTCGGCGTCCACCGCTCGGGCGAAGTACGAGACCGAGCCGGATGCGGTGGTCGGGATCGTGGTGGTGAACTGGTAGGGCGAGGCGTTCAGCGTGCCCAGCAGGGTGCTGGCGCTGGAATCGACCCGGTAGAAGCGGACCGCGCTCATGCCGACGTCCGAACTGGCGACCGCGATCAGCGTGACGGTCGCGCCGGCGACGGCGCTGTTGGGCGTGACGGCCACGGTCACGGTCGGGCCGTCGTCGGAGCTGCCGCCGCCGCAACCTGCGAGCGCCAGAGACAGCAGCAGGCTGGTGGCCAGGGCGCCTCGGTGCAGGAAGCGGCGACGGGCCGGGGGCATGGTGCGGGTGGGGGAGGAGGGAGATGCGGTGTGGGTCATGCATTCATCCTAGGGAGGCGGGCGCGCAGGCGGGTTGCCGCCGTGTATCCGGCCGGTAAACCGGCGGACACGAAACCGCGACTCCTTAAAATCGCGCCATGACCTTCCTCGACATGCTGGGCGCGGCAGAGCGCCAGAACCAGTCTCTGCTCTGCGTCGGCCTAGACCCCGATCCGGCGAAATTCCCCGCGGCGATGAAGGGCGACGCCTCGAAGATCTACGACTTCTGTGCCGCCATCGTCGAGGCCACCGCCGACACCGTGATCGCCTTCAAGCCGCAGATCGCCTACTTCGCCGCGCACCGCGCCGAAGAACAGCTCGAAAAGCTGATGCGTCACATGAAGGCGGTGGCGCCGCAGGTGCCGGTGATCCTGGACGCCAAGCGCGGCGACATTGGCAGCACGGCCGAGCAGTACGCGATCGAGGCCTTCGAGCGCTACGGAGCCGACGCCGTGACGCTTTCGCCCTTCATGGGCTGGGACTCGGTGCAGCCCTACCTGAAGTACGAAGGCAAAGGCGCTTTCCTGCTGTGCCGCACCTCCAATCCTGGTGGAGACGACCTGCAGAACCAGCATCTGGCCTCGGTCGATGGCCAGCCGCGCGTCTACGAACACATTGCCCGGCTCGCGCAGGGACCGTGGAACCTCAACGGCCAGCTCGGGCTGGTGGTCGGCGCGACTTACCCCAACGAGATCGAACGCGTGCGCGAACTCGCTCCGACGCTGCCGCTGCTGATTCCCGGCGTGGGTGCGCAGGGCGGCGATGCGGTCGCGACCATCCGCGCAGGCTACCGCTCCCAACGCGGCGTCACCCTGGGCCCGGTGATCGTGAATTCTTCGCGCTCGATCCTCTATGCCTCGTCGGGCCCCGACTTCGCGGCCGCGGCGCGCGCCGAAGCGCTGCGCACGCGCGACGTCCTGAACGCGGCCAAGGCATGAAGCTCTACATCGCGCCGCGCGCGCCCAACCCGCGCCGGGTGCAGATGTTCCTGATCGAGAAGGGCATCGATCCTTCCGCGCAGGGCATCGAACTGGTCCACGTCGACCTCAACGCGCAAGAGCACAAGAGCGAAGCCTTTCGCGCCAAGAGCCCGCTGGCGCGCATTCCCGCGCTGGAGTTTGGCGACGGTCGCGTGCTGACCGAGACGCGGGCGATCTGCACGTGGCTGGAGGGCGCGTATCCCGAGCCCAACCTGATGGGTGTCGACGCGACCGAGCGCGCCTTCATCGAGATGGCCGACCGGCGTGTCGAGTGGTACTTCATGCTGCCGATCGGCCAGTGCGTGCGCCACACGCACCCCGGGCTGGCGCCGCTGGAGCAGCCGCAGTTCCCCGAGTTCGGCCGTTCGCAGGGCGAGAAGATGCGCGAGACCGCGGTCTGGCTCGACCGCGAACTGCAACGCCAGCCCTGGATTGCCGGCGAGCGCTTCACCATCGCCGACATCACGGCGTTCTGCGCGCTGGAGTTCGCGCGCCTGATGCGTTTTCAGGCCGGCGAGCAGGGTTTACCCGCACTGCAGGCCTGGCGCGACCGGGTGGCGCAGCGGCCCAGCGCGAAGGCCTGACGGTATTTCCGCACGCTGGCCCACGGGCTAACGGGAAACCGATGGGGTGGCTGGCTATGATCGTTGCCCATGCTGTCTACAAAACACCGTTGGGGGGCCGCGCTGCTGGCCGGTTGTGCGTGCGCTCCACTGTGGGCCGCCGATAGGGACTGGCTCACCATAGAGGGTGACTACCTGATCGGCGCTTCGGTGGTGTCGGGCAACGGGCACGTCGGGGACGCGCCCTCGCGCTTCGACTTCAAGCCGATGTGGGCCTTCCAGCTCGGCCCGTTCCGCGTCTCGCGCTCACGGGCGTCCAGCCTGATGCAGGCCGGGCGCGAGCAGCTGGAAACCGGGGTGAGCGCGGATTTCGGCATCTTCGACGACTGGCGGGCCAGCGCCTCGCTGCGGGTGGACAACGGCCGCAGCTCCAGCGACGACCCGCACTTCGCCGGCCTGCCCAGCGTGCCCTCCACACTGCGCTGGCGCATTTCCACCGGCTCGGCCATCGGCGAGCGCTGGAGCTGGAGCAGCAGCTACGACCGGGACTTCCTGGGCCGCAACGGCGGCGGGCGGCTCTCGGCGGGCCTGAACTACCGGCTTCCCATGACCGAGAAGAACTACTGGGACTTCGGCGTCGGATCGACCTGGGGCGACCGCACCTACCTGCAGACCAACTACGGCATCTCCAAAGAAACCTCGGCACGCAGCGGCCGGCCGGCCTATCTGCTCGGCGGTGGCTGGGAGAACGTGCGCGCCAGCGCGCAGTACACCCATGTGCTCAGCGACAACTGGGTGCTGTTCGGTGGCCTGGACCTCTCGCGCATGGTGTCCGCGCCCGCGAGCAGCCCGCTGGTGGGCCGCAAGATGACGCACTCGATCAGCGCCGGCATCGCCTTCAGAGGCAAGCGCTGATGCGTCAGCGCTTGAGCAGCCGAGCGAGATAGCGGCCGGTGTGGCTGGCCTCGCAGGCCGCCACTTCTTCCGGCGTGCCTTCGACCACCATCGTGCCGCCGCCCGAGCCGCCTTCCGGGCCCATGTCGATCAGCCAGTCGGCGGTTTTGATCACGTCCAGGTTGTGTTCGATGATGACGATGGTGTTGCCCGCGTCGCGCAGCTGGTGCAGCACCTTCAGCAGCAGCTCGATGTCGGCGAAATGCAGGCCGGTGGTCGGTTCGTCGAGGATGTAGAGCGTGCGGCCGGTGTCGCGCTTGGAGAGCTCCTGCGCCAGCTTCACGCGCTGCGCCTCGCCGCCCGAGAGCGTGGTGGCGCTCTGGCCCAGGCGCACGTAGGACAGGCCCACGTCGAGCAGTGTCTGCAGCTTGCGGTGCAGCGTGGGCACGGCGCTGAAGAACTCGGCCGCGTGTTCGACCGTCATTTCCAGGATCTGCGCGATGTTGCGGCCCTTGTACTGGACCTCCAGCGTCTCGCGGTTGTAGCGCTGGCCGTGGCAGACCTCGCAGGGCACGTAAACGTCGGGCAGGAAGTGCATCTCCACCTTGACCACGCCGTCGCCCTGGCAGGCTTCGCAGCGGCCGCCGGCCACGTTGAAGCTGAAACGGCCCGGACCGTAGCCACGTTCGCGCGCCATCGGCACCTCGGCCATCAGTTCGCGGATGCCGGTGAACAGGCCGGTGTAGGTGGCCGGGTTGCTGCGCGGCGTGCGGCCGATGGGGCTCTGGTCGACGTTGATGACCTTGTCGAAATGTTCGATGCCTTCGATGGCGTCGTGTTCGGCCGGCTCGTCGTGTGAGCGGTAGAGCGTGCGCGCCACCGCGGCATACAGCGTGTCGTTGACCAGGGTCGATTTGCCCGAGCCCGAGACGCCGGTCACGCAGGTCAGCAGGCCGACCGGGAAGGCCACGCTCACGCCCTTGAGGTTGTGGCCGCGCGCATTGAGCACCCGGATCTCCTGCATGTCGCCCAGGGTGGCTTCGTGCGCGGCCTGCCGTTCGGCGCGGCGCTCGGCGGCCGGGCTCATCGGAAAGCGCGACTTGACCGGTGCAGCCTTGGGCGCCTTGACCACCGGCATCCAGGGCGTTCGCTTCGCTGGCACCGCGATCTGCAGCGCGCCGCTGAGGTACTGGCCGGTGAGTGAATTCGGATCGGCCATCACCGCCGCCGGTGTGCCCTGCGCCATCACCCGGCCGCCGTGCACGCCGGCACCCGGGCCGATGTCGATCACATGGTCGGCGGTGCGGATCATGTCTTCGTCGTGCTCGACGACGAGCACGGTGTTGCCCAGGTCGCGCAGGTGCTGCAGCGTGCCGATCAGGCGGTCGTTGTCGCGCTGGTGCAGGCCGATGCTGGGCTCGTCCAGCACATACATCACGCCGCTCAGGCCCGAGCCGATCTGGCTGGCCAGGCGAATGCGCTGGGCCTCGCCGCCGGAGAGCGTGTCGGCACTGCGGTCCAGGCTCAGGTAGTTCAGGCCCACGTCGTTGAGGAACTTCAGGCGCTGGCGGATCTCATTGACCACGCGCGCGGCGATGTCGGCCTTGGCGCCCTGGAGTTCGAGCCGGCGGAAGTAGTCCAGCGCCTCGCCTAGGGTGATGTGGCTGACCTTGTAGATCGGCTGGCGCTGTTCGCCGTCGCCGACGAAGACGTGCCGTGCTTCCTTGCGCAGGCGCGTGCCACCGCATTCGGGGCAGGCTTGCGTGCTGCGGTAGCGCGCAAGCTCTTCGCGCACGTTGACGCTGTCGGTCTCGCGGTAGCGGCGTTCGAAGTTGCGGATGATGCCTTCGAAGGGGTGCTTCTTCGCGACCTTCTTGCCGGCGCGTTCGCCCGATTCAAGCGCGTAGCTGAACTTGATCTCTTCCTCGCCCGAACCGTAAAGCAGCACCTGCTGGACCTTCTCGGGCAGGCTTTCCCAGGCGGCCTCGGCATCGAAACCGTAGTGCGCCGCCAGGCTCTCGATCATCGCGAAGTAGTAGCCGTTGCGCCGGTCCCAGCCCTTGATGGCGCCGCTGGCCAGGCTGAGCGTGGGGAAGGCGACCACGCGCTCGGCGTCGAACACTTCGGTGTGGCCGATGCCGTCGCAGGCCGGGCAGGCACCCAGCGGCGAGTTGAACGAGAACAGGCGCGGCTCCAGCTCGCCGACCGTGTGGGTGCAGACCGGGCAGGCGAACTTGGCCGAGAACGCCAGTTCGGCGCCGGTGTCCATGTCCACCGTCAGCGCGCGCCCCTCGGCCAGGCGCAGCGCCGCCTCGAAGCTCTCGGCCAGGCGCTGTCGCTGCGGATTCGTGCCTTCTTCCTCGGCCGAGCGCACCTTGATGCGGTCGATCACGACGTCGATGTTGTGCTTTTCGGTCTTCTTGAGCGCCGGCAGGGCTTCCGCCTCGACCACCTCGCCACCGATGCGAAAACGCACATAGCCCTGGGCCTGCATCTCGGCGAACAGATCGGCGAACTCGCCCTTCTTCTCGCGCGCCACTGGCGCGAGGATCATCAGCTTCGTGCCCTCGGGCAGGGCCAGCACCGTGTCCACCATCTGCGCCACGCTCTGCGAGGCGAGCGGCAGGTCGTGGTCCGGACAGTAGGGCGTGCCGGCACGGGCGTACAGCAGGCGCAGGTAGTCGTGGATCTCGGTCACCGTGCCCACGGTGGAGCGGGGGTTGTGGCTGGTGGCCTTCTGCTCGATGGCGATCGCGGGCGACAGGCCTTCGATCAGGTCCACGTCGGGCTTGTCCATCAGCTGCAGGAACTGCCGCGCGTAGGCCGACAGGCTCTCGACGTAGCGGCGCTGGCCCTCGGCGTACAGCGTGTCGAACGCCAGACTGGACTTGCCCGATCCCGACAGCCCGGTGATCACCACCAGCGACTGCTTGGGGATGTCCAGGTCGATGTTCTTGAGGTTGTGCGTGCGCGCACCGCGCACCGACAGCATGGTGGCGGTAGGGTGGGCGGCGGGAACGGGGGGCTTGGAATCCACGGGCAAGGCGTCAAAAGGGCAACCCGCCATGATAAGCCGCGGGGTATTCCCGAGCAAAACCGGCTGTTCCGCAGGCGGCGCAGCCGCCCCGCGTGTCCCGATACCCGACAATGGCGCTTTTGCCCCGTACCCACGCCGTGTCCTCCCTCTCCGCTTCATCCGTTGCCGCCGATCCTGCCCTGGCCGACCCGACCCGCATGACGGCGGACGAGCGCCGCGCCAGTGCCGCGCTGGCCCTGGTGTTCGCGTTGCGCATGCTGGGCCTGTTCATAGTGCTGCCGGTGTTCGCGCTGGAAGCCGCCCGCCTGCCCGGGGGTGACGATCCGGCCCGCGTGGGGCTGGCAATGGGGCTGTACGGGCTGACGCAGGCTTTCCTGCAGATCCCCTTCGGTATCGCCTCCGACCGCTTCGGCCGCAAGCGCACCATCGTCGCTGGCCTGCTGATGTTCGCCGCAGGCAGCGCCATCGCTGCCTGGGCGCCCGACCTGACCTGGCTGTCGATCGGCCGCGCGGTGCAGGGCGCGGGCGCAATTTCGGCCGCGGTCACCGCCTTTCTGGCCGACGTGACGCGCGACAGCGTGCGCACCAAGGCCATGGCCATGGTCGGCGCCAGCATCGCGCTGATGTTTGCGCTGTCGCTGGTGATCGCCCCGCTGCTGGCCGGCTGGGTTGGCCTTTCCGGCATCTTTCTCATGACCTGCACCCTGGCGCTGCTGGGCATCGCCGTGGTGCTGTGGGTGGCGCCGCCCGAGCCGGTGGTGCACAAGCCGTCGGACATGCAGCAGGTGCGCGGAGGTCTGGCCGAGGTGCTGCGCCACCCCGGCCTGCTGCGCCTGAACCTGGGCGTGTTCGTGCTGCACGCGGTGCAGCTGGCAATGTGGATGGCGGTGCCGGCGCTGCTGGTGACGGCCGGCCTGCCCAAGGCGGCGCATTGGCAGGTCTATCTGCCGGCGGTGCTGGCATCGCTGGTGGTCATGGGCGGCGCCCTGTTCCCGATGGAGCGCAAGGGCAAGCTGCGTGTGGCCTTCCTGATCTCCATCGGCCTGATCCTGGCGGTGCAGCTGGGCCTGTGGGCCGTGGCCGGCGCGCAGCCGGGGCTGTGGACCCTGGGCGGGCTGCTGTTCGTGTTCTTCATCGGCTTCAACATGATGGAAGCCAGCCAGCCCAGCCTGGTGTCCAAGCTGGCGCCGACCCACGCGCGCGGCGCCGCGCTTGGGGTCTACAACACGCTGCAGTCGGTGGGCTTTTTTGTCGGCGGCGCGGTCGGCGGATGGCTGGCGCGCAACCATGGCCCGACCGGCCTGTTCGCGGTCTGCGCCGCGGCCACGCTGATCTGGCTGGTGGCGGCCTGGCCGATGCAGGCGCCTGCGGTCACTGCCCGGCACTGATCGGGCTGGCCCGGTACCGGGCAGTTGCGGCACAATGGTCGACCGACCGGCGGCCGGTCCATCCGCGCCACCCCCCATTTCTCAGGGCATATCTCATGGCATCCGTCAACAAAGTCATCCTCGTCGGCAACTGCGGCCGCGACCCCGAAATCCGTTACCTGCCCTCGGGCCAGGCCGTCGCCAACGTCAGCGTCGCGACCTCCAGCCGCCGCAAGGACCGCAACAGCGGCGAGACCATCGAAGACACCCAGTGGCACCGCGTCACCTTCTATGACCGCCTGGCCGAAATCGCCGGCGAGTACGTGAAGAAGGGCCGCCCGATCTACGTCGAAGGCCGCCTGAAGTACGGCACCTACGTCGACAAGGCCACTGGCGTCGAGAAGAACACGGTCGACATCATCGCCACCGAGCTGCAGCTGCTGGGCGGCCGCGAAGGCATGGGCGGTGGTGACGAAGGCGGTGGTGGCGGCGGCTACAGCCGCCCGGCCGCGGCGCCGCGTGCAGCAGCCCCGGCGGCCCGCCCTGCGCCTGCGCCTGTCGCTGCGAAGCCTTCCAGCGGCTTCGACGACATGGACGACGACATTCCGTTCTGAATCCCTGACGCCACGCACCAAGGGCGTGGCCTTCACAACCCGCCCGGCGCAAGCCCGGCGGGTTTTCTTTTTTCCGGGTGCTGCTCAGGTGCCTTCGGCGCTGCATCGGACCGCACAGAGCGCCGGCGAGCGCCATACCGCCAGCCCGTAAGGGCTGGAGCAGATGGCGTGGTCAGGCGCGTGGCGGCGCTGCGCCGCAGCCTGTCCCCAGCGCGTGCATAGCGCCCGGCGCAACAGCGCAGGCATGCCCTTGGCGCCGATGGCTGCGGCGTGGTCCAGCGCCAGCAGCCATTCGGCCGCATCGGGGTAGAACGGCGACAGGCTGCTGGCGCGGGCGTCATCGTCGCCCGCCCAGTCGAGCGCGCATTCCAGCAAGGCCATCGATGTGTCTGCGCCAGGAATCCCCTCCAGCCCGGCCACGGTCAGCAGCGCCAGCACATTGGTGATCACGGTGCAGTCGACCATGTCCTGTCCCCCGGCCAGACGGCTCCAGGTCGCGAACACGCCGGTGCGCAGCCACGGTGGACGCAGGGCGGGCAGGCGGCCAATGCGCCTTGTGCCAATGCGCTGGCAGGCGGTGCGCCGAACCTCGTCGCGGGTCAGGCGTCCGGCCAGATACAGCTCCAGCGCCATGATGGCGGTGTCGTCGGCGTCGTCCGGCAATGCCGGCGCCCAGTGCGGGCGCAGGCCCTGCGGCCAGAAGCCGAAGCCGCCGTGTACCGAGCGGCAGCGTTCTAGCACGGCCAGCATGGCGGGTGGCACGGCATGACCCCTGTGCCGCAGCGCGCGCACGGCCAGGGCCGTGGCAAAACCGTTGCGATCTGGCAGCCGCCGCCCGCCGGTGTGCATCTCGCTGGCGACCAGGCCGGGCAGCGCGGGCGGCGCCAGTGTCATGTGGGCCTCAGGCCGCACTGCAGCCAGACCGATCCGCCAGCGTCGACACCCGCACCCACCATGCCGTGGCGCCAGCGCCCATCGGCAGGGCCGTTGGCCAGTGCTGCATAGACCTTGGCGGTTGTGCCGCTCACCGCGGAGAGCAGCGTCTGCCGGACCTGTTCGTCGTCGCGGAACACCGCCTTGGCGAAACAGAACCAGGTCAGGGCACGCGGCTGCAGGTCGCCGTCGAACACCACGCTCAATCCGGAAGGCCGCGGCAGGTCCTGCCCGCCGCTGAGCAGATCCAGATGCCGCGACAGGGCGGCGCCTGGCACGGGCGTTCCGAAGAGGCTCTGGGCAAGGTCAAGCAAGCGCGTCCGGTCGAGATCGGCGCTTTGTGCGTACAGCTCCAGGGTCCGGTCGGCGTTCAGACCGGCCATGCGCCAGTGCAGGCTGGACCCGCGCAACCAGGGGTGGGCCGCGATCAGCACCGGGGGCAGGGCCGCTCCGTGCGGCAGCTCTGCATACAGCTTGGTGGCCTGACCGGTGGACGAGAAACGTGCCCCCAGCCAGGCGCCAAACCGCAATTCCCGCTCCTGTTGCAACGCGAGCCAGGGCCCCATCGCGGGCAGCGGATCGTCTGGCCAGTCGAGTTGCCGGGCGGCCAGGGGCAGCCGCCCGGCATCGGGCGCTTCCGGCGGCGCCACCTCCACCGTGTACCGCAGCGCCGTCTCGCGCGAGGACCAGGCGAACTCGATCGGCAGGCCGGTGTTGGTGAGCCGGCTGAACCGCCACGCCACCTCCGGCCAGACCGAGCGGCCGACGGCGCCCAGTTGTGATTCCAGGGCGGCGCGGGCAGACGCCACTGACACAGGCAGCACGGGCGCCATGCGGTCGAGCGTGGCCTCGACCGCAGCGGGGATCGCACAAGCCATCGTGGCGGGTCCTGCCATGGTGGCTTCGGCCGGGCTCACGTCACCACCTCACAGACTCACCGGCTGGATTTCCTCCGCCGTGTCCACCCAGGCCCGCTGCTGGAACAGGTTCGGGCCGACGAAGGTCAGGCGGAAGCGATACTGGCGCAGGCTCCTGTCGCGCAGGGCCATGCGCAGCTTGACCGAGTCGGTCGCAGTGCCCGGAATCTCCAGCCGCTCGATGCGCTCGTACTGGTTGGCCGGGTCGCGGTACTCGACATCGACCAGCACGCGGTTCACGGTGGCGGGATCGAACGCCGGAATGAACTCGATCCGCAGCGCGCCCACAAACAGGTCGTGCACCACGATCTGTGACACCTCGACCTCGGTCGCCGGCAAGCGCGTGACGCTGCCGTCCTTGAGGCGTTGCACCAGCTCCATGTCGACACCGCGGTCGGCGGGTGCCGGCTTGGCGCCGCGCAACTTCCAGACCTGCGGGGGGCTGTCGCGGCGCAGCGTGAGCACGGTGCGGGGTTCCGGGCTGGCGTAGCCGTGGGCTTTCAGGTTGAGCTCCATCGACTCGACCACCTCCCAGTCGATGTCGCCGGCGATCGCGCTGATTTCACGGAACTCGATGTGCTCGTAGGGGTTGACGAACAGCGTGCGGTCCAGCGTGGGCTGGGCCGGGATGTCGTAGGAATGCCGGTCGGCGGCCCAGCCCGATTGCGGATCGAAGTGGAACTGGTAGCCGGCCCGGTAACCGATGTCGCGGGTGCTGTTGAGAAACACCTTGAAGGTTTCGACCTTGTTCTCGCCAGGTAGAAACACGAAGTCGGCGTGCTTGTGGTCCTGCGGTTTGGCCGGATCGCCGTAGTCCAGCGCGACCTGGGCCGAGGCCAGTGCGATGGGCGCGAAGTCGATCGGCATGCTGGCCTCGACCTTGAACTCGCGGAAGAACGGATCGTCGAGATCGATCTCCTTGAAGTAGCGGGACTTGTCGCGCAGGTCGCCCAGCATCAGACCGAAGAACCCCTGAGGCGCATAGGTGCGGCGGGTCGCTTCGGAGCGGTTGTAGCGCAGGGTGAGTTTCTTGCGCTCCTCCTGGCGCACAAACTTCAGCTTGAAGCTCGCCACGACCGGAAGCGAGCTGCCGCCCTGGGCCGGTGGCGGGGGGGGGGGTGGCGGCGGAGGCGGTGGTGGTGGGGGCGGCGGAGGAGGAGGAGGCACCGGCGACGCGGGTCGCCGCAGCACGCCGCGCCAGCGTGAGGGTGTGGTGCCGGTGCTGCGGCCGATGATGTGGGCCACGCGGTTGTCGGGGTCGCCACCCATCGGCGAGTGGGTGCCCGGTCGGCTGGAGGCCGGGTGGTCGCCGTTGGCGGTGCCGCCGGTCACGGTGCCTCCCGCGCGTTGCACGATGGCCAGGGCCACGTCGCGGCGTCGCGACGAAAGACGCGTGTTGTAGGCCTCGCGCTGGGTCTCGCCGCGCCCGTCGCCGTGTTCGTGGCTGGCGTAGGCTTCCACGCGCACATTGCGCGGCGTCGGCAGGGCCTGGATCCAGGCTCGCAGCCGGTCGGCGCCATGCTCCGGCCCGCTCCAGTTGCCGTCGCCCTCGATGCGCAGGGTGCCCGAGGCGTTCTGGAAGCGCGGATCGGTGGTGCTGTTGTCCACGTAGGTGCGGTACTCGGGCGACGGCGGATTGACGCGCCAGTTGGCTTCGGCGGGTTTGTCGAAATCGAAGAACAGGCCGAAGGTCTCTTCGGTGGTCTGTGCGGTCCATTCCACCTCGATGGTCTTCTGGCTCGCCACATTCACTGTCACAGTGATGCGACCGGCGGAATCGGGCGCCACCGGCTGGCCATCCACGCGCACCGTGGCGCCGGTCCCCGTGATGTTCAGGGTCTCGGCCAGGCCGCTGGTGGCGGGCGTGTGCGTGACGCCCTGACCGGACGGCAGGGGCGTCGGGCTCTGCTGCTCCACGGTGAGCGTGGCGGGCTGCACGCCGCCGGTGCCACTGGCTGGGTTGGTGTTCGTGCCGGTGTTGGTGTTGGTGCCTGTGCCGGTGCCGGTGGCCGGATTGGTGCTGGTGTTGTTGGCGCCCTTCAGCAGGTCGCGTCCGGTGGCGATCACCTCGCTCAGCGGGTCGCTGGTGGCCTGTTGCGCGGCCAGCTGGCCCGGCGTCAGCGTGGGCTCGAACCATTTGGACAGCAGGTCGTCCTTGAAGAAGTCGAGCGCCCACTTCTCCTGCTCGCGCTCGTCGGCCTCGTCGGTGAAGTTGATCACCTTGATCTGGATCGCGCCGCTCTGCACCAGCGACTCAAACGCTGCGTCGATGCCGCCGCGCACGAACTGGTACTGGGCTTCGATGCTGGCGCTGAAGTGGTTGAAGATGCGTTCGAAGTCGGCGGTGATCTCGACGTCGATCGACGGCCGCATCGCCAGGTACTTCATGTTGTAGATCACGCCGATGGGCGACATGCCGTCACTGAAGGCCTGTTCCAGGATGGTCGCTCCTTCTTTGGACAGCGACAGGCTGAACGCCGCGCCGTTCTCGCTGTCCATCGACGGCACCGACGCGCCCAGGATCAATTCGACCGCGTTGAAAGCGCCTTCGGGTGGTGCGGTCGCGGCGGTGCCGCCCGAACCCTGCAGGTTCAGCGCCAGGCACTGCACCGCGCCTTCCTCGAACGGTGCCGCCGCCAGGCGGGCCGGGGGTGTGACCCCGGGCTCGGCGTTGATCCGGCCCAGGATGCGCGACTCCAGCTGGGGCGTGAGCTTGAGCGTGGTCTTGAACATCAGGAAGCCGCCACCGGTCTTCCCGATGTCCACGCTGGCGGCCTTGTATTTCAGGAAGCTGAATTCCGCGAGGTTGTCCGGGCCGGGTCGGCGCGCCAGGCCGACGGGGCTGGGCAGGTACCAGAACTGGTTGGCATCGGCGTGGTCGCGGAAGACCGTGACGCCGTCGACCGTGATGGGCTTTTCGAGGCTGAGCATGGGAACTCCTCGTGGTGGTTCGGTGCGGTGGGATGTCGGTTCAGCGCGAGTCGCGCCAGCCGTCCAGGAAGGTCTCGCTCATGCGGTTGGCCTGGCCGCGCAGCTGCGGTGTCTGCTGCTGGCCGGGGAAGTGCTGGGTCATCAGCGCGGCCACCGAGGAGGTGAGTGACTCGATCAGGCCGTGGTGGTCGATGCTGAAGTTGCTGGCGTTGACCAGGTCGAGGAAGGACTTGGTCAGCAGGCCGTGGCCGATGGCTTCGGTCTCCATGGCAACCTGGGCGGCCGAGCTGGCCGCGATCAACGTGGACTTGGCCTGCTGCACCAGGCGGCGTGTGTTGTCTTCCTCCACCACCACGCCGGTGTTGCGGGTGGTCACGCTGCGGATGTTGTTGTCCAGCACGGTGCGGTTGGCCGGCGGCAGGCAGATGCCGCAGGGCAGCAGCGTGCGGCACTGGCCCAGACGCTGCAGCAGGTCGGTGCTGAACTGCGGCGAGCGGGCGCGGCGCGCGATCTCGGTTTCGTCGTGCATGCCGCCCGAATGGCAGCTGTCCAGGATGATGGTGAAGTTGGCGACCGAGGGTTCGAGCGAATCGGCGAGCGAGTAGATTTCGTGGTCGCTGATGTGCTGCCCGGAGAACGGGATGATGGTCTCGAACATCTGGGTCGGCACCACGGGGTGCGGCGTCCTTCCGCCGTGACCGGAGTAGTAGAAGCAGATCACGTCACCCGGCTGCGACTGGGTCACGCAGTAGCGCAAGGCCTGGCGGATGCGGGTCGAGGTGGCCGCGCCGTCGGTGAGATAGAAGATGTCCTGCGGCGCGAAACTGAAGGCATCGACCAGCATGTGGTACATCGAGGCCGCATCGGCCACGCAGAAACGCAGGCTGTTGTAGCCCTGCACGGAATAGTCGTTCACGCCGACGACAACGGCTCGCTTGGTGGTCATGGGTCGCTCCTGGGTGCGTTGGGTGGGGCTTGGTTTCAGATCACCACGGTGATCACGTCGTTTTCGGTCTCGACCAGCGCCGGGCGCTCGGTGCGCCCGTCGGTGTGGACCACGGTGAGCTGGTGGCTGTAGCGCTTCTTTGACGGGTCGGGGGTGGAGAAGCGCACGCGCGCTTCGGTCATCTCGGGGGTCAGGCGCACGCGCTCGTGGCGGGTGTAGTGGTGGGCCGGATCGGCGTAGTTGACGTCCAGCATCGCGGCGCGCACCGTGCTGAAGTCGACGATCGGGAAGATGGTCAGGTCCAGCGAGCCCGGGTAGGGGTCGTCCACGACCACCGAGGTGGCGCGTGTGGTGACCGGTGGCAGCTCGACTACGCTGCCGTCCTTGAGGTGGTGGCGTACCTGGTAGCGCCAGCTGCGTGTGGAGGTCGGCGAGATCCGCAGCTTCCATTCGAGCGCGGTGGGCGTTGCGGCGACGATGCGGCCGCTCTTTTCCCTCTTCCAGCCGCTCGGGTCCTCGTAGGCCATCTCGACCTCGGTGAAGTCGATCACGCCCGGGTCGATGCGGCCGGGTTCGACGCGCAGCTGCAGGAAGCCGATCGACTCCATCGGGTTGAGCACCAGGGTGCGGTCGTCGGTCGCAGCAATCCGCGGAGCGTCGTGGCTGAAATGCTCGCCCTCCCAGCCGCTGGTCGGGTCGAAGTGGTACTGCGCCTGCCAGGCGTAGGTCTGGTCCTTGCGGAGGTTCACGACGAACTCCACCGACTTGGTGGCATGGTCGTCGGCACTGAACACGAAGTCCTGCCGCCGGTGGTTGTTCGGATCGCTGACCGGCCCGTAGTCCAGTTGCAGATGGATCTCTTTCAGGCCCAGGGTTTCGAACGCGAACGGCGCCTTGGCCTCAACCTTGATGGTCTGGAAGAACGGGTCGTCGAGGTCGATCTCGACGAAGTAGGGCGGCCGGTTCAGCTCGCGCGCCATCAGACCGATGAAGCCCTGCGGTGCATAGGTGCGCTGTTGGGCCTCGGACCGGTTGTATTCGAAGGTCGCGGTGCGGCGCTCCTCCTGCCGGATCGAGCGCAGGCGGAACGCCGCCACGGCCTCGTCACGGCGTGGTGTGCCAGGAGCGCTGCGGTCAGCGGCTGCGGCGACCGGCGTGGTGCCACTGCGCGTGCCCGCGCCGCCAGGGGGCGGGGTGCTGGTTGCCGGTTCGCCGGAGCCTTCGGTCGGGCTGCTGCTGGCGCTGGCGCCGGCGGACGCGCCGTTGGCGCCCAGACCGGTCGCGGCCGGACCGTGTCCGGTGCCTTCGGTGGGGCTGGGACCCGGGTCGTCGGTGGCGGGCGCCGTGGGTGTGGCGCCCGGGCGTTCCGGGGCCTGCGGTTGCGGCGGTCGCAGCTGCTCGCCCAGGAGGCGCACCTGGTCGAGCGAGGCGGCCGTGGCGGCGGTGGCGGCCAGGGTGCCAGGCGTGAGCACCGGCGTGAACCAGGTGTTGAGCACCTGCGCCTTGAAGAAGTCGAGCGCTTCCTTGATGCGGGCTTCGTTCTCGGGCGTGCCGGTCATGTCGGCGACCTCGATCTTGATCGCGCCGCTGCGCACCAGCCGCTCGAAGCCGGTATCGATGCCGGCCCGCACGAAGCCCCGCTGGCCATCGGCCGAGGTGCTGAAGTGGGTGAACACCTGGTTGAAGTCGGCGGTGATCTTGACGTTGAAGGCCGGGCGCAGGCCGGTGTACTTGAGGTCGTAAATCACGCCGATCGGCGTCGTGCCGTCCTTGAGGGCCTTCTCCAGGATGGTCGCGCCTTCGGCCGACAGCTCCAGGCTGAACACGGCGGTGTTGTCGCCGGCCAGCGAAGGCTTGCCGGCGCCCAGGATGCTCTCCACCGCATTGAACGAGCCTTCTGGGGCGGTGGCCGAGGTGGTGGCCCGGGTGCCTCCGGAACCCTGCAGGTTGAGCGCCACGCAGCTGACCGTGCCGTCGTCGAACGGCACCGGTGCCAGGCGGGGCCGGCCGCGGCTGATCGACGCCAGCCGCTCCAGCACCCTGCGCTCCAGATCGGGGTCCAGCCTGAGCCGGGTCTCGATCATCAGGTAGCCGCCACCGCGCCGCGCGGTCCCGCCGCGGTTCTTGTATTTGAGGTAGGTGAACTGGGTGCGCTGGTCGGCGTCGCGTTTGGACAGCGTCACCGGTCCGGGCAGGTACCAGAACTGAGACGCGTCGGCGTGGTCGCGAAACACGGTGACGCCTTCGATCGAAATCGAGCGTGAGTCGAGTTGCAGCATGGTGTCCTCGCGGGTGGTCAGTTGGGGATGCGCAGCGCCAGATCGGTCGCCGCGGTGGCGGTCCAGTCGGTGACCTTGGTGAGCCCGTTTTCAAACAGCCAGCGCACGCTGTACTCGAAGCGCATGCGGTCGGGATCGAGGTAGTCGTACTCGAACTCGCCCGAGCTCTGGCCGTTCTCGAACACCAGCTCGTCGGCAAAGGAAAGGCCGCCGGCGAAGTCCTCGAAGCGCAGCGAGACGGTCGCCTTGCGCAGGTGGCGGTGCTCGAAGTCCGATGGCGCGCGAACGGTGACAATGCGCCGCCCCTTGGCATCGGTCTTGATCGCGATGCGGCTGGCGTTGGTCATCGACTCGGGCAGCTCGACGAAGCGGCTGTCCTTGTATTGCAGGCTGATCCGGTAGAACACCGACTTCAGCGCCGGGTTGCGCAGGTCGACCGCGAAGGCCTTGGAGCTGGCGCCTTCGGTGAAGCTCATCGACTCCTCGACCAGCACGTTGTTGGCAGGGTCCTCGTAGCGGAAGTCGACAAAGGCCTCCTGAACCTGCGTCCAGTCGACACTGGGCACCACCTGCACCACGCGCCGGGTGGGAAACGGGTTGCGCACCGTGACCTGGGTCTCGTCGCTGCCCTGCCAGCCCTGCTCGACGTCCCGGTTGTCGATGGCGCGAAAGACCTTTTTCACTTCGAACGTGGTCTTGTCCGGATCGAGCACGAACATCTTCCAGTTGGCCGATGGCGCGTCCTTGGTGAGGCGCAGGGTGTCGTGCTGGGCGATGTCGTGTGTGTCGTCGGCATAGCGCAGCTGCACTTCCACCGAGCTGTAGCGCTCCCAGGGAAAGTTCTCCGCCATCACCGGGACCGTGATGAGGTTGTAGAGATCGCGCGGCACGATCTCCACGTTGTCGATGTCCACGTTCCAGGGCTTGCTCTTGAGCCTGGCCGGTCGCTTGGTCGCGTCGACGTTCTTGAACGTCACCTCGTATTCCATGGCCACGTTGCGCAGTGGTTTGCCGGCGTCGATCTGGCTGAACCATTCGAATTTCGTCTCCAGCGCGGCCGGCGTCAGCAATGCGTTCTGCGGCTTGTCGCCGTAGGCCGCCCGGACGTTGATGCTGGCGATGTCGTCGGCGGCCAGGTCGTTGCGGGCGGTCACACGCAGCTTGCGCTTCTTGAACCATTCGTTGTCGAGCGAGACCTGCTTGACGAAGTGGTCCATCGGCACACGACCGTCGCGCAGTGTCTTGAACAGCGACTGCAGATGGCCTTGCGGGTGGATGTGCTTCTTGACCGCCACGCGTTCGGAGAAGTTGACGTTGAGCGCCTTCTTGTCCATGCGCGTGTAGTCCATGCGCTTGTAGCTGAAGCTGGGCATCAGGCCGGCGGCCGGTCCGCCGGCGGCCTGGGCCGACTGGGCGGCGGCGAAGCGGCCCACGGCGTCCATGGCGCGTTCCCAGTCGGGCTTTTTCTCGGGCGTCCAGGGCGGCAGGCTGACGCTGAAGAAGGCCTCGGTGATCATGGCGCGCACCTGGGCCAGGGCCGCGTCGCGGCGGTCGATGATGCCCTTGGTGTCGTCGCCCTCTGCCACGAAGGTGTCGGCTTCGAGCACGATGGCGCGCTTGTCGATCAGCTCGTCCACCGCCTTGCCGATCTCGGTCGAGAAGACCAGGAAGCTGGCCGAGAAGCTCTCGTCCATGTGCTTCTGCACACGGTCCCAGTCCACCTTCAGCCGGATGTTGTAGGCCGGGCGCAGGCCCAGGAATTCGAGTGAATAGACCACCGCGATCGGCAGGATCTCGCCGTCGAGCACCTGCTGCATGACGGTGAACCCGTCCTGGTCCAGCTGCACCGAAAACGCCGCCTGGTTGTCGCCGTAGAGCGACGGGTTGGCGCTGTGGTCCATCTTCAGCACGAACTGCGGCCCGGCGGGCGTGGCCGGTGTGCCGGTCGGTGGGGGCGTGGCGCTGTCCTTGCCCAGCATCATCAGCCGCACCGTGCCTCCCTCCAGCGGGATTGGCGCGATGCGCGGCGCGTTGCGCAGGTTCTCGGCGTTGGCGATCTCGCGCGCGAGGTCGTCGATCTGGGCCTGGCTCGCGCCCACGTTGCAGTCAAAGTTCAGGAAGCCGCCGTTGCCGGCGTCTCCCCGGAAGCCCAGCAGCATGAACTGCGGGATGTCCAGGCCAAGCGCGCTGTCGCGCAGGGTGGTGAGGTGCGGGGCCGTGGGCATGTAGTACCACTGCTCCGGATCGGCGTGGTCGGGGAACACCGACAGGCCGTTGATGATGCGTGATCGGGTGTCGAGCAACAGCATGGTCGTTCTCCTGCTGCTCAGGCCGGTACTTCGAGGAATAGCGACAGGTCGGACTGGCGGGTCGGCCCCACCACCTTCTTGCTGCCGTCCTTGAGGAAGTAGGTGGTGGTGGCCTCGTACTCGGTTTTTGCCGCGTCCTTGAGCGCCACCTTCCATGCCTTCTCGGTGTCGCCCGCCTTGAAGCGCAGTTCGGTGCGGCTGGTCACGCCGTTGGCCGTGTCTTCGTAGCTGAGCGCGACATTGACCAGCTTGGCCTTGTCCCAGTCCATCAGGTCGGGCACCACGCTGATCTGCAGGAATTCGACCGTGCCGCTGCCCAGGGTGATGGTGGAGCGCTTGGCCACTGTCTCGGGCAGCTCCTTCATCTTGCCGTCCTTGAACAGCACGGTCGCGGTGTAGCGCACCTCGCCCAGCGCGTCGTCGATCACCGGAAAGGTCCAGTCGTCGGCCGGGTTGTCCTTGTTGAGGTTCCTGTTCACGCGCTGGCGGTAGTTGTTGCCCGCGTCTTCGTACACCGCGTCGACCGTGATGCCCGCGACTTCGTTGACCAGATCGCCGACCGCGCGGAAGCTGATCGTCTTCATGGCGCTGAACGGGTCGTCGATGTAGAGCTGGTTGGCCGTCTGTTCGCGCACCGGACCCTTGATCTCGCGACCGTCGGTCATCTGGTAGACCACCTGCACCTGGACCGGGCCGGTGCGCCGCTGTTCGATGACCTGGCGCACACTGAAGGTGTTGCTGGTCTTGGTCATGTTGAACTTGGCTTCGAACGGCCGGGCGCCGCCGGCGTAGCTCACCGTGATCAGTGCGCGGTCGACCTGGCCGAAGTTGATGTCGCCGGGTGCGATGTCCAGCGCCAGGATGCCCAGGTCGTCGACGTTGATGGTGAGGTTGGTGTCGTCGGTCTCGATCTCGGGGCTCTTGAAGACGAAGGCGCTGCCCTTGTAGTTGACCGTGTACGCGTACTTGAACTTGCGGATGCCCTGGTGCACGAAGCATTCGAACTTGGCCACCGCGTCAGGGCTGGTGAAGGTGAACTCCTGCGTCTTGGCGTTGGGGCCGTGCGGGTAGCTGATCTTCACTTCCACGCTGTGGATCGGCAGGTCGGCGAAGCTGGCGTTGACGCGCATGTTCACCTGCACGGTCTTGAGGAACTCGTCGACGCTGAGCTTGCTGTAGTAGTCCTCCCACTTCACCGGCTTGCCGTCGGCGCCCTTGAGCGACGTGACGGTGGGAAGCTGGCCCTGCGGCGCCTTGCTGGTGATGATGGTTTTGGCTTCGCTCCACTCCACCCGCACGTTGGCGATCTGGCTCTTGTTGATCGTGCGGCGGATGTCCTCGATGTCCTGGCCTTCCTGCAAAGCCTTCACGTTCGGGTCGACCTCGGCGATCTCCTTGAGCAGGTTGCGCTGCACAGCCGCTTCGAGCTGCTTGTTGATCAGCGCGCGCACATCGCTCTCGAGCTTGGCGTTTTCCTCCGGCGAGAGGTTGGGCGCCTGGGTGAACTCGAAGTGGGTCTTGGTGACGTCGTTCTTGTAGCGGCTGGAGCTGACCACCTCGGTGTAGCTGTCTTCGCTCCAGAAGTTGTCTTCGGTGTTGATGTCCTGGAAGAAGCTGTAGAACTCGGAGGCGTTCCAGGTGCCCCAGGCGCTCATCTCGGGCAGGCGGATGTAGTGGTCGAGCTTGTAGACCACCGTCACGGCGCTGGCCGATCCGGTGCTCAGGGTCTCCTTGAAGATGGCGGTGCCGAGTTCCGACAGTTCCATCATGAAGGACGCCACATTGCGTCCATACAGCGATGGCTTGCCGGCGCCGCGCACCTTCTCCACCAGGGCACCGCCTTCGCTGAGCAACAGCTCCACGGTGCCGCCGGTCCAGAGGATGGGCGCGATCTGGACCTTGGGCGGTGGTACACCGCGGTTCTTGTATTTCGCGTCAACCTCTTTCTGCAGCTCGGCCGTGATCTTGGCCAGGGCGTCGTCGGGCACGGTGAGTTCGGCATCGAAGGCGACAAAGCCGCCGAACTTCTTGCCGCCGTCCTCGCGCAGCTGTCCGTACTCCACGAAGCGCAGCGCCAGTCCGCCACTGTCCATGCGCGCGAAGGTGGGGCGGTTGGGGTAGACGTAGAAGGTGTGGTCGTTCTGGTGGTCGCCGTGGACCTGGAAGCCCAGCAGCTGGCGAACGTTGTCAAGTTGCATCATGGTGAAAGTCCTCGGTGGGGTGGAAGGGGCGGGGAGGGGTTCAGGGCTTCGGCAGTCCCCAGTGCGCGGCGTCGCCGAAGCTCTCGTCGACAGCCGGTGCATTGGGGGTGGTGGTCTGGGCGGCAGATACGCTGGCACTGGCTTCGGTGCGCAGATCTGCGGACAGGTCTTCGGGGTCGGCGCTGCTGACGCTCGCCTCGGCGGTGAAGGCCGACTGCGCGTCCAGCGTGCTGTGGCGCACCGGCGCGTGCACGGGCGTCAACCGGTAGGCGACGCCCATCCAGCCGGTCTCGCCGGCGGTGGCCTTGAGCAGACACTCGGCTTGCTCGGGACTGAGCATCGCACTGAACGCAGCCTGGAAGGGTGCAACACCCGACGATGCGGTGGTGGCCGCGGTGGTCCATTGGCCGGTGCCGTCGCCGAACCGCAGTTCGGCGGGGCTGGCAACCAACGCCTCGGGTACCAGGCGGATCTGCTGTGCTGGGCGGGCGTGCTGCGCGGCCAGTTGGTCGCGGGCCCGGTCCAGGGCGGACTGGGGCGCTTCCCACACCGCGGTGAACGACAGCATGTTCACGCTGCCGGCCCGGATGAAGCTGAACTGCGCACGACCGTCTTCGGAGCGCGCCAGTGAAGGACGCAAAGGCCGGTAGGCGAAGGCCCCGGTCTCGGGCAGGTCGGTCAGGACAAGACCTTGTATTTCCACGCTCATGGTGTGCTCCTGGTGGGCGCCTGGCTGCTGCGAAGTTGCAGCGCCTGAGCGGGTGAGAGGGCGGCTGACCAGTCGGACTGACCAGCCCAGCGCCAGCGGTAGCCGCTGCGAAACGGCGAGAGCGCGGTCCAGCTCCAGTCCGTTGCGGGTGCTGCAGGCGTGAGGCGCCGCAAGGTGCGGCGAGAGGTCTCGTCGGTCCGGTCTTCGGGCGCCAGTTCGATCAGTACCTGCGGTGTGTCGTCGTCGAATTCGCAGGCCAGCGAGAGCGAACGGGCGCCGCTGCCCTCGAAGCTGAAGGGATCCAGATACACGCCGCTGTCGGGGATGGGCTGCGGCGGCGCGGTGCACTGGCGGCTATCCGTCAGCGATGTGGCGGTCGCGGTCGCGGTCACGGTGCCGTCCTGCAGGTCGGCGGGCAGCGCGAGGGCCAGGCGACGGCGGTCGCGGTCCACCTGACCCCGGACGGTCCATGCCTTGCCGTTGCGTTGCCCCTGGCAGGTCACTTCCACCTGCGCCTCGCGCAGCAGGGCCGGATCGACCTCCACGCACATCAACCGCAGACCCAGCGCATCCGGGCCGACGACCAGATGGCGCTGGTCAGCGGTCTGCAGCGTTCCCTGCATCAGCTCGGGCCGCGTTCCGTTCAGGACAAACGCGCTGGTCTTCCACTGGTAGTGCAGCGGTTCGTCCGGCGCGAGCCGCAGGTTCACCGTGAACGGCGCGTCGTCGGCAGGCAGGGGCGCCGAGGCATGGCTGCTGAAGGGCCGTGCCGGTGGATGGGGTGGTGCGACCAGTTCCAGCTGCGTGCGCAGCAGACCCGCCCGCGGCCCTGGCAGGTTGGGCAGCACCGTGATCGTGTGCCACCCGCTGCCCAGGGCCGGCACGCTGTGGCGGCGCACCAGCTGTCCGTTCCATCGTCCTGGCGCGAGTTCGCGCAGCGGCGCCAGTGGGTCGGCCTCGATCACAAGCAGGCGGGGGCAGAGCAGCGGTTCGGCGAGGTTCCAGTTCACCTGGCCTTGCGGCATCCGCTCCGCGTCGAAGACCAGTTGAATCCCGTCCGACGCGCTGTCGGCCGTCGCGGGTTGCAGCGTGCCAAAGCGTTCGACCAGCCGATCCAGCAGGGCCTCGGTGGCCTGGGCGCGTTGGGAGAGCGGCACATCCTGCAGGGCCGCAAAGCCCAGGGCTTCGGGCGCGTTGAGCAATTGTTCGCGCAAGGCCGTGAGCGGGCATTCGGGTGCCTGGAGCGCCACGCGCAAGGCCGCGGGATCGAAGGCCAGAGTCAGTGGCCAGCGTTCGGCGACGCCGCGCACCCGCACCCAGGCCTGCGCACCCACGGCGAGCAGGCCGGTCTGCAAGGCGCCTTCCAACAGCGAGGTGGACGCAGCATCGAGCCGCAGCGCGAGCCCCATGGCGCCCAGGCCCGCCATGTCCAGCGGCTGCAGTGCCATCACCTCGGGGGGCAGCGACAGTGCGTCGGCAGCGTGCAGGCGCAGCCAGGCGGCCTCGGCGGGCAGTGCACTCAGGCCATCCTGCGCATCCGGGGCTGCCTGCCGCACTGCGTCGAGGTCGAAGTCGGCCTCGAAACCCAATTGCAGCAGCGAGAAGTTTTCCAGGCCGGCGTCACCGCGGTCCTGCTCGTAGATGTCGAGCCGGAACGACGTGGTGCGAAGCCGCTGCGGCGCAGCCATGAAGCGCCTGGGCTGTTCGAACACCGCATGGACCGGCCGCCCCGCCCAGTGGGTGGGGGCGTGCCAGTCGGGGCGGCCGGCGAACATCTCAGTTCCCGCCCGTGAAGGGCACAAAGAGCAGGCCCAGATCACTCTTGCGCCAGGCGTCGCTCTGCTGCGCGCCGGAGCTGAAGACCACGGTCTGGCGGAACTCGTACTGCCCTTCGGTGTCCCGTCGCAGCAGCACATCCATCAGGGCCACCGGCACCTCCACCGTTTCTTCCAGCTTGCTGGCGCTCAGGCGCACGCTCTTGTTGCCGCGGAATTCGATGATCACCAGCCGGATGGCCTTGTCGGGCGCCTGCGCGCTGGTCAGCACCTCGGCATCGGTCATGACCGTGATGGAGCGCGCGGTCTCCTGCGCCACGCTGTTGTCGAAGGTCTGCTCGAACAGCGCCTTGGCGTCGGGCACCGCGGTGATGGCCGAGGTGTCGAAGATCGCGTCCGGGGCGCTGCCGGGTGCGACCGTTGCGGGCCAGGGCTCGGCGGGAACCACCTGGAACACAAGCTGTCCGTCGGCGGGCAGCTCAACCGGCTGACTCAGGTCCAGGCCTTCGATGCGGGCTGACACCATGAGGCCATCGCGGCTGAGCCAGACCGGCAGCGCCGGGATGTGCAGCGCCCCACCGGTCTGGTTCAGCAGCTGTACCGCCACCGAGCCATTGGCCACGTCTGGCGTTTCGGTGTACTGGAACAGTTCGCCCTCGAGCGCGTGGAAGTTCAGCTCCACCGGCACCAGGATCTCACCACCCAGCCCGGTGGACACGGCGACATTGCCCTGCAGCAGGGCGGCCGACTGCGGCGCCATCAGGGCGGCAAAAACGTCCTGGAAGTCGTCGAGAGCGAATCGCTCGCTCAGCTGGAAACCGTTGGCCAGATCGACCTGCGCGGAGACCTCGACCGTCTGCATGCGACCGCCCCGCGGCAGGCCCAGCCGCAACACCGACGGCGCCAGCAGCGGCTCCAGCGAGATCTCACCCGGCGGCACGCCGGTGGTCGGCAGCTTGCTCTTCAATGCCTCTTTCGCGGCCAGCAAGCGCTTGCCGTCGGTCACTGGCCGCACGTCGGCGATCAGCTCCACGGCCGACTTGGGGGTGGTGGATGCGGTGGTGCCGGTATCGGCCTGCGGGGCATCGGTCGACTGGTCGACCACGAATGCCAGCGCGGGCTTGAAGGGCGGGTGTTCCGTGCGGGCCAGCCGGAACGCGTCGGGCAGGAAGTAGAACCGGGTGGGATTGCTGCTGCTTTGCAGGTAGCTGTGGTGGCGCGTGCTGCGGCCCGTGGCCGTGTACGGCACGCTGTGCATCTGCAGGCTGGTCACCGAACCTGCGCTGGGGCTGCCGTTGGGATAGACATAGCTGTGCAAACCGCTGTCGAACCACAACGCGATCTCCAGCGCCTGGTTCAGGGACTGCGTGCGGAACTGCGGTTGCGGTGCGACCGGCTCTGCGACGACGGCGTCGATCACCGACGGGTCGATCTCGAACCGGCGCCGCAGCATGGCCGATCGATCCACTGCCAGCGCCGCACTGGTCAGGCGCACGGCGGCGGGTTGCGCCTCCATGAGCTGAGGATGGATCAGTCCCCCTCCCGGCCGGTGTGGGTGCACCGGGATCGGCCGCGGCGGGCGGGGAATGGGTGGTACCGGCAGCGTTGGATGGGGCGGTGGCGGCGGAGGCGGCGCTGCGGCCGGAATCTCGACCGACACAGTGAAGCTGCGTTGCAGCGTCAGGCTGGCGCCGGCACTCTGTGCCATGAAGGCGCCCAGCAGTTCGTCGCGTTCGGATAGTCCCAGCCGAACCACGACGACCGGACCGCGTGCATCGTTCAGCAGCTCGCTCGCCGGCAGGCGCCGCTCGACCGTCGAGTTGGGCATGCGAAAGTGCAGCGCGGCGTTGAGCTGGTGCGGCAGCACCTGTGCCGTGCGTGCCGCATCACCCAGCTCGGGCGCCGGAAAGGTTTCCAGCCCCAGGCTGACGACCCACTGGCCGCTGGCCTGCGGATCGGCCACGACGTTCACGTCGTAGCGTCCTGGTGCGGTGGTGCGCAGCCGGTAGCGCGGCAGGTAGTAACTCACATCGCCGGCGGCGCTCGCGAACAACGTGGTGTCGGCAGGCTGTGCAACGGGACTGACCGGATTGGGCGAGTCGGCGCGATCAAAGCCGCGCGAGGCCACAAGATCGAACAGCTCGGGGCGGATGCGGTCCAGCCGCATGCGCGCCACTCCCGGGTCCAGACGCACGGCGGTCATTGCGCCAGAGACCAGCAGCGGTGACTCCACCATGACGTGCTGAAGGTCGACAAATCGGTCGATGGGCATGGCAACAACTCCAGTTCAGAGCACCGCGGGATCAAGCGTGGGCGGATTCTGGAAGTCGTGCCTGTGCGTCACAACCCTACATTGGGGGATGCTGGCGGCCGCTCGTCCTCCGGGTGGAGGATGTGGTGCCACAGGGGTCGACCTAGAGTGAAGCCATCACCCCCAACGGAGGCAGCAACATGGAACTCTCGGAAATGATTCGCGCGGTCCAAGGCGCTCTGAAGATCCAGGTCGACGGACGTGCAGGAGCAGAAACATGGGGCGCGATCTATGCAGCCCTGGTCAAACCCACGGTCCATGGCGTGGCGCCCGAAGCGGCGATCTCCAGTGTCGATCCGCGCAGCGAAACCAACATCGCGACACTGCAACCGCAGGTGCAAGGACTGGCCCGCGCCCTGGTGCAGAAGGCGGCGGACAACGGCATCAGCATCAAGGTGCTCAGCGGCACGCGCTCGTACGCCGAACAGGATGCGCTCTACGCGAAGGGACGCACCGCGCCGGGACCCAAGGTCACCAACGCGCGGGGTGGCTACTCGAACCACAACTTCGGCATCGCCTTTGACATCGGGGTCTTCAGCGGCGGCAAGTTCCTGGCCGACTCACCCAAGTACAAGGCGGTCGGCGTGCTGGGCATGGAGCTGGGTCTGGAGTGGGGCGGCAACTGGACCTCCATCGTTGACCAGCCGCATTTCCAGCTGCGCCCGGTCTGGGCGGCGGGCATGTCCGAGCGCGACATGCTGGCCGAGCTGCGCGACCGGCAGTCCAAGGGCCTGCCGGTGTTCGCCTAGCGGGTCCTGGAGGCCGCACGCGCACTGCGAAGACGCGCCGCTTTTCTTTTTTTGAGTCAGTTGGCACCGCTGTGCCGAGGTCCGTGACAGCGGTGTTTCGGCACAATCGGGCCATGAATGCCACATCCTCCCTGCTGCCCGCCAACGACCCGCAGCGCGAGCTGCTGCACAACGAGGTGCACGCCCGTCCGCCAGCGCGCATCCGGCTGCCGGCACTCGTGACCTATGTGGCCCTGTTCAACGAGGACGTGACGCGCGAGCAGGAGTGCGAACACCTGCGGCGCCTGCCGGGGCAGGAGGCACTGTCGGCCGATCTGCTGAACGCCAACTTCCTGCGTCTGCGCCTGCCGGGCTACACGCTCAAGTGGGAGCGGCACACCGAGTTCACCCGCTATTCGATCGTGCAGCCCTTGCCCGAAGGCGCCGGTCTGGGGACGAGCAATCCCGACCTGCTGGGCGCGCTGGTGACGCCGCCGGGCTGGCTGGCCGGCCTGCCCGGTCGCACCATCGCGGCGGTCCAGCTGGCGATGGTCGAAGGAGAGATCGCGTCACCGCACGCAGCGCTGGCGCAGGCGCGCCACTGGCTGGGTGACCACACGGTCGTGGCCTCGCTGATGGGCAACCAGGGCCACTCGATGGCGGTGACCGACTTCTGGCTGCGTGCCGACGGCTTCGAGCGCCTGCTGGTGATCGGCCCGCCCGACACCTCCGAGACCCGTGCCGGCCGCATCGCCGCGCGCTTGCTGGAGCTGGAGACCTACCGCCTGATGGCGCTGCGCGGCCTGCCCGCCTCCAAGTCGCTGGGGCCGCTGCTCTCGCGCAGCGAAGGCGCCCTGGCCGACATCACGGCGCAGCTGGAGAACAAGAGCAACACCGATCAGGCGCTGCTGGACACGCTGATCGGGCTGGCGGCCGGCGTCGAGCGCGCCACCGCCGAACAGAGCTACCGCTTCTCGGCCACGCGCGCCTACGACACGCTGGTGCGCGAGCGCATCGCCGAGCTGCGTGAGCAGCCGATCCACGGCACGCGCACGCTGGGCGAGTTCATGCAGCGACGGATGTCACCGGCCATGGCGACGGTGCAGTCGACCGCGCAACGTCTGGCCTCTCTCTCCGACCGCGTCACGCGCACCAGTGCCCTGCTGCGCACGCGGGTGGACATTGCGACCGAGGAACAGAACCAGCAGCTGCTGGCCAAGCTGACCAAGGGCCAGGAAATGCAGCTGCGTTTGCAGAGCACGGTGGAAGGTCTGTCGATCGCGGCCATCTCGTACTATGTGATCAGCCTGATCCTTTACCTGGGCAAGGCGGGCAAGGAGATCGGCTTGCCCATCAAGCCGGAGCTGCTGGCCGGCGTGATGATCCCGCTGGTGTTGTGGTCGGTCTGGCGGACGACGAAGAAGATCCATGAGAAGCTGCACGCTGAACATTGAACATTGAACCCCCACGCTCCGCCGCTGCGAGGGTCGCTGCCCCCCCGAGGGGCGCGAATTCAGCTTGGGGCGGCCCGGCGCTGAATTCCTGACCCCCAAGCCCCGCCGCTGTTGCTCAAGGGCGTGCGCTGGTCTTCACACCCGCACCGCGCACCTCGATGCGCACGCTGTCGAGCAGCTCGCCGCGGGCGTTCACGATTTCGATGCGGTGCCGGCCCGGCCAGGGCATCCACTGCACTTCTTTCCCTTTGCCCAGCGGCTTGTCGTCGAGGCGCCAGCGCACGTCGGCGGCCTCGGCCTTGAGCGTCAGGCGCTGGTGTGCCGGCGGGATGTCGGGGTCGATGGCGAGGATGGTGCCGGTGGTCGGGCTGAGGATGCGCGGGCGCAGGTCTGGCGCGCCGCTGTCACCCCCCGCGCCCAGCGCGAACAGCGGCTGCTCGGTGCCGGCGATGAACCACTCGCGGCGGGACGGCTCCAGCCGGTCGCCGAAGCGCACGGTCTGTGCGATCAGTCCAGCCGGCGGCGACGGCGCGCGGCTGGGCTGGCGCTCGTGCAGCCAGCGCATCAGACCGGCCCAGACCGGCGCGGCGCCGGTGGTGCCGCTGACGTCGCCCATGGGCGCCCCGCTGGCGTTGCCGACCCAGACGCCGACCGTGTAGCGCTGCGACCAGCCCACGGCCCAGTTGTCGCGCATGTCCTTGCTGGTGCCGGTTTTCACCGCAGTCCAGACCCGCGTGGCCAGCAGGCTGTCGGTGCCGAAGGTGGCGGCGCGTGCGTTGGCGTCCGACAGGATGTCGCCGACGATGAAGGCCGCGCCGGGGTCGAGCACAGCGCTGCCGCCCACCGCCCCGCGTTGGCTGGCCAGCAGCGGCGCGACCGGGCCCTGGCGTCCCTGGTTGGCCAGCGTGCGGTAGGCGTTGGTGAGTGAAAGCAGGGTGACCTCGGCGCTGCCCAGCGCGAGGCCGAGGCCGTAGTAGTCGCCACCCTCGCGCAGCGGCAGACCCAGCCGCACCAGCTGTGCGGCGAAGTCCTCGGGCGAGACCATGGCCAGCGTGCGCACGGCCGGGATGTTGAGCGACGACGCGAGCGCGGTGCGCACCGACACCCAGCCGCGGAAGTTCCGGTCGTAGTTCTGCGGGATGTAAAGACCGGCCGCGGTCGGGATGTGGGTCGGCGCGTCCTCGATCAGCGAGGCTGCACTCAGGCGCTTCTCTGCGATGGCTTGTGCATAGAGGAAAGGTTTGAGCGTGGAGCCGGGCTGGCGCAGCGCGGTCACCCCGTCGACCTCGGCAGCCTGGCTCAGCAGACCCGAGGAGCCGACCCAGGCCAGCACCTCGCCGCTGGCGTTGTCGAGCACGACCACCGCGCCGTCTTCGACACGCCGGCCCAGCAGCGAGCGCAGCTGGCGTTGCAGCAGCGTCTGTGCCTCGCGCTGCAGCGGCGCCCAAAGGGTGGTGCGGATTTGCGGCGGTGTGGCGCGGGTCCCGGTGCCCGCCTGCTGGCGCCATTCGTTCCAGGCGCGCCGCGTCGCGTGTGGCGCATCGCCTTCGCTGGCGGCCCAGCGCCGTTCGCGCAGCACGGTGCCGGTCAGCAGCCGCACCGACAGGCAGTCGGCCTTCGCGCCCTGCGCACGCGCCATCGCTTGCTGCACTTCGCAGGCGCGGTCGGCCACGCGTTCAGGCGCGGCATTGGGCGCGCGCACCAGCGCGGCGGTGATGGCGGCCTCGTCGGCGTCCAGCCCGTGCGGTGCCTTGCCGAACAGGCTGCGCGAGAGCGCGTCGATGCCGACGAGTTCGCTGCGGAACGGCACGCGGTTGAGGTAGGCCTCCAGGATCTGGTCCTTGCGCCAGCGCGTCTCCAGCCACTGCGCCCACACCGCCTGGCCCGCCTTCTGTGTCCAGCTGCGGCCCTGTGCGCCGGCCTTCAGGTCGCCGTCCAGCAGGCCGGCCAGCTGCATGGTGATGGTCGAGGCGCCGCGGGTGCGTGTGTTCCACAGGTTGCCCCAGGCGGCGGACGCGACCGCCTGCCAGTCGACGCCCGCGTGCTCGTAGAAGCGCCGGTCTTCGCTGTAGACCAGGGCGCTGCGCAGCGCGGGCGAGACCTCGGGCAGCGCGACCCAGGCACCCTGGCGCACCGACGGGTCGGTGCGCTGGCGCTGCAGCATCTCGCCGTGGCGGTCGAGGAACAGGGTCTCGGACGTCGGGTGCGCGGCCTTCACTTCGGCGAAGCTGGGCAGGGCCCAGGCCGGCAGCGAAAAGCTCCCGACCAGCACCCCGACCAGCACGCCGACCGGCAGCGCCCTCCGTTTCACTTCGCCTCGACCTTCACCGGCGCGTTGGGCAATTCGCCGAAGACCTCGGGCGCGTACATTGCCTCGATGCGTGTGGGCGGCAAGGCGAACGTGCCCACGTTGTTCAGCCGCACCGTGTACTCGGTCTTGAAGCTGCCGGCCGAGAGGCGGTCGTAGTAGCTGCGGAAGGCCTCGAAGCTGCGCTCCTCGAACACCGGCCAGCCGTTGCCCGAACGTTTTTCGCCGGTGGTCGCGATCTCCGAGTCGCGGCCCAGGCCGCTGCCCAGCAGGGTCGCGCCGCCCGGGATCGGGTCGCTGAGCACGACCCAGGTCATGTCGGTGCTGGCGTTGACCTCGATGGTGATGCGCAGCACATCGCCCTTGCTGAACTTGCCGGCGACGGCCTGTTCCACCGGCGTGATGGTCTTCTTCACCGTATAGCCGGCGGAGACCGGCGCCTTCAGCGCCGTCGCGGCCAGGGCCTGCAACGTGACCCAGGGCTTGCCGCTGCCCTGGTGCAACACGGACAGCGACGAGGCGCCGTCTTTGGGCCAGGCGATGGTCGCGCTGTTGTTGCGCCATGGGCCGGTCGGCACGTTGGGGTCGCCCTTGGCCGGACCCACGGTCGCAAAGCCCGCGGCCACCGGGGCCTTGGGATCGGCGCGACTCACCTTGCTCCAGTCGACCGCGGCGCTGGCGGCGCCGAGCGTGGCGCGCGTGCTGCCGGTCACCGGCACGGCTTCGAAGCGGGCCGAGAACTTCTGCAGCGCCAGGCCCCCCCAGAGGTTGGCGGTGGTGGTCTGCCAGGCGCCCTGCTGCTGGCGGCCGATGAAGCCGCTGGCGATGCGGCCCATGTCGTCCTTCCAGGCCGGGTCGTCCATCACGGCCAGCAGCAGGCGCGCGGTGTTGGTGTCACCGTTCTGCATGAGCCACCACCACTGGTCGTCGGACTCGGTGCTGAAGACCAGCTTGGTGCCCTGCCAGGACAGGCGCGCGCGCAGGATCTGGGTGGCCTCGGCCAGCTTCTCTTCGCGCTTGGGAATGTCGCTGACGCGGCGCAGCACGTTGACCCAGTCAATCACCGCGTGCGTGGGCCACTGGTTGGGCGCGATCTCGATGCTCTGCAGCAGGCGGGCGTTGGCCTTGCCGTAGCGCGAGAGCGCTTCGACCGCCGCGAGCTTGCGCAGGTTCAGGTCCTTGCGCGGGCTCCAGAACGTGCGCTCGACCTTGCCGGCGACGAAGTTCTCCAGCCCACGCAGCATGGCCGCGCGCGATGCGTCGGGCAGGGTCCAGGCCGGGTCGAGCGCCGAGGCTTCGTGCGAGGCTGCCAGCAGGTAGGCTGTCAGCGTGTCGCTGCCCGAGGGCGCGGCGCCGTCGCGCGGCGGGAAGTAGTTCGCCAGGCCGTCGCTGTCGAGGTAGGTCGGCAGCTGGGCGAGCATGGTCTGCCAGAGCTTGGGATCGTGCAGGCCGATGGCCTTCGAGGTCTTCTGTTCCAGGCAGGCGAACGGATAGTTCGCGAACCATTCGCGCACGGCCGGCAGGCCTTCGGCCAGCGTCGGTTGCAAGCTCATGCGGATGCCGCCGCGCAGTGCGCCCTGGGCATCCATCAGCGCGTCGGCAGGGGCCGCGACGGGCATCGAGAGCGGTCCGTCGATCTGCGCCAGCGTGGCCTGCCGAACCGTCAGCGGCACGGCCGGCAGCACGCGCTGGCTGAGTTTGACCGCGTCTCGCGCCTTGCCGCTCTGGTCCTGCGCCGTCACTTCCCACAGCAGCGCCTCGAAGCGACCCAGGCCCAGCGGCACCGGAGCCGTCACGTCCCAGCTCACCTCGCGGGTTTCACCGGCGGGAATCTCGACCGTCTGCGCTGGCGTCTCGACCAGGGTGGCGCGCGCGCTGACGTTGACCTTCATCGCTTGCGCCGTCGTGTTGCGCAGGCTGAACTGCGCCATGAAGCGGTCGCCCTCCCGCACCAGCGGCGGCAGGCCGCTGATGATCTGCAGGTCCTGCGTGGCGCGGAACTTGGTCTGGCCGGTGCCGAACAGGCCCTGGCCCGAGTCGGCCACGGCAACCACCTGGAAGCTGCTGATCGCGTCGTTCAGCGGCACGCTCACCGTCGCGCGGCCCTGCGCGTCGAGCACCACCGACGGATTCCAGAGCAGCAGGGTGTCGAACAGCTCGCGCGTCGGGCTGTGGCCGCCGCCGCCACCGGCCGAAATCGCCTTGCGACCGTAGTGGCGCCGGCCGATGATTTCCATCTGCGCGGTCGCCGTCTCGACGCTCCAGTTCCGCCGCTGCCACATGCCGGCCAGCAGGTCCCAGGTCGGGTTGGGGCCGAGCTCGAGCAGGGCCTGGTCGACCACGGCGAGTGCCACCTCGGCGTTGGCCGCGGGCTGGCCATTGGGCAGCTTGGCCTGGATGGTGACCTGCGCCTTGCCGCGCACCGGGTAGGCCTCGCGGTCGGTGCTCACTCTGACCTGGATCTCGTGCGCCGCCGTGCCGACCTTCAGCTCGGCCACGCCCAGGCGGTAGGCCGGCTTGCTCAGGTCGACCATCGCGGTCGGTGCCACGTATTCCTTGCCCTCGTACCAGAACGCCGTCCACCACTCGCGCGGCGCCTGGTAGCCCCAGGTGAAGAAGCTGTACCACGGCACCTCGCGCAGCCGCCCGCGCAGGGCCATCACGCTCACGTAGACGTTCGGCCCCCAGCCGGGTTCGACCTTGAGGTCGATGGTCGGGTCTTCGCCATTGAGCTGCACCACGCGCGTGTCGATGATGCCTTCGCGCTCGATGCTGACCAGGGCGGTCGCGAAGCGGAACGGCATGCGCACCTGCAGCCGCGCCGTCTCGCCCGGCTCGTAGCGCTTCTTCTCGGGCACCACGTCCATGCGGTCGTGGTCTTCGCCGCCGAACCAGAGCTCGCCCTGGCGCGTGACGTAGACCGAGGCGGCGCTCTGGTGCGCGTGACCCTCGCTGTCCTTGGCGACCACAGTCAGCTCGACCTCGCCGGCATCGTCGAGCTTCGCTTCACACAGCAGCAGGCCGCGCGCATCGCTCTTGCCCGAACAGAGGCTGCCCAGGTCTTTTGACTCGGTCTTGTTGTCGTAGGTGTAGAAGCCGCCGACCATGCGCTTGCGCGTGGTGGTCGTGGTCTTGACCGAGGCGCGCACCTCCAGCGCCACATTGGCCGCCGGCTTGCCGTCCAGCGTCAGCGCCAAGGCCTGGAAGCGCGCCTGTTGCCGGGTCGAAACCCAGCCTTCGGTCTTGATGCCGGCGACCACGGCAGCGGGCCAGAGCGTGGTGACGTGGCGCAGGGTCTGCGTCTCGCCGTTGGGATCGGCGTAGCTGGCTTCGATCAGCAGTTGCTGCGGCGAAGTGACCGCGGGCAGGTCCTTGATCTCCGTGCGGCCGCGGCCGTTCTTGTCCAGCGTCAGCGGCAGCTTGTCGGCGACCAGTTTCTGCGCAGCGTCGGCGCCGTCCTCGCCATCGTCGTGGCCCTCTTGCGCCCGGCTGGGGGCGCGCGGCGGGTCGAAGCTGAATCCCTCGTAGCCGGGGAACGACAGCGACTTGCGGCGCATCAGCGCCGACACCTGCGTCGCGAGGTTGCCGGCACCACCGCCCGAGAGGTAGCTGACCTGCAGGTCCACTGGCGTGCTGGTCACCGCCACCAGCGGCTTCTTGTCGTTGGCGCCGAGTTGCCCCTGCAGCACCGGCAGCCGGAACTCCTCGACGCGGAACTGCGCGCTGTCCAGGATCTCGGTGCCCTGGCGGCCCAGCGACTGCGAGAGCTGTACCGTGTAGACGCCCAGCCGGGCCGACGGCGGAATTGCGAATTCGTTGGTCGCGCTCAGGCCGCCGGTCGCCGTCTTGCGCCAGGCCACGGGCTGGCGGAACTCCTGGCCGCTGCCCTGGTGGGTGACGATGAGTTCGCCGTTCTTGAGGTCCGGCACATGGAAGCCCTTCATGTCTTCGGTGCGCAGGAAGTGCTTCATCGACAGTGTCTCGCCAGCCCGCAGCAGGGCGCGGTCGAGCACGGTGTGGGCGCGCTGGGTGGCGCTGGACAGGTCGCCGGTGGGCAGATCGAAGCGCCAGGTTTCGATGCCGCGGTTCCAGTCGCTCCAGGTGAAGGCCAGGTCTTCCACGCCGTCGGCCGACTTCGCGCGAGCGCTGACGAACCAGGCGCCCGCGCCCTCGTCATCGCCCTCGGCCTGGCCGTTCAGGCACAGGGGCGCGCGCGCCGGTACGCCGTCGAGCTTCACCACACCCTGCGCGTCGGTCTGGCCTTTGGCGACCAGCTTGCCGCGGCAGTCCGAGACCTGTACCGCCGCACCCGCCACCGGCTTGCCCTTGTCCAGCGTCGTCACCCAGGCCAGCGCGTTCTCGCGCCCGAGCTTGAAGTGCACGCCCAGGTTGGTCACCAGCGCCGAGCTGCGCACATACATCGTGCGGGCCTCGCCGTGCCGATCGTCGAGCAGCGAGCGGCCCAGCCGCGGTGAGGCGATCTCGACGACGTGGAAGCCTGGCTGCAGCGGAATACCGACCACTTCCATCGGCCGCGGATCACCCGCAGGCGCCTTGGGCAGGTCCAGCGGTTTCACGTTCGGCAGACCTTGCAGCAGGCCGAGCATGCGCGACTCGACCCAGTCCTTGTTGTCCTTGTCGATGACCTTGGGCAGCGGTGTCTTGGCCCACTGCGCCGCCAGCTTGCGTTCGACCGTGCCTTCGTGGAAGGTGGTCACGCGCTGGTACCAGGCAATGATCTCGGCGTCGCTGGAGAGCTTGAGGTCGCTGACCTTGCTGCCGCTCACGGCCAGGCCCAGGGCCTTGAGCTCGGGCTCGACGTTGCGCACCGTGATTGGCAGCAGCGCCGCGCCGCCGGGTTCGGCCAGTCGCTCGACCACGCCGAAGGGCGACGCCGCGAACTTCACCAGCGGCGGCATCAGGCCGGTCGCGACCTTGAGCGGAAACTGGTTCGCATTGGCGGGCGCGCGGCCCGAGGCGTCGACCAGGCCCTTGGGCAGCTCGACCGTGTAGCTGGCCTTTTCGGTCAGGGTCGGGGCGAAGTCCACGCCGTCCACCGCGTCGTCGCCCTGTGCACCGTCTTCCAGTTTGGGCGTCAGCGCTTCGCCGCCGGCCGCGGGCCGGAGGCGGATTTCCATCGCCTGTTTCGCCATGACCGGAGCGTTGAAGCGCAGCGACATGCCACGCAGTGGCAGGCAGGGCGATTGCGCGTTCTCGCGCTCGCAGCTGAACGTGACCTTGAACGGCTCGCGCACGGTGAAGTTCAGGCGCTGGTCCTGGCGCGTCGCGACGCCGCCCGGCGTGGCCACACCCTTGCCCAGCACCAGTTTCACCTTGGCCGCGGGCGTGAGCTGGCGCTGGCAGGCGAGGGCGACAACCTGGTCGGCGGGAACATCCTTGCGGTCCCAGCCGCGCGCCTTGACCAGCTGCTCGCGCTCGGTGCCGGTGATCAGCTTCACTGCGATGCGCTCACCCAGACCGTCCATGCCGCACCAGGCATTGGCCTGGACGCTCTCGGGCGCGACCGCGCCATTGAAGCGCAGCAGGAAGTACTGGCTTTCTTCGATCGTCTGGCCGTCGGACGGCGCGCTGTTGCGCACTGTCGGGCCGCCGGTCTCGAACGCGAAACGCTGTTTGCCGGCCAGCGGCTTGCCGTCGACCGCGACGAAACCCGGCGCGACCTGCAGCGTGCACTTCACGCCGGGCGGCAGCGGCTGCTGGAAGTCGTAGACCCAGGCGCGGTCGTTGATCCAGCGGCCCGTGCCGGCCGAGGCCTGGGGCTCGTTGCAGCTCAGCTGCAGCGGCGCCGACGCGTTCGGGCTGCCGAAATTCACGGCGGGCGCGTCGAACTTTGCGCTCACCTGCCGCACCCGGGCGACTTCGCCCTGCGGACTCAGGTCGGTGATCTGCACCGCCGACGCATGGCCGGCCGCTGCCAGCCCCAGGCCCATCCACCACAGCGCACTGCGCACACGCAAAACCATGCCGATTTCCCCATCCGGTTGTCGAATGGGGGCTAGCCTAACGCAGTTGCATGACCCCGGGCAGCTTCATGGGGCCACGCTCCGTGGTGCGCACAGCGGGGCTCATTCGAGGGACTTGAGCTTGCGGTAGAGCGAACGTTCGCTGATCCCCAGCTTCGCCGCCAGCGCGGCCCGGTTGCCCTGGTGGGCCGCGACGATGGCGCGCAGCACTTCGCGCCCGGCTTCGCGCAGTTCTTCGCCGGCCGTGGCGGGCGCTCGCGGTGCGGCGGCCGGTTCGGGGCGACCTGGCAGGCGGCCGGTGGCGATGGCTTCGTCGACGTGCTGCGCCTCGATCACGTCGCCGTCGCACATCAGGGCCGTCCGCTCCAGCAGGTTGCGCAGTTCGCGCACATTGCCCGGGAAGGGCTGGGCTTCCAGCCGCGCCAGCGCGGCCGGCGACAGGCCCAGCCGGCGTGGCGCCGCGACACGTTCAATCAGGGCCGGCGCCAGCAGCGCCATGTCGCCCCGGCGTTCGCGCAGGGGCGGCAGCTGGATCGGAAAGGTCGAGAGCCGGTGGTACAGGTCTTCGCGGAACTTGCCTTCGGCGATCAGGCGGTCGAGGTCGCGGTGGGTGGCGGAGACGACGCGGATGTCGGCGTGCCGCAGCTCGCTGCTTCCCACGCGCCGGTAGGTGCCGGTTTCCAGCAGGCGCAGCAGCTTGACCTGCATCGGCAGTGGAATGTCGCCCACCTCGTCGAGGAACAGGGTGCCGCCACTGGCCGCTTCCACCAGGCCGCCCTTGGACGCGGTGGCGCCGGTGAAGGCGCCGCGCTCGTGGCCGAACAGCTCCGACTCGAACAGGGTCTCGGGCAGGCTGGAGCAGTCGACGGCGACCAGCGGCTTGCTGGCGCGAGGGCTGGCTTCGTGCACAGCGCGCGCGACCAGTTCCTTGCCGGTGCCCGATTCGCCCAGCAGCAGCACGGTGGCGCGCGAGGGCGCGACCCGCGCCACCAGGCCGAGCATGCGCTGGAAGGCCGCTGAGCGCCCGATCAGGCCCTGACTGGCGGGCTGACTCTGCGCCACCTTCAGCGGCTCCATCTTCTCCACATAGAAGGCCGGCTGGCCGTCTTCGCCGGGCAGCGGAGAGAGCTCGATGTTCACGTACTCCTCGCCCTGGCGCGTGTGGTGCAGGTGCACCACACGCTCGCGCTGGCCCGAGATCTTTGACTGCGCCAGCGGGCACGACTCGCCGGCCTGGTCGCAGGGCACGGCGAAGTGGTGCGAGACCTCGTAGCAGTGGCGGCCGACGATGCTGCGGTCCGGGCTGAACTGGCGCCGGTAGGCGGCGTTGGCGGCCAGGATGCGGTACTGCGCATCGAACAGGATGTGCGGTTCGGTCAGGCCTTCGAGGAACGCGGTGAGTTCGGGCAGGGGTTTCATCGGGGTACCCGGTGGGGTAGTGAGTCCTGACATTGTCTGCCAGATCTGGCAGACAGACCAGGGCCCGGCGTCAGGCACGTGGCAGGCCTGGGCAGGCAAGTGCTTGTCGCCATGGGTTTTTTTCCATCTGGCGGGGTGGCACGGTTCTTGGACGTCTGTGTGCCGTGAACCTGTTCCGCATCCTTTACGACGATCGCCTGGGCGAACTGAGCTACCTGTTGGCCGACCCGGTGTCGCGGGAGGCGGTGCTGATCGATCCGCACGGCCGCGACCTGCCGGTGCTGGCGGCGATGCTCGGCGAGGGTGGCCTGCGGCTGCGCTGGGTGTTGCGCACGCATGGGCACGACGACCTGCAGCCCGGCGAGTTCGAGCGGCTGGCCGCCTGGCGGGTGCCGGTGGTGCAGGGGCTGGCGCGCGAAGGCGCGTGGCGGCCGGGCGCCGACGAATGCCTTCCCTTCGGCAACGAAACCCTGCAGGTGCTGGCCACCCCCGGCCACACCGCGCACTGCCTCAGCTTTCTCTGGCGCGACCGCCTGTTCTGTGGCGGCCTGCTGGCGGCGGCCGACTGTCCGCTGCAACCTCTGCCGGCCGACCCCGGCGCCATGTGGGACAGCGTGACCAACCGCGTCTTCACCCTGCCCGACGAAATCCTGCTGTTCCACAGCCACACCCGGCGCGCCCGCGCGGTCAGCACTGTGCTGGAACAGCGGTGCTGGCACCCCTGGTTCGCCGGGCTGCCGCGCGACGGCTTCCTGGCGCTGGTCGCGAGCCTGGCGGCCGGAGATGCCCAGACCCCGGCGTCCGCGCCAGAGTCCACCCAGCTTGCATTGCCATGATCACGCCCGCCCCCAACCCCGATCACCTGTCCCTGGTCCGCGACGAACTCGACCTGCTGGCCGAGCTGGTGCCGCTGGCCGAACAGCGCATCCTTGAACTGGGCTGCGGCAATGCCCGGCTGGCGCGGTCGTTGCTGGAGCGTTTTGCGGGCAGCGAGGTGGTGGGGCTGGAGGTGGATTCGGTGCAGCACGCCAAGAACCTGGCCGCACCCCAAGAGCGCCTGTTGTTCCTCGCCGCCAGCGCCGAAGCGGTGCCGTTCCCGAGGCGCAGTTTCGACGGCGCGATGATGCTCAAGAGCCTGCACCACGTGCCCATCCCGGCGATGGACGCGGCGCTCGCCGAGGTGGCGCGCGTGCTGCGGTCGGGCGGGTGGTTCTACGTCAGCGAGCCGATCTATGGCGGCGCCTTGAACGAGATCGTGCGTCTCTACAACGACGAAGGCGTGGTCCGTGCGGCGGCGCAGGCGGCGGTGGACCGTGCGCTGGCCGCGGGCAAGGACTGGTTGCCGGTGGAAGACCGTTGCTTTGCCCAGGTGGTGCGTTTCGCCGGCTGGGCCGACTTCGCCCAGCGCATGCTCTACCCGAGCTTTGTCGAGCTGCAGATCACACCCGACATCGAGGCGCGCGTGAAGGCGGCGTTCGAGGCGTTGTGCGGGTCGGACGGGGTGCGCTTTGTGCGCCCGATGCACGCGCGGCTGCTGCGCCGCAGGCCCTGACCTTCAGAAAGCGAATCAGGCCGGCGCGTTGGCCGCTTCGGTGTGGATCACGCCGCCGCCCAGGCACACCTCGCCGTCGTACAGCACCGCACTCTGGCCCGGCGTCACCGCCCACTGCGGTTCGGCAAAACGCAAGGTGAAGGCGCCGTCTTCGCCCTGGAAGGCGCAGGCGGCGTCGGCCTGGCGGTAGCGGGTTTTGGCTGCGATGTGGCTGTCGGCCGGGGCGTGGCCCGCGACCCAGCTGAGGTCTTCGGCGCGCAGGCTGGGCGAGAGCAGCCAGGGGTGGTCGTGGCCCTGCACCACCCAGAGGATGTTCTTCTCCACGTCCTTGCGCGCCACGAACCAGGGCGCATGCTCGGCGCCGCCCTTTTGTGCGCCCTTGGCCTTGACGCCACCGATGCCCAGGCCCTGGCGCTGGCCCAGCGTGTAGAACGACAGACCCACGTGCTGGCCGATGGTGCGGCCGGTCGGGTCCTTGATCGGGCCGGGTTCCTTGCTGATGTAGCGGTTGAGGAAGTCGCGGAACGGCCGCTCGCCGATGAAGCAGATGCCCGTGCTGTCCTTCTTCTTCGCGTTGGGCAGGTTGATCTCGGCCGCGATGCGGCGCACCTCGGTCTTGGGCAGTTCACCCACCGGGAACAGCGTCTTGGACAGCTGCGCCTGGTTCAGACGGTGCAGGAAATAGCTCTGGTCTTTCAGCGGGTCCAGGCCCTTGAGCAGTTCGTGTCGGCCGGTGGCTTCGTTCAGGCGCACCCGGGCGTAATGCCCTGTCGCGATCCTCTCGGCGCCCAGCCGCATCGCGTGGTCGAGGAAGGCCTTGAACTTGATCTCGGCGTTGCACAGGATGTCGGGGTTCGGCGTGCGCCCGGCCGAGTATTCGCGCAGGAACTCGGCGAACACGCGGTCCTTGTATTCGGCAGCGAAGTTGACGTGTTCGATGTCGATGCCCAGCACGTCGGCCACCGAAGCGGCGTCGAGGAAGTCCTGCCGCGTCGAGCAGTACTCGTCGTCGTCATCGTCTTCCCAGTTCTTCATGAAGATGCCGATGACTTCGTAACCCTGTTGCTTGAGCAGGTACGCGCTCACCGCGGAGTCCACACCCCCGCTCAACCCGACCACCACACGTTGCTTGTTCGCCATGGTTGGAATTATCCCAGTCGCTGTAGAGGGGGTGTTTGCTTCAAAAAATTGGAATGTGACCGGCGAGGGCTTCGAATGTTTCTGGATGGGCTGGCGCCTACATTGATTCCCATGAGGGCCCACGACGCCTTCCACCTCATTCAAGGAATCCACCATGTCCGCCCGTTGGCCCTCCCTGTTCATCTCCCACGGCTCGCCCATGTTCGCGCTCGAACCCGGCCTGGCCGGTCCGTCGCTGACCGCGCTGGGCCAGACGCTGCCGCGCCCGAAGGCGGTGCTGGTGGTTTCGCCGCACTGGATGACCCGCGAGCCGCGCGTGGCGACCACGCCGCGTCCGCAGACCATCCACGATTTCGGTGGTTTCCCGCCCGCGCTCTACCAGCTGAACTACCCCGCGCCCGGCGCGCCCGACGTGGCGCAACGTGCGATCGAGGTGTTGCGCGCCGCTGGCTACGCCGCCGAGGCCGATGCGCAATGGGGTCTGGACCACGGTGCATGGGTGCCGCTGATGCACCTGTTCCCCGAAGCCGGCATTCCGGTGTTTCAGGTCTCTCTGCCGGCGCGCCTGGACGGTGCCAAGGCCTACGCCTACGGCCAGGCGCTGGCGCCGCTGGCCGACGAAGGCGTGCTGTTGATCGGCTCGGGCAGCCTGACGCACAACCTGTACGAGGTGCGTTTCGACGACCCCGATGCGCCGGCCGACGACTACGCCGTCGAGTTCGCGCACTGGGTCGGCAACGCCGTCACCAGCCGCGACCACGCGCGCCTGCAGCAGACCATGGCGATTGCACCGCACGCGCAGCGCGCCCACCCCACGGCCGAACACCTGTGGCCGCTGATGGTGGCGGCCGGTGTGGCCGGCGATGAAGCACCCGGTGTGCGCATCGACGGCGGCATCACGCACGGCGTGCTGTCGATGGACGCGTACCGGTTCGGCGACATCCCTGCCGATGCGCCCGAGACCGTGGAGGCCTGAACATGGACTCGCGCCACGAAGCGCCCGCGGGCGACATCGTCCTTCACCGGCCCACGGCGCCCGCGCACCAGCTGGTGCTGCTGTTCCACGGTGTGGGCGCCAGCCCGGAGGGGTTCCAGGCGCTGGGGCCGGCACTGGCCCGCGACGACCGCTGGGTGGTCGCGGTGCGCTCGCCGTTCGCGTCCGACTTCGGGGCGGGCTGGCAGTGGTTCTCGGTGCAAGGCGTGACCGAAACCAACCGCGCCGGCCGCATCGCCGAGGTCATGCCGCGCTTTGCCGAGACCGTGCGCCGCTGGCAGGCGCGTACGGGCCTGATGGCCGCGCAGACCGTGCTCGCTGGCTTCTCGCAGGGCGCCATCATGTCGCTCGAATCGACGCAGGTGGGCGAGCCGCTGGCGGCGCGTGTTGTGGCGATGTCGGGCCGCTTTGCGGTGCCGCCGCGGCAGGCACCCGAAGGTGTCGTCTGGCGCTTCGTTCACGGCGACCAGGACCCGGTGATCGGCGCCGCGCACAGCACGCAGGCCGTCGCGCAATTGCGGGCGTTGGGCGCCGACGCGTACGCTGATGTGCTGCCCGGTCTGGGCCACGGCATCGACCAGCGCGCGTTGGCCTTGCTGGTGGCGGCGGTCGACGCCGGAGCAAAGGCATGAACTCGCCAGTGCCACCAGTCACGCTGCGCCTGTCGGTAGGCCCGCGCCAGACCCTGGCGGAGTGGGGCGCCGACGGCCGCCGCAGTCTGCCAGTGGGCACGGCCGTGCTCTGGCCGGCGACCACGAGCGGGCCGTCGGCGCTCGCGATCGAGAACGCCATCCAGTTGGTGGAAGACCAGATCGAGGGCCTGGTGCCGCGCGTGCCCCGGGGTGGACGGTTGGTGGTGAGCGCCGACACCTTGGCGCCGCTGCAACGCGGTGGTGCCATTGCCGGGCTGGAGCAAGGGACCATTGCGTTGGCGCAGATCGAGCGCGAGTACCAGTCGCTGGCCGGGCGCGCGATCGGTGCGCCCTCCGCGCGCGGCAGCGGCTTCGACGACCCCGCAGGAGACGCTGTGGTGCTGATCCTGCGCGAGGTCATGCACCACCTGGGCTTCGACGTGCTGCACGCCGCGGCCTGAGCGCGTCGCACCGGCGTCGCCGGTGTCACGGGACTTTCACGGTATTGACTTATGCTGGGCTTTGCCGGATTCTGCGTCTGGCTGTTCTCCCTGCCGGCCGCTCCGCGGCAACGGCTGTTCCACCCAAGTCATCCCTTCTCTGAAAGCGAAACTCCCATGAAGAGCAAGATCTCCCGCGTGGCCCTGGCCACGCTGATGCTGGTTGCCGGTGCGGCCCATGCCGAAGACAAAGTCCTGCGTCTGCTGACCTGGGCCGACTACGCGCCCAAGGACGTGGTGGAGCAGTTCACCAAGGAGACCGGCATCAAGGTCGAGATCACACTCTCGAACAACGAGGAAATGATCTCCAAGCTGCGCGCCACCGCTGGCGCCGGCTTCGATCTGGCCCAGCCCAGCCAGGACCGCATTGCCGGCCCGCAGACCGAGTTCGGCATCTACAAGCCGATGGACCTCACCAAGATCAAGGGCGAGCAGTTCATTCCCTCGATGCTGGAAGCCACGCGCATCAACACCACCGTCGCCGGCAAGGTCTACGCCGTGCCGCACATCTGGGGCACCGACGGTCTGGTGGTGAACACCAAGACCTCCAAGGCTGCCGACTACACCGACCTGTGCGCGGCCGAGAACGCCGGCAAGGTGTCCATGCGCCTGAAGCGCCCGACCCTGATCGCGTTTGCGTTCGCGTCCGGCAAGAACCCGTTCTCGCTGTACAGCGACGCCAAGGCCTACGGCGCCCTGATGGACGAAGTCGGCAAGACGCTGACCGATTGCAAGAAGAACGTGAAGTTCTTCTGGGACGGCAAGGACCAGCTGCTGGCTGGCATGCGCGCGGGCGAGCTGACCACCGCGATGATGTGGGACACGGGCGGCTGGGGTCTGAACAAGACCCATCCGGACATCAAGTTCGTCGCGCCCAAGTCCGGCGCGCTGGGCTGGGTCGACACCTTCGCCCTCCCGGCCAAGGGCAAGAACGACGAGGCGGCCTACGCCTGGATCAACTTCAACATGCGCCCCGAGATCGCTGCCAAGGTCGCCACCGCGGCTGGCAACTTCACGGCTGCCAAGGGCGGTGACGCCGGCATGGACCCGGTGCTCAAGAAGCAGTTCGCCGACAGCTTCCCCGAAGCCGCGCTGAAGAACATCAAGTGGTACCCCGCCGTGCCGGCCGGCATCGAGGACATCGAAGGCCGCGTGCTCGACCGCGTCAAGGCCGCCAAGTAAGCCGATGCCAGCCGCTCCCGCCGTGACCGCTTCGCAGGCGGACCGTGCGGGCGCCTTCGATCTCGAGATCCAGACCGTCCGCAAGCGCTACGGCGCGTTTGCGGCGGTCGACGACCTGAGCTTCGGCGTCCGCCAGGGGTCCTTCTTCTCCATCCTCGGGCCCTCGGGCTGCGGCAAGACCACGCTGCTGCGCATGATCGCGGGCTTCATCGAGCCCGACGCTGGCGACATCCGCATCAAGGGCGCGTCGATGAACGGCGTGCCGCCCAACAAGCGGCCGGTGAACATGGTGTTCCAGCACCTGGCCCTGTTCCCGATGATGACGGTGGGGGAGAACATCGCGTACGGGCTGGAGCGACGCGGCGTCAAGGGCAGTGCGGCCAAAGCCAAGGTGACCGACATGCTGCGGCGTGTCGGCCTGCCGGGCAGCGAGGGCAAGCGCATCGACCAGCTCTCGGGCGGGCAGAAGCAGCGGGTGGCGATTGCGCGCTCGCTGGTGCTCGAACCCGCGCTGCTGCTGCTGGACGAGCCGCTGGGCGCGCTCGACCTGAAGCTGCGCGAGCACATGAAGGTCGAGCTCAAGCAGCTGCAGGCCGAGGTCGGCACCACCTTCGTCTACATCACGCACGACCAGTCGGAAGCGCTGGTCATGTCGGACCAGGTCGCGGTGATGAACCACGGGCGCTTCGAGCAGCTCGGTTCGCCGCAGGACCTGTATTACCAGCCGAAGACCGCCTTCGTCGCGGGCTTCGTGGGCAACAACAACCGCTTCGAAGGCAAGATCGAATCGCGCAACGGCGAGCAGGTGCTGCTGCGCACGGCCGGTGGCATGGCGCTGTGGTCGCAGCGCGTGGGTGCGGTCGACGTGGGCCAGGAAGCGCTGCTGTTCATCCGCCCCGAGGCGATCGAGATCGGGCGCAGCGCGCGCGAGCTGCCGGCCGGCGAGCCGGCCTGGACCGCGACGGTGCAGAGCGTGCTGTTCGATGGCGGGAATTCCACCGTGCAGGTGCGCGAAGACAAGAGCGACACCGCGCTGCAGATCGCGCTGCCGCTGACCGGGCGCCTAGCCGACCTGCGCCACGGCGAGACGGTGTGTTTCTCCTACCAGCCCGCGCAGGCCTGGTGCTTTGCGGCCTGAGCCGATGAACGACATCGCGACCCACCGCCGCTGGATGCTGGCGTTTCTGCTGGCGCCGGCCCTGCTGTGGCTGGGCGGGCTGGTGGTGCTGCCGCATGTGGAGCTCGCCCTGCTGTCGCTGCAGGCGCGCGTGGGCCCCGGCGAATACGCGTTCAGCCTGAACCAGTTCCGCACCTTCGTCGACGAGCCGCTGTACTGGAACACCTTCGTGCGCACGGCGGTGATGTCGGTGCTGGCGACCGTGTTCACGCTGTTGCTGGCCTTTCCCGCCGCCTGGTACATCGCCAAGGTCGCCAAGGGGCGTCTGAAGATGGTGATGCTGGTGCTGTGCCTGCTGCCGTTCTGGGTCAGCGAGATGGTGCGCACGCTGGGCTGGCTGATCCTGCTGCGTGAGACTGGTGTGGTCTCGCGCCTGCTGCAGGCCACGGGCCTGGCGAACCAGCCTGTGGAGCTGCTGTACCACGACGCCACCATCCTGGTGGGTCTGGTCTATGCCTCGCTGCTGTTCATGGTGATCCCGCTGGTCAACAGCCTGGAGAGCCTGGACGACAGCCTGATCGAAGCCGCCTACGACCTCGGCGGCAGCACCGCCAACATCGTGCGCCGCATCGTCATCCCGCACGCCGCGCCGGGCATCGCCGCCGGGTCCATCGTGGTCTTCATGCTGTGCCTGGGCAACTACCTCACGCCCACGCTGCTGGGCGGCAAAGACTCGCTCTGGTTCACCGAGCAGATCTACACCCAGTTCATCACCCGCTTCAACTGGAACCAGGGCGCGGCCTTCGGCTTCCTGCTGCTGTTCCTCTCCAGCCTGCTGGTGTGGGCAGGGTTGAAGCTCACCGGTCAGCGGTTTGGCGCCGTGATGAAAGCATCATGATTCCCAGTCTTCCTCGACCACCGCTGCAGCGCTTCGGCCTTGGCGCCTTTGTCGGCGTCTTCTTCGTCTTCCTGTTCGTGCCACTGGTGGTGGTCGCGGTGTTCGCGTTCAACAACGCCGACTACCCGACCCCGCCCTGGATGGGCTTCACGCTCGACTGGTTCACCGCGAACACCGACGCGCGCACTGGCCTGTTGCACGACGGCGAGCTGATCAAGGCCATCGGCGTCAGCGCCTGGGTCGCCGTCTGGGTGACGCTGCTGTCGGTGCTGGTCGGCACCTGCAACGCCTTTCTGCTGGAGCGCTTCGAATTCCCTGGCAAGAACGCGGTGGCGCTGCTGTCGATGGTGCCGCTGGTGATTCCGGGCGTGATCCTGGGCATCTCGATCCTGGCCTTCGCCAGCCGCATCGCCAACTTCGCCGACGCCACCTGGGGCATCGAGCTGGACTTCCTGCGGCCCGGCCTGCCACTGGTGATCCTGGGGCAGTTCTGCTACATCGTGACGATCGCGACGCTGACAGTGTCGGCCAGCCTGCGCCGCTTCGACCGCACGCTCGAAGAGGCCGCGTTCAACCTTGGCGCCAGCCGCGCCGCGGTGCTCTGGACCATCACGCTGCCCTATCTGCGCCCGAGCATGATCGGCGCCGCAGCGATGGCCTTTCTGATGTCGTTCGAGAACTTCAACACCACACTGATGCTGGTGGGTTCGGACGCGCCGCTGACGGTGCTGATGTACGGGCGCATGCGCGAGGGTGCGACCCCGGTGCTCAACGCGGTCAGCCTGTTCCTGATGGTGGCCTCGGCCCTGCTGGCCGTGCTGCTGATGTGGCGCAGCGGACGCGAGGGCCGGCCCGAAGCGGCCTGAACGCGTCCTCACAGAAGGAAACAACTTCACACAGGCCGCTTAAGGCCCACTTCATGTGGGTCCCGTTCAATACACCCACCAGCACTTGCTGGGATGTCTTTGAAAGGGATATTTCATGAAGTCGATTGTTGTTTCCGCCGCTCTGTTGGCCGTCGCCGGTATGGCTTTTGCCGAACCTTCCTGCAATGTGCCCAAGGAAAAGTGGATGCCCGAAGCCCAGTTCAAGAAGCAGGCTGAAGGTCAGGGTTACCAGATCAAGACCTTCAAGGTCAACAAGGGCAACTGCTACGAGATCTACGGCACCAAGGACGGCAAGAAGGTCGAACACTGGTTCGATCCCGCCACCGGCGCCCAGGTGACCAAGTAAGTCACGTTTGCCGATGAGCCCCGTGTCTTCGAGCGAAACCAGCCGTCCCGTCTGGGACCTGTTTGTCCGGGTCTTTCACTGGACCCTGGTGAGCTGCGTGCTGCTCAATTATTTCGTGCTCGAAGAGGGCGAGGCGCCACACGAGTGGGCGGGCTATCTGGCCGCCGCACTCGTGGTCGCGCGGTTCGTCTGGGGCTTCATTGGCTCGCGCTACGCGCGCTTTTCCGATTTCTTTCCGACGCCTTCGCGCCTGCGGCACCACCTGCAGGCCATGCGTTCGGGTCATCCGGACCACCACTGGGGCCACAACCCGCTGGGTGCCTTGATGATGTTCCTGCTCATGGGGCTGGTGATCGCCCTGGGCGTCACTGGCTGGATGCAGGGCACCGATGCCTACTTCGGTGAAGAGTGGCTGCAGGAGCTGCACGAAATGCTGGCCCACGCGCTGTTGATCTCCGCCGGCCTGCACGCCGCCTCCGCCATCGTCATGGGCCGCATCGAGCGCACCCGGCTGGTGAAAGCCATGGTGACCGGTGTGAAAGAGCGCTACTGATGCAGAGCGGCGTGGCACACTGCCGCGCACCATGGTCCGCATCGATCCCTCCGACGTCGAGTTCACCGCGATCCGAGCGCAGGGTGCGGGCGGGCAGAACGTCAACAAGGTTTCCAACGCCGTGCACCTGCGCTTTGCGGTGCACGCTTCCGCCTTGCCCGACGCGGTCAAGCAACGCTTGCTGGCCACCAGCGATCAGCGCATCACGACCGAGGGCGTGATCGTCATCAAGGCGCAGTCCAGCCGCAGCCTGGAGCAGAACAAGGCCGAGGCGCTCGCTCGCCTGCAGGCCATGGTCGACGCGGCCGCGACCGTGCCGCTCACGCGCAAACCCACCAAGCCCACCCGAGCCTCCCGCGAGCGGCGACTGCAGGCCAAGGCCGGGCGTTCGACCGTCAAGCAGCTGCGGGGTTCGGTGCGCGGTCTTGACTGAATCCGCGGGCGTTCAGCGGGCGCGGTAGATCGACAGGTCGGTGGTGACCGCGTCCAGCGGCACGCGCCGGCCGGCCAGGTGGTCCTCGATGCAGTGCAACACGAGCGGGCTGCGGTGACGGTCCGCGCTCGCGCGCAGTTCCCCGGGTGTCATCCACAGCGTGCGCACGATGCCGGTGTCCAGCCTCCGGTCCGGATCGAGGGCACCCAGTTCGCCGCAGAAGGCAAAGCGCAGGTAGGTGATGTCCTCGGCCGTGCTCTCGCGCTGGAAGCGCGACAGGTAGATGCCGACCAGGGCCGTGGGTTTGAACGCGTGCGCCGTTTCCTCCAGCGTCTCGCGCGCCACGCCCTGCTCGGGGCTTTCACCCGGATCGAGGTGGCCCGCCGGGTTGTTCAGGCGCAGGCCCTCGGGCGTTTCTTCCTCGACCAGCAGATAGCGCCCATCGCGCTCGATGATCGCGGCCACGGTGACACTGGGTTTCCATCGGGTGTTCATGGGCCGGATTATCCCGGCCGACCGGTCGGAAGTTCCTTTCGACGGGAGGTCTTGCCGCATCGTGAAATGACAGCGCGTTCATGGCGCAAATTCGTGGTGTCTCAACTTGCGCAAGTCCTTGTGCGACAAGGGTTTGCGTGGGTCGGAGGCCTCAGGGCCGTCGGTTAAGCTGGCGCGCTACCCGCCGGACGGCGAGGAGGGAATCAAACAACATGAAGCAAGAGCAAAGAAAGATGTGTGGCGCGGTGGTCAAGGTGCTGGTGGGTGCCGGGATGCTGCTGGGGGCGCTGGCCGCCCAGGCTGTTGAGTTTTCTGTGGGCCGTGTGGGCGTCGAGCTCGCGGGTGATGGCTGGAAGGAAATTCCCCTGCCAGACCGGTCGCAGGCTTTTGGTGGCGAAAAGGAAGGTGCGCTGTCGATCCAGGGAAAGCTGTACCTCCGGGAATCGACTGGCCGCGAAGGTCAGACCCTCGTGCTCGTGAGTGCCAACTCCGGTGGCCTGGGGGGTGGCAGCGCCGGATACATGACGTACAACCCGGTGTGTCACTCCGATGAGCAGACTTTTCAGGAAGGCAATGAGGGGTTTAGCCAGCGGTTTGCCCAGTGTCTGATGGTGCTGCCCCGCTACAGCAGCGAAAGCGTGTTCAAGACGCTGGCGCCCGAGGTGCTTCTCCTGCAGGCGTCCGGAGAGCTGTCCTACCAGCCTGGCGTCTACACGGTGATGAGCCGCCACGCGATCTCGACGGGATCGTTTGTCGACGTGATGGTTTTTGTGACCGCACCGATCAACGCAGACGGCGCCGCCGTGACAGATACCCTGCCCAAGGGTGTCCCGCCCGCGCATGTGGCCTGGGGCCGGCAGCTCAAGGATGCGGTCAAGAGCAGCGTGTACTCGCTGTCCGGCCGCCTGGTGGTTCCACCGATCCGGCTGGAGCAGCCGCCATCGGGCTCCAAGGGCGGGGGCTGACCCGGCTCCACCCCTCTGTTTCATTCTGAACTTTCCGCATTGAGGACTGGCCCATGACTTCTGGCGCACCGATCGAAACCACCGCCCCAGCGCCGCAGCGCATTGGCGTACCCCGCGAAATCTTCCCCGGCGAAAAACGCGTGGCGACCGTGCCCGAGGCCGTGGCCAAACTGGTCAAGCTGGGATTTGCCGTGGTGGTGGAGCGCGGCGCGGGCGAACAGGCACAGCTCGGCGATGACGACTACCGCGAGGCCGGCGCCAGCATCGCCGGTTCGGCCGCCGAACTCTGGAACAGCGCCGACATCGTCTTCAAGGTGCGCCCGCCGACCACCGACGAGGTGGCGCTGATGCACGCGGGCCAGACCCTGATCGGCTTCATCTGGCCGGCCCAGAACCCCGAGCTGATGCAGCAACTGGCCGCGAAGAAAGTGACCGCGCTGTCCATCGATGCGCTGCCGCGCACCCTCAGCCGCGCCCAGAAGATGGACGCGTTGACCTCGATGGCCGGCGTCAGCGGCTACCGTGCGGTGGTCGAGGCGGCCAACGCCTTCGGCCGCTTTTTCAACGGCCAGATCACCGCCGCGGGCAAGGTGCCGCCGGCCAAGGTGTTCATCGCCGGTGCCGGCGTGGCCGGCCTGGCCGCCATCGGCGCTGCCGCCAGCCTGGGCGCCATCGTGCGCGCCAACGACACGCGCGCCGAGGTGGCCGACCAGGTGGTCTCTCTCGGCGGCGAGTTCGTCAAGGTCGACTACGAAGAAGAAGGCTCCGGCGGCGGCGGGTACGCCAAGGTCATGAGCGAAGGCTTCCAGGCCGCGCAGCGCGAGATGTACGCGAAGCAGGCGCGCGAGGTGGACATCATCATCACCACCGCGCTGATCCCGGGCAAACCGGCGCCCAAGCTGATCACCGCCGAGATGGTGCGCAGCATGAAGCCCGGCAGCGTGATCGTCGACATGGCGGCCGAGCAGGGCGGCAACTGCGAGCTCACCGTGCCGGGCGAGGCGGTGGTGCGCCACGGCGTCACCATCGTCGGCTACACCGACCTGGCCTCGCGCATGGCACGCCAGTCGTCCACGCTGTACGCGACCAACCTGTTCCGTCTCAGCGAGGAGTTGTGCAAGACCAAGGATGGTGTCATCAACGTCAACATGCAGGACGACGCGATCCGCGGCCTGACGGTGGTCAAGGACGGCGAAATCACCTGGCCCGCGCCCGCGCTGGTTGCCGCGCCCAAGCCGCCACCCAAACCCGCCGTGGCAGCGGCACCCAAAGGGTCGGCCCATGGCCCCGGCGAACCGATGTCGGCCAAGACCCTGGCCATCGTGTTCGGCGTCGGTGCGCTGCTGTTCGCGCTGGTCGGTATGTACGCACCGGCGGCGTTCCTGTCGCACTTCACCGTCTTCGTGCTGGCCTGCTTCATCGGCTACATGGTGGTGTGGAACGTCACGCCCTCGCTGCACACGCCGCTGATGAGCGTGACCAACGCGATCTCGTCGATCATCGCCATCGGAGCGCTGATCCAGGTCGCGCCGCCGCTGGACGCGACCGGCGTCGCCGACCGGCCCAACAGCCTGATCCTGGGCTGTGCCGTGCTGGCGTTGGTGCTCACCGCCATCAACATGTTCGGCGGCTTCGCCGTCACCCGCCGCATGCTGGCGATGTTCCGCAAATAAGAAGAGGACACACTCCATGACCTCCAGCCTGGCCACCGTGTCGTACATCGGCGCGACCATCCTGTTCATCCTGAGCCTCGGCGGCCTGTCCAACCCCGAGACCGCCCGCCGCGGCAACCTGTTCGGCATGGTTGGCATGGCGATTGCCGTGCTCGCCACCGTGCTCGGCCCGCGCGTCACGCCGGCGGGCATTCCCTATATCGTCGGTGCCCTCGTGGTCGGCGGCGCCATCGGCCTCTTCGCTGCGAAAAAGGTGCAGATGACGCAGATGCCCGAACTGGTGGCGCTGATGCACAGCCTGGTCGGTCTGGCGGCCTGCCTGGTGGGTTTCGCCAGCTACGTCGACACCTCGACCGTCTTTCCCTCCGAGGCCGAAAAGGCCATCCACGAGGTCGAGATCTACATCGGCATCCTGATCGGTGCGGTCACCTTCTCGGGCTCGCTGATTGCCTTCGGCAAGCTCTCGGGCCGCATCGGCGGCAAGCCGCTGCTGCTGCCGGGGCGGCACTTCCTGAACCTGGCCGGCCTGCTGGTTGTGCTCTGGTTCGGCCGCGCGTTCCTGCACGTGCCGGACATCCAGGCCGGCATGACGCCGCTGATCGTGATGACGGTGATCGCGCTGCTTTTCGGCATCCACATGGTCATGGCGATCGGCGGTGCCGACATGCCGGTGGTGGTCTCCATGCTCAACAGCTACTCGGGCTGGGCGGCCGCTGCCACCGGCTTCATGCTCAGCAACGACCTGCTGATCGTGGTGGGCGCGCTGGTGGGCTCCTCGGGCGCGATCCTGAGCTACATCATGTGCCGGGCAATGAACCGCAACTTCATCAGCGTGATTGCCGGTGGATTCGGGGGCGGTGCGCCGGCACCCAAGGCCGCCGCCGGTGCCGCGGCCGAACCGCAGGGCGAGGTTTCGCCGATCAGCGCGACCGAAACCGCCGAGCTGCTGCGCGAAGCCAAGAGCGTGATCATCGTGCCGGGCTACGGCATGGCGGTGGCGCAGGCCCAGCACACGGTGTTCGAGATCACCAAGCTTCTGCGCGAGAAGGGTGTCAACGTGCGCTTCGGCATCCACCCGGTGGCCGGCCGCATGCCGGGCCACATGAACGTGCTGCTGGCCGAGGCCAAGGTGCCCTACGACGTGGTGCTGGAGATGGACGAGATCAACGAGGACTTCCCGGAGACCGACGTGACCATGGTGATTGGCGCGAACGACATCGTGAACCCGGCCGCGCAGGACGACCCGACCAGCCCGATCGCCGGCATGCCGGTGCTCGAAGTCTGGAAGGCCCGCACCAGCATCGTCATGAAGCGCTCCATGGCCAGCGGCTACGCGGGCGTCGACAACCCGCTGTTCTACAAAGAGAACAACCGCATGCTGTTCGGCGACGCCAAGAAGATGCTGGACGAAGTGCTGGGCGCCTTGCGGGGCTGAGCGCGGCCCGACCAGGCCATCGGGTCTCGGCCCGATCGGCCCCCCGCGCAAGGCCCGGCATGTCCGGGCCTTGTCGTTTGCGGGACTCTCCCTGACAGCGGTTGAGTCACTTTTGATAGCGGTCAAGTCGCGGAAAACGCGGGATGAGCGTGATGCGTCAGAATCACGTCAGGGAAAACACGCGCTCCGCTTCGGAGCCGGAACGGGAGAATGCACGATGCACCACCACACGATCCTGGAGACCCTTTCATGACTGTTTCGACCCAGGCGTCCACCGCTCGTCCCTGGCTGGGGGCGTACCCGGAAGGCGTGCCGGCCGACATCGACGTCGAGCAATACCCGTCGCTGGTGCACCTGCTGGAAGAGAGCTTCCAGAAATACGCGAACCTGCCGGCCTACAGCTTCATGGGCAAGGACGTCACCTACGCGCAGGTCGACAGCCTGTCCCAGGCGTTTGCGGCCTACCTGCAGGGCCTGGGGCTGGTCAAGGGCGATCGCGTGGCGATCATGATGCCCAACGTGCCCCAGTACCCGGTGGCGGTCGCCGCCATCCTGCGGGCCGGCTTCGTGGTGGTCAACGTCAACCCGCTGTACACCGCGCGCGAACTGGAACACCAGCTCAAGGACTCGGGCGCCAAGGCCATCGTCATCATCGAGAACTTCGCCTCGACGCTGGAGCAGTGCATTGCCGCGACGCCGGTCAAGCACGTGGTGCTGGCGGCCATGGGCGACCTGCTCGGCCTGATCAAGGGCGGCATCGTCAACTACGTGGTGCGCAACGTCAAGAAGATGGTGCCAGCCTTCGACCTGCCGCAGGCGGTGCGCTTCAACGAGGCGATTGCCCGCGGCACGCGTGGCAGCCTCAAGCGGCCCGACATCCGGCCCGACGACGTGGCCGTGCTGCAGTACACCGGCGGGACCACGGGCGTGTCCAAGGGGGCCGTGCTGCTGCACCGCAATGTATTGGCCAACGTTCTGCAGTCCGAGGCCTGGAACGCACCGGTGATGAACAAGGTGCCGGCCGGCGAACAGCCGACCAGCGTCTGCGCCCTGCCTCTGTATCACATCTTCGCGTTCACCGTGAACATGATGCTGGGCATGCGCACCGGCGGCAAAGTGATCCTGATCCCCAACCCGCGCGACCTGCCGGCGGTGCTCAAGGAGCTCTCCAAGCACACCTTCCACAGCTTCCCGGCGGTCAACACGCTGTTCAACGGCCTGGCCAACCACCCCGATTTCGGCACCGTCAACTGGAAGAACCTCAAGGTCTCGGTCGGTGGCGGCATGGCGGTGCAGGGCGCGGTCGCCAGGCTCTGGCTGGAGAAGACCGGCTGCCCGATCTGCGAAGGCTACGGTCTGTCGGAGACCAGCCCTTCGGCCAGCTGCAACCCGACCACCAGCACCGAGTACAGCGGCACGATCGGCGTGCCGCTGCCCAACACCTGGATGATCTGTCTGGACGATGAGGGGCATGTGGTGCCGCAAGGCCAGCCCGGCGAAATCGCGATCAGGGGCCCCCAGGTCATGGCCGGCTACTGGCAGCGGCCCGACGAGACGGCCAAGGTCATGACCGCCGACGGCTTCTTCAAGACCGGCGACGTCGGCATCATGGATGCGCGCGGCTACTTCAAGATCGTGGACCGCAAGAAGGACATGGTGCTGGTCAGCGGCTTCAACGTCTACCCGAACGAGATCGAGGACGTGGTGGTGCAGCTGCCGGGCGTGATGGAGTGCGCCGTGGTTGGCGTGCCCGACGAAAAGTCGGGCGAAGCCGTCAAGCTGGTGATCGTGAAGAAGGACCCGTCGCTGACGGAAGCGCAGGTGCGCGACTTCTGCAAGGCCAACCTGACCGGCTACAAGCAGCCCAAGCTGGTCGAGTTCCGCGAAGAGATGCCCAAGACACCGGTGGGCAAGATCCTGCGGCGTGAACTCAGGGACAAGAAGTAGCCACGTCGGCTGCGACACAATGACGGAGCGGCTTCGGCCGCCTTTGTCATTTCCGGAGTCCTCGCATGACCAGAACCGCCATCGTCGCCGCCCTGCACGACGAACTTGCCAGCGTGCTGGCGCTGATGCCCGACGAGCAGAAGCAGGTGATCGGCGGGCGCGAGTTCTGGGTCGGGCATCTGCACGGGCAGGAAGTGGTCGCGGTGCTCTCGGGCATCGGCAAGGTGGCGGCGGCGACCACGGCAACGCTGCTGGTCGAGCGCTTTCGCGTGCAACGCATCGTGTTCACCGGCGTGGCTGGCGGACTGGGGCAGGGCGTGAAGGTGGGCGACGTGGTGCTGGCGCGCAGCTTCCTGCAACACGACATGGACGCTTCGCCGCTGTTCCCGCGCCACGAGGTGCCGGGCTACGGACGAGCCCGTTTCGAGGCCGACGGTGCGCTGGCCGACGCGCTGGAGCTGGCCTGCGAGCGCATGCTGCACAGCCTGCCGCAGCAACTGGACGCCAGCACCGTCGAGGCCTTCGCTCTGCAGGCGCCTCGCTTGCACCAGGGGCTGCTGATCAGCGGCGACCGTTTTGTTGCCACGACCGCCGAGAGCCAGGCGCTGCAGCGCGAATTGCCCGAGGCGCTGGCGGTGGAGATGGAGGGCGCGGCCTTTGCACAGGTCTGTCACGACTTCGGCGTACCGCTGGCGGTGGTTCGCACGGTCTCCGACCGCGCCGACGACGCGGCGCATGTGGACTTCCCGCGTTTCCTGCGCGAAGTCGCCAGCCGATACAGTGGGGCGCTGATGGACACCCTTTTGCGCGCATGAATCCTCCAACTTTCCTGATCGCCGGCACCGGGAAGCTGGCGCGCGAACTGCTGACCGGTCTGGCTCCACACGCGCAAGCATGGAGCGACCGCGACGCCGTCATTGCGCCGTTGGCGCAGGCGGTGGTGCACGCCGGCTCGGGGCGGGAGCTGCCGGCGATCCTCCGGTTCTGCAGCGAGCGCTCGATCCCGTTGATTGAACTGTCCACCGGGACGGATGTAGCCCGTCTGGCTCAGGGCGTGCCGGTGGTGGTTTGCGCCAACGCCAACCTGCTGATGCTCAAGTTCATGGCCATGCTCAGCCGCAGCGGGCCGTGGTTTCGAGGTGAGCCCATCCGCCTGACCGAATCGCACCAGGCCGGCAAGACGTCGGTGCCTGGCACCGCGGTTGCCATGGCCGCGTCGCTGGGCCTGTCTTCGCAGGCCATCGTCTCGGTTCGCGATCCCGGGCGGCAGTCGCAGGCGTTGGGGATTCCCGGCGAGACCCTGGAACGCCACGCCTTCCACCGCATCGAGATCGGCGAGGGCGACTGCCGGCTGCGGCTGGAGACCCTGGTGACCGGCGCTTCGCCCTATGCCGATGGAGTCCGGCGCATCGTCGAGGCGACGCTGGCCCAGCCGCTGGAGCCACGCTGCCACGACGTGGTGGAGTTCATCGAAAACGGCTGGCTGTAGCGGGCCTACTTCAACCAGCCGCGCTTGCGGAAGTACAGCATCGGCACCACGGCCGACAGCACCATCAGGCCCAGCGCGAACGGGTAGCCCCATTTCTGGCTCAGCTCGGGCATGTACTGGAAGTTCATGCCGTAGAGACTGGCGATCAGCGTCGGAGGCAGCAGCGCGACGCTGGCCACCGAGAAGATCTTGATGATCTTGTTCTGGTTGATGTTGATGAAACCGACCGTCGCGTCCATCAGGAAGTTGATCTTGTCGAACAGGAATGCCGTGTGGCCATCCAGCGAGTCCAGGTCGCGCAGGATCTGGCGCGCGTCTTCGAACTGCTCGGCGTTCAGCATGCGGCTGCGCATCAGGAAGCTGACCGCGCGTCGAGTGTCCATGACATTGCGGCGGATGCGGCCGCTCATGTCTTCGTGGCGCGCAATCGCGGCCAGCACTTCGCTGGCCTTGTTGTCGGTGACCTCGCCAGCCAGCACCTGGCGGCTGACGGTTTCGAGGTCGTCGTAGATGTCTTCGAGCGTGTCGGCGCAGTACTCCGCGTCGGCGTCGAACAGCATCAGCAGCACATCCTTGGCGTTTTCGATCAGGCCGGGCATGCGGCGCGCGCGCATGCGCAGCAGACGGAACACTGGCACGTCTTCGTCGTGGATCGAGAACAGCACGCCCTGGCTTTTCAGCTCGGCGTTGTGCTCGTTGAGGATGAAGGCCACGCGGATCGCGCGCGGGTCGGCCTCGTCGTCGATCAGGAAGTCGGAGCGGATGTGCAGCTCACCGTTGTCTTCCTCGAAGAAGCGGGCCGACTCCTCGATGTCCTCGTCCATCGCGTCTTCCGGGATGGAGAGACCGAAGTGCTGCTTGACCCAGCGGCGCTCTTCCAGCGTGGGGCTTTCGAGGTCGACCCAGATGGGCTTGAAGCGGGTCAGCTCTTCGAGCGACTCGATTTCTTCCTGGAACAGGCGGCCGTTGGCCAGGGTGAAGACGTTGAGCATGGGGGCTCCCGGACGGGGTCTGGCGGGGCCGGGCACGCGGTGCGCCGGCGGGCGGATCGGGCGGCGCTTTCAGCCGGCCGGCCGCCTGGACATCAGACGATCGCGGGGAGGGCTGAAAGCACACAACTGGGGGGTGTGCTTTCCATGAGTGGCTCTCGAAATCGGGAAGTCTGGATTATGGCACCGCGTCTTGTCCGGGCTTCGTGCCGTCAGCGGTGAAAAAGGCCTTCAGTTCGGCCTGTCGGCGCCATGCATCGTGTTCGCCGAGCTCTATCAGGGCGTTGACGAAGGGTGGCTCGAACATCAGGTAGCTGGCCAGCGAGGCTGCGCTGCCGGCCGCACCGCGCCCGGTGTCCAGTGCGCCCAGGCCGATCAGCGTGTTGCGGGTCGGCGCGGGCAGGCAGGCGATGTGTTTGCGGGTGAGTTCGTCTAGCGAGAAGCTGGGCTGCAGGGCCAGCACCTGCACCGGCCGGTAGGGCAGCGCGGCGGCCAGTTCGGGGGGCAACTGTGCCACGGTCTGGCTCACGCGCTGGGTCTGCTCGACATCGGCCATCAGGGTGTCGTGAAACACGCAGGCCATGGCGTGCCCGGCGATGGTGCCGGCGGTCGGCTCACCAGCCATGCGCGCCGCCAGGCCCGTGCGCTGGGGCTGGCCGACACCGATCGTCAGGATGCGACGGGCGCCAAACTGGATCGCAGGTGACAGCGGCGAGAGCTGGCGCATCGAGCCGTCACCGAAGTGTTCGCGGTGGCCGTCGACCCACAGCGGCACGGCGGGGAACAGGAATGGAATGGCGCTGGAGGCCATCAGGTGTTCGATGGTGACCGGCTGGAAGTCGGCGCGACGGCCCGGACGGTGCCAGGGCGTGATCGGCGAGCCCGGCCGGGTCTGGCAGAAGGTCCAGTGTTCACCGGTGGAATAGCTCGATGCTGTGACGCCCAGGGCTTCGATGTGACCTTCGAGCAGGTTCTGCTGCAGCGCGCGCAGGTCGATGGCCTGGTGCAGCGTGGCCACCAGCGGCAGCGTGTCGAGCAGCGCGTGGTGGCGGCGCACCTGCCGGGCCAGGGTGAGGCCGGCGAACAGGCGGCTGGCGCGCACCCAGCGCGGCGCCTCCAGGTGATAGACCTTGCGGGACCTCAAGGTGCTCCAGAAGGCGGTCAGGTCGTGGAAGGCCATCAGGCCCTGGTCGGCGCGGCTGGCGAGAAAGGCCGCGTTGAGCGCGCCGGCGGAGGTGCCCAGCAGCCAGCGGAAGGGAAATGCCGGGCGCTGGACCTTGCCCTCGGCGCACCAGTGGGTGTGCATCATGGCGAGCGCCTTGAGCACGCCTGCCTGGTAGGCGGTGCGCGCGCCGCCGCCCATGAGCACCAGCGCACAGCCGCCCCGGTCGGGCCGCGCCTGGGCCGGGCTCATCAGGTTGTGTGTGATCAGCGTATCGAGGGACACCGTTCCGCGATCATGGCACAGGCCACTGCACGCCGAAGGGCAGCGCGCTCAGGCGTCGCGCGCGGGCGACGGTGCGTCGTCCAGCAGCGCGGCGGCGCGCTGCGCGGCCTCGGCATCCAGCGGTGCGTCCGTCTCACGGACCGCGCCCCGACCCAGGTGGCGCCACAGCACGATGGCCCCGAGCAGCAGGAGCAGCAGTGGCCCGCCCCACAGCAGCACGGTGGTGGCCTTGAGCGGCGGGCGGTAGAGCACGAAGTCTCCGTAGCGCTCGGTCATGTAGTTGATCACGTCCTGTTCGCTGCGACCGGCGCGCAGCTGTTCACGCACCTGGTTCTTCAGGTCGATCGCCAGTTCGGCGTGCGAATCGGCCAGCGACTGGTTCTGGCAGACAAGGCAACGCAACTCGGCCGCGAGGTGGTTGACGCGTTCTTCCAGCGCCGGGTCGGCGGCGGCAGGCAACGCTTCTGCGGCGATGGCGGTGCTCGCCGACACGGCCATCAGCGTGGCGATCAGCCAGGGTCGGAGCCAGCGTTGCAGCGTCATGGCTCAGCCTTGCAGCTTGCGCACCAGCGGCATCAGCTCGGTGTCCCAGACCTCCTGCGTCACCGGGCCGATGTGCTTGTGGCGCACGATGCCGGCCTTGTCGATGACGAAGGTCTCTGGCACGCCGTAGACGCCGTAGTCGATGCCGACGCGGCCATCGCGGTCGCTCAGCGATGCGGTGTACGGGTCGCCGAACTGGCGCAGCCACTCCAGCGCGTTGCGCCGGTCGTCCTTGTAGTTCAGGCCATAGATCGGCACCGCCTTCTGTTTGGCCATCTCGACCATCACCGGATGCTCGACGCGGCAGGCGACGCACCACGAGGCCCAGACGTTGAGCAGCCAGACCTGGCCCTTGAGGTCGGCGGCGGCCAGCGATTGCTCTGGCTGGTGCAGCCGTGGCAGGGAAAACGCCGGGGCGGGCTTGTCGATGAAGGGCGATGGCACTTCGCGCGGATTGAGCTGCAGGCCCACGCCCAGCACGGCGGCCAGTGCCACGAAGGCCGCCAGCGGCAGGAAGAGTTTGAGTTTCATGGGGTGACTCCCACGGGCTGTGCCAGTACCGGATCGGTCAGTGGTTTCGCGGTGGGCGACAGGGCCAGGCGGTAGCGCCGGTCGCTGGCGGCGAGCAGGCCACCCAGCGCCATCAGCAGCGCGCCGCCCCAGATCCAGTCGACGAAGGGCTTGAGGTAGATGCGCACCGTCCAGGTTTTTTCGTCCAGCGGTTCGCCCAGAGAGACATAGAGGTCGCGCGTGAGGCCGGCGTCGATGGCGGCCTCGGTCATCGGCATCTGCTGCACCTTGTACAGGCGCTTCTCGGGCGACATGGTGAATGCCGTGTCGCCCTCGCGCTGCACCTCGATGCGCGCACGCACGGCCACGAAGTTGGCGCCGGTGGTTTCTTCGACGCCCTGGAACACGAAGCGGTAGCCGCCGGCGGTGGTGCTGTCGCCCACCGTCATCTTCACGTCGGTCTCGATTTCGTAACCCTTGACCATGGTCACGCCGACGATGAACACACCCACACCCAGGTGCGCCACCACCATGCCGAACCAGCTGCGCGAGGAGCGCGAGAGCTGGGCGAAGCGCGAGCGCAGGCCGCCGCCCGGTTCGCCGCGCAGGCGCTGCAGCAGCACGGCGGCGGTGCTGGCGAATACCCAGGCCGCGAGGAACAGGCCCAGTGCGACCCAGGGGCTCCAGCGTCCCGCCGCCCAGGGCAGCAGCACGGCCACCAGCGCCGACACAATGGCGGTGCCGCGCAGCCGCTGGCCCAGCTCGGCGGCGGTGGCCGACTTCCAGCGTGCCAGCGGCCCGGCACCCATGAGCAGGATCACCGGCGCCATCAGGGGCACGAACACTGTCTCGAAGTAAGGCGCACCCACCGAGATCTTTCCCAGCTGCAGCGCGTCCAGCAGCAATGGGTAGAGCGTGCCCAGCATCACCGCGCTCGCGGCGGTGAGCAGCAGCAGGTTGTTGCCCAGCAGGAGCGACTCGCGCGACAGGCGGTCGAAGCGGCCGCCGAAGCCCACGCTGCCGGCGCGCCAGCCGAACAGGGCCAGCGAGCCGCCGATGGTCACGCCCAGAAAGGCCAGGATGAAGATGCCGCGCGCAGGATCGGTGGCAAACGCGTGCACCGAGGTCAGCACGCCCGAACGGACCAGGAAGGTGCCCAGCAGGCTCAGGCTGAAGGCACCGATCGCGAGCAGCACCGTCCAGGCCTTGAAGACACCCCGCTTTTCGGTCACGGCCAGCGAATGGATCAGCGCGGTGCCGACCAGCCAGGGCATGAAGGACGCGTTCTCCACCGGGTCCCAGAACCACCAGCCGCCCCAGCCCAGTTCGTAGTAGGCCCACCAGCTGCCTAGCGCGATGCCCACGGTGAGGAACAGCCAGGCGGCGGTGGTCCAGGGCCGCGACCAGCGCGCCCACGTGGCGTCGAAGCGGCCAGCCAGCAGGGCCGAGATGGCGAACGCGAACGCGACCGCGAAGCCGACGTAGCCCATGTAGAGCATGGGCGGGTGGATCACCATGCCCGGGTCCTGCAGCAGCGGGTTCAGGTCGCGGCCGTCCAGCGCGGGCGGGTGCAGCCGCTCGAAGGGGTTGGACGTCAGCAGCACGAACAGCAGGAAGCCCACCGCGACAAAGCCCATCACACCCAGCACGCGCGCCACCATCTCCAGCGGCAGCCGCTGCGAGAACAGGCTGACCGCCAGCGTCCACAGCGAAAGCATGAACACCCACAGCAGCATCGAGCCCTCGTGGCTGCCCCAGGTGGCGGCGATGCGGTAGGCCAGCGGCAGCTCGCTGTTGGAGTTGGACGCGACGTTGACGACCGAGAAGTCGTTGCCGATGAACGAGGCCATCAGGCTGAAGAAGGCCAGCGCGATGAAAACGAACTGTGCCTGCGCCGCCGGGCGGGCCAGCAGCATGGCGGCGGTGTTGCCGCGCGCGGCGCCGACGATGGGCAAGGTGCCCAGCGCGACCGACACGAACAGGGCGACGATCAGCGCGAAGTGGCCGAGTTCAGGCAGCATGGTTCATTTCCCCGCGGGCTGGAGGGTCTGGGCGGCGCTGGTCTGCGCCTTTTGCGCGCGCTCCAGGGCGGTGGCCGCTTCGGGCGGCATGTAGTTCTCATCGTGCTTGGCCAGCACTTCCTGTGCGCGGAACACGCCGTTGGACGACAGGCGGCCCTGCGTGACCACGCCCTTTCCTTCGCGGAACAGGTCGGGGAGGATGCCGGTGTATTCGACCGGCACGCGCTGCACGGTGTCGGTCACGGCAAAGCGCACTGTCACGCCGTTGGCCTGGCGCTGCACGCTGCCGTTTTCCACCAGGCCACCCATGCGGAACAGCCGCTCCTGCGGCGCCTTGTTGGCCACCACGTCGGACGGGCTGAAGAAGAACACCACGTTGCTGCGGAAGGCGTTGAGCACCAGTCCCACCGCGATCGCGCAGAAGGCGACCAGCAGGCCGGCAAAGACCAGGCGCTTGCGGCGTGGCGTCATTGGTCGCTTCCGTGGATCAGCAGGTGCTGTTGCACGGTCTGGCGGGCCTGGCGCTGGCGGTGCAGCAGCAGGACCACTTCCCACACCAGCGCACCGGCGACCATCAGGTAGGAGCCCCAGACGTAGAGGGCGTAGCCGCCCATGTCGAGAAAGTCGGCGAAGCTGGACCAGTTCATGGGGTTTCCTGCACCAGGCGCTGCACCCAGTCGGTGGCTTTCTCACGTTCGAGAATGATCGAGCGCAGGCGGTGCAGCGCGGCGGCGATGGCATAGGCCCAGAACGCGCCGACCATCAGCAGCATGCCCAGCAGCATCTCGCTGGCCATGCTCGGCGCGCGCGTGACGCTGACCGACGAGCCCTGGTGCAGCGTGTTCCACCACTGCACCGAGTAATAGATGATGGGCACGTTGACCACGCCGACCAGGGCGATGATGGCGCCGGCGCGGTCGGCGCGGCGCGGGTCTTCGATCGCGCCCTGCAGCGCCATGAAGCCCAGGTAGAGAAAGAGCAGCAGCAGCTCGGAGGTCAGGCGCGCGTCCCAGACCCACCAGGCCCCCCAGGTCGGTTTGCCCCAGAGCGCGCCGGTCCACAGGGCGATGAAGGTCATCAGCGCGCCGGTCGGCGCCAGGGCCGTGGCCATCATCGACGACAGCCGTGTGTTGAGCACCAGGCCCATGCCTGCCCAGCCGGCCATCACCACATAGATCAGCATCGACATCCAGGCCGCGGGCACGTGCACGAAGATGATCCGGTAGGCGTCGCCTTGCTGGAAGTCGGTCGGCGCGAACAGCAGACCGACCGCCAGACCCGTCACCATCAGCAGCAGCGAGACCCCGACCGCCCACGGCAGGATGCGGCCGATCAGCGGATAGAAGGCCTGCGGCGCCGCGAAGCGGAACCAGCGCAGGCGCTCGGTCGCGGGCGGGAGGGAGGTGGTGATGCCGTTCATCGGGGTGCTGGAATGCAAAACGCGTGCCGGAAGACGGAGGTGCTCATTCGCAGGCGATGCGCAGCGCCTGCGCCAGCGCCCACGGCAGCAAAGCCAGGCCCAGCGCGAGGATCGCGCCGAGCAGCGACAGCTGGGCCATCGGGTCGATACCGCCGGCCTGCGCCGCGACCGCCCCGGCACCGAAGATCAGGATCGGCGCGTTCAGTGGCAGCACCAGCAGCGCGGTCAGCACGCCGCCGCCGCGTAGACCCAGCGTGAGCGCGCTGGCGGTGGCGCCGATCAGGCTGAGCGCCGGCGTACCCAGCAGCAGCGAGAACACCAGCACGCCGATGGTCGCGCGGTCCAGCCCGTATTGCAGGCCCAGCAGCGGCGCCATCAGTGCCAGCGGCACGCCGGTCGTGAGCCAGTGCGCGATCACCTTGGCCAGTGCCAGCGCCGACAGCGGATGCGGCTTGAGCAGCAGTTGCTCCAGCGTGCCGTCGGCGTGGTCGGCGGCGAACAGGCGCGGCAGCGACAGCAGGCTGGCCAGCAGTGCCGCGACCCAGAGCACGCCCGGCCCGATGTTGCGCAGCACATTGGGTTCGGCGCCGATGGCCAGCGGGAACAGGCTGGCCACCATGACGAAGAAGATCAGCGTGGTCACGGCGTCGCCGCGGTGGCGCGCGACGATGCGCAGGTCGCGCCAGAGCACGGCAGCGAAAGCCTGGCGAAGCGAAGGCAGTGCGTCGGGGGGCGTCATGGTGCGAGCTTCAGCGACCGGACAGCAATGCCCTCCAGCGCCAGCGGCTGGTGGCTGGTGAGCACCGCCATGCCGCCGCCGGACACATGGTCCTGCAGCGTGCGGCGCAGCAGCGCGACCGCCTCGGCGTCCAGCGCGTTGAAAGGTTCGTCGAGGATCCACAGCGGTGGCGGCGCCAGCAACAGGCGCGTCAGCGCGGTGCGGCGCCGCTGTCCCGCCGAGAGCACGCGCACCGGCAGACCGGCGATGCGCCGCAGACCCATGCGGTCCAGCGCCTCGAACACCTGCGCGCTGCCGATGCCAGGCAGCCCGGCGGTACGGGCGTCCGAAAGCAGGTTCTCTTCGGCCGTGAGCTCGTCCTTGAGGGCGCCCAGGTGGCCGAGGTAGAGCAAGGCGCGGCCATAGGCGTCGCGCTCGCGGGCGATGGGCTGGCCCATCCAGCGCACCTCGCCGGTGGCGGGCAGACCGAGCCCGGCGAGGATGCGCAGCAGGCTGGTCTTGCCGGCGCCGTTCTCGCCCTCGACCTGCAGCAGATCGCCCGGTGACAGCGTCACATTCAGGCCGCGGAACAGGCGGCGGTCGCCGCGCACACAGGTCAGGTCGATGGCTTCGAGCATGGTCTGGCGCTCGATGTTCAGCTGCCCGCAGGCCGCACGAAGGCGCGGCGCACATAGGCACTCACAGCCTGGATCTCTGCCGGCTGGAGCACGTGCTGCCAGGCTGGCATCGAGGTGCCGGGAAGGCCTTCGCGGATGGTTTTCTGCAGGCGCTGTGCCGTCATCTCGGTGGCGGTGTAGGCGGTCAGGTCGCGTGCCTTGGGTTCCATGAACTGGCCGATCCAGTTCTTGCCGGTGCCGTCGGCGCCGTGGCAGAAGGCGCAGTTGGTCTGGAACAGGGCCTCGCCGCGCTTCTCCTGCGCGCTCAGGTGGTCGATGGCGGGCACCACGTCGTGCTTGGCGTAGACGCTGGCGCTCGATACCGCGTCCACCACCGTCTGCTGCCCGGGCAGGAAGCCCATGCGCGGGTAGGACAGCGGGCGCGAACTCCAGGCCGGGCCTTCGTCGCTGACATGGGCGCGGTCGTGGCACGAGATGCAGCTGCCGAGGTAGAGCTGGCGGCCGAGCTGTTGCGCGGCGTTCAGCGATTCGGCGGGTGCATCGAGCTGGATCTCGCCGCGCACGAAGGGAAACGCCGCGCGAAAGCGCTGGTGGTCGGGCCAGCCGTTGGCCTCGGTGTGGTACGCCGTGTTGGGCGCCTTGCGCTGCACGAATTCGCTCTCGACAAAGGCCGCGACAGCGCGCATCTCCGCGTCGTTCAGGATCCCCTTGAACGGCTTCATTGCGGTGCCTGCACGGCCCTCGTGCAGCGTGCGCAGCATGCTCTCCTGCGTCAGTGCCGGACTGGCGGTGAAGTCGCGCGGACGCGGGCTGAGATAGCTCGCGGCCAGGGTCTTGGCGTCGCCGGAATACCCGTGGCAGAAGTAGCAGCGGAAGTTGTAGACCTTGCGGCCGAGCTCGACGTCACCGGCCGCCGGCGCCGGAACGGGGAACGCAGCGGCAACCGGCGACACCGGCGCCTCGGCTGGCGCGTCGCAGCCTGCGAGCAGCAGCGCCAGCACCATGCCGCACAGGAAGCGCCAGACGCCGCTCACCGCTTGCCGTCACCCTTGGCGGCCACAGCCTTGGCCGAGATGAAATTCTGGAACACGTACTCGACGACATCGGCCATCTGCTGCGGCGTGGTGACCTGTTTCCAGGCCGGCATCTCGGTGCCCAGCCGACCCTCGGAGACGGCCGCGTAGAGCGCGACGCGGTTGAAGCGGTTGCGCGATTCGTCGGTCTGGAAGTTGCGTGGCTTGGGGTTGATGAAGTAGGCGCGCGGACCGGCACCGTCGCCCTGTGCGCCGTGGCAGGTCGCACAGTTGGCCAGATAAAAAGCACCCCCACGCTTCGCGTCTCCCTTCAGACCGTTGAGGAGGCCAGCCGTCATGTCGACCCGGGTGGGGGTGGAAACCGGGTCCGCCTCGCGCCCGCCGTGCGCCTTCGTTCCCGAGATCTGCGCGGGCGTGTTGGCGTGCGCCATGGCCGGGTCGGCCAGCACGTAGCGGGTCAGCACGTAGTCGGCCACCACCGCGATGTCGGCGTCCGAGAGTTGCGTCTTCCAGCCCATCATCGCGGTGCCGGGTCGGCCGTGGGTGATCGCCAGCACGATGCGTTCGCGCGAGAGCTCGCGGCGCGACGCTTCACTGGTGAAGTCGCGCGGCGGGGTCGAGAGCGAGCCACTGGCGCGGCTCTGTCCGTTGCCCTTGTCCCCGTGGCAGACCGAGCAGTAGTTGTGATAGAGCGTGGCGCCGCGGGCGGCGGTGCTGCTGTCCGCACTGTCCACGGCGGCCGGCGTGGCAGCGCGGGCCAGTCCCGCGACCAGCAGCGCTGCGAACAGCAGGGCGATGCGCCAGAGCATGGCGAAGCGGAGGGGCAGGGCACTCGTGGTCATGGTGTGGGCATCGAAAGGCAGAGGCGTTCACACCGCCAATGCAAGTTCTCTGCCATTGGCACACCACTTGCAAGAAAGCGCCGCAGGCAGCGACAACGGCCCCGCGGGTGGGACGCCCGCAGCCCTCATCAACCCGGAGTGCATCACCATGAATTTCCCAAGAACGGGACAAAAGCTTCTCAGTTTCGGTATCGGCCTGATGGCCTGTGTCGCGGGTCAGGCCTTCGCGGCCGACGGCAAGTCGGTGTACGACAAGACCTGCGTGGCCTGCCACGCCAGCGGCGTCGCCAACGCGCCGAAGTTCGGTGACAAGGCCGCCTGGGCACCGCGCGTGGCCACCGGCAAGGACGCCCTGCTGGCCTCCGTGGTCAAGGGCAAGGGCGCGATGCCGCCAAAGGCCGGCAACGCCGGGTTGAGCGACGACGAGATCAAGGCTGCGATCGACTACATGGTGAGCGCCGCCAAGTAAGCACCATGCCGCAGCGCATGGCCACCAGGGCTCTGCCATGAAGCGCAGCACCGTGTTGCGCGGTCTGCTGCTGGGCGCGCTGCTGCAGCAGAGCGGCTGCATGCAGCCGCCCGCTGCGCGGCCACCGGCGGAGCTGCCGCAGTTTCCGCCGCCGCCGGACGAGCCGCGCTTTTTCTTCGAGCGCACCATCCGCTCCAGCGGCGACGTGGTGCCCGAATCCAGCGCTGGTGGCCTGCGCCGCATGGTCACCGGTGAAACGCAGGCAGGTGAGCGCCTGTCCAAACCCTATGCGGTGGCGGTCTACCGCGGCCGCATCTTTGTGTCCGACACCGTGCAGCGCCACGTCACGGTGTTCGACGTGCCCAAGGGCAAGGTCTCGCGCATCGGCGACACCGAAGGCGAGGGCGACCTGATCAAGCCCATCGGTCTGGACGTCGATGCGGCGGGCCGGCTCTATGTGGCCGACACCGGCACACGGTCCGTCATGGTCTACGACACCGACGGCAAGTTCCTGCGCCGCATCGGTGGCGAGAAGTGGTTCCTGCGGCTGTCCAGCGTGACCGTCGATCCGGGTGGCACACGCGTCTACGCGGTGGACATCGGCGGTGTGTCCTCGGAGCAGCACCAGGTGCGCGTGTTCGACGCGGTCAGCGGCGAGCACCTGCACGACATCGGCAAACGCGGCAGCGGTCCCGGGGAGTTCAACCTGCCGCGCGACCTTGCCATCGGGCGCGAAGGCCGCCTGTATGTGGTCGATGGTGGCAACTTCCGCGTCTGCGTGTTCGACCGCAACGGCAAGTACCTCAAGAGCTTTGGCAGCATCGGCAAGCAGTACGGACAATTTGCGCGGCCCAAGGAAATCGCGGTCGACCGCGATGGCAACCTTTACGTGGTCGACACCGCGTTCGGCAACTTCCAGGTCTTCAATCCCGAGGGCGAGTTGCTGCTGTTCGTCGGCGACCGCAACGAACGCGACGGCCCGGCCAGGTACATGCTGCCCTCGGGCATCGCGGTCGATGAGGATGGTCGTGTCTACATGGTCGACCAGTGGTTCCGAAAGATCGAGGTCTACCGCCCCGCCAGCCTCAAGCCTGGCGCCGGCTTCCTTGTGCTGCAGCCGACGGCGGCGCGCTGAGCGCTGAGCGCGAGAGCGCTGCGCTTCCCGCCGATGGGAGTGCGGTTCCTGAAATCGGGACTGCCGACCGGTGCCGACCGGCGCTAGCGGGGAGAAAGCAGGGGCAGACCCGTCGCGTTCCCAGTGGCACGGAAACTGCTGAAACGCATGTGTCATGCGGGGCATTGAGGGGTGCCGGGCCTGACGACTGTTCAACCATCTTCGAAAGGCGCATATGAAAGCGATCAGGCTATTCGATCGAAGGCAGTGGAGGGCGGCGTCCGCGGGATTCGTGGCGGCGCTGTGTCTGCTCCTGGGAGGCACGGCTGCGGCGCAGACCGGCATCGTGACCACCAAACACAACCTCGGTTCCACCGGCACCAACAACCACGTCTCCGAGACCGCCGAAGTCTGCGTGTTCTGCCACACGCCACACGGCGGCAGCACGACGGCGCCGGCGCCACTGTGGAACAAGCGCCTGGGCGCCGAAGGCGTGCCCGCCGGCGGTGGCACCTACACGACCTATGCGTCGCTGCAGACCCCGTCGCTGGACGGTACGGTGGCCCCGGTCGGGTCGATCTCGATGGCCTGCCTCTCGTGCCACGACGGCACACAGGCGATGGACAACATCATCAACGCCCCGGGCTCCGGCCAGGTGGTCGCCGATGGTGGTGACATCAATGGCCGTCCCTACACCTGGACCTCGGCGGTCGCAGGCGTGGTCGACACCAACGGTCGCCTGCTCAGTGGCGCGGCCGCGATCGGCACCGACCTGTCCAACGACCACCCGATCGGCATCCAGTACTGCGGTGGCCGCGTCGCCGGTCCGACCAGCGCCTGCAAGGACGAGGACTTCAATGCTGTGCAGAACGCCACCATCAACGGCAACAACGTGTTCTGGGTCGACACCGGTGGTGCCGGCAAGCAGCGCACCGACCTGCCGCTGTATGTGCGCGCCGGCAGCGAAGCCCTGGGCCCGCTGGTCGAGTGCGGCAGCTGCCACGACCCGCACGTTTCCGCAGGCCAGGCTGGCCCGGTGGCTTCCGGCGGCCGTGTCGCGGGTGAAACCTTCCTGCGCATCAGCAACGCCTCCAGCGCCGTGTGTACCGCCTGCCACGTGAAGTAAGCATCGGCATTGCACGGTCAGTGACGGGGCCAGGCATGCTTGTGCCTGGCCCCGTTCTCGTTCTGTCCACCGTTCGAGGATGAATCCCATGCGAACCACCACCCTGGCTTTTGCGCTGGGAATGGGCCTGGCGCTGCTGGCCCCTGGCGGCGCCGGCATGGCGGCCGACGCTGCCACCGCACCCGCCGCTCCTGTGGCGGCCCCGTTCGCCACCGTGGGCGACACCGTGATCAGCGCCGCCGACTACCAGCGCGCGCTGGCGGTGGCGATGCGCAAGAAGTACTACCACGCCAAACCGCCCGAGGGTGAGTTCCAGCAGTTCCAGCGCGAGGTCGGCGACGAGGTGGTCAACCGCGTGTTGCTGCTGAGCGAAGCGCGCCGCCGCGGCATCCAGCCCGACGCCGAGAAGATCGCCGCCACCATCGCCGGCTACGACCAGCAGTACGGTGGCAGCGAGACCTGGAAGACCAGCCGCGAGAAGATGCTGGCGGCCGTGCGGCCCCAGCTCGAGAGCGAGAGCCTGCTGGACCGGCTCACGCGCCTGGTGAAGGACAACGTGCCGCCGCCGACCGACGAAGTGGCCCGCAGCTTCTACGAGAAGAACAAGACCCTGTTCGTCGAGCCCGAACAGGTCCGGCTCAGCCTGATCCTGCTCAAGGTCGACCCCAGTTCGCCGCAGTCGGTCTGGAACAGCGCCAAGGAAGAGGCCCAGCGCATCCACAAGCGGCTCAAGGGTGGTGCCGACTTCGCCGAACTGGCCCGGTTGCATTCGGGTGATGCATCCGCCCCGAAGGGCGGGCAGATGGAATACACCCACCGCGGCATGCTGCCCGAGGCGCTGGCCGGCGCGGTCGACAAGCTCAAGGCGCACGAGGTTTCCGAGCCGGTGCCGATCCTGCAGGGCATCGCCATCCTGCGGCTGGACGACCGCAAGTCGGCGCAGCAGCGCCCGTTCGACGCGGTCAAGGCGCGCGCGGCCGAGCTGTGGCAGCGCGAGGAGGGCGAGAACCGCTGGAAGAAGCTGATCGCGGACCTGCGCCGCGCCACGCCGGTCCGCATCGATGAAAGCCAGTATGTCCCGCTGCCCGCGACGGCCGAGAAGTCGCGCGCAGGCTGACCCGCGGTGGGTGCCCATGCGGTCCGACCGGCGTGTTGATCGAGCAGGGTCCGGGCGTCGCGCGTCGCGTGCCCTGCCGGGTTGGCGGCCGGTTCTGGTGTCTGCGGTCGCCGGTGTGCTGCTGCTGCGCGCGCCGCCGGCCGGCGCGGCCAGTTTCGAGCCCGGCACCGAAGCGGATCCGCCGACCGGCGCCGTGCCGGCGGCGCCCGCGCCATCGGTGACCGACGGCATCCGCTGGGAATTTGCTCCGCTGGCGTACTCGGGCAATGTGTCGCTCGACGGCCGCTGGCAGAGCCAGGAAGGTGGCCTGCGTTCGCGCCAGGGCTTGATGGTGGGCGACATCGAGTTCGCGACCTACATCTGGCAACCCTGGTTCGTGCAGCTGCGTGTCGGGCTGGGCGCGGTGCTGGCCCGCGACGTCACCGGTGAGGCCGGTGGACCCTCGCGCAGTTCGAGCAACCCCTCGACCACCGGCCGCCTGAACCTGTCGGTGTTCCCGATGAGCCGCTTCCCGTTCGAGCTGCGGGTCGAGCAGGGCGACAGCCGGGTGCGCGGCGATGCGGTGGGCACCGACTACCGCACGCAACGCCTGACCCTCAGCCAGGCCTACACGCCCGAGACCGGCAACACCCACCTCAACCTGCTGCTCGACCATGGCCAGCGCACGACCGCGGACGGCGAGGACGACGCCGTGACCAACCTCAGTGCCACCGCGTCGCACCAGTGGGAGCAGCACGTGCTCAACCTGTCGGCGCAGCATGTGGTCAGCCGCAACAGCCTCTCGGACTCGAACAACCGCAACAGCGCGCTCTCGCTGCACCACAACCACAACCCCTCGCCGTCGCTGCAGACCGATTCGCTGGCCAGCTGGAACCGCTCGGTGTTCACGGCCGGCGAAGACCTCGCCGCGTTCGACGCCTCGACCGACATTCGCCAGGTCTCGACCTTCGCCAGCTGGCGGCCGGCCGAGGGCCAGTGGTTCCATTCGACCGATGCGCCGGTGAGCATCACCGGCAGTGCCCGTCTGGTCGAAACCCGCCAGGGTGGCTCGGGCGACACGCGCGCCCAGCGGGCGATGAACCTTGCCCTGGGTGCTTCGAAGGACCTGACAACGGCGGTGCGGCTCAGCGGCAGCGCCTCGACCTCGCTGATCCAGACCGACGGCCTGGCCGACAGCCAGTTCACCAGCGCGACCCTGGGCGCCGCCTGGGCGCCGCCGGCCGTGCCGGTGGGCGAGTGGCGTTATGCGCCTTCGCTGGGGGGCAACGTGGGCGTGAGCCAGAGCACGCGCGACGGCAGCCGGCAGTCGCTGGGTGCGCAGGTCGCACACTCGGTGTCGCGACCGATTCCGCTGGGCGACAACGACAGCGTCTCGCTCGCGTTCTCGCAGAGCCTGGCCGCGTCGCACGAGACCGCGCAGAGCGAGTGGACGCAGCAGCTGGTCCATTCGGGCAACCTGTCCTGGCAGGCCTACAGCGGCGAGGCGACGCAGAGCTACGCATCCTTCTCGCTCAGCGACTCGCGCAACATGGGCGCGACCGGCGGCAGCTTCCAGCTGGCCAATCTGCAGGTCAGCCGACGCACCCAGCTCTCGCGCGATGCCAGCTGGTCGGGCAACCTGACGCTGCAGACCAGCCGCAACCAGGACAGCCGACAGGGGTCCACCGGCACCACCGTCAGCACTGACGGGCCGCTCAACGAGAGCAGCAACGCGCAGCGCTTCTACAGCGGCTCGCTGACCTACGAAAACCGCCGCATCTTCGGCGTGCCGCGCCTGCGTTTCACCGCCACGCTCAGCCTCAACAGCCAGCAGCTGGACAACCGCTCGCCGGCCGACATCGACGCGCCGCGCGAGCGCATCACCAAGTCCATCGAGGGCCGCTTCGACTACGCGATCGGCAAGCTCGACACCCACCTGACCACCCGCTGGGTCGAGGCCGACGGCCGGGGCAATGCCTCGGTGTTCTTCCGCATCCAGCGCCACTTCTGATGTCTTCCAGCCACCTCACCGCTTCCACCTCCAGGAGATCACTGTGATCCAGACAAGAACTCCCCACCGCCGCTGGCCGCTGGTCCTGCTGACCATGCTGGCCGCGCTGGCGCTCTGGGCCCTGACGCCCAGGCCCGCGCTGGCCGAATACGGCGACGTCGTCATCAACAACTACTCCGACGCGGCGGGCATGCGGCCGGTGGTGTTCCCGCACTGGTTCCACCGCGTGCGCTTCCGCTGCAAGGTCTGCCACGCGGACCTGGGCTTCCAGTTCAAGGCCGGCGGCAACCAGATCAACATGCTCAAGATCATCGACGGCCAGTACTGCGGCTCCTGCCACAACGGCGAGATCGCCTGGTCGGCCGAGAACTGCAACCTCTGCCACTCCGGCAAGCCCGGCACGCCCACGCAAGTGCACGAGAGCACGCTGCAGAAGCTCAACGCCGCCGCCGGTCCCGCGGCACCCGCTGCGGCCAACGTGGCGCCCGCGGCGTCCGCCGCCACACCGCCGGCGAAGAAGTAGGAGCTGTCCATGAACAAACATCTTTTCGCCGCCTTCGCCGCGTGGGCACTGATGGCCATGCCCACGGTGGGCTGGTCCCAGGACGTGGCCGCCGCCAAGGCGATCTACGAAGGCACCTGCGCCGGCTGCCACGGCACCGGCGTGCTCGACGCGCCCAAGTTCGGCGACGCCGCCGCCTGGGGCCCGCGCGCCAAGGGCGGCATCGACGCCCTGGTCAAAAGCGCCACCGCCGGCACGGCCAAGGGCATGCCGCCCAAGGGCGGCCGTGCCGACCTGAGTGCCACGCAGCTGCGTTCGGTGATCGAGTACATGATTTCCGGCGGCAAGCCGGTGGCCAAGACCCCCGCAGTGGCTCCTGCCGCCGCCGTGGCCGCCGCCCCGGTCGCGAAGCCACCGGCCGCGGCCCCCGCGACCCCCGTGGCAGCCGCAGCTCCGGTGGCCGCAGCACCTGCGCCGGCACCCGCGCGCAATGCCGCACCAGCCCCGGCCGCCAGCGCCGAGGTCAACGCCTTCAACCGCCTGCTCAAGCCCGTGGGCCGCTTCAACCGCCCGGCGGCCGAGTCCGGCATCCACGACCCGACCAACGACATGACGCTGCAGCTGCAGCCGCCCGGCACCGCGTTCGCCGAGCTGCCCAAGAGCATGGCTGGCAACCACGTCGACTGGGTCAAATCGCTCGACAGCAAGGGCATCGCGCCGCGCTGGGACCGCAACGATCCCAACGCGGCGGCCGTGGTGATGGACCTGAACATCGTGCGCGAGGTCAAGGGCTCGATGCCCGACGTGGTCTACCCGCACAAGCAGCACACCGAATGGCTGGACTGCTCCAACTGCCACCCGGCGATCTTCGTGCCGCAGAAGGGCGCCAACCAGATCAGCATGGCCTCCATCCTGCTGGGCCAGAAGTGCGGCGTCTGCCACGGCAAGGTCGCGTTCCCGGTGTCGGAGTGCCGCCTGTGCCACTCCAAGAAGAAGACCGAAGCGGTGGCCGCCGGAGGGACCAAGCCGTGAGTGGCCCGGGCCGCCACGCCGGGTCGGCTTGCATGCTGGCCACGGCGTTGATGCTCGGCCTGCCGCCAGCGCTGGCCGCCGACGCCGATCCGCTGGTCCGCCAGCAGCTCGAACAGAAGATCAGGCTCACCGCCAGCCTGATGGCCGACTCGCCCGCCGCCCAGCGGATCGTCAGCAGCGGCAACGCCGAAGCGGTGGGCCATCTCGACGAAGGTCGCACCCACCACGCGCTGGCGGTCGACCTGCTGGCGAAGAACGACCTGGCCGGTGCGCGCCGCGCGGTCGACGATGCGCTCAGGCACCTGGGCATGGCGCGCCGGCTGGTGCCCGATGCGCCGGCCCGGCTCGCGCTGGCGCGCCAGCGGCACGAGCAGCTGCAGGGCAGCGTCGAGCGCCTGCTCGAATCCTGGCGCGCGCGCAGTGGCGGCAAAAGCAGCGACGATGGTTCGGACATGACCGCCACCCTGGCGCTGGTGGGCGCGGCGCGGGGGCATGCCGAGGCGGGCCGTTACGACGAGGCGAACCAGGCGCTGATACAGGCCGAGCGCCATGTGCTTTCGGGCATGAACCGCAGTCTGCACGCCACCACGCTCGACTACACGGAGCGCCCCGCCAACGCGGCCGAGGCCTTCCAGGCCGAACTGGCGCGGCACAAGGGCTTTGCCGAGCTGCTGCCGCTGGCGGTGCGCGACCTCAAGCCCAACGCCGAAGCAAGCACGCTGATCGAGCGCTACACCGAGACCAGCAACACCCTGCAGGCACAGGCCGTGCTGCAGGCACAGGGCGGCAATCCCGAAGAGGCACTGAACCTGATCCGCAACGCCACGCTCTACGTCCAGCGCGCACTGCTGGCCGCCGGCCTGGTGTCGCCGCAGGCCACCGGAACCACACCATGAACACCACCTTTTCCCTTCCCCGCCTGCTGGTGGCACTGGCCCTGGCGGGCACCTGCCTCGGCGCCGGTGCCCAGCAGCGAGACCAGGTCGAACGCCGCATCCAGTCGGTCGCGACCCTGATCGAAACCTCGTCGGCTGCGCGCCAGATCGAGTCCAGCGGCGTGGCCGCAGCGCGCGAGCGACGCGACAACGCGCGCCTGATCCACCGCGAGGCCTCGGCCGCGCTGGCGGCGGGCGACGTGGTCCAGGCCGACAAGCTGCTCAACCAGGCGGCGCGCGAGATGATGGACGGTGCCCGACTGGCGCGGCCAGACCAGGTCACCGGCGAGAAGAGCAAACGCGATTTCGAGTCGCGGCTGGAGAGTGCGCGCGCCCTGCTGACCGCGCAGCAGCGCATCACGCAGGAAAAGAACGCTGGGAAAGACGCCCAGAACGCCACCCGCAGCATCGAACGCCAGATCGCCGAGGCGCAGGCCATCGCGGCGCAGGGCCGCTACGACGAGGCGCGGCCCATCCTCGACAGGGCCTACCTCACGGCGCGCGTCTCGATCGAGACCCTGCGCCGCGGCGACACCCTGGTGCGCTCGCTGAATTTCGCTTCCAAACGCGAGGAATACGACTACGAGATCGACCGCAACGACACCCACGCGATGCTGATCAAGGTGCTGCTGGCCGACCGAAAGGACGCCAGCGGCGCGATGCCCGCCGGCATGCAGGCCTTCACCGACAAGGCGGCCACCCTGCGCAGCGAGGCCGAGGCGCAGGCGCGTGGCGGCGACCACGCGGCGGCGATCCGCCTGCTGGAAGACTCCACGCGCGAGCTGGTGCGCGCGATCCGCTCCGGCGGCATCTACATCCCCGGCTGAAAGGGCAGCGGATGGCGTGGTCCCTGCGGATGCTGCTGACGGGGCTGCTGCTGGTGGCGGCGGTCGCCATGGCGGCCGGCCCTTCGCCGTGGACACCGATCGAGAAGGACGGCGTGCACGACCCGGCCGGTCCGGGCATCGCGGTGCTGCAGCAACCGGGCGAGGCGCTGGCGACCCTGCCGCGCGACACCGCCGGCAACAAGGTGCGCTGGGTGCAGGCGCTGGAGAGCGGGGCGATCAACCCGCGCACCAACCTCTTTCCGGAGACCAAGGTCCGCGTGCTTGACCAGGACATCATCGTCTCCAAGTACGGCTCGATGCCGGCCGTGAAGTTCCCGCACCGCCAGCACACGCTCTGGCTGGACTGCGCCAACTGCCACAACGGCCTGTTCAAGGACAAGATTGGTGCCAACAAGTTCAGCATGGTCGCCATCCTCAACGGCGAGCAGTGCGGTCTCTGCCACGGCGCGGTGGCCTTCCCGTTGACCGAGTGCAACCGCTGCCACAGCGTGCCCAACACGGCCCTGCCGCGCAAGGCGGCGCCATGAGCCGCGCGGGGTGGTGGCTGTTGCTGGCGCTGTGCCTGCCGATGGGCACGATTCATGCTGAGTACGGCGACGTGGTACTCAACAAACATTCGGACAAGCAGGGCGTGCGCCCGGTGGTGTTTCCCCACTGGTTCCACCGGATCCGCTTTCGCTGCAAGGTCTGTCACCAGGAGCTGGGGTTCCAGATGCGCGCCGGGTCCAACAACGTGCTGATGAGCGACATCATCGACGGCAAGTTCTGTGGCATGTGCCACAACAGCCAGATTGCCTGGGGACCGGAGCGCTGCGACCTGTGCCACTCCGCAAAGCCCGGTACGCCCGCCGGCATCCAGGGCGACAACCAGACCTCTGGTCCGGGCCGCTGGTGACACCATGAACGCCCGGCCCACGTTCTCCGCCACCCGCCGCCTGCTGCTGGCCGCGCCCTGCGCGCTGCTGGGTTGCGCGGGCGTGCCGGTGTCCGCACCGCCACCGCCGGCCGCGCCGGGCGAGGTCTCGCTGCAGCCCTGGCGCAGCGTCAACGGCGGCTTCGTGGCGGCGCCCGAGCCGGGACTGGGCATGCCGGTGCGGCCCGGCACCGGGCCGTTCGCCCAGCTGGTCGCGCCGACTGCCGTGGCGCTGGTGGACCAGGACCTGCTGGTCGCCGACAGCGGCACACAGCGGCTCTGGCGCATCGACCTGATGCTGGGCGCGCTGGTGCCGCAAGGCGGTGTGGCGGTGTCGCCGACCACCGCGCTGGCGCTTGCCCCCGACCGCTCGGCCTGGGTGCTGGACGGCATGGGCGGCGCGCTGCGGCACCTGGCGCGCGATGGCCGCGTGCTGCAGACCTTCCGGCCTGGTGCCGATCTGGCCGCAGCGTCGGGCATCGCGCTGGCCGACCTGGGTGCGACCGTGTTGCTGGCCGACGCGGGGCTGGGCCAGTGGCTGGAACTGCGCGCGGGTGGTGGTCTGGCCTTGCCGGTGCGGCCCTTGTCGGCCGAAGGCCGGTCCATCGCGGTGGACGCGATGGCCGCAGGCGGTTCGCTGCTCTGGGTGCTCGACAAGCGCGCAGGCCTGGTCCACCGCGTCGACCGCGGTGGCCGCGTGCTGGCGAGCCTGGGTGCGGGCGTGCTCAAACAGCCGGTGGCGATCGCGGCCGACACGCGCGGGCGGGTCTGGGTGCTGGACGGGCAGGACCACCGCATCGTGCTGCTGCGCGAAGGGGCGCCGGTCCAGGCGTTCGGAGCCAGTGCCCTGCGCGTGCGACAGCCTGCGGCGATCGCGGCCGACGAGCGCGGGCTCGCCGTGGCCGACCGTCTGGGTGGACAGGTCGTGTTGCTGCGGGTGCAGGAGGCGCGGCCATGAATCTCCTGCGCCGTCTGTGGTCGCTGTGGCTCCTCGTCGCGCTGGGCCAACTGGCCGCCTGTGCAGACGTCGGCCCGGTGCGCGGGCAGATGCACTACGGCATGGCCGACGCGCCCGAAGGGCAACGCCTGATGTGGCCCGCGGCGCCCGAGGTGCCGCGTTTCCTCTACAGCGGCACCCTGGTCGGCGAGCCGAACTTCCGCACACCCGCCGCCGATCCGGGCAGCCTGCGCTCGGTCGGCCGCTGGCTGGCGGGGCTGGACGAAAAACCCGATGCACCGCTGGTGCTGCAACGGCCTTCGGGCCTGACGGGCGACGGTGACGGCCGCCTGTTTGTGAGCGACACCAGCCGGCAGGCCGTGTTCGTCTTCGACGAAAAGCGCGGCGAGCTGCTGGTGTGGGAATACGCCGAACCGCTGACGCGCTTTGTCGCGCCCTCGGGCCTGGCGGTGGGACCGGACGGCGCGCTGTTCGTGGCCGATGCCGACCTGGGCGTGGTGGTGCGGCTGGATGCACGCGGCGAGCCGCAGGGTGTGATCGGGCGGGGCCGGCTGCAGCGGCCGACCGGGCTGGCGCGCGACCCGCGCACCGGGGACCTCTACGTGGCCGACACCTATGCCCACGACATCAAGGTGTTCGATGCGCAGGGCCAGCAGGTGCGCGTGCTGGGCCGGCGTGGCGAGGGCATGGGCGAGTTCAACTTCCCGACCCACATGGTCTTCGCCAATGGCGCGCTGTACGTGACCGACACGCTCAACAGCCGCGTGCAGGTCTACGACCCCGAGACCGGCGGCTGGAACCGGCGCCTGGGCTCGCGTGGCCTGTTCCTCGGCGATCTGGTGCGGCCCAAGGGCGTGGCGGTCGATGGCGAAGGCAATGTCTACGTGGTCGAGTCCTACTACGACAGCCTGCTGGTGTTCTCGCCGCGGGGCGAGTTCCTGCTGCCCATCGGCGGCACCGGCACCGCGACCGGCCGCTTCTACCTGCCGGCCGGTGTCTGGGTCGACGGCCGCAACCGCGTGCACGTGGCCGACATGTTCAACGGCCGTGTCGTGCTGTTCCAGTTCCTGGGAGGCGGCTGATGCGCAGCGGGCGGCTGGCGGCCGCGCTCCTCTTCCTCGCGGGTCTGCTGTTCGTGGCCGCGCCCACGCTGGCCCAACGCATCTCCGACGTGCGCGGCACGCGGCACAACCTGTCGGCCAACGGCCCCGGCACCACCCATGCCGCGGCCGGCGCGACCACCGAAGTCTGCGTGTTCTGCCACACACCACACAACGCGACCCAGAGCGACCAGGGCGGCGCACCACTGCGCGCGCCGCTGTGGAACCGCCGCGTGCCCTCGGGCGCGACCTACACGCCCTACACCTCGTCGACGCTGGACGCGCAAGCCATCGCCGACGGCTTCAACAGCCAGCCCGGCGGCAGCTCCAAGCTCTGCCTTTCCTGCCATGACGGGACGCTGGCGATCGGCAACGTCAACGTGCTCAACGGCAGGTCCAACATCAGCATTCCCATGACCGGCACCGGCCCGGGCGGCGTGATGCCGGCGGGCGAAGGCGTGCAGAGCGGCTTCACGCGCTTCATCGGCACCGACCTGCGCAATGACCACCCGATCTCGGTCACCTTCAGCAGCGCGCTGGCGGCACGCGACGGCGAGATGCGGCCGGTCGACGCAGCGCAGCGCTGGCCCGCCACCACCGGCACCGTGGTCGGCATCCGCGTGCCCGGCTACAAGCCGATGCTGCCGCTGGAGATGACCGGCAACGGCGGCGCGGGCCAGGTGCAATGCGCGACCTGCCACGACCCGCACATCCGCGAGCTCGATCCGTCCAAGGGCAACCAGAAGTTCCTGCGCGCGCAGCGTTTCCAGGAGGCGGCGCCGACCAATACGCACAACGTCGCGACCGACATCAACTGCCTTTCCTGCCACGACAAGAATCAGGGTGCGGCCGTCTGGGCCCTGTCGGCGCACGCGCGACCCGAAGTCGCCGACGAAACCTACAAGGACACGGCAGCGGCGCTGCGCGAGTTCCCCAACGGCACGCCGGTCTGGAAGGCCGCCTGCCTGAACTGCCACGACACCCACACCGTGCAGGGCGCTCGCCGCCTGACCCGCGAAGGCACCGACGCGCCGCTGCCGCCGGGCAGCCCGCTGGCGCCGCGCCAGGGCGGCAACCCGGCGCAGGAAAAGACCTGCTTCCAGTGCCACACCACCGGCGCCAACTCGGCGCTGGCTTCGGTGACCCAGGTCCCCAACATCGAAAGCGAATTCAGCTCGCCGATCCACATGCCGCTGACCACCAGCGACCAGGGCGGCACCACTGAGGAAGTGCACGACATCGGCGGCAACTTCACCGATGGCGCTCTCGACTGCAACAGCCCGACCAACCGCTGCGGCGCCGACATGATCGAGTCGCGTGCCAAGCTGGCGCAGCGACATGCGGAGTGCACCGACTGCCACAACCCGCACCGCGTGGTGAAGTTCCGCAGCTTCACCGGCGGCGCCTCGGGGCTTGGCAGTGCGCCCGATGCGGCCGGCACGCACCGCCACGACGAGACCACCGGCTACACCCACACCAACATCGCCTCGGGTGTGCTGCGCGGCGGCTGGGGCGTCGAGCCGGTGTACGGCTCCACCTCGTTCCAGGACAACCCCTCGGGCTTCACCATCAAGCGCGGCGACCCGGGCGCCAGCACGAGCACGGCGGTGACGTCCCCCTGGGTGACGCGCGAATACCAGATCTGCCTCAAGTGCCACTCGAACTACGCCTACGGCACCACGCCGCCCGCGCTGGGGGCGACCTCGGGCGGCACCGCCTCCGGCACCAACAACCTCACCAGCTACACCAACCAGGCGCGCGAGTTCCAGGCCCCGGTGAACCACCGCGGTGACGCCACCAGCGGCAACAGCGGATCGGGCAGCAACTACACGACCGGCAATCACCGCTCCTGGCACCCGGTGATGGACGTGACCGGGCGCAGCGGCGCCAGCGCGAGCGCCTTCCGAGCGCCCTGGGGCAACGCCGTCGGCAGCCAGACCATGTACTGCAGCGACTGCCATGGCGCCAATACCCCCGACGGCACGGCCGTGCCCGCGGGCGGCGACAACGGCACGCCCTGGGGGCCGCACGGCTCGACCAACAACTTCCTGCTCAAGGGCAACTGGAACAACGCGGTCGGTGCAGGCAACAACGCCGCGGCCAACCCGCTGTGCTTCAAGTGCCACGACGCCAACACCTACTCGACCAAGGACGGCGGCGGCACCACCGGCTTCTTCCAGCCCAGCGGCAAGGGCAACCTGCACGCCTTCCATTTCGACAAGATCGGCCGCATCCGCTGCAACTGGTGCCACGCTGCGGTGCCGCACGGGTGGAAGAACAAGGCGCTGCTGGTCAACCTCAACGACGTCGGCCCCGAGGTCGGTCGCGCCGGCAACGAGGAGTACCGCATCAGTGCACCCACGCAGGCCTACAACCAGGGGCCGTACTACCTCAATTCCAAGCTCAAGGTGCGCACCTTCGCCACCAGCGGCAACTGGACCGACACCAACTGTGGCTCCAACAACTCGGCCACCACCTTCGGCACCGGTGGCAACGACACCAACAGTGGCAAGGACTGGATGAAGAACGTCTGTTCCAACCCGCCATGACCACCCCGACGCTGCAGCGCCGCACGCTGGCGCATTTCGGATCGCTGCGTACCACACTGGTCTGCATGGGGCTGCTGGCCGTCGCTGTCGCGGCCGGTCTGGTGGGCGGCGGCGTGTTGGTGCCGGCGCTGGCGGTCGCTCTGGGCCTGCTGTCGATCAACCTCCTGGCGGCGCTGGTGCTGCATCCGGCGTTCCGTCGCCAGTTGCCGCTGCTGGTCGCGCACCTGGCGCTGCTGGCCGTGGTGGTGCTGGTGGTGATCGGGCGCCTGACCGCGCTGGACGGGCGCTTCGAACTCACGCAGGGCCTGCCGTTCGACGGCTTGATCGAAGCGCGCTCCGGGCCGCTGCACCGCGACCACCTCTCGCGCCTGCAGTTCCGCCACGGCGGTTTCGAGATTCACTACGCGCCGGGCCGCCAGCGCGGCGCCACGCGCAACACCGTGACCTGGCGGGACGGCGAGGGCCGCGAGCAGAGCGCCGTGATCGGCGACCACCGACCGTTGGTGCTGGACGGCTACCGCATCTACACCAGTCCCAACAAGGGCTTCGCGCCACTGCTCACCTGGCTGCCGAAGGACGGCGAGGCGGTCAGCGGCGCGGTGCACCTGCCGAGCTTCCCCATGCACGAGCTGCGGCAGTCGCGCGAGTGGACTCTGCCCGGGGGCACCGTGGCCTGGGTGATGCTGCAGTTCGACGATCAGCTCCTCGATCCCGCCAGGGCCTCGGAGTTCCGACTGCCCGAACACCACCGCCTGGTGCTGCGGGTGGGAGACCAGCGCAGCGAGCTGGCGCCGGGGCAGCGGGTCGAGGTCGCCGGCGGCACCCTGGTCTACGAAAGGCTGGGAAGCTGGATGGGCTATCGCGTGACCTACGACCCGACGCTGCCGTGGCTGCTGGCGGCAGCCCTGGTGGCGGCGATGTCGCTCGCCTGGCACTACACGCAGCGCTTCTTCGGTGGCAGCCCGGTGCAGGCGCCTTCGTCGCCGGTGCTGTCGGCCGGCCGGGGAGCGGAACATGCCTGAGACGGCGCTGGACATCACCCTGCTCTGGGGCGCGCTCGGCGTCTATGCGCTCGGTGCGTCGCTGGCGTTCGCCGGTGGTCCGACCACACAGCCGACGCGGCGCCAGCAGACCTGCGCACTCGCGCTGGCGGTGGCGCTGCTGCTGCACACGCTGTCGCTGGCGCTGCGCTGGGACCGGCTCGGGCATGGTCCCTTCACCACCTTGCACGAGATCCTCAGCAGCAACCTCTGGAGCCTGAGCCTGGTGCTGCTGCTGGCGTGGTGGGCGGTGCGCGAGGTGCGTTCGGTGGTCGTGGGGGCGCTGCCGGTGCTGCTGGTGCTGGGCCTGTGGCTGCCGATGTCGAACCCGGGAGCGGGACATCTGCCCGCCACCTACGACACGCCGCTGCTGTATCTGCACACCGTGGTCGGCAAGCTCTACCTGGGGCTGCTGCTGGTGGCGGTGGCGCTGGGCAGCGTGCCGGTGTTGCGGCAGAGCGTGGCGGGGCTGCGCTTCTTCATGGGCGTCCCCGACGACCGGCGGCTGGACGAACTGGCGCACCGCTTCGCCGCCTATGCCTTTGTGTTCGACACGCTGATGCTGATCGTCGGTGCGGTGTGGGCGCAGGACGCCTGGGGCCGCTACTGGGCCTGGGACCCGCTGGAGACCTGGGCCTTCCTGAGCTGGCTGGCACTGGCCGTTGCGCTGCATGCACGCGCCACCGTGCGGCCTCGTCCGGCGGTGTTTGGCGCCTGGCTGGCGGGCGTGTTCGTGCTGGCCTTCCTCACGTTCTTTGGCGTGCCGTTCTTCTCGACCGCGCCACACAAGGGAGCGGTCTGAGATGGCACGTTTCGCGAAACTGGACCGGCGGGCCGTGGGCGTGCTGCTGACGGTGGCGATGGTGGTTGGCGGCGGTGCGTGGATCGCGCACTGGCCGGCAACGCATGCGCCGCAGCTGCTCACACCGGGCGATGTGGCTCCGGCCAGCGAGGCCACGCCGCCGGACGAACTCCATCGCCGCTTCGACGAAGCGGTGGTGCTGCTGCACGCCCGTCAGCACGCCAAGGCCGTGCAGGCGCTGGAGCGCGTGTTCGAGCTCGCACCCGACATGCCCGAAGCGCACGTCAACCTGGGCTTTGCGTTGCTCGGTCTGGAGCAGCCCGCTGAGGCCCGCCGCGCCTTCGAGCGCGCGATCGATCTGCGGCCCAATCAGGCCAACGCCTACTACGGCCTGGCGCTGAGCCACGAGGCGGCACACGATCTGGAGCTGGCCATGGGCGCCATGCGCAGCTACCTGCACCTCGCGCGCCACGAGAGCGAGAGCCACCTGGCCAAGGCCCGTTCCGCGCTCTGGGAATGGGAGTCGCAGCTGCGGCCGCAACCCGCCTCGACACCGGCGCCGAAGGGCCCTTGAGGGCGTGCGCGTGGCAGTGAACTTGCTTTAAGTCCGCATGATCCCGATGCCCCCGTTGCGCCGCTGGTCCTCTGCGGCCGGACCACTTTCCCAATCCCGGAATCCGGACCGTCTCGCCTTCCCGGTTCCGGGAAAAATTTCCCGATCCTGGGGGAGGGGCCGGACATGATGGTGTTCTGGAGCGTGGTGGCGCTGTTGCTGCTGGGTGCGCTGCTGATGTTGCTGCCCGCGCTGTGGAAGCCGCGCTGGCCCGGCGCGGCATTGCAGGCGGCCGATGTCAATCTGGCGATCTACCGGGACCAGATCGGCGAAGCGGCACGCGACCTGGAAGAAGGCCTGTTGCCGCCCGGACAGATGGCGCAGGCGCGCGAAGACATCCAGCGGCGCGTGCTGGAAGAGACCGGCCCTGCGCTTTCCGGCAACGCCGTGCTGGCGCCGGCGCGGCGCACCGCCTGGGCGCTGGCGCTGCTGTTGCCGCTGGGCAGCGTGTCGACCTATCTCTATCTTGGTGACCCGCAGGCCATCGGCGATGCGGCCGCCTCGGTGCAGGCCAAAGCCCCCGCGCAAGGGGGCAAACACAGCGTGACCGCCGAGCAGATCGAAGGCATGGTGGCCAATCTCGCGCAACGCCTGAAGTCGCAGCCCGACGACGTCGAGGGCTGGATGATGCTGGGCCGCTCGTACACCGCACTGGGCCGCTATCCCGACGCGGTGATCGCCTTCCGCCGCGCCATCGCCCTGGTGCCGGAGGATCCGACGCTGCTGGCGGACTTCGCCGATGTGCTGGGCATGGCGCAGGGCAAGCGGCTGGCCGGCGAACCCGCGCAGCTGGTGCAGAAGGCGCTGGACATCGACCCGAAGCACGTGAAGGCGCTGGCCCTGGCCGGCAGCGTGGCCTTCGAGGCCCACGACTACGCCAGCGCGCGGGCCTACTGGGAGCGCTTGATCGCCGTGGTGCCGCCCGATTCGGAGATCGCGCGTTCGGTGCGTGGCAGCGTGGCGCAGGCAGTGCAGCTCGAAGGTGGTGGCGCTGGCGCTGCGCCTGCGATGGCTGCGAACCCGTCGACCGCCGCGTCGCCCACGCCGGCGGGCACCTCCGCAGCGGTGGCAGGCGCCGGCAAGATTGTGGGCGAGGTGCGCATCGCACCGGCCCTGGCGGCGCAGATCGCGCCGGGCGACACGCTGTTTGTGTTTGCCCGTGCGGTGCAGGGGCCGCGCATGCCACTGGCGATCTTCCGCCAGCCGGTCGGCGCCTGGCCGCGTGCCTTTGCGCTGGACGACAGCATGGCGATGGCGCCCGAGTTGCGCCTCTCCGGGTTCGGGCAGGTCACGGTCAGCGCGCGCATCTCGCACAGCGGCGACGCGACGCCGCACGCCGGTGACCTGGTGGGTCAGACCGGGCCGATCACCCCCGGCAGCACGGGTGTGGCGATCGTCATCGACCGCGTTCAGCCCTGAGCGCGGCATGGGGCATTTCGCTTGCCCGGCGCGGTGGGGCATTTGCCCCGAGGTGGGTGTCTTCCCCCACAATCACCCCCATGAAATCAAGGTCTTGTGACACCGCGGTGCAGCGGTGGCGCCGGTGGGGCGGTGGCCTCATCCTTTGGGCACTGGCGGGGCTGTCCTGGGCCGACGAGGTGCCGCGCGCCGGTCTCGACGAAGCCCGCAAGGCATCGGCCGAACTGGTCAGCGGCGTGGGCAGCGAACTGGTGAAGGCGATCGAGGCCAGCGGTCCGCTGCGGGCGATCGTGGTCTGCAAGTACACGGTGCCGGAAATCTCGTCGGCGATCTCGCGCAAGTACGGCGCAAGGGTCACGCGGGTGAGCCTGTCGCCGCGCAACCCGTCGCTGGCCTCCGCCGATGTCTGGGAGCAGAGGACGCTGCTGGGCTTCGAGCAGCGGCTGGCCCAGGGCGAACGCGGCGACACGATCGATCACGCGGAGGTGGTCACCGAGCCCACCGGCAGATACCTGCGTTACATGAAGGCGCTGCCGATGCAGCCGATCTGCGTGCAGTGCCACGGCACGGCCGACCAGATTCCCGCGTCGATCCGCAACGAACTGGCCCACGACTATCCGCAGGACAAGGGGGCCGGCCTGCTGGTCGGCAAGATCCGCGGTGCGGTGAGCTTCAAGAAGCCGCTCTGAGCGCGCTCAGCGCTTGCCCTGCAGGTAGGCGCTCGCGTCGGCATGGCCCTGTTTGGCGGCGCGTTCGATCCATCGGGTTGCTTCGGTCTGGTTCTGGACCAGTCCGGTGCCGGTAAGGAACAGGATGCCCAGGCTGTATTGCGCATCGGCGTGCCCCTGCCGCGCGGCCTCGAAATACCACTGCGCGGCCAGCCGCGAAGGGTCGGCGCCGGGACCCGGATCGGCCAGGCCGTAGGCATACATATTGCCTAGATGGAACTGTGCTTCTGCCAGTCCCTGGCGTGCCGCCTGTTCGAACCAGGCCAGTGCCTGGGCATCGTTCTCGCGGACACCGTGGCCGTGGTAGTGCAGCAGGCCCATGCGCAGCTGGGCTTGCGCATTGCCCGCCCGGGCCAGGGGCTCCAGCAGGCGGATGGCGGTGGGGTAGTCCTTGCGGTGGATGGCCTCCTGTCCGTCCTGCAGCACATCGGCATGCACAGGGATAATGAACAGGACCAGACACAAGGCAACAAGGTGACGGGTGATCGACATGGGTGTTCTCCAGGGGCTGGGGGGCGGCGACGCAAACGCTGTGCCACACCCCTTCAAGGTCGAGCGTGATGCCGGGTGATGCGTCCGGTGTTCCGGTGCCCCTGCCTGCGCGCAAATCGCTGCGCGCCAAAGGCCTGGCGGCCACGGTGGCGCTCATGGCCTTCCTGCTGGGCTCGGCGGTGTTCGTGGCCTTCGAGCGCTCCAAGATATACGACAGCATGCAGACGCTGCAGCAGGTCTCGCGCCACGACAAGGCACTTGCACTGACCGAGGCAGCTGTCAACAGCGCACAGGTCGACGTCAGCATCGCCAGCAACGCGGGCAACGACAACATCGAGCCACCTTCCGAGCTGACGTTGTACATGGAGTCCTGCGCCAAGCTGTTCGACGCGCTGGACGAATTCGACCCCGCGTACACCCTGCTGCAGCGGAGCATCGCGCGCAGCTACACGGCTCTGCGTGAGCACCCGGTGCGGGCCAACTGGATCGACCTGCGCGAGTCGCTGGGGCGCGCATCCGAGATGCTGGAAATCCGGCGCCAGAGCCTGGCCATCCAGCGCGAGGAACTCACGCAGGCCTACCAGCGCCAGTACGACGCGGTGACGATCGAATCGCTGCTGCTGTCGCTGGCCGGCATCGCGGTGTTCGGGGCGCTGGTGGCGTGGTTCTTCGCGCGCCTGACGGGCGACATCCGCTCGCTCGAATCGCACGCGCTGCACATCGTGCACGGCAGCCGCGGCGTGATGCTGCCCGTGGCGCGCGAGGACGAGCTCGGCCGGCTGATGGAGGCGGTCAACCGCATGTCGATCGACCTGGACGAGCGCGAGAAGCGCATCGAGGTCGACACCGAGCGGCGCGCGCACGAAGACAAGATGCAGGCGGTGGCGGCGCTGGCCGCCGGCGTCGCGCACGAGGTCAACAACCCGCTGGCGGCCATCTCCGGCGCGGCGCAGGAACTGTTCGCGACCGAAGGCGATGTGCCTGCGGCCCGCGTCAATGCGGTGGCGCAGGCCATCCTCGACCAGACCCAGCGCGCTGCGATGGCGGCGCGCAATCTCGCGTTGCTGGCTGCGCCGCAAGCCTCCGAGTTCGACTGGGTGGACTTCAATGCCCTGGTGCGCAAGGCGCTGCAGTTCATGGGCTACGACAAGCGCTACCGCCACTTCCGCTTCGAGCAGGACCTCTCGACGCAGCTGCCTGCGGTGCGGGTGCCGGCGTCGACCGTGCAGCAGGTGCTCATGCAGCTGGTGGCGCTGGGCTGCGAGGCGCTGGCCGCGCAGGGTGTGGCCGCCACGCCGGTGCGCGTGCAGACGCGACCGGTGGCGGAAGGTATCGAGATGTTGCTGACGTTTCCGGTGCGGCTGGACTTTTCCCAGCCCGACGTGCAGCGGGTGATGTTGCTGACGCAAGCGAATCTGGAATCGCTGGGGGGGCGGTTTGCGCTGGGTCAAGGCGAAGGTCCGGTACTGAACATTAGACTGACGCTCCCTTCCAGTCAGGGAGGTTGAACAAGGATGAGAGCGATGCCCGAATTGAATGTGCTGGTCGTGGACGACGAGCCAGCCATCAGACAGGTTCTGTCCGCTGCCATCCGCAAAGCCGGCTACATGGTGGAGGCCGCCGGCTCGGCCGGCGAGGCGCTCTCGATGATGGAGAAGGCCACCTACGACGTGGTGCTCAGCGATGTCTTCATGCCGGTCACCGATGGCATCGAGCTGCTGCGTCAGGCCCGCGCCAAGGGTCACGCCGCCACCTTCATAATGGTCACCGCATTTGCGTCGGTCGACTCGGCCATCGACGCGATCAAGGCCGGTGCCTGGGACTACATCACCAAGCCGGTCCGCAACGAAGAGATCCTGCACCGCCTCGAACAGCTCGATGCGGTGCGCGGCCTGCGGGAAGAGAACCGTGCGCTGCGCAATCTGGTCATGGGCGGAGGGCAGGATGCGTTCCGGTTTTCGTCACCCGCGATGCAGGCCACCGAGCGGCTGACCGGCCGTGTCGCCCCCACCGACAGCACGGTGCTGATCACCGGGGAGAGCGGCACCGGCAAAGGCGTCACGGCCCGCCGCATCCACGAACTGTCGATGCGGCGCGACGGCCCGTTCGTGGCGGTCAACTGCGGCGCGATTCCCGAGAACCTGATCGAGAGCGAACTGTTCGGCCACACCAAGGGCGCCTTCACCAGCGCCGACCGCGCGCGCCGCGGCCTGTTCGCGCAGGCCGACCACGGCAGCATCTTTCTCGACGAGATCGGCGAGCTGCCACTGCCGATGCAGACCAAGCTGCTGCACGTGCTCGAAGCCAAGGAGGTTCGGCCGCTGGGCTCCGAGCAGAGCCGCAAGATCGACGTGCGCATCATCGCCGCGACCAACCGCGACCTGCCGGCGATGGTGGCCTCGGGCCGGTTCCGCGAGGACCTGTTCTTCCGGCTCTCGGTGTTCCAGATTCCGATGCCTCCGCTGCGCGAGCGGCGCGCCGACATTCCCGGTCTGCTGCGTCACCTGATGGCGCAGCGGGGCATGGCTTCGGGCGCCGGGCAGCCGCTGACCCTCGACCCGGAGGCCGAAGACATGCTCACCGCGTTCGACTGGCCCGGCAACGTGCGCCAGCTGGAGAACGTGCTGCACCGCGCCACGATCCTGGCCGACGGCGGCTGCATCCGCCCCGGAGACCTGCCGCCCGAAGTCTCCCGGGTGGCCTCTGCTTCCGCACCAGCGCCGCTGACCGAGGGCCCCGGGCAGGAAGTCGGCCTGCGCGAGCGGGTCCGCCGCTTCGAGATATCGCTGATCCAGCGCGCGATCGACGACGCGGGCGGTGACCGCCGTCTCGCGGCCCAGCGCCTGGGCATCGGTCTGTCCAGTCTGTACCGCAAGCTCGAAGAGTTCCAGACCGTTTCCGCCGGCCAGTAGCCACTGGCACAGAAATCGCTACCCACGACCCCATGATGCGGGTCGACGGTGGCACCAACAGCACGTTTGAGACGGGTCTTCTGCGGTCGCGGAAGGTCGGTGCCGCCACGTCCGCACGGGGCGCGATTTCCAAACTCGGGAACGCCGTGCGCGCGCGTTTCCCGAAATCGGCTGAGCGCCTTGGCCGTTCGATCGGCGCGATCGCGCTGGGTCTGCTGCTGATCCAGGTTGCCCATGCGGCCGACGTCATGCAGGGCGCCACGCTCTACCGCCAGCACTGCGCCAGCTGCCACGGCGCGAACGGCCGCCCGCAGATGGTCGGCGCGCCCGACTTTTCCCAACCCACTGCACTTCTCAAGCCCGACATGACCCTTCTGCAATCCATCCGAACGGGCAAAGGCGCGATGCCGGCCTACCAGGGCCTGCTGCGGGACCGCGACCTGCTGGACATCGTGGCGCACCTGCGCACGCTGCGATGAGCACGCGCCGCACCGCCACCGCCGTGCTCGCGCTGGGCCTGCTCGGCGGGACATCGCTGGCCTGGTCGCAGACCGCCAACTGGCGCGTCAAGGAAGTGTTCGACGCCGGAGCCTCCGTGTATGTGCGCGCCCTGACGGTCGAGCCCGCGCGCGGCGCGCTGTGGGTCGGCACCTCGGCGGGCGTGCACGAGGTCGATCTGGTGTCAGGCAAGCTGCGCAACACCTTCACCCGCAAGGAAGGCCTGGCCAACGAGTATGTGTTCGCGATCGGGCTGGACCGCAAGGGCAACAAGTGGTTCGGTACCAATGCTGGCGGAGTCTCGCGTTACAAGGATGGCCAGTGGAAGACCTTCTTCCCGATGCACGGGCTGGCCGACTACTGGATCTACTCGTTCGGCGAACAGCGCAGCGGCGACTTCTGGATCGGCACCTGGGCCGGCGTGAACAAGGTCGACGGCAAGACCGGCAAGTTCACCACCTACGTCAAGGAGCTGGTCAACGAGTGGGTCTACGGCATCGCGGTGGATGCGCAGGACCGGGTGTGGTTCGGCACCGAGGGTGGTGTCTCGATGTACGACGGCAAGGCCTGGAAGAGCTGGACCCACAAGGACGGCCTGGGCGCGCCCAACAGCGACAACCTGCCGTTCAGCAGCAACACCGGGCTGGGCACGCGCTCCCGCCACGATCTCTCGGTCAGCGCCGACGGGCCGGCGACCTACAACCCCAACTACACCTTCTCCATCCTGAGCGCCAAGGACGGCAGCATCTGGGCGGGCACCTGGGGCGGCGGCGCCGCGCACTGGGACGGCAAGGCCTGGACCAACCTCACCGCCAAGGATGGCCTGGCCGGCAACATCGTCTACAGCGTGGCGCAGGACCGCGACGGCGCGCTCTGGTTCGGCACCAACAACGGCCTCTCGCGGTACGACGGCAAGGGCTGGAAGAACTTCGGCATGAAGGAAGGCCTGCTCGAACGCAACGTCTATGCGATCGCCGTCGCGCCCGATGGCGATGTGTGGGTCGGCACGCGCAAGGGCGTGGCCCGCATCACCCGCTGACGAGAATCCATGAAAGGACATCCCATGGCCATCAGCCTGCGCATCGCCGGCGTCACCGCCATCGCGCTGGGGACCGCACTGGCCGGCGCCTACCAGCTCGGTCGCCAGAATGCCGTACCGGCTGCCGAGCCTGCCAAGCTGGCCCAGGCGCAGCCGGCGCTGCCCGAAGGACACACGCCGGTCGCGGCCGCCGCGCCGCAGCGCGAAGGCAAGGTGGCCTCAGACCCGTCGTCGAAGTTCACCCATTTCCGTGTCGGCAACAAGAACGTCAAGCGCCTGTTCGTCGACGGCGACCTGGTCTGGGTCGGCACCTCCGGCGGCGCGGTGCGCTACGACACGAAGACCGACGAATACAAGCTGTTCGACACCCAGTCTGGCTTGCTCTCCAACGGCGTGTTCCACGTCAGCAAGGTCGACGGCCGCATCGCGCTGGGCACGTACGGCGGCGGCCTGTCTCTGCTGGACCCGAAGTCGCAGCAGTGGGACACCTACAACATCCCCGAAGGTCTGGGCGATGCCTTTGTCTACGACGTGCTCAAGGCGAAGAACGGTGACCTCTGGATTGCTACCTGGTCGGGCGTGAACCGGGTGCGCGGCGGCGACCTCAAGGACCGCTCCAAGTGGGAGCTGTACACGGTTGAGAACACCAAGGGCGGCCTGCCCAACGACTGGGTGTACGGCCTGGCCGAGGGCAAGAACGGCGAGATCTGGCTCGGCACCGAAGGCGGGCTGGCGCGCTTCAACCAGGGTCGTTGGGACAACTGGAACCACGCCAAGGGCCTGGGCGCCGACTACGAGCGCGTCAAGGGCCACATCCAGTACAACACCGATCCCTCCAAGGTCTCCGAGCACCATGCCAAGCAGAAGCAGGAGATGGGCCTGGAGAAGATCGACGTCGCCTACAACCCCAACTACATCGTCTCGCTGGCGGTCGACGCGCAGGGCGCGGTCTGGGCCGGCACCTGGGGTGGCGGCCTCTCGCGCTTTGACGGCCAGAAGTGGACCCAGTACACCGTTTCCGAAGGGCTGCCGGGCAACCATGTGTTCATGCTCTACACCGACCCCAAGGGGCAGATGTGGATCGGCACCAACAACGGCCTGGCCAAGATGGTCGACGGCAAGTTCACCCAGAAGCTGACGACCGAAGACGGTCTGTTCAACAACGTGGTGTTCTCGATGACCACCACGGCCGACGGCACGCTGTGGGTCGGCAGCTACGGCGGCGTGGCGCGGATCAAGCCTTCCTGAGTCGACCATAGGACGCCAGGCCATGGACGCGCGCACCCGGATGGACCGCTCGCTGCTCACCGCGCTGGGGCCGAAGAATTTCGGCCCGCTGCTGACGCGCCTGCTGGCCATCGCGGACGACGCGGTGATCGTGACCAACGCGCAGCAGAAGATCGTGCTGTTCAACGAGGGCGCGGAGCGCGCGTTCGGGTATCCGCTGTCGGCGGTGATCGGGCAACCGCTGGAACTGCTGCTGCCGGAGCAGGCGCGCGCGGCACACGCGGCCCACCTGCGCCGCTTCGGCGCGTCACCGATGCCGGCGCGTCGCATGGCCGAACGCCGCGACATCCAGGGCCGCCGGGCCGACGGCAGCCTGTTCGACGCCGAGGCTTCGATCTCGCATGTCGAACTCGACGGCGAAATGTTCTTCGCGGCGATCCTGCGCGACGTCAGCGAGTCGCGCCAGGCCACGCGTGCGCTGGCGCGCAGCGAAGCCCGTTTTCGCGAGTTGGCGGCGACCGCGCCGGTCGGCATCTTCCAGACCGATTCGCGCGGCATGTTTGTCTACGTCAACGATCGCTGGAGTGAAATGGCGGGAATGACGCTGCTCGAGGCCTCGGGCGGCGGCTGGCTGCGGGCGGTGCATCCGGCCGACCGGGGCCGGGTGCAGGTGGCCTGGTACGCGTCGGTGAAGGCGCACGAGGCGTTCGAGCTTCAGTACCGCTTCCTGCGGCCCGATGGCGACGAAATCTGGGTCATGGGCCGCGCGGTGCACAGCCGCGATGCCGGAGGCGAGGTGATCGGTTCGCTGGGGACGGTGACCGACGTGACCGAGAGCCACCAGCAGTCGCTGGCGCTCGAACGCGCCAAGTCGGAGGCCGAGGCGGCTGCGCGCGCCAAGAGCCTGTTCCTGGCCAACATGAGCCACGAGATCCGCACCCCCCTGAACGCGGTGATCGGCATGACCACGCTGCTGCTGGAAACGCCGATGTCGGAGGACCAGCGCGATTTCGCGCGCACCATCCGCGCCAGCGGCGAGACCCTGCTGGATGTCATCAACGACATCCTCGACTACTCCAAGGCGGACGTCGGCAAGCTGGAGATCGAGCAGCAGGTGTTCGACTTGCGCCGCTGCGTCGAAGACTCGCTGGACCTGGTGGCACCACGCGCGCTGGAGAAGCGCCTGAACCTGGCCTACATGATCGAAGATGGCACGCCCGAGGCGCTGGTCGGCGACGCCTCCCGCATCCGCCAGATCCTGGTCAACCTGCTGTCCAACGCGGTGAAGTTCACCCACCAGGGCGAGGTCTTCGTGGCGGTCGAGGGCGAACCGGTCGATGCCAATTTCCACCGCATCCGCTTCTCGGTGCAGGACTCGGGCATCGGCATCGCGGCCGAACACCTGCCGCGTCTGTTCCAGTCGTTCAGCCAGGTCGACGCCTCGACCACACGCAAGTACGGCGGATCGGGGTTGGGACTGGCGATCTGCAAGCGGCTTGCCGAACTCATGGGCGGTTCGGTGTCGGTGCAGAGCGAGCCGGGGCATGGCTCGCTGTTCCAGGTTGCCGTGCTGGTGCGGGTGGCGGAACAGGGTGCCGCGCCCGAGTTCCTTCAGCGCGACGTGCCGCTGCTGGCGGGCAAGCGGTTGCTGATCGTCGACGACAACCTCACCAACCGCCGCATCCTCACGCGCATGGCGCTGCTCTGGGGGATGGTGCCCTCGACCCTGCCGTCGGCGCTGGAGGCGCTGGACCGCATCCGGCACGGCGAGCGCTACGACGTGGCCGTGCTGGACATGAGCATGCCCGGCATCGATGGCATCGGCCTGGCCACCGGCATCCGGCGCCAGCTCAGCGCGGCCGAACTGCCGATCGTGATGCTGACATCGCTGGGGCAGCGGCAGGCCCTGCAGGAAACGCACGGCGCCGACCTCGCGGCCTACCTTTCCAAGCCGATCAAGGCCAGCCAGCTGTTCGAGACCTTGCAGTCTGTGTTGCAGGGCCAACGCTCGCTGCCACCGCCGATGCTGCCGGTGGAAGACTCGTTGCCCATGCCGCTGGAAGGCCTGCCGCTGCGGGTGCTGGTGGCCGAAGACAACGCGGTGAACCAGCGCGTGGCCCTGCGGCTGCTGCAGCGCCTGGGCTACCGCGCCGACGTGGTGGCCAACGGGCTGGAGGTACTGGACGCGGTCGAGCGCCAGGAATACGACGTGGTGCTGATGGACATCCAGATGCCCGAGATGGACGGCCTGCAGGCGGCGCGCTGGATCGTGCAGCGGCGCCAGCCGGGGGGGCTGCCGCGCATTGTGGCGATGACCGCCAACGCGATGCCCGGCGACCGCGAGGCCTACATCGCCGCCGGCATGGACGGCTACGTGGCCAAGCCGATCAACATGGAACAACTGGCCGCGGCCATGGCCGGTGCGTCTGCACGTGCCCAGTCGGTCGATGCGGCCGAGGGTCGGCGCGTGGTGCTGGACGGGCGCCGGCTGGACCACCTGCGCAGCATGCAGGACGACAGCCAGCCGGGTCTGGTGCGCGAGGTCATCGACATGTTCGTTGCCGACGCTCCCCTGCACCTGCAGGCCCTGCGCGAAGACCTGCACGCGGGCGATGCGGCGCACCTGGCGCGTACGGCGCACCGCCTTCTTTCGTCGACGCAGAACATCGGGGCCCACCACATGTCGGGCCTGTGCCTGGAGATCGAGCGGCTGGGTCGTCAGGGCGAGCTGGCCGCGCTCGACCGCATCGTGCCCCTTCTGGCGGGCGAACTCGAGCGCGTCTGCCAGGCCTTGCAGAATGAGCGCTTGCGCTTCTGAAGGCGCTCATGAGGCAAGGTACCGCTGTCGGGATGCTGTCTCGCCGCAACGCGCTCAGCGCGCTGGCCGGGGCGGTGGTCTGGCCGTTTGACAGTGCGCAGGCCGACGCGCCCCTGCGCCGCACGCGCCCGATGTTTGGCTCCCCTGCGGACGTCATCGTTCGTCCCGCACGCGGAGGGGCTGTGGCGGCCGACCGTGCGGTGGACGCCGCGATGGCGGGGCTGGAACGGCTGAACCGCGAATGGAATGCCTGGAAGCCCGGCGAACTCGGTCGTCTGAACGCGGCGCTGGTCCAGGGGCGCAGCGAGCGGGTGGCGCCGGACCTGCTGGCGCTGATCCGGCTCTCGCAGGTGATGGAGCGGCGCACGGGTGGCCTGTTCAACGCCGGCATCGGTGGCATCGTGGGCGCATGGGGCTTCCACGACGACGTGATGCGGCCCGGTCAACGGCCATCGGCAGCGGTGCTGGCACCCTGGCGGCATGCAGCGCCTTCGCTGTCGCAACTCGTGGTCGAGGGCGACCGGGTGCGCTGCGACCATCCGTGGTTGCGTCTGGACTTCGGCGGGATCGCCAAAGGCGTGGCGATCGACCAGGCGCTCGACCGGCTGGCGGAGCACGGGGTGCGCGACGCCGTGGTGAATCTGGGCGGCAATCTGGCGACCCGGGGCAGCGCTGGCGGGCGGCCCTGGCAGATCGGCATTCGCGACCCGCAGGGCGAGGGTCTGGTGGCATTGGTGGCGACGCACGAGCGCGAAGCCGTGGTGACTTCAGGAAGTTACGAACGGTTTCGCGTGCTCGACGGCGAGCGCATGACGCACATCATCGATCCGCGCCTGGGCGAACCCGCACCCGGTCTGGTGAGCGTGACCGTGTTGCATCCTTCGGCCGCCTTTGCCGATGCGGCTGCGACGGCATTGCTGGTGGCTGGCCCGGGCGGGTGGCGGACACTGGCCGAACGGCTGGACCTGCGGCAGGTGCTGGTGATCGGTGCCGATGGTCGCGGGGCGGTGACGGCGGCGCTGGCCTCGCGACTGGCCTTTGCGGCGCCTCGCTGGACGAGCCGCCTGACAGTGGTCGGCTGAGGCGAGAAAATGGTGCGTGTGGCGCGCCGGTCGTTCGTTCGACTGCACCGCCAACCCCTGTGTGAGTGCCTTGGTTCGCGTTTATGCCCATTGCTGCAGTGCAGGCTTGCGCCCCGGCGATTTCGTGGGCATAGTGGGCTCAAGACATCCCCTCGGCCGCAGGGGGTCTGCCCCCGGCGGCTTGTGTCAACCCGGAGCATAAGGAGGCTCTTTTATGAACCTGACGATCAGCGGTCACCATCTTGAGGTCACGCCCGCCCTGCGCGGTTACGTCACTACCAAGCTAGAACGCATCTCCCGACACTTCGACCAGGTGGTCGACATCAAGGTGCTGCTGACAGTAGACAATCTGAAAGAAAAGGACATGCGCCAGAAGGCCGAGTGCAACATTCACGTCAAGGGCAAGGACCTGTTCGCCGAAAGCGCTCACTCCGATCTGTATGCCGCCGTGGACGAGTTGGCCGACAAGCTGGATCGCCAGGTGCTGCGCTACAAGGACAAGGCCCAGGACCACCACCACGATTCGGCCAAACGCCTCATGTGAACCCCGGTGCGGCCCGCCGCTGGTTCGGCGGGCTTGCTGCGATGCAATAAGCCGCTTGGAAAGTCAAGCGGCTTTTTTGTGCCTGCTGTCTAGGCAAGTACCGGCAACTCGGCATAATTTGCGCTCCGAAGAGGCCCCAATGAACCGACTATCCGTGATTTTGCCCGCCACGCAAGTGCTCGTCGGCGTCGATGCGACCAGCAAGAAGCGCGCTTTTGAAGAGGCTGGGCTGCTGTTCGAGACGCTGCATGGTCTGAACCGGGCGCTGATCACCGACAGCCTGTTTGCCCGCGAACGCCTGGGTTCGACCGGACTGGGCCATGGCGTGGCGATTCCGCATGGTCGCATCAAGGGGCTCAAGCAGCCGCTGGCGGCCGTGTTCCAGCTGGCCAACCCGATCGGTTTCGATGCACCCGACGAACAGCCGGTGCAGCTGATGATTTTCCTGCTGGTGCCCGAGGCGGCGACGCAGAAGCACCTGGAAATCCTGTCTGAAATCGCCGAACTGCTGAGTGACAGCCAGCTGCGCGAACAGATGAAAAATTCCACCGATGCGGCAGCGCTGCACGCGCTCATCACTGGCTGGCAGTCGGCCCACGCGGCTGCGTAGGACTTGCTGACCCCCACGCTCCACCGCTGCGCGGGTCGCTGCCCCCCGAGGGGGCTGGGCCTGCCTTGGGGTGGCCCGGCGGCTGGCCCTTCCACCTTCACTCCATGAAGCCCACCGTTGTCAGTGCCGACGTTCTTTTCGAAGACCACCGCGATGCGCTGAAGTGGCAATGGGTTGCCGGCCTTGGTGCGTCGGAGCGGCGCTTTGACGAGGTCGCGATCCGCGAAGCCCGCTCGGGCGCCGACCTGGTCGGTTACCTCAATTACATCCATCCCTACCGTGTGCAGGTCTTCGGCGAGCGGGAGATGGCCTATCTCACCAGCCCCAGCGACGAGGACAACCGCCGGCGCATTGCCCGCATCGTGACGCTGGAGCCACCGGTGCTGATCGTTGCCGACGCGCAGGCGGTACCCGATCCGCTGATGGCGATGGCCGAGCGCGCGCAGATTCCGATGTTCGCGACGCCCGAACCGGCGGCGTTTGTCATCGATGTGCTGCGCGCTTACCTTTCGCGACACTTTGCCGACCGGTCCTCCATGCACGGGGTGTTCATGGACATCCTGGGCATGGGCGTGATGATCACGGGCGAGTCCGGGCTGGGCAAGAGCGAGCTGGGGCTGGAGCTGATTTCGCGTGGTCATGGCCTGGTGGCCGACGATGCGGTGGACCTCTACCGCATCAACCAGACCAGCGTCGAAGGGCGCTGTCCCGAGCTGCTGCAGAACCTGCTGGAGGTGCGCGGCATTGGCCTGCTGGACATCAAGGCGATCTTTGGCGAGACGGCGGTGCGCCGCAAGATGCGCCTGCAGCTGATCGTGCACCTGGTGCGCAAGGAGACCATGGAGCGCGACTACGACCGCATGCCACACGAGCCGCTGTACCAGGACGTGCTCGGAGTGCCCGTGCGCAAGGCGGTGATTCAGGTGGTGGCTGGTCGCAACATTGCCGTGCTGGTCGAGGCGGCGGTGCGCAATACCATCCTGCAGTTCCGCGGCATCGACACCTACCAGGAATTTGTCTCCCGCCACCGGGCCGCGATGCTGCGCGGCGAGTAGGGGCGAGCTCAGCCCTTGCTGCGGTGCGGGCAGTCGGTCTTGCTGCAGGTGGCGTAAAGCGAGAGTGCGTGTTCCTGCAACACGAAGCCGCGGGCCTTGGCGATCTGCTGCTGGCGCTTTTCGATTTCAGGGTCGAAGAACTCCTCGACGCGGCCGCAGTCGAGACAGACCAGATGGTCGTGGTGCTGGCCTTCGTTGAGTTCGTAGACCGCCTTGCCCGACTCGAAATTGCTGCGCGAGAGCAGGCCGGCCTGCTCGAACTGCATCAGCACGCGGTAGACCGTGGCCAGGCCGATGTCGGAGTGGTCGTCGAGCAGCACGCGGTAGACATCTTCGGCCGTCATGTGACGCCGCTTCGCGTTCTGGAAAACTTCGAGAATCTTCAGCCGCGGCAGCGTGGCCTTCAGGCCGGTGCTCTTGATTTCATCGATGTTGGACATGGCGGATGGCGGCGGCGGGCGGCAGGTTTGCGGAAGGCGTCGAACCACCCCCCGGGGCTACAATGGCCGGATCATATCGTCAGCGCGCTTCGGCGGCAGACAAACCCCGTCGGGTCCTGCGGTCGGACGCGCCTTTTCACATTGGCTGACATGCGTCCATTCTTCTTCTCTCCTGCGACCTGGCCGATGGTGGCCGCATGTGTGATGCTGGCAGCATGCTCCAGCGTCGGCAGCGTGGTCACGCCCTACAAGATCGACATTCTCCAGGGCAATGTGGTCACCCGCGAGCAGGCCCAGACCCTGCAGCCAGGGCAGGCGCGCGACCAGGTCAGGGCGGTGCTCGGTTCGCCGCTGCTGACCAGCGTGTTCCACGGCGACCGCTGGGACTATGTGTTCACCCTCCAGCGCCAGGGGCAGCCTGCACAGCAGCGCCGCCTGACGGTGTTCTTCAAGGGTGATGTGCTGGACCGCATCGAGGCCGACGAACTGCCCAGTGAAGCGGACTTCGTGTCGTCGCTGGACTCGCGCCGCAAGCTCGACAAGGCCCCGCCGCTGGAAGCCACCGAAGAACAGCTGAAGAATTTCCAGGCCCGCAACGCCAACGCCGCCCAGGCTCCCTCGGCACCCGCAGCGCCGGCCACGAGTTATCCGCCCCTGGAAGCCCCGGGGGCCGCCCGATGAATGCTGCGGTCACAAACCCGCACCGTGTGTGTGTCGCCGGTGCCAGTGGCCGCATGGGCCAGATGCTGGTCGAGGCAGTGCAAGGCAGCGGCGATTGCGTGCTGTCGGGTGCGCTGGACATCGCGTCCAGCCCCGCCGTCGGTCTCGACGCCGGCGCTTTCGCCGGTCGCAACACTGGCGCGAAGATCACGGCCGACCTGTCGGCAGGACTCTCTGGTAGCCAGGTGCTGATCGATTTCACGCGCCCCGAAGGCACGATGGAGCACCTGCGGGGCTGCATGGCCCACAAGGTCAATCTGGTCATCGGCACCACTGGTTTCAGCGAGGCCCAGAAGACCGAGATCGCCGAGGCCTCGAAGTCGATCGCCATCATGATGGCGCCCAATATGAGCGTCGGCGTGAACGTCACGCTCAAGCTGCTGGAGATGGCGGCCAAGGCCCTGTCCACCGGCTACGACATCGAAATCATCGAGGCGCACCACCGCCACAAGGTCGATGCGCCCAGCGGCACCGCGCTCAAGATGGGCGAGGTGGTGGCCACGGCGTTGGGTCGGGACCTCAAGGACTGCGCCGTCTACGCCCGCGAAGGCGTGACCGGCGAACGCGACCCGTCGAGCATCGGTTTCGCCACCGTGCGCGGCGGTGACATCGTGGGCGACCACACGGTGCTGTTCGCCGGGACCGGCGAGCGCATCGAGATCACGCACAAGTCCAGCAGCCGCGCCACCTACGCGCAGGGCAGCCTGCGTGCGGTGCGCTTCCTGGCGGGCAAGTCCAGCGGCCTGTACGACATGTTCGACGTGCTCGGCCTGCGCTGAGCGGCCCATCGGTTCATCAGGGGATTCAACACATGGGCGGTGTCTGGCAAACCATCTGGCAGGGCGATGCGATCAGCCGCAGCGTGGCGGTGCTGTTGCTGGCGATGTCCGTCGCGAGCTGGGTCGTGATTCTGTGGAAGGGCTGGTTGCTGCGCCGGGCCGTGGCTGACGTGCACACCTCGACCGCGGCGTTCTGGCAGGCCGGCAACCTCGACGAGGCGCAGCAGCGCCTCAAGACCTTCGATGCGCGTGGGCTGGTGCTGCCGCTGCTGGACGCTGCGCGCACCATCGAGCAGGCCGCGCCGCAGACCCTGGCCGCCGCCGGGGACCGTTCGCAGCAGCTGACCCGTGTGCTGCGGGATGCCCTGCACGCGGTGCTGCACCGTCTGCAGTACGGCCAGGTGCTCCTGGCCACGGTCGGCTCGACGGCGCCCTTCGTGGGTCTGCTGGGCACGGTCTGGGGCATCTACCACGCGCTGACCGAAATCGGCATTGACGGCAAGTTCCGCATCGAGCAGGTGTCCGGCCCAGTCGGCGAGGCGCTGGTGATGACCGCGGCCGGCCTGGCCGTCGCGATCCCCGCCGTGCTGGCCTACAACGTGCTGGGTCGCCAGATTTCGCGCATCGAGGCCGACCTGGAAGGTTTTGCGCGCGATCTGCGCGAGCTGCTGCTGCACGCCGGGGGCTCCAAATGAGTTTCGGCCGGCTGGAGAAACCGGCCCGCCACGAGCCGATGAGCGACATCAACGTCACGCCGCTGGTCGACGTGATGCTGGTGCTGCTGGTCATCTTCATCATCACCGCGCCGCTAATGTCCAGCCGCCTGGAGCTGGAGCTGCCCAAGGCCGAAGAAGCGGTCACCAAGGCCGAGGAGCCTGCAGCCTTCGTCTCGATCAGTGTCGATGCCCAGGGGCAGGTGTTCTGGGACGAGCAGCCCATCGATGCCGCCACGCTCAAGCAGCGGCTGGAGCAGACCGCTCGCCGCGATCCGGAAACCGAGCTGCAGCTGCGCGCCGACACGGCCGTGCCCTATGGGCGCATGCTGCAACTGATCGGCCAGGCGCAGGCGGTCGGGCTTTCGCGCATTGGCTTCGTGGCCGATCCTGCGACCGGCGCGCCCAACGCACCTGCGCCCGGTCGCTGATCCATCGGGCGCAAGCCCTAAAATCTGGGGCGTTGCAGCCTGCTGCCCCCTCCCGAACGCCGGTCTTCTCCGGCCCCCAGTTCCATGCAAGACAAATACGCCCACCAGGACGTCGAGCGCGCCGCGCACGCCCACTGGACCGCCACCGACGCCTACCGCGTCACCGAAGACCAGAGCAAGAAGAAGTTCTACGCCTGCTCCATGCTGCCTTACCCCAGCGGCAAGCTGCACATGGGCCACGTGCGCAACTACACGATCAACGACATGCTCACGCGCTACCTGCGCATGAACGGTCACAACGTGCTGATGCCCATGGGCTGGGACGCCTTCGGCCTGCCGGCCGAGAACGCGGCGCTCAAGAACGGGGTGCCGCCTGCGAAGTGGACCTACGAAAACATCGCCTACATGAAGAAGCAGATGCAGGCGATGGGGCTGGCCATCGACTGGTCGCGCGAAGTCGCCACCTGCTCGCCCGAGTACTACCGGTGGAACCAGTGGCTGTTCCTGAAGATGCTGGACAAGGGCATCGCCTACCGCAAGACCCAGATTGTCAACTGGGACCCGGTGGACCAGACCGTGCTGGCCAACGAGCAGGTGATCGACGGCCGTGGCTGGCGTACCGGAGCCCTGGTCGAGAAGCGCGAGATCCCGGGCTACTACCTGAACATCACGTCGTATGCCGACGAACTGCTCACGCACGTACAGCTGGGCAATGAGAAGGCCACGCTCAACGGCTGGCCCGACAAGGTCCGCCTGATGCAGGAAAACTGGATCGGCAAGAGCGAAGGCGTGCGCTTCGCCTTCACGCACGACATCAAAGCGGCCGACGGGTCGCTGATCGGCGACGGCAAGATGTACGTGTTCACCACGCGCGCCGACACCATCATGGGCGTGACCTTCTGCGCCGTGGCGGCCGAGCACCCGCTGGCACAACACGCCGCCGCGTCCAACCCCGGGCTGGCCGCCTTCATCGAAGAGTGCAAGACCGGCGGCACCACCGAAGCCGAGCTGGCCACGCAGGAAAAGAAGGGCATGGCCACCGGCCTGTTCGTCACCCACCCGCTGACCGGCGCGCAGGTCGAGGTATGGGTCGGCAACTACGTGCTCATGAGTTACGGTGACGGCGCCGTGATGGGCGTGCCGGCGCACGACGAGCGCGACTTTGCGTTCGCGCTGAAGTACCAGCTGCCGATCAAACAGGTCGTGGCCGTCGAAGGCGAGACCTTCTCCACCGACGCCTGGGCCGAGTGGTACGGCGACAAGCTCAAGTGTGTGTGCGTGAACTCGGGTGTGCTGGACGGTCTGAACCAGAAGGCGGCGGTCGACAAGGTTGCCGCGTTGCTGGCCGACAAGGGCCTGGGCGAGAAGAAGACCACCTTCCGCCTGCGCGACTGGGGCATCAGCCGCCAGCGCTACTGGGGCACGCCGATCCCCATCATCCACTGCGAGTCCTGCGGCCCGGTGCCGGTGCCCGAGAAGGACCTGCCGGTGCGCCTGCCCGAGGACCTGGTGCCGGACGGCAGCGGCAACCCGCTCAACAAGTGCGAGGCCTTCCTGAAGGTCGACTGCCCCTGCTGCGGCAAGCCCGCGCGGCGCGAGACCGACACCATGGACACCTTCGTGGATTCGTCCTGGTACTTCATGCGCTACTGCGATCCGAAGAATCCGGACGCCATGGTGGCCGGCGGCGCGGACTACTGGATGCCGATGGACCAGTACATCGGCGGCATCGAGCACGCGATCCTGCACCTGCTGTATGCGCGCTTCTGGACCAAGGTCATGCGCGACCTCGGCCTGGTGAAAGTGGACGAGCCCTTCACCAAGCTGCTCACGCAGGGCATGGTGCTCAACCACATCTACTCGCGCCGCACCGACAAGGGTGGCAAGGAGTATTTCTGGCCGCAGGACGTGGAGCATGTGCTGGACGAGGGCGGCAAGGTCGTTGGCGCGAAGCTGATCAAGGCGGTCGGCGACCTGCCCGTGGGCACGGCCATCGACTACGAGGGCGTGGGCACCATGTCCAAGTCCAAGAACAACGGCGTCGACCCGCAGGACCTGATCGAGAAGTACGGCGCCGACACCGCGCGCCTGTACACCATGTTCACTGCGCCGCCAGAAGCCACGCTGGAGTGGAACGATGCGGCGGTCGAAGGCAGTTACCGCTTCCTGCGCCGTGTCTGGGGTTTTGGCCACAAGCTCAGCGCGGTCGGTGGCCTGGGCGCGCTGGCGGCCGGGGTGTCGAGTCAGAACCTGTCCAAGGCGGCCAAGGCGCTGCGGCTGGAAGTGCACACCGTGCTCAAGCAGGTGGACTACGACTACCAGCGCATGCAATACAACACCGTGGTCTCGGGCGCGATGAAGATGCTCAACGCCCTGGACGACTTCAAGGGCGACGGCAGCGACGGCGACAACGCAGCGTTGGCGGAAGGGTTCGGCATCCTGCTGCGCTGCCTGTACCCGGCCACGCCGCACATCGCCCACGCGCTGTGGACAGGTCTCGGCTATGCCGCAGCCGCGGGTGATCTGCTGGACGCGCCCTGGCCCCAGGCCGATGAGGCCGCGCTGCAACGCGACGAGATCGAGCTGGTGCTGCAGGTCAACGGCAAGCTGCGCGGCAGCGTGACCGTGCCGGCTGGCGCCGACAAGGCTGCCATCGAGGCTGCGGCCCTGGCCAGCGAGGCCTTCGCCAAGGCAGCCAACGGCGCCACCCCCAAGAAGGTCGTGGTGGTGCCGGGCCGTCTGGTGAACGTGGTGGTATAAAACTTCGATTCCGTCGCATGTTCCCTATCAACCGAGCGAGACCCCAAGCCATGGCTGCTGCTGTCCTGAAATCCCCGGCCCGTCGGGCTGCTCTGCGCGGTGCTGCGATGGCGGGCCTGACCCTGGGCCTGACCGGCTGCGGTTTTGCCCTGCGCCAGGCGCCAAAGTTCGCGTTCGAGTCGGTGCAGGTCACCGGGCAGGAGAACACGTCAATGTCTCGCGCGCTGCAGCAGGCGCTGGTGGCCTCGGGCATCCAGGTGGCCAACAGCTCGGCCGGTACGGCCGTGGCGCCGCAGGTCGTGCTCACCGTGCTGGTGGACCAGCACGAGCGCGTGGTCTCCGGCCAGAACGAGTCCGGTGAAGTGCGCGAACTGACGCTGCGGGCACGGTTCCGTTTCCGCCTGAGCACGCCGACGGGCAAGTACCTGCTGGAAGAAACCGAACTGCTCCTGGAGCGCGACATCAGCTTCAGCGAAACGGCCGCACTGGCCAAGGCGGCCGAAGAAACCATGATGTTCCGCGACATGGACGGCGACATCGTGCAGCAGGTGCTGCGCCGCTTGGCCGCCGTCAAGTCGCTCTGAGTCCATGCAGCTTGCCGCCCCGCAACTGGCCGGGCATCTGCAAAAGGGACTGCGTTCCCTCTACACCCTGCATGGCGACGAGCCCCTGCTGATCCAGGAGGCGGCCGACGCCATCCGCGCGACCGCGCGCGCGCAGGGTTACACCGAGCGCACGGTACACACCGTGGCCGGGGCGCACTATGACTGGAGCGAAGTGCTGGCCAGCGGCGGCTCGATGAGCCTGTTTGCGGACAAGCAGCTGATCGAGATCCAGATTCCTTCCGGCAAGCCGGGCAAGGACGGTTCGCAGGTGTTGCAGCAGATTGCCGAAGCGGCCAAAGACAACGACTCGACCCTCACGCTGGTGCTGCTGCCTCGGCTGGACATGGCGACGCAGAAGGGCGCCTGGTTCGGCGCACTGGAGGGTTTCGGCGTGACCCTGCGCGTCGATCCGGTCGAACGGCAAGCTTTGCCGGCCTGGATCGCACAGCGGCTGCAGGCGCAGGGACAGCGCGTGGCGGCGGGCGAGGAGGGCCAGCGCACGCTGCAGTTCTTCGCCGACCGCGTCGAAGGCAACCTGCTTGCGGCGCACCAGGAAATCCAGAAACTCGGCCTGTTGTACCCGGCCGGTGAGTTGAGCCTGGGGCAGGTCGAGAACGCGGTGCTCAACGTGGCGCGCTATACGCCTTTCAAGCTGGCCGAAGCCGTGCTGGGCGGGCAGGTGCTGCGCGTGCAGCGCATGCTCGACGGCCTGCAGGCCGAGGGCGAAGCCGCGGTGCTGGTGCACTTTGCGCTGGCCGAAGACATCCGGACACTGCACAGGGTGCGCGGTGCCATGGACGCCGGGCGGCCGCTGCCGATGGCGCTGCGCGAGAACCGCGTCTGGGGCTTGAAGGAAAAGCTGATGGAGCGTGCGCTGCCACTGATCCGCCCGGGCCAGCTGGCCCAGTGGCTGCAGGACGCGCACACGGTGGACGGCATCGTCAAGGGCCTCAAGCAGCCCGACTGGCCGGCCGATCCGTGGGATGCGCTGCACCGCATGGCCCTGCGGGTGGCGAATGCCTGTGCGCTGAAGTAAGCACTCTGCGAAAATCGCGGGATGAACGCGACCTCCACTTCCGAACTGATGAACACCCTGGGCAGCCAGGCCAAGGCCGCCTCGGCGCTGATGGCCAAGGCCGGCGCCGCGACCAAGGTCAAGGCCCTGAGCGAGCTGGCCCGCCTGCTGCGCGAGAACGTGGCGCCGCTGCAGGTGGAAAACGCCAAGGATCTGGAGCGCGCACGCGCCGCCGGCCTGGCCGAGCCGATGGTGGACCGGCTCAAGCTCACGCCCAAGGTGCTGGAGACCTGCGCCGAGGGCTGCGAGCAGCTGGCTGCGATGCCGGACATCATCGGCGAGATCTCGGGCATGAAGCAAATGCCCAGCGGCATCCGCGTGGGCCAGATGCGCGTGCCGATCGGCGTGTTCGGCATGATCTACGAGAGCCGCCCGAACGTGACCATCGAGGCCGCCAGCCTGTCGATCAAGAGCGGCAACGCCTGCATTCTGCGCGGCGGTTCCGAGGCCATCGACTCCAACCGCGCCCTGGCCGCGCTGGTGCAGCAGGCCCTGGTGGCTGCCGGCCTGCCTGCCGACGCGGTGCAGCTGGTGCCGACCACCGACCGCGCCGCCGTGGGCCAGCTCATCACCATGCCGCAGTATGTGGACGTCATCATCCCGCGCGGCGGCAAGGGCCTGATCGAGCGCATCAGCGCCGAGGCCAAGGTGCCCGTCATCAAGCACCTGGACGGCAACTGCCACACCTATGTGGACGATCCCTGCGACGTCGCCATGGCGGTGAAGGTGGCCGACAACGCCAAAACCCAGAAGTACAGCCCCTGCAACGCGACCGAAAGCCTGCTGGTGGCGCGTGGCGTGGCGGCCGAGTTCCTGCCGAAGATCGGCGCGGTCTACGCCGCCAAGGGCGTGGAAATGCGCGGCTGCCCAGAGGCCATGGCGATCCTGGCAGCGGTGCCGGGTGCGACCGTGGCCGCGGCCAGCGAGCAGGACTGGAGCGAGGAATACCTGGCGCCCATCGTGAGCGTCAAGCTGGTGGACGGGGTGGACGAAGCCATTGCCCACATCAACCGCTACAGCAGCCACCACACCGACGCCATCCTCACCACCGACCACGTGCACGCCCAGCGTTTCCTCCGCGAGGTCGATTCAGCCAGCGTCATGGTGAATGCGAGCACCCGCTTCGCAGACGGTTTCGAGTACGGTCTGGGCGCCGAAATCGGCATTTCCACCGACAAGTTCCACGCCCGCGGCCCGGTGGGCGTCGAGGGCCTGACCTCGCTGAAGTACGTGGTCCTGGGCGAGGGCGAAATCCGCACCTGAGCGGGCTTGCAAGCCAGGGCGACGCCCCCATCTCCCACCTTTGGCTGCTTCGGCCGGTCCCTACAATGGACTGGCCGTCCCCTTCCTCGCTAAAGGTCTTCCCATGGTTCCCCATCTCGTCACTGCCCTGACCGGGCCGATCAACGAACTGGAACAGCGGATTCTCGAATCCACGCCAGTGATCGAGCGCTGGTTCCGGCTGGAGTGGATGGAGCACACGCCGCCGTTCTACAGCTCGGTCGACGTGCGCAATGCCGGCTTCAAGCTGGCGCCGGTCGACACCAACCTGTTTCCCGGCGGCTGGAACCACCTGACGCCGGAGATGATGCCGCTGGCGGTGCAGGCGGCCATGGCGGCGATCGAGAAGATCTGCCCCGAAGCCAAGAACCTGCTGCTGGTGCCGGAGAACAGCACCGACTCCTTCTATCTGGCCAACCTCGCGCAATTGCAGCGCGTCTTCTATCAGGCCGGCCTGAATGTGCGCCTGGGCTCGCTGTCCAACGACATCAAGGCACCCACGACCTTCGACCTGCCCGACGGCAACACGGTCACGCTCGAACCCCTGATCCGCAGCAAGCGGCGCCTGGGACTCAAGCACTTCGATCCCTGCACCATCCTGCTCAACAACGACCTGAGCGCCGGGGCGCCGGGCATTCTCGAAGACCTGCACGAACAGTACCTGCTGCCGCCGCTGCACGCGGGCTGGGGCGTGCGCCGCAAGAGCAACCACTTCAAGGCCTACGAAGAGGTGGCCAAGCGCTTCGGCAAGCTGCTGGGCATGGACCCGTGGCTGATCACGCCGATGTTCAACCAGTGCGGCGAAGTGAACTTCGGCGAGAAGAGCGGCCTGGACTGCCTGGCCAGCAACACCGACGCGCTGCTGGCGCGCATCCGCCGCAAGTACAAGGAATACGGCATCAACGAGAAGCCGTTCGTTGTGATCAAGGCCGACAACAGCCATCCGGCGCTGGGCCAGCTGACCGTGCGCGACGCCAAGGAGCTGGACGCCGACTGGTTCCAGGCGCGCGCCAGGGCAGTCGCAGGGCAGGCGATTGGCGAGGTGATCATCCAGGAAGGTGTGCTCACCAACGAGCGGATCAACGCGGCGGTGGCCGAGCCGGTGGTCTACATGATGGACCGCTACGTGGTGGGCGGCTTCTACCGGGTGCACGCCGACCGCGGCACCGACGAAAGCCCGAGCGTGCCCGGATCGAGTTTCGTGCCGCTGGCCTTCGAGCAGAGTGCCCAGTTGCCCCAGCCCGGTGCCAAGCCGGGGGCGAGCGTGCCCAACCGGTTCTACATGTACGGCGTGATTGGCCGGCTGGCGATGTTGTCTGCCGCCTACGAACTCGAAGCCACCGATCCGGACGCCGAACAGTACGACTGAGCCCTCTGGCGCCGCCACGGCGGCAGTTGTTGCGCCGCAACATGGTGCGCCGGACTTCTCGTTTCGCGCCAAATCCCTACTGGCGCCATAGGGGGCGCGAGCGCAGAATCGTCAGCTTCCAGACAACGGGTCCGGTCCTGTCGGGTCGGACGGTTTTGTGTCATCGAACAAGTCGTCGCTTGCTGCGCTCACCCTGGGCGCCATTGGAGTGGTGTATGGCGATATCGGTACTTCGGTGCTGTATGCCATCAAGGAAATCTTCGGATCCGGCCACGTTCCCTTCACCCACGCCAACATCTACGGTGTCCTGTCCATCGTCTTCTGGACGCTGACGGTTATCGTCTCGATCAAGTACGTGACCCTGGTGCTGCGCGCCGACAACCACGGCGAGGGTGGCCTGATTGCCATGCTGGCGCTGGCTTCCCAGGCGGTGAAGGACCGTCCGGAACTGCGCAAGTGGCTGCTGGTGATCGGCATTTTCGGTACCTCGCTGTTCTACGGTGACGGCGTCATCACGCCGGCGATCTCGGTGCTGTCCGCGGTGGAAGGTCTGGAAGTGGTGTCGCCCCACTTCAAGCAGTACGTGGTGCCGCTGACCCTGGTCGTGCTGTTCGCGCTGTTTTTCGTGCAAAAGCGCGGCACCGGTGGCATCGGCAAATTCTTCGGCCCCATCACCCTGGTCTGGTTTGCCTCGATCGCCGCGCTGGGCGTCTATCACATCGTCGGGCACCCTGAAATTCTGTGGGCGCTCAGCCCGCACTATGCGTGGATGTTCACCTGGAACAACCCGGGCATCACCTTCATCATCCTGGGCGCGGTTGTGCTTTGCGTGACCGGCGGTGAGGCGCTGTACGCCGACATGGGCCACTTCGGCAAGAAACCGATCCGCGTGGCCTGGTTCTCCATCGTCATGCCCTGCCTGACACTCAACTACTTCGGCCAGGGCGCGCTGCTGCTGGCCGACCCCGAGGCGGTCAAGAACCCCTTCTTCAACATGGCGCCCGACTGGGCCCTGCTGCCACTGGTGGGCCTGGCCACCATGGCCACCGTGATCGCGTCGCAGGCGCTGATCTCCGGTGCCTTCAGTGTGACCAAGCAGGCGATCCAGCTGGGGTACCTGCCGCGTCTGAACATCCGCCACACCAGCGTGCACGACACCGGTCAGATCTACATCCCGTTCGTGAACTGGGGACTGTTCACCGCCATCGTGCTGGCGGTGGTGATGTTCAAGTCTTCGTCGAACCTGGCCGCCGCCTATGGCATTGCCGTGACGCTCGACATGTTGATCACCACGGTGCTGACCTTCTATGTGATCCGCTATGGCTGGAAGTACCCGCTGGCGCTGTGCCTGGCCGCGACCAGCTGGTTCTTCGTGGTGGACCTGGCTTTCTTTGCCTCTAACCTTCTGAAGCTGTTCGCCGGCGGCTGGTTCCCGCTGGTGATCGGCGGTGCCGTGTTCACGCTGATGATGACCTGGAAGCAGGGGCGCACGCTGATGGCCAAGGCGCAACACGCCGAGGCGATCGAGCTCGACAGCTTCCTCGAAGCGGTGTTCATGGCGCCGCCTGCGCGCGTGGACGGCACGGCCGTCTTCCTCACCGCCGAGACCGGTACCGTGCCCAACGCGCTGCTGCACAACCTCAAGCACAACAAGGTGCTGCACGCGCAGAACCTGTTCGTCACCGTGCGCAGCCACGAAGTGCCCTGGATCGGTCTGGACAAGCGGCTGGAGATCGAGCCGCTGGGCCACGACTGCTGGGAGGTGGTGATCCACTACGGTTTCAAGAACGACCCCGATGTGCCCAAGGCGCTGGAGTCGATGCGTGGCCGTGGCTGCGACCTCGAGCCGATGACCACGAGCTACTTCCTCTCGCGCGACCTCGTGGTGCCGACGCTGGGCGATGGCATGGCGCTGTGGCGCGAAAAGCTGTTCGCGCAGATGCACCACAACGCCGGTGCCGCGGCCGAGTTCCTGAACCTGCCGAACAACGCAGTCATTGAACTGGGGTCGAAACTGGAAATCTGACGCCCGGCACAATCGCCGGATGTCTTTTTTTCGTGACCTGAACCTCTCGGCCGCCACGGCCGGTTTCGTGGCGGTGCTGGTGGGCTTCACCAGCTCGGTCGCCATCGTCTTCCAGGCCGCACAGGCCTTCGGCGCCACGCCCGAGCTCATCACCTCCTGGATGTGGGCGCTCGGACTGGGCATGGGCCTGTGTTCGGCCATTCCCTCGCTGATCCTGAAGAAACCGGTGATGGTGGCCTGGAGCACGCCGGGCGCCGCGGTGCTGGCCACCGCCGGGGTGGCGGGCGGCTTCTCCATGGCGCAGGCCGTGGGTGCCTTCATTGCCTGCGCAGTGCTCATCATCCTGTCCGGTGCGACCGGTCTGTTCGAGCGGCTGATGAACCGCATCCCGATGGCGATCGCATCGGCGCTGCTGGCTGGCGTGCTGGCGCGCTTCGGGCTGCAGGCCTTTGCTGCCGCGCAGACCGCGCTGCCTATGGTGGCGCTGATGCTGCTGGTCTACCTGCTCGGCCGGCGCCTGCTGCCGCGTTACGCGGTGCCGCTGACCTTGCTGGCGTCGGTGGCCTATGTGTTGGCGCGGGGCCAGTTCAACGCCGGGGCGCTGGTGTTGCAATGGGCGGTGCCGGTGTTCACCGTGCCCGAGTTCAGCTTCAGCGCATTCGTCAGTCTGGCGCTGCCGCTGTTCATCGTGACCATGGCCTCGCAGAATCTGCCGGGCGTGGCGGCGATCCGTGCGGCGGGTTACGACATGCCGATCTCGAAGATCATCACCATGACCGGCGTCGCCACCCTGGTGCTGGCGCCCTTCGGCGGCTACGCGCTCAACCTCAGCGCCATCACCGCCGCCATCTGCATGGGCGAGGAAGCCCACGCCGACAAGAACAAGCGCTACACAGCGGCCGTGGCCTGCGGCCTGATCTACATCGCCATCGGCCTGGTCGGCGCCGCGGTCACCGGGCTGCTGCTGGCGTTCCCGAAAGAGCTGGTGCTGGCCATCGCTGGCCTGGCTTTGCTGGGCACCATCGGTGGCGGGCTGCACATGGCCCTGCGCGACGACCAGCACCGCGAGGCCGCGCTCATCACCTTCCTGGTCACGCTCAGCGGTGTGGTGATCGCCGGCATCGGCTCGGCCTTCTGGGGCGTGGTCGCCGGCGCGATCGCGCTGTTTGTGCAACAGTACGGGTCCCGAAAGAACGCCCCATGAACATCCTCTTCGTCGCCGACCCTCTGGCGTCCTTCAAGACCTACAAGGACACCACTTTCGCCATGATGCGCGAGCTGCAGAAACGCGGCCACGCCATCGCCGCCACCGAGCCCCAGCACATGGTCTGGCGCAGCGGCGGTCTGGTCAGTGCCACGGTGCGCCGCATCCACCTGACCGGCGATGCGCACGACTGGTTCAGCGTCACCGGCGAGACGGTCGAGGCGCTCAGGGATTTCGACGCCGTGGTCATGCGCAAGGACCCGCCGTTCGACAGCGAGTTTTTCTACTGCACCCACCTGCTGGAGCAGGCGCAGCGTGAAGGTGCGCGCGTGTTCAACCGGCCGTCCGCCCTGCGCGAGCATCCGGAAAAACTGGCACTCATGGAGTTCGCGCAGTTCGCGCCGCCCACACTGGTGACGCGCTCGCCCGAACACATTCGCGCCTTCCACGCCGAACACAAGGACATCATCCTCAAGCCGCTGGACGGCATGGGCGGCATGGGCATCTTCCGTGTCGGCGCCGACGGCATGAACCTGGGCTCCATCATCGAGACCCTGAACCAGGGCGGCGCCACCAGCGTGATGGTGCAGCGCTACCTGCCCGAGATCGCGCTGGGCGACAAGCGCCTGCTGCTGATCGGGGGCAAGGTCGCACCCTTCGTGCTGGCACGCATTCCGCAGGGCGGCGAGGTGCGCGGCAACCTGGCGGCCGGTGGCAAGGGCGTTGCGCAGCCGCTGTCCGACGAGAACCGCGCAGTGGCCGAAGCCATCGCTCCGGTGCTGGCCGCGCGCGGACTGCTGCTGGTGGGGCTGGACATGATCGGCAACAAGGTCACCGAGATCAACGTCACCAGCCCGACCTGTTTCCAGGAGATCCATGACCAGACCGGCTTCGACGTGCCGGCAATGTTTGTGGATGCACTCGAAGCCGCATTGAAAGTGCCGTCTTGAGCGACGACCAGACACCGGCGGCACCACCGCCTGCCCAGCCGCGCAATCCGCTGCACGGCTTGACGCTGGAGGCGATCCTGACCGCGCTGGTGGACTACTACGGCTGGGACGGCCTGGGTGAGCGCATTCCGGTGCGCAGCTTCAACATCGACCCCAGCATCACCTCCAGCCTTCGCTTCCTGCGAAAGACGCCATGGGCGCGCGAGAAGGTGGAAGGTCTGTACCTCTACATGCTGCGCGACCAGCAGCGGCGCGGCGGGCGGCGCTGACACCGCACCCGCCGCCGGTGGCTCAGACCACGTTCAATCCGTCCACGAACACCTTCAGATCCCCCGGAGCGAACGCCGTCCATTGCTCGTCGCTGGTCAGCGGTGTGGTCACGATCACCGCGGCGCGGTCGCCCGGCTGGTTCACTTCGGCGAAGTTGACGGTCCAGTCCTGGTCCATCAGCGTGGCCTTGGAGAACGGGTACTGGCGCACAACGTAGTGCAGCTTGGTGCTGCAGTGCGCCCAGAGCGCGTCGCCGTTGGACAGCAGGAAGTTGAAGGTGCCGTAGGGCGTGACCTGCGGGATCAGCTCGCGCAGCGTGTGCGTGAGTTCGTCGACGCTGGGCAGGCTGGCATGCGACTTGGACAGTTCCTGCATCAGCCAGCAGAACGAGCGCTCGCTGTCGGTCGTGCCCACCGGGCGGAACTGCGCATGCAGTTTGGGGAAGTAGTCCTTGAGGTCGCCGTTGTGGGCGAACACCCAGTGCCGGCCCCAGAGCTCGCGCGTGAACGGGTGGGCGTTTTCCAGCGATACCTCGCCGATCGTGGCCTTGCGCACGTGGGCGATGATGTTCTTGCTCTTGAGCGGGTAACTCTTGAGAAACTCCGCCATGCGGGAATTGGCCGCGCTTTCCTGGTCGATGAACAGGCGCAGGCCCCGGCCTTCGAAGAAGGCGATGCCCCAGCCGTCGGCGTGGTGGTCGGTGGCCCCGCCGCGCTGGCAGAAACCGGTGAAACTGAAGGACGCGTCGGTCGGGGTGGCGCAGTTGAGGGCGAGCAGCTGACACATGGGTGTCATCTTGTCACAACCTCGCCAAAGTTTTCGCGGTCCGGTTGGTGGTTGGGGGCGTTTTGGGCCCAACATCCGTGCGATTGTTGTCACGCGTTTTCCCGATGCCCGTTTCCCGTTCCCCGGCCTTCCTGCACCACCCCAGCACCGCCCGTGCCTACCGCTGCGTCTGCGGCGCCCAGGTGTTCTTCCGCAACAGCGCCTGCCTGCAGTGTGGCCGTGCACTGGGCTTTGACCCCTGGCTGGGGCAGGTGCTGGCGATCGAGCCCGAGGCGGAGACCGGCCTGTGGCACGCCGCCGACCCCGGCGCTACCGGTGAGGCACGGCGCTACCGCCGCTGCGCGCAGAGCGATTCGCCCTCGCTGTGCAACTGGCTGGTGGTCGACCTCCCCGAGCTGGGCCCGGCGCAGGCACCCTGTTCCTGCGCCGCCTGCCGCCTGAACCGGACCATTCCCGACCTGCGGCTGAGCCAGAACCACGAACCCTGGCGCAAGGTGGAGCTGGCACGGCGCCGCCTGGTGTCGCAGCTGATCGGGCTGGGCCTGCCGGTCGAGCCGCGCTCCCCCGACGGCAGCAACGGCGGCCTGACCTTCGACACCCTGGCCTCGATGCAGGGGCAGCCGCTGGTCATGACCGGCCACTTGATGGGCGTGGTCACGCTCAACCTGGTCGAGGCCGATGATGCCTACCGCGAGCGCATCCGGACCTCGATGAACGAGCCGTACCGGACCCTGCTGGGGCACTACCGCCACGAGGTCGGCCATTACTACTGGGACCGGCTGGTGCGCTTCGACCGGAGCCTGTGGGACTTCCGGGCGCTGTTCGGCGACGAGCGCCAGGACTACGGCGCCGCGCTGCAGCGCCACTACCAGGGCGTGCAGTTCGACTGGCGACAGAGCCACATCACCAGCTACGCCTGTTCGCACCCCTGGGAAGACTGGGCCGAGACCTGGGCCCACTACCTGCACATGCGCGACACGCTGGACACCGCAGTGAGTTTCGGCCTGTCACCCGACCGCTTCGATGTCGACGCGGCCCAGTACGACACGGCGGTGCTGCAGGGCGCCGCCGCTGCGGTCGACCCCGAGGGCTTTCTCACCATGCTCAACGCCTGGACCCGCCTGACCGGCGTGCTCAACGAGCTCTCGCGCAGCATGGGCCTGCAGGATTTCTATCCCTTCGAACTGTCGCAGACGGTGGTGCGCAAGCTGCACTTTGTGCACGCCCGGGTCGCGCCGTTCGAGCGGGTGGGCTGAACCTCAGTGCGTGTGCTCGTCGCGCACCCGCCAGGCCGCGAGCACCGCCAGCGCGCAGATCGCGGCCAGCAGGAAGAAGGTCTCGTTGAACGGCGCGAGGTGTCCTGGCGCGGTGTTGCCCGGCACCAGCTGCAGGCCGTGCGCCGTCAGCCGCCACTCCAGCACGATGCCGCACAGGCTCACCCCCGCCGCGCCACCCAGCATGCGCAGGAAGTTGATGACGCTGGCGCCCTGCGGTATGTGGGCCCGGTCCAGCCCGCGCATGGCGCCGGTGTTGAGCGAGGGCAGGATGAAGCCCAGCCCGATGCGGCCCAGGATCGCCCATGCGACCAGCATGGTCACGGTGACGGTGCGGTCGGTGAGGGAGATGGTCGGCATCAGTGCGAACGAGGTCGCCAGCAGCAGCAGGCCCAGGCTGACCAGCCGGTGCGTCGGCTGCCGGTCGGACAGGCGCCCGACCCAGGCGATGGTCACGGCCAGCACCAGCCCCGCCGGCAGCAGGATGGTGCCGACGAAGGACGGCGAGAGGCCCAGGCCCAGCTGCATGTAGACCGGCAGCAGGTAGGTCGAGCCGAACAGCGCGATGCCGTAGATGAAGGCGACGACGCTGCCCATGGCGAAGCGCCGGTCGCGGAACAGCGACAGGTTCATCAGCGGGTCCACGCCCTGGTGGGGGTGGTGCCGCCGCGCCAGCAGCATGCGCCGCTGCAGTGCCACGAAGCCGACCAGCGCCAGCGCGGCCGCCAGCAGCAGCCCACCGGCCGTCAGCGGCGTGCCGCCCTTGAGTTCGACCAGGCCATTGAGCAGGCACAGCGAGCCGCCGCTGGCCAGCAGCAGGCCGCGCCAGTCCAGCGCCGCGCCCTGCGGGTTGGCCGCAGCGCCGCCGGGCGCCGAGGTCGGCACGAAGCGCCGCGCCATCCACAGCGAGGCCAGGCAGAACGGCACCACCATGAAGAAGATCGAGCGCCAGCCGAAAGCGTCGACCAGCAGGCCGCCGATACTGGGCCCCAGCGCCGGCGCCAGCACCACGCCCATGCCGAAAATGCCGCTGGCACGCCCCTGTTCGTTGGACTCGAAGGCGCGCAGGATGATGATGGCCGGGATCGGCTGCACCACGCCGGCCGCCAGTCCCTCGGCCACGCGCGCGGCCAGCACCAGCGGGAAATGCTGCGCAAAGCCGCCCGCGATGCCGCCGGCCATCAGCAGCCACATGCAGGCGGTGTAGGTGTGGCGGTAGCCGTAGCGCGCCAGCAGCCAGGGCGTGGTCAGCATGGACACCGTCATGGCCGCCATGAAACCCGAGGTCGCCCATTGCGCGCGCTCCTGACCGAGCGCGAAGTGGTGGCTCATGTCCGGGATCGCCACATTGACGATCGTCGAGGACATGACCGACGCCATCGTGCCCACCATCACCGACAGCAGGAGCAGCCATCGGTAGCGCGGCCCGTGGCGCTCGCGCAGGGCGGTGATGGAGTGGTCGGTCGGCTTGTTCATGGGTGCTGCGGCAGGGTGCAACGATAACCGCCACCGACCAACCCGGCGTTCAGCGGGGCCTAAGTCTGGCGCTCCTCTGCACTGGCAGAATGGGCCGGCGGGTGTCCGGCACCCGCGCTGACGGGGACCTGGACGTGCGATTGCTGCTGGTGGAAGACGACACGATGATCGGCGAGTCCGTGCTGGACCTGCTGCGTGCGGAGTCGTACGCGGTCGACTGGGTGCGCGACGGCGAGGCCGCCGACACCGCATTGCGCACGCAGGACTATGACCTGGTGCTGCTCGACCTCGGCCTGCCGAAGATGGACGGGCTGACGGTGCTGCGCCAGCTGCGCGCGCACCGCAACCGCGTGCCGGTGCTGATCGCCACCGCGCGCGATGCGCTGAAGCAGCGGGTCGAAGGGCTGGACGCCGGCGCCGACGACTACGTGCTCAAGCCCTACGAGATGGACGAGCTGCTGGCGCGCATCCGCGCCCTGCTGCGCCGCGCCGCCGGCCGCGCCGAACCGGTCTACGAACACCAGGGCGTGTGCATCAACCCGGTCACGCGCGAGGCTTCGGTGAACGGTGAGACGGTGGTGCTTTCGGGCCGCGAGTGGGCGGTGCTGGAGCCGCTGCTGGCGCGGCCGGGCCTGGTGCTCTCTCGTGCCCAGCTGGAAGAAAAACTCTACGACTGGAAGCACGAGATCACGTCCAACGCGGTCGAGGTCTACATCCACGGCCTGCGCAAGAAGCTCGGCGCGGACATCATCCGCAACGTGCGCGGTGTCGGCTACATGGTGCCGAAGGAATGAAGTCGCTGCGCGCCCGGTTGCTGGTCTTCGTGCTGCTGGCGATCCTGGCGACGGCCTTGCTGCAGGCGGGGCTGGCATGGCGGGCGGCGCGGGCGGAGGCGGACGCGCTGTTCGATTACCAGATGCGCCAGACCGCGCAGTCACTGCGCGCGGGCCTGCCCGAGGGGCTGGCCACCGGGGTGTTGCCGGTGCCACCGCCACAGCAGGATTTCGATTTCGTGCTGCAGATCTGGTCGGTCGACGGCTCGCTGGTGCTGCGCTCGGCCGACCGGCCCGAGCTGCCGCCGCGCGCCGTGCTGGGCTTTGCCGATGTCGCGGCGCATGGCACGACCTACCGCGTCTATTCGGTCATGACCGGCGGTCTGGTGATCCAGGTGGCGCAGGACATGGCGGTGCGCCGCCGCATGGCGGGTGAGCTGGCGCTGCGCACGGCCGCGCCGGTGCTCTGGCTGGCCCCGCTGCTGATGCTGGCCGTGGGCTGGCTGGTGCGGTCCTCTCTGGCACCGGTGGCGCGGGTGCGCCAGCAGCTGGCCGCGCGCAGCGCCGACGATCTCGCGCCGGTGGCCGAGCAGGACCTGCCCGACGAGCTGCAACCGCTGGTGCACGAGTTCAACGCCCTGCTCAAGCGGCTGGGCCTGGCCTTCGAGGCACAGCAACGCTTCGTGGCCGATGCGGCGCACGAGCTGCGCTCGCCGCTGGCGGCGCTCAAGCTGCAGGTGCAGGGCCTGCGGCGGGCGCCCGATGGCGAGACACGCGACCGCGCGCTGCAGCGGCTGGACGGTGGCATCGACCGCGCGACGCGCCTGATCGAGCAGCTGCTGGTGCTGGCGCGCCAGCAGGCGCGGCAGGCCGAAGGTGCACCGCCGGTGGCGCTCGATCTGGTGGCGCTGGCGCGGCAGGGCGTGTCGGAGGCGGTGGCCGACGCGCAGATGCGATCGCAGGATCTTGGCTTGTCGGGGCTGGACGCGGCGCAGGTTCGCGGCCATGCGGATGCCCTGCGCCTGCTGCTGCGCAACCTGGTCGAGAACGCGATCAAGTACACGCCGGACGGTGGCCGCATCGACGTCAGCGTGTCGGCCGATGCGGCCACGGGCGGCGCGATCCTGGCGGTGGAAGACAGTGGACCGGGCATTCCCGAGGCCGAGCGCGGCCATGTGCTGGACCGCTTCGTGCGCCTGCCCGATGCACCGTCGACCGGCAGCGGCCTGGGGCTGGCGATCGCGCAGGCGGTGGCTCAGCTGCATGGCACCGCGCTGCGGCTCGATGCCTCGCCCACGCTGGGCGGCCTGCGTGTGCGCCTGTCGCTGCCGGCGGCCTGATCAGCCCAGCGTGCTGGCCAGCACGTTGACCGCCAGCGCGAGCACCGTGAGATTGAAGAAGAACGACAGCAGGCCGTGCCACAGCGCGAGCCGGCGCATCGCACGGTCGTGGATCGCGACATCGGAGACCTGCGAGGTCATGCCGATCACGGCGCTGAAATAGAAGAAGTCCAGGTAGTCGGGCGCTTCGTCGCCGGGGAACGACAGGCCGCCGGCCGCGCCGCCGTGGTGGTCCAGCGGGCGGTAGTAGCGGCGCGCATAGTGCAGCCCAAACACGCTCTGGATCAACAGCCAGGCACCCATCAACGAGGCCACCACAAGCGCCAGGTGGGCCAAGCGCGAGAGCCCCTGCAGATGGCGGCCGGCGTCCACCGCCATCGTCACCGCGCCAAGGCTGGCGACCGCCGCCAGCGTGACCAGCACGAACAGCATGGCCGCACCCGGGTCTTCCCAGCGCGCGCGGCGTTGCGTGTCGGTGGCATTGAGGCGGTGCACCAGATGCCCGATCAGCGCCAGGTAGACCACGCAGTACGTGACCCAGCCGCAGAGCAGGGCGGTGCTGGCTGGCGCGCCCGCCAGACCCGATGTGCCCAGGCCGACCATCAGCCCTGGCACCAGCGCGACCAGCTGGCGCTGCAGCGCGCTGAAACGGGCCGACCAGTGGAGACCGTGCAGGGGATGCGTGCTCATGCGGGCAGTGTGCCATGGGGTGGACGGCGGGATTAAGCCCGGTCTAAGTGAGCGCGCCCACATTCGCATCCAGTCCAACTTCCTTTCAGGAGCGCACATGAACATCCAACAGCTCACCCCCACCCGCATGGTGCTGGCCCTGGCCGCCGCTGGCGTGATCGGCGGCGCCGGGGCCACCTGGTTGCACGGCGCCCACGCCAACGCCGCCGTGTCGCCGACGCCGGTGACACAGACAGCACAGTCGGCACCCGCCAGCACCGCACCGGCCGGCCTGCCCGACTTCGCACAGATCGCCGAGCGCCACGGCGCGGCCGTGGTCAACATCAGCGTCAGCGGCACCCGCAAGGTCTCCGACAACGGGGCCGGCGGCATGCCGGGCATCGACCCGCGCGACCCGTTCTACGAGTTCTTCCGCCGCTTCCAGGGCGGAGGTGGCCAGGGCGGCGGCGCGGTCGAGCAGCCGGTGCGCGGCCAGGGCTCGGGCTTCATCGTCAGCAGCGACGGCATCATCCTGACCAACGCCCACGTGGTGCGCGACGCCAGCGAGGTGACGGTGAAGCTGACCGACCGCCGCGAGTTCCAGGCCAAGGTGCTGGGCGCCGATCCCAGGACCGACGTGGCGGTGTTGCGCATCGAGGCCAAGGGCCTGCCGACGCTGCCGATGGGCAGCGCCAAGGCGCTGCGCGCGGGCGAGTGGGTGCTGGCGATCGGCTCGCCCTATGGCTTCGAGAACAGCGTGACGGCCGGGGTGGTCAGCGCCAAGGGCAGGGCCCTGCCCGACGACAGCATGGTGCCCTTCATCCAGACCGACGTGGCGGTCAACCCGGGCAACTCGGGCGGCCCGCTGTTCAATGCACGCGGCGAGGTCGTGGGCATCAACTCGCAGATCTACAGCCAGTCTGGTGGGTATCAGGGACTGTCGTTCGCGATTCCGATCGAGATCGCGACCCAGGTCAAGGACCAGATCGTGGCGACCGGCAAGGCGCGCCACGCGCGGCTGGGCGTGACGGTGCAGGAAGTGAACCAGGCGCTGGCCGATTCGTTCAAACTTGAACGCCCCGAAGGCGCCCTGGTCTCCGGCATCGAGCCCGACGGCCCGGCGGCGAAGGCAGGGCTGAAGTCGGGCGACGTGATCCTGTCGTTCAACGGACAGCCCATCGTCGGCTCGGCCGACCTGCCGGCCTTGATCGGCCAATCGGCCCCGGGCGAGAAGGTGTCACTGGAGGTGGTGCGCCAGGGCCAGCGCGAGACCGTCAGCGCCCAACTCGGCGATGCGGGCGCGAAGAAGGGTGAACCGGTGCAGGCCGAGGCGGGTGCTGCTACTCAGGGCAAGCTCGGCCTGGCGCTGCGACCCTTGCAGCCGCAGGAAAAGCGCGAGGCGGGCGTGGACGGGGGCCTGGTGGTCGAGGACGTGGCCGGTGCGGCCGCCCGCGCGGGCGTGCAGCCGGGCGACGTGCTGATGGCGGTCAACGGCACGCCGGTGTCCAACGTGGCACAGGTGCGCGCGGTGGTCGCCAAGTCCGACAAGTCGGTGGCCCTGCTGATCCAGCGCAACGGCGACCGCATCTTTGTGCCGGTCAAGCTGGGCTGAAGGAGTGCCGATGGAGCGCGAGAACGATGACCCGGCGCGGCGGGAGACGGTGAGCCGGATGCCCGGCCTGTCGGCCCACATCCTGCCGACCTCGGCCACCATGATCGGGGTCTGCCTGACGGCGCTTTACATCAGCCTGCTCGGGCCGCCCAGCGAGCACCGCCTGCTGGTCGACAAGCTGCTGGCGCTGGACGGACTGGTGTTCCTGGCCAGCGCCCTGCTGTCGTTCGTCTCGATGCGCGTGCAACGGGGCGCCGGCCGGAACGAACGCATGGCCGAGAGCGTGTTCGTCGGCGGGCTGGGCCTGCTGGCGCTGGGCGGGGTGGCGCTGGCCTTTGTGGTGAGCTGATGGCGTTTCGCCGTCAGCGGCGGCGTCGCTGCACCTCGCGCCAGAGCCGGATGGCCAGGAGCACCAGCGGCACGGTGTGCAGCAGCAGGTCGAAGATGTCGATCGGTTTTGACAGCGTGCCTTGCATCAGCATCCGCCACTTTTCGATCAGGTGAGGTTCGGGCACCACCGGGGCGATCGCCAGCCAGGCGGCCACCACGACCAGCAGACCGAGTGGAAAACGGTCGAGCCACCGCATCAGGCCGTTCCTCCTGAGGCCAGTCGGGCCGCGCCGGTCTGGCGTTCGATTTCCATGGCACAACGGTTGTCGCGGCCGCACAGCGGGCAACGGCCCGGATCGAGGGAGGTGCTGCTCATGCCCCACATGGTATGTTCAATCACTGTCCGTGCCACGCACGGACGTCTCGCGATGCCCACCATGTCCCACCTCTGTCTTCGGCGCCTGCTGTCAGTCGTTGCTTCTGCCATGGTGCTGTCCGCCCACGCCCTCCCGCCACCGGCGAACACGCCGCCCGACATGGCGCAGCGGCTGCAGGCCTGCACCCTTTGTCATGGCAAGGAAGGGCGCGCGACACCCGGCGGCTTCTTCCCGCGCATCGCGGGCAAGCCGGCCGACTACCTCTATCACCAGCTGCTGAACTTCCGCGACGGTCGCCGCAACAACGACGGCATGCGCTACCTGCTGGACCATCTGAGCGACGACTACCTGCGCGCGGCGGCGCTGTACTTCTCCGGGCTGGACCTGCCCTACCCACCGCCGCTGCCGCCGCAGGCCGACGCGGCCACGCTGGCGCGCGGCGAGGCGCTGGTGCGCCAGGGCGATGCGGCGCGCGAGCTGCCGGCCTGCATGGCCTGCCATGGCGCCGCGATGACTGGCACCTTGCCGGCGGTGCCGGGTCTGCTGGGCCTGCCGCGCGACTACCTGATCGGCCAGCTTGGCGCCTGGCAGACCGGCCTGCGCAAGGCATTCGCACCCGACTGCATGGCGCACGTGGCGAACAAGCTTTCGCCGACCGACATCGGGGCCGTGGCCGGCTGGCTGGCCGCGCAGCCGCTGCCGGCCGACACGCACCCGGCTCCGGTGCCGGTCAAACCCTTGCCGTTGCGGTGCGGTGCGGCGCCTTCTCCACTGGAGAGCAAGCGATGAACGCCCGCCGCTGGGGCCTGGTGCTGGCGGTGTTCGTGGCTGGTGTGGCCCTGCTCGCCGCACTGATCGGCTGGGAACTGCGCGCGGGCGCGCTGCCGGTGGCAACGGTCGAGCCCATGCCGTCCGACGGGTCGGTGACCGCGCGCGGGGCAAGGCTGGCGAACGCCGGCAACTGCATGGCCTGCCACACGGCGCGCGGAGGCGCGCCTTTTGCCGGCGGTCGCCGCATCGAGACGCCGTTTGGCGATCTCTACGCCAGCAACCTCACGCCCGACGACGAGACAGGTCTGGGCCTTTGGTCGCGCGAAGCTTTCCGGCGCGCGATGCAACAAGGCATTTCGCGCGACGGCCGGCTGCTGTACCCCGCGTTTCCGTACGCGCACTTCACGCGCATGAGCGACGACGACGTCGAGGCCCTGCGCACCTATCTTCGCTTCGCGCCGGCCGTGCGCCAGCCGAACACGCCGCACGCGCTGCGCTTTCCGTTCAATACGCAGGCCGCGCTGGCGCTCTGGCGCCTGATGCACTTCGAGCCGCAGCGCTTCCAGCCCGACACCACGCAGAGCGCCGAATGGAACCGCGGCGCCTACCTGGTGCAGGGCGTGGCCCACTGCGCCGCCTGCCACGGCACGCGCAACGCCTGGGGCGCGACCACCGATCCGTTTGGCGGTGAGGCGCTGCCCGACGGCCGCTGGCGCGCGCCCTCGCTGCACGATCCGCGGCAGGCGGGCGTGCAGGCCTGGCCGCTCGAGCGTGTGGTGGCGCTGCTGCGCGACGGCAGTGTGGACGGCGCCAGCGTCGCCGGGCCGATGGCCGAGGTGGTGTTCCATGGCACGCAATACCTGCCCGAGGCCGAACTGCGCGCCATGGCGACCTACCTGCGGGCGCTGCCGGTGCGCACCTCGGCGCCGCCGGAGTTCGCGGCGGCCGACAGCAGCGTGCTTGCGGCCGGCGAGCAGCTGTACGGCCAGCATTGCGCCGACTGCCACGGCAAGGCCGGCGAAGGAAAGCCGGGGCAATACCCGCCGCTGGCCGGCAACCGCGTCGTGACCATGGACGACCCGACCAACGCGCTGCAGGCCATCGTCGGGGGCGGCTTCCCGCCCGCCACGCCCGGCCACCCGTATCCGTACGGCATGCCGCCGTTTCGCACGCTGCTGACCGACACCGAGATCGCGGCGGTCGCGAGCTACCTGCGCCAGAGCTGGGGCCACCGCGCCAGCGCCGTGCGTTCGCTGGAGGTGCAGCGCGTACGCTGACGCGTGGGTGACGGACGGCGCCCGGGCGCGCTGCCACGATGGCGCGCATGAACACGCCATCGCACGCCGACGACACCACCCCGCCTGAAGGCCGCATCACCACCGAGGTACGTGGCCCGCTGCTGCTGATCGGCATCGACCGGCCGGCCAAGCGCAACGGCTTCACGCCGCCGATGATGCGGGCGCTGGCCGAGGCCTACACCCGGCTCGACGACGATCCCGCACTGCGCGTGGGCGTGCTGCACGCGCACGGCGACCACTTCACCGGCGGTCTGGACCTGCCGAGCTTTGCGCCGCTGATGCATCGCGGCGAGACGCCGGTGCCCTTCGGCGCGGTCGACCCGCTCAACCTCGGCGACGCGGGCTGGCGCCGCCGCACCAAGCCCATGGTGGTTGCCGTCAAGGGCATCACCTTCACGCTGGGCATCGAGCTGATGCTGGCGGCCGACATCGTGGTCGCGGCCGACAACTGCCGCTTCTCGCAGCTCGAAGTCGCGCGCGGCATCATGGCCACCGGCGGCGCGACGCTGCGCATGGCCGAGCGCGCGGGCCTGGGCAACGCGCTGCTGCATCTGCTGACCGGCGACGAGTTCGACAGCGCCGAAGCGCTGCGGCTGCATTTCGTGCAGCGTGTCGTGCCGGCGGGTCAGGAGCTCGACGAAGCGCTGCGCATCGCGCAACAGATCGCGCAGCAGGCGCCGCTGGCGGTGATCGCCTCGCGCCTGAACGCGCTCAAGTCGGTCGAGCAGGGGCCCATGGCGGCGATGGCCGAGTTCGACGCCACGCAACAGCGGCTCTCGCTCAGCGAAGACGCGGCCGAAGGCGTGGCAGCGTTCCGCGAGAAGCGCGCGCCGGTGTTCAAGGGGGCCTGAGAACGCTCGCCGGGCAGCGCGCCGCTCAGGCGTCCAGCCCGGCCACCAGCGCCTCGCCCCATTCCCAGGGGCCGGTGAGCGTCACGGTCAGCGTGGTCCAGTCGCCGTCGGTGCTTTCCTGCAGGTCGATGTCCCAGGCGCCGCCATCGTCCAGCGGACCCTGCGGGCCGGGCGACTGACGCGCCGCAGCGGCCGACACCTGTGCGACCTCGGCGCGCAGCGCGGCCAAGTCCTCGTGGCGCACGCTCGCCATCGCCTCCCAGCTGCCGGTGCCCTCGCCATCGTCGGCGGCGTCGAAGATCAGGAATTGCAGGCCCATGGGGTGTGGCTCCGGTTGGTCAGCGCTGCGCCGCCAGCGTGCGCGCGATCTCGCCGCCGCAGACCTTCTGGTTGCGCGCGTATTCCTCGGGCGTGTCGATCTCGCGGTGGCGCTGCATGGTGTGCTTCATCTGCGCGTCGACCCAGGGGAGCCACTGCTCGCGGATGTGCCGCGTCAGCCGCTCCTGCAGCTCGGCCGGTTCGCCGTAGTAGACCTTGTTGCCGAACGAGTTGCGCATGCCCTCCCGCATGCGGTCGGCCGCGGACTCCAGCGTGAGCCGATTGACTTCCACGTGGCGCATCTCGTGCGCCAGGATGTGGCGGTAGGCGCAGCTGTCGTCCTCGAACTCGCTGGCCACCGAGACCACGTGCGGGTCCAGGCTGAGCGTCACCACGATGCTCGGGCGCATGCAGGTCAGCGCCTCGCCCTTGCGCGCCAGCGTCGAAGCCCTGTACTGGATCGAAGTGCCCAGTCGAACCTCGGTCAGGCCCAGGGTCCGCGCGCCGTCCTGCGGCAGGTGCTGCAGCTGCGTCAGGTCGTCGACGCTGCGGTTGCGAAGGTACCGGATCGGCGCCGGTGCCGTGCGCACTTCGATGCTGGTCGCGGGCAGCCTGGCCTCGCACAGGGCCGCCCACTCGGCCGAGGGCGACTGGGCATGAACGGCGGGGGCGAGCAGCGAAAGAACCAGAAACAAGACGGACGTCGGGCGCATCGGGCGATTACACCGCAGCCGCAGGCATCGCTTCAGGAGATGCCGAGCAGCGCCACCGCCGAGGTCAACGACAGCGCCAGCCAGGCGGGGTGCCGGCCTCTGGTGGCCAAGGCCACCAGCGCGGCGGCCAGCAGCATGACGCCCACGGCGCACGCGACCATCCCGTCGCGCAGCGCCACCGGAACGTCCGGCCTGGCCGCCAGGAAAAGCAGTGCGGCAACGCCGAGTCCGAAGCAGGTCACCAGATGCCAGGAACCCCAGACGATGCGCAGCTGGTACTCCCGCAACAGGGGCTCGCCCTGTGTGGGCACCCATCCTCCCTGGCGCAAGTGACGGAAGATGCGTTGCTCGCCCATGACCGAGTGCACCACGCCGATCAGCAGGGTGCACAGACCGGCTGCGATCAGCCACGGGTTCATGAGAGGGGTCCTTGAGAAACGTTGCGGTGGGAACGCCGTTGCAGGGTCAGGCGGATGGGCTGCGCCGACTTGAGTGTGACGTGCAACAAGGGTTGCGGCGCGATGGCACCGGGCGGAACCGAAACATCGTAGCGCTGCAGCAGCATCGCGCCCAGCAGCGCCATCTCCAGCTGCGCGAAGTGCTGCCCGATGCAGACCCGTGGGCCGACGCCGAACGGCATCCAGGCGCCCTTGGGGACCGGTGGCGCACCGTCAAGGAAACGTTCCGGCAGGAATTTCTCTGCCTGCGGGAACAGCTGTTCGTCGCGGTGCAGGGTCCAGGGGGTGATGCGCAGTATGTTGCCCTTCGGGATCGCCCAGCCGCCGAGCGTGACCGGGGCCGTGGTGCGCCGGCTCATCAGCGCGGGCGCGGGCGGGTAGAGGCGCAGGGCCTCCTTGAGCGTGGCCTGCAGCCAGGGCAGGCGCGCCATGTCGTCGGCCGTCGGCACGGTGCCACCGAGCACCGCGTCCACCTCGTCGGCGGCGCGCTGCGCGGCCTCCGGGTGCGTGGCCATCAGCCAGTTCCACCACAGCAGGCCGCTGGTGGTGGTGTCGTGCCCGGCCTGGAAGGTCACCATGCACTGGTCGAACACCTCCTGCGGCGTCAGCGCGGCGCCGCTGTCCTCGTCGCGCAGCGACAGCAACATGCCCAGCAAATCCTGCACATCGCCCCCGGGGGCATCTCCCGCACGCCGGGCCTCGATGTGGCGCCGGATCAGCGAGCGCAAGGTGTGCAGTGCCTCGCGTTTGGCGCGCTTGCCCGGCAGGGGCAGCCAGTCAGGCAGGGTCATGGGCCAGAACATCTCGCGAAAACCGGTCTCGCCCAGGGTGCGGTTGGCCCCGGACGCGCGCCGCGCGTCGCCCTCGGCCGGGTGCGAGAACAGCACCTGCAGGATCACGTCCATGGTGGCCTCGCTCCAGAGCGCGTCCATCGCCACGGTGGCCTGCGCCCGCCCAGGCGGCACCTGCCGATCCAGCACGCGTTGCGCGGCCTGTCTCATCAGCGTGGCGTAGCCGGCGACGCGGCGCGGCGTGAAGGCCGGCATCAGCATGCGGCGCTGGCGCTGCCAGGTCTCGCCCTCGGTCACCAGCACGCTCTGCCCCAGGATCTGTGAAAACACCGCGATGCCACGTTCCCAGCGGATCAGGTGCGCGTGTTCGCCCACCAGGGCTTCGCGCACCAGCTCGGGCGACATCAGATTCCAGGCCTGCTCGTACCCCAGCCGCATGGTGCAAAGGTCACCGTGTTCGCGGTGCATGCGCGCCTCGAAGGCGAGGTAGTCGCGCTGCATCTCGCGCAGCAGCGGCAGACCCCACCAGCGGGTGGCGGGGCCCGGTGGGCGCAGGGTGTTCCGGGGGGAGGGCAAAGAGGTGATGTTGCGTGACATGGTCATGATCGTGGCGATCCGGAGCCGGCCTGTCTTGAACGGTTCCGACATCCCGGGGGCTTGCGCGCCGCGCATGCCGGACGACCCTACACTGCCGCACCATGGCCACCCCGAAGACCACCGCGCTCGACTTCGATCCCGGACTGATCCCCAGCGGCACCCTCTGGTTGCCGCGCGCCTCGCTGTCGGCCTGCCTGCGGGGTGCCATGGTGCGCAGCACCGTCGGTGCGCCGCTCAGCGAAGAGCAGCGCCTCAATCACTTTCCGGCCACGCCGCTGTGCAGCCTGAGCTGGTGGTTCACCGGCTGCAGCCACATGCTGGAGCCCTCGCAACCGGGCCGGATGGGGCAGTTGTCCGACCCAAGGAGACCCCTGGTCGGGCGCTGGGTGTTTGGCGGTCCCTTCACCCGGCCAACGTCCAGCTGGTGCCCGGAGGCGGTGCACGGGATGATGGTCATGTTCCTGCCCGACGCGCTGCATGCGCTCACTGGTCTGGAACCGGCCCGGTTCACCGACCAGCTGGTCGACGCCGCCAGCGTGCTGCCGCCCGACTGGCTCGCCATGTGCGCGCAGGTGCAGGACGCGCACGACGACGCGCAACGCATGGAGCTGCTGGAGGATTTCTTGGCGCCGCGCTGGCAGGCCTGCCGGCCCGGACTGCCGCTGCAGGCGCACCGCTACGGCGACTGGGTCACGCACCTTTCGCAGCGTGCGGCCGTCTCCGGCCCGGGCCGCAGCCTGCGCCAGCTGGAGCGCCGCGTGAAGCGCTGGGCCGGCCTGCCTTTGCGCGAGCTGCGCGGCATGGCGCGCAGCGAACAGGCCTTCTTCGACGCCGTGACTGCCCAGGTCGAAACGGGCAGCATCCGCTGGGCCGACATCGCCGCCGACAACGGCTACGCCGACCAGTCCCACCTGTGCCGCATGTCCCGCCGCATTACCGGCTTCAGCCCCGAAGCCCTGCGCGCGGGCATCGAAAAGGAAGAGGCGTTCTGGGCCTACCGGATCTGGATGTAGCCAAAGGGAAACGGCGCCCGAAGGCGCCGTTTTTCAAGGTCCTGAACGCGGCGGAACCGGCTTTGCCGGGCCGCATCGCGTTGCCCCCTTGAGGGGGTGACGCACCGCAGGTGCGGCGCGGGGGTGGGCTTAGCCCTTTTTCACTTTCAAACGCCAGGCGTGCAGCAGCGGCTCGGTGTAGCCGCTGGGTTGTTCCTTGCCCTTGAAGACCAGGTCCAGCGCGGCCTGGTAGGCCATGCTGGTCTTCACGTTGCCGGCCATGGGCTGGTACAGCTTGTCGCCAGCGTTCTGCTTGTCGACCTTGGCGGCCATGCGCTCGTAGGTCTCGCGCACCTGGGCTTCGGACACGATCCCGTGGTGCAGCCAGTTGGCCACGTGCTGGCTGGAGATGCGCAGAGTGGCGCGGTCTTCCATCAGGCCGATGTCGTTGATGTCGGGCACCTTGGAGCAGCCCACGCCCTGGTCGACCCAGCGCACCACATAACCCAGGATGCCCTGAATGTTGTTGTCCAGCTCGGCCTGCTTTTCGGCGGCGCTCCAGTTCGGATTCGCGCTCACCGGCACGGTCAGCAGGCCGGTCAGGATGTTGTCGCGCTCGGCCGTGGCATCGATCTTTTCCAGCTCCTTCTGCACGTCGGACACCAGCACCTGGTGGTAGTGCAGGGCGTGCAGCGTGGCGCCGGTGGGCGAGGGCACCCAGGCGGTGTTGGCGCCGGCCTTGGGGTGGCCGATCTTCTGCTTCATCATCTCGGCCATCAGGTCGGGCATGGCCCACATGCCCTTGCCGATCTGCGCCTTGCCGCGCAGGCCGCACGAGAGGCCCACCAGCACGTTGTTGCGCTCGTAGCTCTGGATCCAGGCGCTGGTCTTCATGTCGCCCTTGCGGACCATCGGACCGGCCAGCATGGCGGTGTGCATCTCGTCGCCGGTGCGGTCGAGGAAGCCGGTGTTGATGAAGGCCACGCGGCTGCCGGCAGCTTCGATGCAGGCCTTGAGGTTGACGGACGTGCGGCGCTCTTCGTCCATGATGCCCAGCTTCACGGTCGAATCCGACAGGCCGAGCACCTTCTCGACGCGGCTGAACAGCTCGCAGGCGAAGGCCACTTCGCGCGGGCCGTGCATCTTGGGCTTGACGATGTAGACCGAGCCCTTGCGCGAGTTGCGGATCGCGTCCTTCTTGCTCTTCTTCAGGTCGTGGATGGCGATCGTGGTGGTGACCATCGCGTCCAGGATGCCTTCGGGGATCTCCTTGCCTTCCGCGCCCCACAGGACGGCGGGGTTGGTCATCAGGTGGCCCACGTTGCGCACGAACATCAGCGAGCGGCCGTGCAGGCGCACCTTCTTGCCGTTGCTGCCCGTGTATTCGCGGTCGGCGTTCAGGCCGCGCGTGAGCGTCTTGCCGCCCTTCTCGAACGACTCGACCAGCGTGCCCTGCAGGATGCCCAGCCAGTTGCGGTAGGCCAGCACCTTGTCTTCGGCGTCCACGGCGGCCACGGAGTCTTCCAGGTCCAGGATGGTCGACAGCGCGGCTTCGACCACCAGGTCGCTCACACCGGCGGCATCGCTCTTGCCGATGGGTGTGGCGCGGTTGATCTGGATCTCCAGGTGCAGGCCGTTGTGCTGCAGCAGCACGGCGGTCGGTGCCTTGGCCTCGCCCTGGAAGCCGATGAACTGGCTCTTTTGTGCCAGCTTGGCTGACCCGCCTTCGGCCAGGCCGACGACCAGTTCACCTTCCTTGTTGACCTTGTAACCGGTGGAGCCGAGGTGCGAACCCTTCTTGAGCGGGGCGCAGCGGTCGAGCACATAGCGTGCGTACTCGATGACCTTGGCACCGCGCTTGGGGTTGTAGCCGCCCTTGTTGCCGGCCCCAACTTTCACTTTTTGGCAGCCCTTGTCTTCCGAGATCACGTCGGTGCCGTAGAGCGCGTCGTACAGGCTGCCCCAGCGTGCGTTGGCGGCATTCAGCGCGTAGCGCGCGTTCAGGATCGGCACCACCAGTTGCGGGCCGGCCTGGGTGGCCAGCTCGGCGTCGACGTTCTTGGTCGTGGCCTTGACCTTCTTGGGTTCGGGCACGAGGTAGCCGATGGTCTGCAGGAACTTGCGGTAGCCGGCCATGTCGCGGATCGGGCCGGGGTTGGCGCTGTGCCACTTGTCCAGCTCGGCCTGCAGGCGGTCGCGCTCGGCCAGCAGGGCGGCGTTCTTCGGCGCCAGGTCGGCCACGATGCTGTCGAAGCCCTTCCAGAAGGTCTCGCTGCTCACGCCGGTGCCGGGCAGCACATTGGCGTTGATGAACTCGTACAGCTCGGTGGCGACCTGCAGGCCGTGGACTTGGGTGCGTTGTGTCATGGAAGACTCCGTCGGTTCAAGAAGAAAAAGGAAATCAGTCAAAAAACGAGAGGACATCGCGCAGGTGGCTGGCCGTGCGGGTCGGTGGCGTGCCCAGCTCTTCGAAGGGCAGGCCGTGGCGGTTCACCCAGAGCGTGCGGTAGCCGAACCAGGTCGCGGCCAGCGCGTCCCAGCCGTTGCTGCTGACGAACACGATCTGCTGGCGGCCCAGGCCGGTCGCCTGTTCGCCCAGCGCGTACGCGTCCGGGTGGGTCTTGTACTTGCGGATGCCGTCGACGCTGATCACATGGTCGAGCAGGCCGTCGAGCCCGGCGCTGCGCACGGCGATGCCCAGCATCTGCGGTTCGCCGTTGCTCAGGATGCCGGTGGTGATGCCGCGGCTTTTCAGCGCCTGCAGCACATCGCGGTTCTCGGGGAAGGCCGACAAGTGCCGGTACTGGTTCATCAACTGCGTGGCCTTGCCTTCGAAGGCTGGCCAGTCGGCGCGGGCGGCGGGTTCGATCAGCTTGATCGCGAACGCCAGCGCGGCTTGCGTCAGTTCCCAGAACGGGCGGTAGTGCGCGCCGTGGTCGCTGGTGGTCACCAGGCGGGTGTATTCGATCTGCTTGTCGCGCCAGACCGTGGCGAGCTTCTCGCCGCGACCGGGAAACAGCTGTTCCGCGAGCATGCCCACGCTGTACACGTCGAACAGCGTGCCAAAGGCGTCGAACAGGACCGCGCGGGGTTTTTCCATGTCGCCACTGTATTCGAGACTTGTCTCCTGATTGATGGACGATTTTTTGATTTATCTGTGACTTTTATGGTGGTAATTGGTGGCATGGTGCCCGTGCGGCCGAGCGCGGACAATCACGCCATGAGCGCCCATTCCCCCGCATCCGACACCTCCCGGCCCCTGCCGCTGACCGGCCTGCGCGTGGTCGAGTTCACCCACATGGTCATGGGGCCGACCTGCGGCATGGTGCTGGCCGACATGGGCGCCGAAACCATCAAGGTCGAACCCATCGAGGGCGACCGCACGCGCCACTTGCTGGGCTCCGGTGCCGGGTTCTTCCCGCTGTTCAACCGCAACAAGAAGAGCATCGCGATCGACCTGCGGCAGGCCGACGGCGCCGAGGTGGCGCGCCGCCTGGCTGCGACCGCCGACGTGGTGGCCGAGAATTTCAAGCCCGGCACCATGGTCAAGTACGGGCTGGACTACACGTCGCTCTCGAACGTCAACCCGCGCTGCATCTACATCAGCCTCAAGGGTTTCCTGCCTGGCCCGTACGACCACCGCACCGCGCTGGACGAGGTGGTGCAGATGATGGGTGGCCTGGCCTACATGACCGGGCGCCCCGGCGACCCGCTGCGCGCAGGCACCAGCGTCAACGACATCATGGGCGGCATGTTTGGCGCCATCGGTGCCCTGGGCGCACTGATCCAGCGCGGCATCACCGGCCGTGGCCAGGAGGTGCAGAGTGCGCTGTACGAGAACAACGTCTTCCTCGTCGGCCAGCACATGCTGCAGTACGCCATCACCGGCCAGGCCGCCGCGCCCATGCCCGAGCGCATTTCGGCCTGGGCGGTGTACGACGTGTTCACGGTCAAGGACGGCGAGCAGATCTTCCTGGCGGCTGTGAGCGATGCGCAGTGGGTGACGTTCTGCGACGCGCTGGGCTTTGCCGACCTCAAGGCCGATCCGCAGTACCCCGACAACAACGCCCGCGTGAAACTGCGGCCGACGCTGTTGCCGATCCTGCGCGAGCGGCTGGCGCACTGGCGCGCGGCCGATCTGGCCGCCCTGTTCGAGAAGGTCGGCCTGCCCTTCGCGCCCATCCGCAAGCCCGAGGAGCTCTACGACGACGAGCACCTGCTGGCCACCGGCGGCCTTGCAGACATCACCCTGCCCGACGGCGAGCGCGCCGGCCAGACCGTCAAGACCACGCTGTTCCCGTTCACCATGGATGGCCAGCGCCCCGGTGTGCGGCTGGACCCGCCCGTGATGGGCGCCCACACCACCGAACTGCTGCATGGCCTGGGCTATGCGGACAGCGACATCCAGCGCCTGCGTCAGCAGGCCGCCGTGGCGTGAGGCGCGCATGAGCCAACCGGACATCCACATCAGCGAAGTCGGTCCGCGCGACGGCCTGCAGTCCGTCAAGGCGACCATGGCCACGGCGGACAAGTGCCGCTGGATCGACGCGCTGGCGGCGGCGGGTCTACGCGAGATCGAGGTCGGCTCGTTCGTGCCCGCGAAGCTGCTGCCCCAGATGGCCGATGTCGCGGATGTCGTGCGCCATGCCGCCTCCCTTCCGGGCTTGACGGTGATGGCCCTGGTGCCCAACCGGCGCGGTGCCGAAGCCGCGCTGGCCGCCGGGGTGCACAAGCTGACGCTGCCGGTCTCGGCCAGCGAGGCGCATTCGCTGGCCAACGTGCGCAAGACGCGTGAGCAGATGGTGGAAGAGTTGCGCGAAGTGATCGCATTGCGCAATGAACGTGCTTCTGGGGTGCCGGTGGAAGTGGGTCTGTCGACCGCTTTTGGCTGCACCTTGCAAGGACCGGTGGCGGAAGACGAGGTGATTGCGCTGGCTGTGGCCTGTGTCCAGGCAGGCGTGGATGAGGTGGGGCTGTCGGACACCACCGGCATGGCCAACCCGGCGCAGGTGCGGCGCCTGTTCACGCGCCTGCGCGCCGAACTGGGCGGCCATGCGGGTGCGGCGCACATGCACAACACGCGCGGCCTGGGTCTGGCCAACTGCCTGGCGGCGTACGACGTGGGTGTGCGCGCTTTCGACAGCTCGCTTGGAGGCCTGGGCGGTTGCCCCTACGCGCCTGGTGCCAGCGGGAACGTGGTGACCGAAGACCTGGTCTTCATGTTCGAGGCCATGGGTGTGTCGACCGGCGTGGACATGGCAAAGCTGCTGGCCGCGCGCGAACCGCTCAGGGCGGGCCTACCGGGTGAGCCGGTCTACGGCATGACGCCCGAAGCTGGCCTGCCCAAGGGATGGGGTCACTGAGACACACCTGCTTGCGATCTGGATCAAGACGCGACGGCGTGGCTGGCATAGACTGTCTGCGGTGGCTGCATCCGGTGGCCATCTTGACCAATTGAATCCGGTGGAGGTTTCCCATGAAGAAAGTCTGGACCTGGGGCGCGGCGCTGATCGCTGCGGTGGTGCTCGTGGCCTGCGGTGGTGGCGGTGACAGCAACGGCTTTGGCGCGGTCGCCGTCAGCGTGTCGACCAAGAAGATCGCGATTTCGTCCGAATCGCTGACCCAGTCAAGCGCCAACGAGTCGGCGCGCGACGAGTGCGACGCCAGCGATTGCACCGTGATCCTGCAGTTCGAAGAGTGCGGTGCTGCTTCGCAGGGCGTGACCGCCAGTGGCGCTTGGGTCATCGCCGCTGCGGCCGGCAACACCGCGTTTGATGCGCAGACCGCCGCCAACGCTTCCTGCTCCGCCAAGGGCGGCACGGGTTGTGCGGCGATTCCGAACCTTGAAGCCCAGTGCAACTGAGTTCCTGGGCATAACGATTCAGTAAAAGATCCATGGGTTGAGTCCGTTGATTACCTCCTTTTGATGGGGTAATCTGCGGACCCATGGACAAGCTCAAGCAGCTCGAAACCTTCGCCTCGGTCGCCACCCGCGGCAGCCTCACGGCCGCCGCCAAGGCCGAGGGTGTGGCCCCGGCCATCATCGGCCGGCGGCTGGATGCGCTGGAGGCGCGCCTGGGCGTGAAGCTCATGGTGCGCACCACGCGGCGCATCTCGCTGACCCACGAGGGCAGCGCCTTTCTTGAAGACTGTCAGCGCCTGCTGACCGACTTGGCCAACGCCGAGGCGAGCGTGAGCGCCGGCGGCGTCAAGGCTTCGGGCCATCTGCGCGTGACCGCGCCGGCCGGGTTCGGCCGCCGCCACGTGGCCCCGCTGGTGCCGCGCTTTCGCGAACTGCATCCCGAAGTCAGCTTCTCGCTCAACCTCAGCGACCGGGTGGTCGACGTGGCGGGTGAGGGCTACGACTGTGCGGTGCGCGTCGGTGACCTGCCCGACTCTTCGCTGGTGAGCGTGCGGCTGGCCGACAACCGCCGCATGTGCGTGGCCGCACCGGCCTACCTGCAGCGGCATGGCAGGCCGCGCACGCCGGCCGATCTCTCGCAGTTTGATTGCCTGACCCTGTCGTCCGACGCGTCGCAGACGCGGGGCTGGGCATTCCGCGTAGCGCGCGACAACGTGGCTGGCGGCGGGGCCGAGCCCGGCGACGCCGAGATCGTGCACCTGCGTCCGGGTGGGCCGCTGGACTGCTCTGACGGGCAAGTGTTGCGCGAATGGTGCCTGGCGGGCTACGGCATTGCCTGGCGCAGCACCTGGGAGGTCGAGGCCGACATCGCGGCCGGGCGGCTGGAGACGGTGCTCGACGAATATGCCGCGCCCCCCAATGGCATCTACGCGCTGTTTCCCCAGCGCAAACACCTGGCGCTGCGGGTGCGGCTGTGGATCGATTTCCTCAAGCACCATTACGCGCAGCCCGATTTCTGGTCTGGCGCCCGGGGCTGATGCCGGCTCCGTTTGGCGCTACATTGCCAACATGTTTGTCTGTTCCATGGGAGGTTTCATGAAGCGTTGGTTTGGCGGGCTGATGGCCTGCGTGGTGATGGTGGTGCTGGCCGCTTGTGGCGGCGGTGGCAGCGACGCGCCCAGTGCGCAGAGTCTGTGCAACAGCATCGGGACGCAGCCCAAGATCTACAACGGCACCGCCTGTGCGCAGCCGGAAGCCTCGTCGGTGGTCCTGCTCCAGATTGAAATCGGTGGTTCGCTGTTCCGTTGTTCGGGCACATTGATCACGCCGACCAAGGTCTTGACCGCGGCGCATTGCCTGCCCGCCGGGACCGGGCAGGTGCTGGCGGGTGCCTGGTCGGCCGATGGTTCCGTGGTGGGCATCCCGGCGAGCAGCTGGAGCGTGCATCCGGGCTTCCAGCGAACGCCGACGGCGCTGATCAACGACGTGGCGGTGATCTTCCTGGCGGCACCGCTGCCCAACTCCACCATGGGCATCCTGGTCAGCGAGCCCTCGGCCGCCGGCCAGACGGTGTACATCGCCGGCTGGGGCGAGCCCGGGTTCGACCTGGTCGTCGGCGCAGCGACGCTGGGCCAGGTCGATGGCGTGAGTGTGGGCTACACCTTTGGCGGCAGCGGCGCCAACACCTGCGGCGGCGATTCCGGTGGCCCGGCCTTCCGCTCGGTGGGTGGCCGCTCGGGCGTGGTCGGCATCACGTCCACCGGCACCACCGCCAACTGCGGCACCGCCGACCAGGCGCTGTTTACCAATGTGCAGGCGGGTTCGGTGATCGACTTCATCCGCTCGCAGGCACCGGACGCGGCCTACTTCTGACCATTGCCGCTCAGCGTCGCGACCAGCAGGCTGGCGCGGCGCCCCGCGCGCGCCAGGCACGCGCCGTCCGGGTCCGCGACGGTACTCAGCCCGCCGTAGGGCACACCCGGTTCGTGGCCGCAGGCGTTCGCGTAGGCCACGCAGATGCCGTTGTCCCTGGCCCGCGCGGGCACCATCTGCAATGGCACTTCGTCGAATTCGCGCATGTTGGCCGTCGGCACCAGCAAGGCATCCAGCCCCTGCTGCGCCAGTGCGCGCACCGTATCGGGAAACTCCACGTCGTAGCAGATCAGCAGGCCCAGTCGCCAGCCGCGCCAGGAGAACGGTGCGGATGGCCGGTCGCCCGCGCTGAACTGTGCGCGGTCCATGTCGCCGAAGAGGTGGGTCTTGCGATGCTGGCCGATGCGCCTTCCGTTGGCGGCGATGCACTGCGTGGCGTTGAACGGACGGCCGCCGTCCGGGTGCTGTTCCGGGTAACCATAGACGATGGCCATGCGGTGGCGGCGCGCGATGCGGGCGACCGCGCGGGCCATCGGGCCGTCGGCCCGCTCGGCCAGGGCCGCCACGCGCTCCGGGCCGATCGCGTATCCGGTCAGCCCCATCTCGGGACAGACCATCAGGTCGGCGCCCTGTGCACGCGCTTGCGCCGCGGTCTCGTCCAGCCGCTGCAAAGCCTCGGCCACGGTGGGGGCGTAGGGCGTCTGCCAGAGCGCCAGCGTCAGGTCGTTCATCGTGTCAGTCCGTCAGGGCCACCGGGCCGAGGCTCGGAAATAGTTCGCCCGGGCCCGGATTGTCGGCCTGACACTGGCCGCCCAGCTGGTGGACGATGCCCCAGACCGCGTTCAGCGAGGTCTGCACCGCGCCCTCGACCCAGGCGGGCGTGAACGACACGTCGTCGCCCGCGAGGAAGATGCCGCGTTCGGCGGCGGGCAGACCGTCCTGCATGAAGTGGCCGTACATGCGCTGGTTGTAGCGGTAGTGTCCGGGCAGGGCGCCCTTGAATGCGCCGAGGAAGTAGGGGTCGGCTTCCCACGAAATCGTGATCGGGTCACCGACGATGTGGCCGGCGATGTCCACCGTGGGGTAGATTTTGCGCAGCGCATCCAGCGCCAGCTGCACGCGCTTGGCGGGCGGGTGCGGCAGCATCTTGAGCGCGTCGCTCATCCACGCGTAGGAGAGGCACATCACCGCCGGCTTGTCCGGCCCGTGGTCAAACAGGTAGGTGCCGCGCGTGAGCCGGTCGGTGAGCGTCATGCTCAGCGTGTCGCGGCCGGTGGCGGGGTCCACGTCTTTCCAGAACGGGCGGTCGACCATGACGAAGGTCTTGCTCGACTGCATGTAGCGCGTGCGGTCCAGTGCCATCCACAGCTTCTGCGAGAACAGCGATTCTTCGATCGCGATCTGCGTGGTCAGCAGCCAGCTCTGGCAGGTCACCAGCACGGCGGGGTAGCTGCGCTCGTTGCCCCAGCTGTCGGTGACGGCGATCTGGCCCGACGCTGAACCCTCCTTCACGCGGCAGATGGCCGTGACGCCCGGGCGCGTGGCGCCGCCGTGCAGGCTGGCCAGCGAGGTGCCTTGTGGCCAGTGGGCAATCTGTTGTGGCGCGTGCGCCCACAGGCCCAGCGGCACCTGCTGCACGCCGCCCACGATCAGGTGCTGGTCTTCGTCGCAACCCGTGAGCACCACGCGCAGGATCTCCAGCATGGTGTTGGGGAAGTCCGAGTCCCAGCCACCGGTGCCGAAGCCGACCTGGCCAAACACCTCGCGGTGGCGGAACGAGAGCTGGGAAAAGGCCTTGGACTGCGCGACGAAGTCGTAGAAGGTGCGGTCGTCCCACAGCGGCACGAGGCGGTCCCACAGCGCCTTGAGTTTGGGTACATCGCGCTGGCGCAGGGCCAGCTGCAGGTCGCCGAAGCCGAGCTCGTCCAGCGCGCCCGCCCAGGCGTCGGCCACCTCGCGGAACAGCGGCGGCAGGTCGGCCAGCGTGCGGGCGTAGTGCGTCTGTCCTTCCAGATCGACCACCGTGCTGCCCGCGGCGGGCGTGAGCGGGTTGGGGAAGGGCTTCGTCTGCAGGCCCAGCAGGTTCACGTAGTGGAAGAAAGCGGTGGACGAGGCCGGAAAGCGCATGCCGCCCAGTTCGGCGATCACGCCCTGGCCGCCCTCGAAGGGCTGCGAGCGCAGCCGTCCGCCCATGCGCGAGGCTTCGTAGATGACGGGCTTAAGGCCCAGCTTCATCAGCTCGTAGGCCGCGGTCATGCCGGCCATGCCGGCGCCGACGATGGCGACTTCGGTGCCGTGCGCACTGGGCGGCAGCGTGGCCAGGCCCTGCGGGTGCTGGAGCCAGTCGTCGTAGGCGAAGGGAAAGTCCGGGCCGAAGATGGTGACCGGGGCGTCGGCGGGGCGGGTGGTGGTCATCGCAGCTCCTTCGGTCAGATCAGTCCGGCCAGCAGCCAGGCGGCCGTGCCCCACATCATCAGCGCCACGGCGCCGTCCAGCACGCGCCAGATGTGCAGCGAATTCAGCCGGCGGCCAAGCCAGAAGGCGGCGGCGCCGAGCAACAGGAACCACACCAGCGAGCCGGTGGCGGCGCCCAGGCCGAACACCTTGCTGCCCTGGCCATAGGCCAGCGAGGCGGTGCCGATCAGCACGGCGGTGTCCAGCCAGGCGTGCGGGTTGAGCCACGAGAAGGCCAGAGCCGACAGGATGGCTTGGCGCTGGGTCACCGCAGGCGGCGCATGTTGGGGCGTTGCGCCGGCCGGCGCGGCGACGGGCTGGCGCGGACGGAGGAAGCGCTGGAACGCCTGCCAGCCATACACGCCCAGAAACAACACGCCGGCACCGATCAGCGCGCCCAGCAGCTTGTCCGACAGGCCGCCAAGCTGGGCCAGGCCCAGCACGCCCAGCGAGATCAACACGATGTCGGCCAGTGCGCAGACAGCCACGGTAAGCCAGAGGTGCTGGCGCTGCAAGCCCATGCGCAGCACGTGCGCGTTCTGCGGACCGATCGCCATGATCAGCGACAGACTCAGCACCATGCCGGAGGTGAAGGTGGGGAAGGCTAGGGTCATGGCACTGGAATCCGGAAGAAGAATGAATGGAATGGCCGCAGTGTGAGCCTTCCTGGATTTTTGTTAAACAGATTCAACTTAAAATGAGATCGCTCAAGAAATAATTGATTCATGCTCGATGCCCGTCCCCTCGAAGCGCTGGCCGCTGTGGTCGACCACGGCGGGTTCGGGCCGGCCGCCCAGGCGTTGAACCTGACGCTGGCGGCGGTGTCCTTGCGCATCAAGTCGCTGGAGGAGCAGCTGGGTCAGCGCCTGCTGGTGCGCGGCAAGACCGTGCGCCCGACGGAGGCGGGACAGGCGCTGCTGGCGCATGTGAAGCAGGTCAAGCTGATGGAGACCGACCTGCTGGCCGGCTTGCGAGGCGATGCGGCGCGGGCCGGCGACGGCTGGCAGAGCCTGAGCGTGGCGATCAACGCCGACTCGGTGGCGGGATGGTTCCTTCCCGGAGTGGCGCCGCTGCTGCAGCGCCACCGCCTGCTGCTGGACGTGGTGATCGACGACCAGGACCACACGCACGCGCTGCTGCGCAGTGGCGATGTGATCGGCTGCGTCACGGCGCTGGCCGAGCCGATGCGCGGCTGCGTGGCCGAACCGCTGGGCGTGGCGCGCTACTGCTGCGTGGCGTCGCCTGACATGGTGGCGCAATGCCGCACGGCCGCCGGCGCGGTGTCACCGCACCAGCTGCTGGCCCAGCCGGCCATCATCTTCAACCGCAAGGACGCGCTGCAGGACGCCTTCCTGAAACAGCACTTCGGTCTGAGCCAGCCCAACTACCCGCGCCACTACGCACCGGCGGTGGACGCGTTCGAGAAAGCGATCGAACTGGGACTGGGCTGGGGCATGGTGCCCGAGCAGCACCTGCCGGGGAGGCCAGGGATGCAGGAACTGTTGCCGGGTGCCACGGTGGACGTGACCCTGTACTGGCAACACTGGGCGCGGGAACCGCTGTCGGCACAACGCCTCACGCAGGCGGTCAAGGAAGCGGCACACACGGCACTGCCGCAGGCAAGAAACTGAACAGCATCGGGAGATTGGCCGGGCAGAGGTCGGAGCGCATGCCCGATCCAGACACACCGCGGATCCGGCTCCGCCGGTCCGCAGGTGTGGTCCCCCCGCGCAGCAGGGGGGAAGCCGCCTCAGCGGCGCAGGGAGGTCAGCCCTTCAGGCAGGTGCTCATGAACTTCTTGCGTTCGTCGCCCTTGAGCGCCTTGGTCTTGGCGTCGGCGTTGCAGGTCTTCATCTTGTTTTGCTGGCTGTTGCCGCCGGCGGCAGCTTCGTCGCCGGAGAGGCAGGACTTCATGAACGACTTGCGCTCGTCGCCCTTGAGGGCCTTGGCCTTCGGGTCGGCGTTGCAGGTCTTCATGCGGTTCTGTTGCTCGGTCGGCTTCTTGTCCGCGGCCGGGGCAGCGGCTGCAGCAGCAGGCGCAGCGGCGGCGGGCGCAGCAGCCGGGGCCTTGGCGGCGGCAGGTGCTGCAGCAGCAGCGGGCGCAGCAGCAGGCGCCTTGGCCGGGGCAGCAGCGGGGGCTGCGGTCTGGGCCATGGCCATGGAAAGGGAACCGGTCAGGGCGATCAGGGTCAGCAGATGTTTCATGTCTTGCCTTTGGGTAGGAATGAGCCCGGGATCGGGCGCAGGCACGATACACCTTTTTTTCTTAAGGCTTTCTGACGGGGTGCCCCGGGTTTTCCAGAGCACCGTCTGACGGTGTCGGGTCGCCCGCCACCTAAAATCGCTGCCCTATGCTCAAGATCAAACAGGAACTGCTGGCCGGCCTCGCACAGGCGCTGGACCAGCTCTCGCCCGGCGCCGGCGACAAGGCCGCCTTCGAATCCCCCAAGGTGGCTGCCCACGGCGACTACGCCATCACGGCCGCCATGCAGCTGGCCAAGCCGCTCAAGCTCAATCCGCGCCAGGTCGGTGAATCGCTCAAGGCCGCACTGTTGGCCCTGCCGGTCTACCAGCAGTGGGTCGCCGACATCGAAATCGCTGGCCCTGGCTTCCTCAATCTGCGCCTCAAGCCAGCAGCCAAGCAGGCCATCGTGACCGAGGTGCTGCAGGCCGGTGACAGCTTCGGCGTGCAGCCATCCAACGGCCAGCGCCTCATGGTCGAGTTCGTGTCCGCCAACCCCACCGGTCCGCTGCACGTGGGTCACGGCCGCCAGGCCGCACTGGGCGACGCGATCTGCAGCCTCTACAGCACCCAGGGCTGGAACGTCCACCGCGAGTTCTATTACAACGACGCGGGCGTACAGATCGGGACATTGGCCACCAGCACGCAGCTGCGTGCCAAGGGCTTCAAGCCTGGCGACGCCGAGTGGCCCGAAGCCGCCTACAACGGCGACTACATCCAGGACATCGCCAACGACTTCCTGGCGAAGAAGACTGTGCACGCCGACGACCGCGAGTTCACCGCCAGCGGCGACGTGAACGACCTCGACAGCATCCGCCAGTTCGCCGTGGCCTACCTGCGCCACGAACAGGACCTGGACCTGCAGGCCTTCCAGGTGAAGTTTGACCACTATTACCTCGAATCCAGCCTCTACACCAGCGGCCGCGTAGAGGCCACGGTGAAGAAGCTGGTGGACGCCGGCAAGACCTACGAGCAGGACGGCGCGCTGTGGCTCAAGTCCACCGACTACGGCGACGACAAGGACCGCGTCATGCGCAAGGGCGACGGTTCGTACACCTACTTCGTGCCCGATGTGGCCTACCACATCAGCAAGTGGGAACGGGGCTTCACCAAGGTCATCAACATCCAGGGCACCGACCACCACGGAACGATTGCGCGCGTACGCGCCGGCCTGCAGGCCGCGGGCGTGGGCATTCCCCAGGGCTACCCCGACTACGTGCTGCACACCATGGTGCGTGTGGTGCGCGGTGGCGAGGAGGTGAAGATCAGCAAGCGCGCCGGCAGCTACGTGACCCTGCGCGACCTGATCGAGTGGACCAGCAAGGACGCGGTGCGCTTCTTCCTGCTCAGCCGCAAGCCCGACACCGAATACACCTTCGACGTCGACCTCGCGGTGCAGAAGAACAACGACAACCCGGTCTACTACGTGCAGTACGCCCACGCGCGCATCTGCTCGGTGCTGGCCGCCTGGGGCGGTGACGTGGCCTCGCTGGCCGGTGTCGACCTCTCCCCGCTGGACACGCCGGCTGCGCAGTCGCTGATGCTGCTGCTGGCCAGGTACCCGGCCATGCTGACCTCGGCGGCCAACGACTTCGCGCCGCACGACGTGACCTTCTACCTGCGCGAACTGGCCGCGGCTTACCACAGCTACTACGACGCCGAGCGCATCCTGGTGGACGACGAAAAGGTCAAGCTGGCGCGCCTGGCCCTTGTCCGGGCAACCGCGCAGGTGTTGCACAATGGCCTGGCTGTGCTGGGCGTGAGTGCCCCGCAGAAGATGTGAGAACCCTCGATCCATGAACACTCGTTTCCCGCAGGCCCACGGACAGCGTGGCGGAACCCTGGTCGGCTTCGTCGTCGGCCTGCTCATCGGTCTGGGGCTTGCCCTGTCGGTGGCGGTGTACGTGACCCGTGTGCCGGTGCCGTTCGTGGACCGGGGCGTGACGCGCAAGCCCGCCGAAGACGCGGCCGAGGCCGAGCGCAACAAAGGCTGGAACCCGAACGCCGGGCTGGTCAACAAGGCGCCGCCGCTGCCCACGCCGCCAGCCCCCGAGGTACCGGTTGGAACCGACGCGGCTTCCACCAAGGACGCCAAGGACAACAAGGACAACAAGGACAACAAGGACGCCGCTGCCAAACCCGACGCCAAGCCGGCCGACACCGCGGCCGCGAAGCCAGGCGCCGACCCGCTGGGCGATCTGGTGAAGGCCAAGACCGGTGCGGCGGGAGCCGATCCGGCGCCGGCGGCTGGCGCCGATCCGTTCAGCTATTTCGTGCAGGCTGGTGCGTTCAAGTCGGCCGAAGAGGCACAGGCGCAGAAAGCGCGCCTGGCGATGCTGGGCATGGAAGCGTCGATCACCGAGCGCGAACAGTCTGGCCGCCAGGTGTTCCGGGTGCGCATGGGACCTTTCAACCAGAAGGGCATGGCCGATGCAACGCGCGAGCAGCTCGAAACCAACGGTGTCGAAGCCGCACTGGTGCGGGTGCAGCGCTGAACCCCGCGCCAGCCCCGGGGGAACTTTTCCCGGTCCGGCGAGCCTGAACCGGGTCATTTCAAGGAGTTTGAATCCATGCAACGTCGAGATTTTTCCCGTGGCCTGATGGTTGCCGGTGCCGCAGCGGCCACAGGGCTGGCCCTGTCGCCCGCCATGGCACAGCGGGTCGCCTTCAAGGAAGGCACGGACTACACCAGGCTGGCCAAGCCGGCCCCCACCGACAGCCCGGCAGGCCAGGTCGAGGTGGTCGAGTTTTTTGCCTACAGCTGCATCCACTGCTTCAATTTCGAGCCGGTGTTCAGCGATTGGATCAAGAAGCAGCCGGCGAATGTGACCGTGCGCCGCGTGCCGGTGGCCTTCAACCAGAACTTCGTGCCGATGCAGCGCCTTTACTTCACGCTCGAAGCCATGGGCCTGCTGGAGCAACTGCATGGCAAGGTATTCAAGGCATACCACGAAGAGCGCCTACCGCTGACCACGCCGCCGGCCATCCTGGCCTGGGTGGAAAAGCAGGGCGTCAACCGCGAAAAGTTCAGCGCCATTTACGACGGTGCGGCGGTCAAGTCGGCGCAGAAGGCCGTGGGCCTGCAGGACGCCTATCAGGTCGAGGGCACGCCCGCCCTGGGCATCGCCGGGCGTTTCTACATCCCGGGTCAGGGTCCCAAGACCCTCCTGGTGGCCGATTCGCTGATCGCTGAGGCCCGCAAGGGCTGACCGATCGGCCCGTTCGCATCGCACAAGGCCCGCTCCGAGCGGGCCTTGCCGTTTCCAGGCAGGAATCATCTCTTGTCAAGGGCACGAATTGCACTTGGCACCGCTACAATGAATGCAAGATCTGTGCCCCCAAAAGCCATGCACCAACACGTCAAACCCTCCCGCCCGATCGCCTGGTTGTTTGTTGCGGCCGTCGGCCTGCTGTCGCCCTGGGTGGCGCAGGCGGAAAAAGCCGACAAGGACAAGCCCATGAACGTGGAGGCCGATGCCCTGCGTTACGAAGAGAACCGCCAGACCAGCGTGTTCAACGGCAACGTGGTGCTGACCAAGGGCACGATCGTCATGCGCGGCTCCAAGCTGGACGTGCGCCAGGATGCCCAGGGCAACCAGCTCGGTCTGCTGGTGGGTACGCCCGCCACCCCCGGCTTCTTCCGCCAGAAGCGCGAAGGCCTGGACGAGTGGATCGAGGGCGAAGGCGACCGCATCGAATACGACAGCAAGGCCCAGACCGTGCTGTTCACTGGCCGCGCCGTGCTGCGCCGCTACCGCGGTACGCAGCTCAACGACCAGAGCGTGGGCAGCGAGATTCTCTACAACAGCCAGACCGAAGTGTTCACCGTCAAGGGCGGGGTTGACAGCAAGACAGCAGCCAACCCCTCCGGTCGCGTGCGCGCCATGCTGACGCCGATTCCCGAAGAGGAAAAGGCCGGCAAGACACCGCCTCCCCAGCAGCCGGCCGAGCCGGCCACGCTACGTCCAAGCGTCAAGATCACCGAGCCCAAGAAGTGACCGCAATTGCCGCCAGCCCACAGGGCGCTGTGGCGGGACAGAGCCGCCTGGAGGTCCATGGTCTGAAGAAGGCCTATGGCAGCCGCAAGGTGGTCAAGAACGTCTCGCTGTCCGTCGACAAGGGTGAGGTGGTCGGTCTGCTCGGCCCCAACGGCGCTGGCAAGACGACCTCTTTCTACATGATCGTCGGGTTGCTGCGTGCCGACGGCGGCCAGATCCTGCTCGACGGTGAGCGTATCGAATCCCTGCCGATTCACCGCCGCGCCCGTCTGGGTCTGGGTTATCTGCCGCAGGAAGCATCGATCTTCCGCAAGCTCACGGTCGAGCAAAACGTGCGCGCCGTCCTGGAACTGCAGCACAACGAGCAGGGCGAGCGGCTGTCGGAAGACGAAATCCGCAGCCGGCTCGACGAGCTGCTCAAGGACCTGCGGGTGGACCATCTGCGCCTTTCACCGGCGCCCGCGCTGTCTGGCGGTGAGCGCCGCCGGGTCGAGATCGCCCGTGCGCTGGCGACGCGTCCCCGTTTCATCCTGCTGGACGAGCCTTTTGCCGGCATCGACCCGATTGCGGTGCTGGAAATCCAGCACATCATCAGCTTCCTCAAGTCGCGCGGCATCGGTGTGCTGATCACCGACCACAACGTGCGCGAGACCCTGGGCATCTGCGACCACGCCTACATCATCAGCGATGGTCAGGTGCTGGCCAGCGGCACGTCCGCCGAGATCGTGGAGAACGCCGAAGTGCGCCGCGTCTATCTCGGCGAAAACTTCCGCATGTGATGCACTGAGCGGATGAAGCAAGGTCTCTCGCTGCGGGTTTCGCAGCATCTCGCCCTCACTCCCCAGCTGCAGCAATCGATCCGGCTGTTGCAGCTGTCCACGCTTGAAATGGCGCAGGAAGTCGAGCAGATGCTCGACGAGAACCCGTTCCTGGACCGCGGCGAAGAAACGGCCGAGCGCGAGGAATTTGGTGTCGACACGGTCGACGCGCCAGTAGTAGCGGCTGACCAACTGGCGGAGGCTGCGCAGCCTGCGCCGGAACCGCGCCTGCCGGAGGCCGACACCCGGACATCGACGACCGAATCGTCCGAGAGTGGCGCCGCTGACGAGGTCGAGAGCCGCCTCGACGGGGCCTCGCCCGTGGAAGAGAGCTGGGAAGGCGATGGCACGGTCGAGATGGCGCCCGACGACAGCGAGTGGGGCGGTGACGCGCCCGCGCGCAACAACAATGCCTCCGGCGGCGACGATGAAACCGCGACCGCGGCCGAACTGGCCCGCGAGCCGGTCAGCCTGCAGGACCATCTGCACGAGCAGGCGCGCTGCCTGCGGCTGTCCGACGAAGACGCCGCCGCCCTGTATTTCCTGATCGAGTCGCTCAACGACGACGGTTACCTCGAAGAAAGCCTGCACGACCTGGCGCGCGCCTGCTGGCGCCTGACGGCCTCGGCGCAGGTCCCGGCCGACACCGAGCCGCCGTTCGAAGAAGTTGAAGCCATCGAGCAGCGGCTGGGCACGGCGATGCAGTGGCTGCAGCAGATGGAACCCTCCGGCGTCGGTGCCCGCGATCTGGGCGAGTGCCTGCGGCTGCAGATCCTGGAATTGCGCAACACGCCCGCGGCCCGCGCGGCCCTGGCGATCTGCGAGCAGCCGCTGGAGCTGATCGCCAAACGCGACATCAAGCGCCTGTGCGCGACCACCGGCCAGGACGACGAGGCTGTGCGCTCCGGCCTGGCGCTGATTGCGCGGCTGGAACCCAAGCCAGGCCGGCGCTTTGTCGATGTCGAGCGCAACGTCGTGGTGCCCGACGTGATCGTCACGCGCGCCGGCCGCGGCTTCAAGGTCACGCTCAACGCCGAGGTCATGCCGCGCCTGCGGGTGCACGATGTGTACGCCAACGCCATGCGTGGCCGCGGTCGCGATGGCGGCGGCGAAGCGGGCCACGCGGCCATGCAGCAGCGCCTGCAGGAAGCGCGCTGGTTCATCAAGAACATCCAGCAGCGCTTCGACACCATCCTGCGCGTCTCCAGCGCCATCGTCGAACGCCAGCGCAACTTCTTCATGCACGGCGAACTCGCCATGCGACCGCTGGTGCTGCGCGAGATCGCCGACGAGCTGGGACTGCACGAATCGACCATCAGCCGTGTGACCACCGCCAAGTACATGGCCACGCCGTTCGGCACCTACGAGCTCAAGTATTTCTTCGGCTCGTCGCTTGGCACCGAGACCGGCGGCAACGCGTCGAGCACGGCCGTGCGCGCCCTGCTCAAGCAGTTCATCGCGTCCGAAGAGCCTTCCAAGCCTCTGTCGGACAACCAGCTCTCGGACTTGCTCAAGGAGCAGGGCATCGAGTGCGCGCGCCGCACGGTCGCGAAATACCGCGAGGCACTGCGCATCGCGCCCGCGAACCTTCGGAAAGCTTTGTAACCCCCTGCGCCGCTTCGCGTCACCCCCCAGGGGGCTGCACCAACGGCCCGGCAAAGCCGGTTCCGTGGTGCACGCTGGAAGGGGCTGTGCCAAACGTGCGGTGTTTGTTCGTTAGGTTTCCATTCATGAACCAGCTTCAACTCTTCCTCCCCTGCGCCGCTGGCGTGGAGGACTACCTGGCCGCCGAGGTCACGCGCATCACCGGCGCGACCGAGGTGCAGAAGTGGCGCGCGGGCGTGGCATTGGAGGCTTCGTGGCGCGATGCGCTCAAGCTCAACCTGCATTGCCGCCTGGCGCAGCGGGTGCTGGTGCAGCTCTGGCACGGCGGCTACCGCAGCGAGAACGACCTGTATGCCGCGGCCAGCGAGGTCGCCTGGGAAATCTGGTTCACGCCGCAGCAGACCATCAAGGTCGAGGTCACGGCCCAGCACAGTCCGCTCAAGAGCCTGAACTTCGCGGCACTGAAGATCAAGGACGCGGTCTGCGACCGATTCCGCGACCGGCGCGGCGAGCGGCCCAGCGTCAACACCACCTGGCCCGACGTGCGCCTCTATGCCCACCTGACCACCGACACGGTCAGCCTGTACATCGACACCTCGGGTGAGCCTCTGTTCAAGCGGGGATGGCGCGAGGACAAGGGCGACGCCCCGCTGAAGGAAACGCTGGCGGCGGCCATGATCGCGGCCACGGGCTGGAACGGCGCCGAGGCGGCCACCCTGGACGACATCGTGCCGCTGTACGACCCCTGCTGCGGCAGCGGCACGGTGGCGATCGAAGCGGCGCAGATCGCGTTGCACGTGGCGCCAGGCCTGCAGCGCCGCTTTGCCTTCGAGAAGCTGTTGCCGTTCCAGCCGCACGTCTGGCATGCACTGAAAGATGAGGCGGCAAAACAGCGCCGCGACTGGCCGGCCGGCCGCAAGCCCATCGTGTTTGGCAGCGATGTGGCGTTCCGCATGGTCGACTTTGCGCAGCGCAACGCCGAACGCGCGGGCGTGGCGTTTGCGATGGAGCTGCGCGGTGGCGACGCGTTGCAGCGCATGCCGCCGACGGACCAGCCCGGCGTGATGCTGCTGAATCCGCCGTACGGCGAGCGCATCGCGGCGGCCGGCGTGGCCGGTCAGAACGCGCAGGTGCGGGCGGCCGAACGCGGTGAACGTGCTCCGCGCACCTTCACCGTCGGCGCCAGGCCTGCGCCCGAGGCGGGTCTGGGCCGCGAGAGTGCGCAGATGGCCGATGGCAGCGACGGCAGCGATTTCTTCCAGCAGCTGGCGACGCACTGGAAAAGCCACTACGCCGGCTGGAGCGCCTGGCTGCTGACGCCCGACCTCAAGCTGCCGGGCAAGATGCGTTTCAAGGAGTCGCGCCGCGTGCCGCTGTGGAACGGGCCGATCGAGTGCCGCCTGTTCCGCTTCGACCTCATGGCGCGCCGCGCGCCCGCCGAGCCATCGGCATGAACGCCGTGCCGACGGTGCTGGTGCTCGACACCAACATCGTGCTCGACCTGTTCGTCTACGAGGACCCGGCGACGGTGCCGCTGCGCGAGTGGCTGGCCGATGCACAGTCCCGCTGGCTGGCCACGCCGGTCATGCGCGAGGAGCTGCGGCGCGTGCTGACTTATCCGCAGGTGGTCAAACGTCTGGAAGCCCGGCAACAGGACGCCGAGGCGGTGCTGGCAGCGTTCGATGGGCGCGCGCAGATCGTGGACGTCGCGCCCAAGGCGCCCTACACCTGCAAGGACCCCGACGACCAGCAGTTCATCGACCTCGCCGTGGCGCACACCGCGACGCTGCTGAGCAAGGACAAGGCCGTGCTCTGCATGGGCAAGCGACTGGCGCGGCTGGGAGCGACGGTCAGCCGGCAGTGGCCGCCTGCCGCCCAGGCAGGTTGAGCTTCTGCGCCATCGCCTGGGACGGCGGCTGCTTGAAGGCGTAGGCCTGCACTTCCAGCTGTCCCGTGCCGGTGAACACGATCGGGAAGCCGTTGGCGCGCAGGATCTTGATCAGCGAGGACTTGGTGAAGCCGGTCTTGTGGGCGTAGTAGGGGTTGCCGCTGCGTTCGATCTCGACACCGTAGCCATACATCACGTCGCGCACCATGATCGGCCCGGCGGGCGACTGGTAGAGCACGTCGTCGATGTCCAGCTTGCGCTCGACCACGGTCGCCATCAGTTCCTGCATGTCGGGCACGCGGATGAAGGCAAATCCGTCGGGCTTGAGCACGTGGGCGAAGCCCTTGAGGACCTGTTGCGCCTCGTGGTGGAAGTAGTGCTCCAGGTTGTGCGAGCAGTAGACCGAGTCGTAGGTGGCTGCAGGCAATGTCTCCAGGGTGCGGGCGTCGCACACCACGTCGGGGTTGCCGCGCGGATCAATGTCCAGCAGGACGTGCTCCCAGTGTGCATAGAAAGGGGGGACGGGGATCTTCTTGCTGTTGCCGCCGACGTTCAGGAATTTGGGCACGTGTTTCTCCGTGGATGTCTTTGAAAGGAATGGCCGGCTCAGGCCGGCGCGAACTGTTCGGCGCGGGCGCGTGGCCAGTAGGTGGTGAACACCGGGTGCTGGCCCTGCAGGTCGCCGAGCAGGGTGCCCGGCGCGGTGGTCGGCAACAGGTTGGCCAACAGCCGCACCTCGTTTTCGTTGACCCGCCGCACGATGTGGTGCGCGCTGATCTCGCCCGGATGTTGCAGACCGGCCGCCTGCACCAGCTCCTGCAGCGCCTTGAGCGTGTTCTGGTGGAAGTGCAGCACGCGCGTGGCTTTGTCGGGCACCACCAGGGCCTGCTGGCGCACCGGGTCCTGAGTGGTGACGCCGGTCGGGCACTGGCCGGTGTGGCAGGTCTGGGCCTGGATGCAGCCCAGCGCAAACATGAAGCCGCGCGCGCTGTTGCACCAGTCGGCGCCGATTGCCATGGCGCGCGCGATGTCGAAGGCGCTCACGATCTTGCCGGAGGCGCCGACCTTGATGCGGTCGCGCAGGTTCACGCCCACCAGCGTGTTGTGCACCAGGCGCAGGCCTTCCTGCAGCGGCGCGCCGACGTGGTCGGTGAATTCCAGCGGCGCGGCGCCTGTGCCACCTTCGGCACCGTCGACGACGATGAAGTCGGGCGTGATGCCGGTCTGCAGCATGGCCTTGACCAGCGCGAACCATTCCCAGGGGTGACCGATGCAGAGCTTGAAGCCGGTCGGTTTGCCGCCCGAGAGTTCGCGCAGGTGGGCGATGAAGCGCAGCATTTCGATCGGCGTCGAAAAGGCGCTGTGGGCGGCGGGCGAGACACAGTCCTGCCCGACCGACACGCCGCGCGCAGCCGCGATCTCGGGCGTGACCTTGGGTCCGGGCAGCACACCGCCGTGGCCCGGTTTGGCGCCCTGACTGAGCTTGAGCTCGATCATCTTCACCTGTGGGTCCAGCGCGTTGGCCTTGAAGCGGTCGGCGTTGAAGCGGCCGTGTTCGTCGCGACAGCCGAAGTAACCCGAGCCGATTTCCCAGACCAGGTCGCCACCGTGGAGCCGGTGCCAGCTGCTGATCGAACCTTCGCCGGTGTCGTGGGCGAAGCGGCCCTGTTTCGCGCCGCTGTTGAGCGCCTGGATGGCGTTGGCCGAGAGCGCACCGAAGCTCATGGCCGAGATGTTGAACACGCTGGCTTCGTAAGCCTGCGCGCAGTCGGGACCACCGATGGTCAGGCGGAAGTCGTGCGAGGCGACGTGCGTGGGCGCCAGCGAATGGTTGATCCACTCGTGCCCATCGGCCGTGACATCAAGCTGGGTCCCGAAGGGGCGTTTGTCGGTTTCGTCCTTGGCGCGCGCGTAGGCCAGGCTGCGCTGGCTGCGCGAGAAGGGCGTGGCCTCGGTGTCGCTTTCGATGAAGTACTGGCGCATCTCCGGCCGGATCTTCTCCAGCATGAAACGCAGGTGGCCGATGACCGGGTAGTTGCGCAGGATGGCGCTCTTGGTCTGGCGCAGGTCCCAGGCGCCCAGCACCGCCAGGCCGGTGAAGACCAGAAACCAGAATCCACCGATGCCGAAGCCGACCAGGGTGAAGAGGCTCAGCAGGGCGCACAGCACGCACAGCGCTAGCGCGGTGTACCGCACGGGATAGATGGCGTTCAGTCGGTCAAGCATGGCGGTTTCCCAGGGTGGCGCGGCTACACTGGCCCGCATCTTAAGACCCGCCCCGCCTTCCCATGACCACCGAAACCCTGCCCCCGATGGACAACGCCGAATTTGACACGCTGGAGGCCATCCTTGATGACCTGCGCGAGCGCGACGATGAAGTGCCGCAATGGGAGTTCTGCGAGGGTGCCATTGCGGCCCTGCTGTGCACGCGCCGCCCGGTGTCTGCCGACGAGGCACTGCCGGTGGTGGTGGGCGTCGGAGACGAGGAAAACGATCTGGCGTTCGCCGACGCGGCGCAGGAATCGCAGTTCAAGGCGCTGTGGGACCGCCGCTGGAACGAGGTGGCCGCGTCGCTGGCCGCGCCGGTCGAGACCCTGGACGACGAGCGCGCCTACCACCCCGAGGTGATGGACGTGCGCGGCGCGGTGGCCATGCTGCCCGAGGCCGAGCGCGCCGAGATGGCCGGGCAGGCCCTGCCGGCGTTCGGCCAGGTCTGGGCGCTGGGCTTCATGTTCGTGGTCGAAAACTGGGACGAGGACTGGACCCCGCCGCGCGACGGCGAAACCGCGACCTGGATCGACGAGGCGCTGGACGCCATCGTGGTGCTGACCGAGGACGACACCGGCCAGCCCGAGTTCAACATGCACGCCGAAGAAGGCCCGCCCAGCGTGAGCGACGCGCGCGCCAACGCCTTCGGTTCGGCGATCTGGGCGGTCTATGACCTGCACCAGATCTGGAAGAGTCTGGGCCCGCGTGTGGACCCGGTGCGCAAGGCGGCCGAGCCAGGCCGCAACGATCCCTGCCCCTGCGGCAGCGGGAAGAAATACAAGAAATGCCACGGGGCATAAGACGCCTCCGGGGGATGTTCTAGCTGCGTTGCATCCGGCGCAGCATGTCGAGAATGCGGGCGCGGCTGCGTTCGAATTCGGTGTTGAGCAGGGTGCTGGCCAGGTCCATGCGGTGGTTGCGCGCGTGGTCGAGCGCCTGCCGGCCCAGTGCATGAAAGCGCAGGTGTTCCTGCTGCAGTTCGACGAAATGCGGGTGCTCTCCGACCGGGCGCTGCGCCATGCGCGCCAGCCACTGGCCCAGGGCACTGTCGGCGGCGCCGGGGAGCGGCGTCTGGTGTTGCGCCTGCGCGCCATCGACCGACAGATGCTCGTTGAACAGCACGCACCACTCCAGGTGATGGATGATGGCCGCCTGCAGCTCCAGCCGGTCGATCGGCGGCATCGGACGCGGCTCTGCCGCAGCGCCGCCGGTCACCGGCGGCTTGGTCAGCGTGTTGTCTGGCGCCGCAGGGGCGCGCGAACGCGACCAGGGCAGTCGATCCAGAAGTCGTTGCAGATTCATGGCGGATGCGGCGCACGCCGGGCGAAGAGGGCTGGCGGCGGATAGGGCAATCAGCTTAGGGCTGAACCGCGGCCCCGGCCTTGAACTGCTTCAAATGAATTACTTTCCTGGGGCTTGCTCCCGTCGGATGTGCAGTCCTGCATCAAAAGTGTGCGGTAGATCACACTTATTTGGCGACTTTCCGAGTCAGGCCAGGAGGTCGAACGCACTGCTGGCGCACATGCGGCCGTTGATCTGGATGTCGATCCGGTGCTCGCCAGGGTAGAGCGTGCGGGTGGTGACCGGGCGCAGGCTGTGGGTCTTGGCGAGCGTGGCGGTGTCACCCGCTGCCAGCGTGGTCTTCCAGCCCTTGAAGACCTTGGGGCTGGTGCGGCCGTTGGCCCGTTGGTGATGCACCACATAGTCGATCACCAGCGTTTGCGGGCGGGCGCTGTTGGAGCGCAGCTGCAGCGTGAGGCCAATCGCATCGCCCACGTTCGCCCGGCCAGCCGACAGCGCAAGGCTGGCCTGGCCTTCAAAGCCGTGCGCAAGGTCCCAGGCCGACAGGGTGGGTGCATGGCCCTGCTTGATCAGGCCCCGGCTGGCGTGGCGCAGCAGCGACACCCGCTGGGCGCCCGCGCCTTGCCGGTGCTCCTGCACCCAGGCGGCGACCAGATCGGGGTGGTCCTTGGCGATGTCGTTGAGGTGGTTGGCGACGCTGCGCCGCACATAGGCGCTTGGATCGTCCTGCAGCGCGCGCAGCAGTGGCAGGGTGGGTGATGGGTTGGCGACCAGCGCCTGCAGACGCAGGCCCCAGGGCAGGCGGGGCCGCGAACCCTCGCTGACCAGTCGGCGCACATGGGCACTGGGGTCCTCCAGCCAGCGCTGCAGCACCGGGAAAACGGCGTCCGGTTGGCGCTGGATGAAGGGGCGGATCGCGAACTCGGCCGAGAAGCGCTGCGTCAGCGCGCGCAGACAGTCCAGCGCGCGCGGCACCTCGTCCATGCCGCGGCGGGCCACGAACTCGGCCAGCGACCAGACCACCCAGCCGCGCAGGCCGGCATCATCGTCGGCCTCGGTGTCGCCGCTGGCCAGCCCCACCGGCTCACCTTGCGCGTCCAGCGGCGTCGGCGGCGCGAGGCTGGCTTCGATGATCAGGGCCGCGCGGGGGAACTCCGAGGGCAGCGCGGCTTCCAGCGCGTCCGCCAGTTGCATGGCGCGCGCCTTGAATTCGAGCGCGTCGAGCCCGGTGGCGGCGTGCTGTACGAAGCGGCGGCGGTCGAAGCCGCTCCACACACGATGCAGGTGTCGCCCGGCCAGGTCGACCGTGCGGGCGTTGATGAGGTTCTTGAAGGCTTCGGCCATGGCGCGATCTTGTCAGAACAGGCCGGGCAGTTCGCGCGCCAGGGAGTCGTAGACCGCGCGCACCCGGCGCACACTGCGGATCTCGCGGTGCACCACCAGCCAGACCGGCAGCGCCGGCAGCGGCAGCTCGGGCAGCAGCGCCTGTACATCGGGGTCCTCACGCAGCATGTAGCGCGCCACGAAGCCGATGCCCATGCCGGCGCGCACCGCCGACCAGTAGGCAATCATGTCATCAGTGCGCAGCGCAATGCGGGTCGGATCCAGCGGGTGGCCCATGGCCGCGAAGCCGCGTTCGATCTCGCCGGTGCGGTCGTCGCCAACCAGCTCGTGTGTCAGCAGTTCGGCCGGTTCGTGCGGTGTGCCGTGCATGCGCAGGTAGTCGCGGTGGGCGCAAACGGTCAGTGCCACCTGGCCGATGCGTTTCGCGACCAGCGAGCCTTGCGTGGGCTTGACCATGCGCACGGCGATGTCGGCCTCGCGCCGCATCAGGTCGCTGATCGCGTTGCTGGAGACCAGCTCGATCTGCACCGCCGGCAGCACGCGCCGCAGACGCGTCAACACCGGCGGCAACAGCACGCAGGCGACCGGCTGGCTGGCCGAGATGCGCACCGTGCCCGACAGCGCCGTCTGGGACTGCTGCGCGCCGCGCACCAGCGACTGCGCGCCGGCTTCCATGGCCCGCGCCGCTTCGGCCAGCCGGCGGGCAGCGGCGGTGGGCACCAGTCCGCGCGGCGTGCGCTCGAACAGCGGCGTGCCCAGCTGTGCTTCGAGCTGCGCAATGTGGCGGCCCACGGTAGGCTGGCTGATGCCCAGCTCGCGCGCGGCGCCCAGCAGGCTGCCCCGGGCGTGGGCGGCGAGGAAAGAAGGAATCAGTGCCCAGTTGAAATCGGACATATTCAGAAATGCATAGCAGGACTGCACATCCGGCGATTGTGCCGCCGGCCATGCCGCCACACAATGACCGCATGTCCACACACCACTCTTCTTCGTCCGCGCCAGGCAGCGGCGACCTTCACACCGTGCTCGGCGCCGGCGGCGTCATCGCCCGCGAACTCACCGCCTCGCTGCGGGCCCAGGGCGTGCGCGTGCGGCTGGCCAGCCGCCGTGCCCATCCGGCGCCGGAGGGTGTCGAGAGCACCACGGCCGACCTGCTCGATGCGAGCGCCGTTGACCGAGCCGTGGCGGGCAGCGCGGTGGTCCATCTGGTGGCCGGGCTGCGCTACGACACGGCGGTCTGGCAAGCGGAATGGCCGCGGGTGATGGCGAACACCATCGAAGCCTGTCTGCGCCACGGCGCGCGGCTGGTGTTCTTAGACAACGTCTACGCCTATGGCCGGGTCCAGGGGCCGATGACCGAAGACACACCCTTCAACCCCTGCAGCCGCAAGGGCGAAGTGCGCGCCGCCATCGCCACCACGCTGCTGGACGCCGTGCGCCGCAACGGCCTGACCGCGCAGATCGCCCGATCGGCCGACTTCTACGGTCCGGGCGCGACCAACAGCCTGATCGAGTCGGTGGTGGTGTCGCGGTTGCAGGTCGGCAAGACACCGCAATGGGTGGGCAATCCGCGTGCCGTGCACACCTTCACGTACACGCCCGACGCGGGCGCCGCGCTGGCCCGGCTGGCGCTGGAGCCGTCGGCCTGGGGCCAGACCTGGCACCTGCCGACCTCGGCCGAGGCCATGACTGGCGAACAGCTGGTGCGGCTGGCCAATGAACTGGCCGGGCGACCGCACCGCATGCAGGTGGCGCCGCGCTGGCTGCTGCGGGTGATGGGCTGGTTCGTGCCCATCCTGCGCGAGAACGACGAAATGATGTACCAGTTCGAGCACGACTACCGCTTCGACAGCCGCAAGATCGAACGCGCCTTCGGCCTGCGCGCGACGGACTACCGCGAGGGCCTGCAGCGCACGCTGGCTTCAGTGGGCTGAGACGATCCGCTGCAGCAAGCCGGCCAGTGCATGGGCGACGGTGGCCTGGCGGACGGCCGCGCGGTCGCCGTCGAAACGCTGGTGTTCGGTGTAGACGCCCTGCGGCGTGGCCCAGCCGAACCAGACCGTGCCGACCGGTTTGTCGGCGCTGCCACCCGTGGGACCTGCGATGCCGGTCACCGCCAGCGACCAGTGGGCGTGCGCATTGGCGACGGCGCCGGTCGCCATCGCGCGCGCCACCGCTTCGCTGACCGCGCCGTGGTCATGGATCAGCGCCGCCGGCACACCCAGCAGCTCGCTCTTGGCGTCGTTGGAGTAGGTCACGAAGCCGCGCTCGAACCAGTCGCTGGACCCGCTGATTTCGGTGCAGGCACCAGCGATCAGGCCACCGGTGCAGCTCTCGGCCGTCGCCATCATCTGGCCGCGGGCCTTGAGCGCGTCGGCCAGTTGCCGTACCAGGGTGTCGACGGTGGCCATGGGTCAGTACCTCCAGACAGCGATGACCAGCAGCGTGCACAGCGCGGCCGCGAAGTCGTCCAGCAGGATGCCGAAGCCGCCACGTGGCCCGAAACCCTTGAAGGTCTTGTCGGCCCAGGCCATCGGCCCGACCTTGACCGCATCGAACAGTCGGAACAGCGCAAAGGCGCCGAGCTGGCCCCAGAAACCGGCGGGCGTGACCAGCCAGAGCACCAGCCAGAAGGCGACCACCTCGTCCCAGACGATGTGGCCGGAGTCGGCAATGCGCATGTGCTGCGCGGTGACGGTGCAAGCCCACCATCCGGCTAGGGTGGAGAGGGCGATCAGCGCGCCCCAGCGCAGGTCGCTCATGTGCGGCTGCAGGATGACGAACGCCGCCCAGGCCCAGAGCGTGCCGACCGTGCCGGGTGCGCCGCGCGACAGGCCCGAGCCGGCGCCCAGCGCGATGAAGTGCGCGGGATGGGCCAGCAGGAATTTCAGCGTGGGTCGCAGCACCACCGGTGGCGTTGCGTCGGCGGTCAGGGTCTCGGACATGGTCCGATTATGAAACCGGGGCAGAGCCTGTGGCGAAGTGGTCGAAGCCGCGGGCCTGCAGGGTTTGCGCACGGCCGTTGGGGCCGAGCAGGCGCAATCCGCCGCCATCGGTGATGCGGCCGACGCGCTGCACCGGTGTGCCGCTGGCCTGTGCCGCCCGTGACACAACCTCGCGGGCGTCGGTGGGCGCGGTGAACAGCAGCTCGTAGTCGTCGCCACCGTGCAGCAGGCATTCGAGCCGCTGTGCTTCGGGCAGGTCCTGCAGCGCTGGAGCGACCGGTAGCGCGTTCTGATCGATCTCGGCACCGACGCCGCTGGCCGCCAGGATGTGTCCAAGGTCGCCCGCCAGACCGTCGCTCAGGTCGAGCGCGGCGTGCGCGATCCCGGCCAGCGCGATGCCCAGCGCCAGCCGGGGCGTCGGGCGTTCCAGCCGCTGGCGGCAGAGGGCTTCGTCCGACCGGTCGGCCAGCGCCCAGGCCGTGCCGCGCAGGCGCTCCAGCGCCAGCCGCGCCTCACCGGTGCGGCCGCTGAGCCAGAGGTCGTCGCCGGCCCGGGCTGCGTCGCGCCGCAGCGCCTGGCCGGCGGTCACTTCTCCGAAGACCGTGATGCAGATGTTCAGCGGGCCGCGCGTGGTGTCGCCGCCGACTAGCGGGCAAGCGTGGGCGTCGGCCAGCGCGTGCAGGCCGCCGGAAAATCCGCGCAGCCACGCTTCGTCGGCTGCGGGCAGCGCAAGCGCCAGCGTGAAGCCCAGTGGTTGCGCGCCCATCGCGGCCAGGTCGCTCAGGTTGACTGCCAGCGACTTGTGGCCCAGGGCTTCGGGGTCGACGTCGGGGAAAAAGTGCCGCCCTTCGACCAGCATGTCGCTGGACACGGCGAGTTGCTGGCCGGGCGTGGTGCGCAGCAGGGCGCAATCGTCGCCGATGCCCAGTGCCACACCGGGGCCGCTCTGGCCGCGCACGAAGTGGCGGCGGATCAGTTCGAATTCGCCCATGTGCTCAATGCCGGGATGCATCCGCTTCGGTGCTCTCGGCGTTCAGGTCGTCGACGCGGTGGTCCCGCGGTGGTCCGTCGCCGGGGCGCGGCGGCAGCAGGAAGCTCAGCGGCGCGTGCCGCAGGCGGTAGCGGATGGCGGCGTAGATGCGGCTGCGGCTGGCGTCATTGGTCGCCTGGGCACGCAGGGCCAGGCGGAACGCGAGGTAGAAACTCACCGCCAGGTTCAACGGTCCAATGACCACCACTCCGGCCACGGCCCACCAGAATTCCGGGTCGCGCAGCACCTCGGTGCCCAGCGCCATCGCGGCGGCGGCCATCTGCCCGGCCGAGAGGGTGACGTGGCGCACCTGCAGGTTCAGCCCGAAGAATTCGGCGAACGCCGGCACGATGCCCAGCATCAGGCCCAGCGAGATGTTGGCGGCCAGGCCAGAGATGTTGTTGCGCAGGAAGGTGGCCCAGCGGTCGGCGCGCTCGCGGCCCAGCCAGGCGCGGTAGCGCGGGTTGTGGCGGATGGCCGAATCGAGGCGGTGGAACACGAACCAGTTCTCGACCCAGCCGGCGATGATGCTGGAGGCGAACAGCAGCACGCCGGTGAAAGCGGCGAACAGCACGGTCGGACCCAGCAGCTGCATGTCGTGCAGCACGTGTTTCGCCTTGTCGGCGTCGATCATCTGCGCGCCGGTGAACTGGCTGAGCCCGGCGCTGATCAGCATCACGACCGGGATCACCAGACCGACGTTGCCCAGGATGGCGGCGATCTGCGAGCGAAGCAGGTTGGCCACCTCGTCGACAAAGCTGCGCACCGCGCCAGGCTGGCGGATGTCGCGCAGCTTGGCGACCATGGCCGGCGCGGTGACGGCCGGCTGCTTGGTCGCCACGGTCCAATGCAGCAACTGCACCAGCACGAAGAAGAAGGCGTAGTTCAGGCCGGCGGCAAAACCGTTCCAGAACAGCGAGAGGCCCAGGCCGTAGAGCGCGAACTTGACCCAGGTGGTCAGGCCGATCAGCGCGCCGCCACCGGCCGCCTTGCCCAGCATCTGGCGGTATTCGGCGGCGTCGCGGGTGATGTAGTGCTCGCCGCTTTCTGCGCTGCGTTCGGCCACCTTGGCGGCCGTGAGGTGCGAGCTGCTGGCGATCAGTGCGCGCAGACTGCGGTTGTCCTGGCCGACCTGGGCCAGATCGGCGATCAGGGCTGCGGTGGCGCGTTCGGGCTGCTCCGACTGCAGGCAGTCCAGCAGCGACTTGGCGCGCAGCACGCGCTCGCGCAGCTGCCGCAGGCGGAACACGATGCCGACCGAGACGCCGTGCGCGTCCAGGTGCGCGTAGACGGTGTAGGCCGCGTGACGGCAGGCGTCCAGCTGGCTGCGCAGCGTGGTCGCGGCGGCCAGGGCTTCGTTGCTGCGGGTGCCGTGGGTGAGCACCGCTTCGCGCAGTGCCTCCATGTCGACCGGCAGCTGGTGGAAGGTGCGCTCGGCCTTGGCGGCGTCGGACATGCGCACCCGGATTTCGGCCGCGTAGCCGGTCGCGGTGATCTGGCCGACGCTGAACACCAGCGCGTCGAGCAGGGCGCGGTCCCAGAGCCCGGCGATTGCCGCAGCACCGTCGTGCGGGAACAGCAGTTCGCGGATGCGCTGCAGCGTCTGGCTGTCCAGCGCGCGCAGCCAGCGCACATCGTCGGCGGTGGGCAGCAGCAGATCGAACAGCGTACCGAGATCAGAGGTCTCTGGCGTGCCGGGCAGAAGCTTCTTGCGCACCCGGTGGCCGAACTCGCTGAGGAAGGCGGTGCGCGGCGCGAAGCCGTGATCGGCCAGCAGCGGGGCGACGTCCACCGAGTCGGTGAAGCGCTGCCACCAGGCACGCCAGCGCGCCAGCCACTCGGGCCGTGCCTGTACCGCATCGAGCAGCAGGCGCACGCGGGCCACGCTGGTCTGGGGATTGCCATCGTCGCCGCGCACCCAGCGCAGCGTGTCGATCAGCCAGAGATGCCGCTCGGCCTGCGGTGCGTCGGGATCCAGCTGGTCAAGCAGGTGGACCAGTTCCATGCGGCGCGCGATGGTGTGGGCCTCAGTGCAGCACGCGCGGTGCCTGTTCGCCGCCGGCGGCGTCGGCCACGAGAGCAAATTCCGGCACCTCGGCCTCGAAGCGCTCGCCGTCTTCGGCCACGCAGAAGAAGCTGCCGCGCATGCTGCCCGAACGCGTGGACAGGCGGGTGCCACTGGTGTACTGGAAGGATTCGCCCGGGCGCAGCAGCGGCTGGTTGCCCACCACGCCCAGGCCCTTGACCTCTTCGGTGTGGCCGCGCGCGTCGTCGATGATCCAGTGCCGCGCGATCAGCTGTGCCGTCACGTCACCGCTGTTGGTGATGGTGATGGTGTAGGCGAATGCGTAGATGTCTTCGTCCGGGGACGATTGCTCGGCCAGGTACTGGGGCTCGACCTCGCAGGTGAACTGGTATTTCGGCATGCCGGGCATGTTACCGCGATGCAGCAGAGCCGCGCCGGCCCTGCGAAAATGCGCCCTTCGACCACCGGACTTCCCGCCCCATGACCACCTACCGCATCGCCCCGTCCATCCTTTCCGCCGACTTTGCCCGCCTGGGCGAAGAAGTCCGCAACGTCGTCGCCGCCGGCGCCGACTGGATCCACTTCGACGTGATGGACAACCACTATGTGCCCAACCTGACCTTCGGCCCCATGGTCTGCCAGGCGCTCAAGCCACACGCGAAGAAGCCCGACGGCTCGCCGGTGCCGATCGACGTGCACCTGATGATCCAGCCAGTGGATGCGCTGGCCGGCGCCTTCATCGACGCGGGCGCCGACCTGGTGAGCTTCCACCCCGACGCGTCGGGCCACGTTCACCGCAGCGTGCAGGCCATCAAGGCCAAAGGCTGCAAGGCCGGCCTGACCTTCAACCCGGCCGAACCGCTGGACGTGCTGGACTGGGTGATCGAGGACATCGACCTGATCCTGATCATGAGCGTCAACCCGGGTTTCGGTGGCCAGAGCTTCATCGACTCGGCCCTGCGCAAGATTGAGGCGGCGAAGAAACGCATCGAGGCGTCGGGCAAGGACATCCGCCTCGAAGTGGACGGCGGCATCAAGGCCGACAACATCCGCCGTGTTGCCGATGCGGGCGCCGACACCTTCGTGGCTGGCAGCGCCATCTTCGGCAAGCCGGACTACAAGTCGGTGATCGACGACATGCGAAAGGCGCTCGCCTGATGCTGGGCCCGATTCAGGCGGTGATCGTCGACCTCGACGGCACGATGGTCGACACACTCGGGGATTTTGAAGAGGCGCTGAACCGCACCATGACCGACCTCGACCTGCCGCCGGTCACGCGCGCGCTGATCGAACGCACCGTCGGCAAAGGGTCGGAGCACCTGATCCGCTCGGTGCTGGCGCACCAGCTGGCCCTGCCCGAAGTGACGGGGCTGGCCAACGTCTGCCAGGCGCGCAACGCCGACACGCTTTACGAGCCCGCCTGGCAGCGCTACCAGCACCACTACCGGCGCATCAACGGCCAGTTCTCGGCGGTCTATCCCGGCGTGGTGGAAGGGCTGGAGGCTCTGAAGGCCCTCGGGTTGCCCATGGCTTGCCTGACCAACAAGCCTCTGGCCTTCGCGCAGGGGTTGCTGGCAGTCAAAGCGCTCGACGGATTCTTCGGCTGGGTGTTCGGCGGCGACAGCTTCGAACGCAAGAAGCCCGACCCGATGCCGCTGCTGGGCACCTGCGCCGCGATGGGTGTGGCGCCAGAACGGGCGCTGATGGTCGGCGACTCGCAGAACGACGCGCAGGCGGCGCGCGCCGCCGGCTGCCCGGTGGTGCTGGTGAGCTATGGCTACAACCACGGTGAGCCCGTGCAGCAGGCCGGTGCCGAAGCCTGCGTCGACCGGCTCGATGCGCTGCCGGCGCTGATTGGGATCCCCGGTCAGTAAACCAGCTTGCCCTCGGCGTTGACGACGGCAATGTCGACCCAGCTGGAGCCGACGTTGCCCTTGCTGAAGTTGACGCGGAAGCCGCCGAGATCGACCTCGCCCATGCGGCGCAGCGACTCGGCCAGGCCACCCGGGGTCAACGGTTTGGCGCGGCGGGCTGCCTCGGCGAAGACGCGCGCAGTCACATAGCCTTCCATGTGGAACGAGGTCGGGGCGGCAATGCCCGGGTGCTTGGCCTGCATGGCGGCGCGAAAGGCGCGCTGCAGCGGCAACGACACCCCGGCCGGGTTTGGATAGGTCTGCGCGATGCCCACACCGCGCGCGCCCGGCCCGGCGGCCTTGAGCAGGGCCGAACCGGGCAGGTATGAGAGCGTGAAGATCATCTGCGACACGCCCGCCGCGCGCAGGGCCGCAATGCTGTCGGCCACGAACTTGGGGGCACCGACCACCAGGGCGGACTGCGGGGCCGCGGTCGCCAGGGCCTTCGCCGCCTGCTGGATGGCGGCCGGGTCGGTACCGGCCTTGGCTTCCACGATCTGCAGGCCGCCCCCATCGGCCGACGCAGCGGCCTTGGCCGATGCGAGGCCCGAGCTGCCGATCGGCAGATCCTGGTACATCACACCCATGGACTTGATGCTCAGCGCGCGGGCGTGCGAGACGATCTTCTGGATCTGCTGCGCATCGCCGGCGCGGATGTGGAAGAACTTCGGATGCCCCGGATCGCGCAGCACGCCCGCGCCCGGCACGGCGTTCAGGATGGTGATGTCGGTGCTGTCCAGCAGCTTGCTTTCCAGCAGGCCCTTCAGGGTGGCGGAACCGAGCGGCGCCAGCAGAGCGACCGGCTTGCGCGCCATGACCTCGTCCAGACGGGCCTTGAAGCCGTCGAAGCTGTAGGTGTCGTCCAGCTTGAGCAACTGCACCTTGCGGCCGTTGATGCCGCCCTTGCCATTGAGCTCGTCGAAGGCCGCCACCAGGCCTTCGTTCAGTTCCTTGGGATCGGGCGCCGGCAGGACCGTGAACGGTCCGATCTGGGCCACGACGATGTCGCCGGATTCCTGGGCGATGGCGGGCAGGGGAAGGGCGCCGCAAAGGGCGGCGGCCTGGATCAGACTGCGTCGGAGCATGGGGGCGGAGGGCTTTCGGAAAAAGCCGGATTGCACCCGCTCCCTTCCTCCCGACTTACAGGGTTAACCCTAGGGCTGGGACCGCCGGTCGCCTCAAGGGTACAGACGGATGCTTTTACTTCCGGATGCCCAGCAGGGCGTCCTTGAGTTGCCAGTCCGCCGGCTTGGGACCGAGCCAGATCCGCATCAGGGCCTCGAAGAATTCCGGCTCCTTGAAGGGTTCGCCCTCGACCTGCCCCTTGACCGTCAGCACGGTGCCGGTGCCGGGAATCCAGTCGAGCACGAAGTTCTCGCCCGTCTTGAGTGTCTTGTGGTTGGTGAAAACCTGGCTCATGCGCATCACGCCGGGCACCAGCTTGGCAAAGCTGCCCTTTTCCATGTTGTCTTCCATGCCGCGCGAGAACAGCTTGCCCAGCTCGGCCGAGTCGATGTCGCGCAGCATGGTGATCGTCATGCGCTTGGGGCCGGGCTGGTCGAGCAGACCATCGGGCGTGTTGGCCGGCTTTTCGACATAGAAGCCGGCGGTGTACACCTTGAACACGGCCTTGTAGCGGATGCCGGCTCCATTGAGCACCAGCGGTTTGCCCGCCAGGGTGACCCGGTCGTCAATTTTCACGCCCGCCACTTCCACCGCCCCCGCGCAGAGGCTGGCGGTGAGGGCGGCGCCCACGGTGATCTGGCGCAGGAGGCGGCTCGCGTTCGGTGGATACATGGTTGGGTGCTCCGAATAGAACGATCGTTCGGTTGAGCATTGTCCGCAAAGCGCCTTCCGGGAACAAGAGGGAGTCTCCCTCCGATGGCTGTGAGGGCTGGCCGGTCGCGTCACCCGGGTGACCGGCTTTGCTACACTGCTCCGGTCATGTCTGCTTCATTCACGTTCCTTGCAGGTTTCGCACCTGGCCGCAATGGCCGGGGAGCCTGGCCCTGGCGCAAGCCAGCGTCAACGTGAACTCTCCCCTCTGAAGGGGCCCCGGTCCGGTCGCGACGCGACCCTCCCGCGCCCCGCTAGCCTGCAGCCTTCGCGGCTGCGACCCCCACAGATGGCACGGCGGCCACAGCGCCCCAGCCCACCGGAGCAAGAACCGTGATCACCGAACTCGAATTCAAGAGCCTCGCGCAACAGGGCTACAACCGAATCCCGCTGATGGCCGAGGCCTTCGCGGACCTCGAAACCCCGCTCTCTCTCTACCTCAAGCTGGCCCATGGCCGCGGCGACGGCGCCAACAGCTTCCTGCTCGAATCCGTCGTCGGCGGCGAGCGTTTTGGCCGCTACAGCTTCATCGGCCTGCCCGCGCGCACCCTGCTGCGCGCCAGCGGCTTCGGTGCCGGCGCGAAGACCGAAGTCGTGCGCGATGGCGCGGTGGTGGAGACGAACCACGGCAACCCGCTGGACTTCATCGAAAGCTACCAGCAGCGCTTCAAGGTCGCGCTGCGGCCCGGCCTGCCGCGCTTTTGCGGTGGCCTAGCCGGCTACTTCGGGTATGACGCAGTCCGCTACATCGAGAAGAAGCTGGAGAACAGCTGCCCGCCCGACACCCTGGGCACGCCCGACATCTTGCTGCTGCAGTGCGAGGAGCTGGCGGTCATCGACAACCTTTCGGGCAAGCTCTACCTGATCGTCTACGCCGACCCGGCCCAGCCTGAGGCCTATGCCAACGCCAAGAAGCGCGTGCGTGAGCTGAAGGACGCGCTGAAGTATTCGGTCGCCGCCCCGGTGGTCAAGCCGAGCCAGAGCCACCCGGCCGAGCGCAGCTTCGCCAAGGCCGACTACCTGGGCGCCGTGGACCGCGCCAAGGAGCTGATCGCCGCTGGCGACTTCATGCAGGTGCAGGTAGGCCAGCGCATCAGCAAGCGCTACACCGAGTCGCCGCTGAGCCTGTACCGCGCGCTGCGTTCGCTGAACCCGTCGCCCTACATGTATTACTACCACTTCGGGGACTTTCACGTGGTGGGGGCATCGCCGGAAATCCTGGTGCGCCAGGAGCACACGGAAGAAGGCCAGAAAGTCATCATCCGGCCGCTGGCCGGCACCCGCCCGCGCGGCGCCACGCCCGAGAAGGACAAGGCGACCGAGGTCGAACTGCTGGCCGACCCGAAAGAGCGCGCTGAGCACGTGATGCTGATCGACCTGGCACGCAACGACATCGGCCGCATCGCGAAGATCGGCAGCGTCAAGGTGACCGAGGCCTTCGTGGTCGAGCGCTACAGCCATGTGATGCACATCGTGAGCAACGTCGAGGGCGTGCTCAACGACGGCATGACGAACATGGACGTGCTCAAGGCCACCTTCCCGGCCGGCACGCTGACCGGCGCTCCCAAGGTGCACGCCATGGAATTGATCGACCAGCTCGAACCCGTCAAGCGCGGCATCTACGGCGGCGCCTGCGGCTACCTCAGCTATGCCGGCGACATGGACGTGGCGATCGCCATCCGCACCGCAATCATCAAGGACCAGACCCTGCACGTGCAGGCCGCGGCCGGCGTGGTGGCCGACTCGGTGCCCGAGATGGAGTGGAGGGAAACCGAGCACAAGGCCCGCGCGCTGCTGCGTGCGGCGGAACTGGTCGAGGAAGGTCTGGAGTGAGCACCATGACGAAAAAGATCCAAGACATGAACGGCGCCGGGCCGTCCCAAGCCGTTCAAGCCCCCTTGGGGGGCAGCGGACCTCGCGCAGCGGGGGAGCGTGGGGGCGTCAGGGTTTTGATGGTGGACAACTACGACTCGTTCACCTTCAACATCGTGCAGTACTTCGGTGAACTCGGTGCCGACGTGACCGTGGTGCGCAACGACGAGATCACGGTCGAAGAGATCCAGCGCCTCCTGGACGCCGGCCAGATCGACCGCCTGGTGATCTCGCCCGGCCCCTGCTCGCCGGCCGAAGCGGGCATCTCGGTGCCGGCCATCCAGCACTTTGCGGGCAAGCTGCCCATCCTTGGCGTCTGCCTGGGTCATCAAGCGATCGGCGCTGCGTTCGGCGGCAGGATCATCCGGGCGCAAGAGCTGATGCACGGCAAGACCAGCGTCATCACGACCACGCAGGAGGGCGTGTTCGCCCAACTGCCCGAGCAGTTCACCGTCAACCGCTACCACTCGCTGGCCATTGAACGTGAAAGCTGCCCGGACTGCCTGAAGGTCACCGCCTGGACGCCGGACGGCGAGATCATGGGCGTCAAACACAAGACGCTGGCGATCGAAGGCGTGCAGTTCCATCCCGAGAGCATCCTGACCGAACATGGCCACGCGATGCTCAAGAACTTCCTGGAGCAAGCATGAAGACCGTCGACCTGCGCAGCGACACCGTCACGCAACCGACGGCCGCCATGCGCGCCGCCATGATGGCTGCGCCCCTGGGTGACGATGTGTTCGGCGACGACCCGACGGTCAATGCGCTGCAGGAGCGCATCGCGGCGCTCACTGGCAAGGAGGCCGCGCTGTTCATGCCTTCGGGCACGCAGAGCAACCTCTGCGGCATCCTGGCGCACTGCGGGCGTGGCGACGAATACATCGTCGGCCAGCTGGCCCATACCTACCGCTACGAAGGCGGTGGCGCGGCGGTGTTCGGCAGCGTACAACCGCAACCGCTGACGCAGGACGCACAGGGGCGCATGGCACTGGCCGACATCGCGGCGGCCATCAAGCCCGACGACCCGCACTTCGCACGCACCCGGCTGCTGTGCCTGGAAAACACCTGGAACGGCCATGTGATGCCCGACGACTACCTGCGCGGCGCCACGGCGCTGGCGCGAGAGAAGGGGCTCAATACCCATCTTGACGGCGCGCGCGTGTTCAACGCCGCCGTGGCCTCGGCCGCGCCGGGGCAGGGAGCTTTCGCCCGTTTGCGTGAGATCGCCGACCATTTCGATAGCCTCTCGGTCTGCTTCAGCAAGGGCCTGGGTGCGCCGGTCGGTTCGGCCCTGTGCGGTTCGCAGGAGCTGATCGCGCGCGCTCGCCGCATCCGCAAGATGGCCGGCGGCGGTCTGCGCCAGGCGGGGCTGCTGGCCGCCTGCGCACTGCACGCGCTGGACCACCACGTGGAGCGTCTGGCTGAGGATCATGCGAATGCGCGGCGACTGGCTGATGGCCTGGCTGGCATCGACGGCCTGACGGTGAAGTCGGCACAGACCAACATCGTCTTCGTCGACGTGGCCGATGGCCGCGGCCCGGACTTGCTGGAGTTCCTGAAGGTGAACGGTGTGCTGGCCACGGGTCTGATCGGCCTCCGTTTCGTCACGCACCTCGACGCGGACGCGGTGGGCATCGACCATGCCATCGCGACGGTGCGGCGGTTCTTTGCCGAAGCGCCTGCTGCATCGGCCGCCGTCGGGCGCACCGGCCCTTACTGATTCCTTCCCGGAGACGCGCATGCCAGACTCGACGCAACTTCTGGTGTTCATTGCGGCAGGCTGGCTGCTCAACCTCACGCCCGGTCCCGACGTGCTCTACATCGTGAGCAGCGCGCTCAAGAGCGGCGTGCGTGCAGGCATCGTTGCCGCGCTGGGCATCGTCAGCGGCTGCTTTGTGCACGTGTTTGCGGCAGCGCTCGGCGTGGGCGCATTGCTGGCCACCTCCGTCATGGCCTTCGCCGTGCTCAAGTGGGTGGGAGCGGCCTACCTGATGTGGATGGGGGTGAAGCTGCTGGTCGCCAAAGGCGGCGCGGCGGTGGTGCAGGCTGTGGACGATGTTGCCGCCTCCGCGCCAGACCTGTGGCGCGTCTACCGCCAGGGATTCCTGACCAACGTGCTCAATCCCAAGGTCGCGCTGTTCTTCTTGGCGTTCGTGCCGCAGTTCATCGCGCCGGGCGCCGACAACAAGGTGGTCGTCTTCCTGCTGTTGGGCCTGCTGTTCAACATCAACTCGCTGCCCATCAACTTTGGCTACGCATGGCTCGCCGGTTGGGCCTCGCGCCGCGTCGGCGCGGTGCAACGCGCCATGCACTGGATGGACAGGGCCGCTGGCGCCATGTTCATCGGCTTTGGCCTCAAGCTGGCCATGTCCGACAATCCTTCCCGCTGACCTCGGAGACATTCCATGCCCCAAGCCCACAAGATCACCCCGCAGGAAGCCCTGCTGCGCACGATCGAGCACCGCGAAATCTTCCACGACGAGATGCTGCACCTGATGCGTCTCATCATGAATGGCGAGATGTCGCCCGTGATGATGGCGGCGCTCATCACCGGCCTGCGGGTGAAGAAGGAAACCATCGGCGAGATCACGGCGGCCGCGCAGGTGATGCGCGAGTTCTCGACCAAGGTGCACGTGGCCGACAAGACACACCTGGTGGACATCGTGGGTACCGGCGGCGACGGTTCGCACACCTTCAACATCTCCACCTGCTCGATGTTCGTCGCGGCGGCCGCTGGCGCCAAGGTCAGCAAGCACGGTGGCCGCAGTGTGTCCAGCAAGAGCGGCAGTGCCGACGTGCTGGAGAGCCTGGGCATCAACATCAACCTGCCGCCGGACGCGATTGCGCGCAGCATCGCCGAGGTCGGCGTGGGCTTCATGTTCGCCCCGAACCACCATCCGGCCATGAAGAACGTGGCCCCGGTGCGCCGCGAGCTGGGCATCAAGACCATCTTCAACATCCTGGGGCCGCTGACCAACCCGGCCTCGGCCCCCAACATCCTGATGGGCGTGTTCCACCCCGATCTCGTGGGGATCCAGGTGCGCGCCCTGCAACGTCTGGGCGCCGAACACGCGGTGGTGGTCTATGGCCGGGATGGCATGGACGAGGTGTCACTGGGCGCGGCCACCATGGTGGGTGAACTCAAGGACGGCGAGATCGCCGAGTTCGAGATCCACCCCGAAGACTTCGGCCTGACCATGGCCAGCAGCCGCACCTTGCGGGTCGAGACGCCGGAAGACTCGAAAACCATGCTGCTGGGTGTGCTGGAGAACCGCGACGAGCCGGTGCTCAAGGCGGCCAAGGACATCGTGGCACTCAACGCCGGTGTGGCCCTGTACGCGGCCAATGTGGCGGCCGACATGAAGCAGGGCATTGCCCTGGCGCGCCAGACCATCGAGTCGGGTGCCGCAGCGGCCAAGCTGGCGCAATTGAAGGCCTTCACCCAGGCGACGGCCTGAGGGGTGGAGCATGCCGGCCTGGCTGCAGAACGAAGGTGCGTGGATCGCCCTAGGCGTTTCTGCGCTGTTCATCGTCGCCGGTGTGGTGATGCACCGTGTCATCAAAAAGGTGCTGCAAGACCCGCAGCCAAAGGAATCTCGGAAACATGAGTGACATCCTGAACAAGATCGTGGCGGTCAAGCGCGAAGAGATCGCCGCCGCCATCAAGAAGAAGCCGCTGGAGGCGATGCGCTTCGACGCCGAAAGCCGTGTGCTCACGCGCGATTTCGAAGGCGCCTTGCGCGCCAAGATCGCGGCCGGCCAGGCCGCGGTGATCGCCGAGATCAAGAAAGCCAGCCCGAGCAAGGGTGTGATCCGCGAGGACTTCATCCCGGCCGACATCGCCCAGAGCTACGCCGAGGGCGACGGCAAGGTCAGCGCTGCCTGCCTGTCGGTGCTGACCGACAAGCAGTTTTTTCAGGGCAGCCCGGACTACCTCAAGCAGGCCCGCGCCAGCTGCGACCTGCCGGTGTTGCGCAAGGACTTCATGGTCGACCCGTACCAGGTCTACGAAGCCCGGGCCATGGGGGCGGACTGCATCCTCCTGATCGCTGCTTGTCTGGACGATGCGCAGATGGCCGACCTCGAGGCGATCGCCCACGTCATGAACATGTCGGTGTTGGTCGAGGTACATGACCGCGCCGAGTTGCTGCGCGCCCTGAAGCTCAAAACACGGCTGGTGGGCATCAACAACCGCAATCTGCGTAACTTTGAGGTCACGCTGCAGACCACGCTGGACCTGCTGCCCGACGTGCCGGCCGACCGGTTGCTGATCACCGAGTCGGGCATCCTGGGCCAGGCCGATGTGCAGACCATGCGTGCGGCGAACGTGAATGCCTTTCTGGTTGGCGAGGCCTTCATGCGAGCGCCGGAGCCGGGTCTGGCATTGGCTGAGCTGTTTGCCTGAGTGTCCGTGCAGCAGGGTTCGTTCGACTGGGGCCGAGAAGGTACTGCCGACGCCGGCCAGGCGCTCGTGCCGCGCTTGCAGGAGGCCGATCCGGGGCTTTGGCCGGTGGGTGCGGGCTGGCGTGCGCTGATGGAAAGGTTCTGGGCGAATCCGGCCGGGCTCGCCCTGCTGGCGTTTCTGCGGCAGCGGCTGCAGGAGGGCGCCGTCGTGTATCCGCCACAACCTCTGCGTGCACTGTCAGAGGGCGGGCCGGCGTCGGTCCGGGTGGTGATCGTCGGCCAGGACCCGTACCACGGACCGGGGCAGGCCGAGGGGCTGGCTTTTTCGGTCGCGCCCGGCGTGCGCATTCCGCCCAGCCTGCGCAACATCTTCAAGGAGTTGCATCGCGACCTCGGGCTCCCCGTTCCAGACAGCGGGTCGCTGATGCCCTGGGTCGAGCAGGGGGTTCTGTTGCTCAATACCAGCCTGACGGTCGAGGACGGGCAGGCAGGCAGCCATGCCGGGCGCGGCTGGGAGGTGCTTACCGATGCAGTGATTGATGCCTGCAACGCTTCGGGAGACGGCAAAGTGTTCATGCTTTGGGGTGCCCACGCCCAGAGAAAGCTGGGGGCCATCGATCAGTCGCGGCATCAAGTGTTGTGCGCGAACCACCCTTCGCCACTGTCCGCCATGCGTGGACCGGTGCCGTTTCTGGGCTGTGGTCACTTCAGTGCTGCCAACCGGTGGCTGGCGGCCAGCGGCCGACCGGTGGTGGACTGGAAGTTGGTGGGTTGAAGTGACACGGCCAAAAAAACCGTGGCATAATGTTGGGCTGCGTTGTGGAGGGGTGGCCGAGTGGTTAAAGGCAGCAGACTGTAAATCTGCCCGCTAACGCGTACGCTGGTTCGAATCCAGCCTCCTCCACCAATGACTGCAGGCGCTTGCGCGGGAGTAGTTCAATGGTAGAACCCCAGCCTTCCAAGCTGATGACGCGGGTTCGATTCCCGTCTCCCGCTCCATTGCCGGTTGTTGGGTTGTCTGTTGCGGCGCAGAGTTGATTTTCCAGGTATCTGGCGTGTGCCGGATGTCTTGGCCCTTGTGGCTCAGTGGTAGAGCACTCCCTTGGTAAGGGAGAGGTCGCGGGTCCGATTCCCGCCAAGGGCACCATATTTGTTCTGGTGTTTCGGCAATTTTGTTTTGGAGCTGAAAAATGGCAAAAGAGAAATTTGAGCGGACCAAGCCGCACGTGAACGTTGGCACGATTGGTCACGTGGACCATGGCAAGACGACGCTGACGGCCGCCATCACCACTGTGCTGGCAGCCAAGTTCGGTGGC
>NZ_JBKIXC010000007.1:0-63300 GCF_046604225.1 Hydrogenophaga sp. RWCD_12
GCCTGCCCCCCGCGCCAATCACGCCTTGCGGGCGGTGGTCTTTTTCGCGGCAGGGCGCTTCACCGGCGCCGCTGCGCGCTTGGCAGGGGCCGCCTTGACGGCGGTCTTGGGGGCGGCTTTTGGAGCAGCTTTTGGAGCAGCAACCACAGCAACCGGTGCAGCTTCAGCCTTGGCACCCTGGTGGGCCAGGATGAAGCTCTTGACCACCGGGTACACCATCTCGCGCCAGCGGCGGCCGCTGAAGATGCCGTAGTGGCCGGCTCCCTTGGCCTCGTAGTGCATCTGGTGGCTCTTGGGGATGCTGGTGCACAGGTTGTGGGCAGCGGCGGTCTGGCCGGAGCCGGAGATGTCGTCCAGTTCGCCTTCGACGGTCAGCAGGCCGGAGGTCTTGATGTCCTGCGGGCAGACGCGCTCGGTCTTGCCGGCCTCGTTCTTGACGTCCCAGGTTCCGTTGACCAGCTTGAACTCCTGGAACACCGTGTTGATGGTTTCCAGGTAGTAGTCGGCGTCCATGTCGAGCACAGCGTTGTACTCGTCGTAGAACTTGCGGTGGGCGTCGGCGCTTTCGTTGTCGCCCTTGATCAGGTCCTGGAAGTAGTCGTAGTGGCTGCTGGCGTGGCGGTCGGGGTTCATGGCCACAAAGCCGGTGTGCTGCAGGAAACCAGGGTAGACGCGGCGGCCGGCTCCCGGGAACTTGTCGGGCACGCGGTAGATGACGTTGTTCTCGAACCAGGCGTGGCTGCGCTGGGTGGCCAGGTTGTTCACCGCGGTGGGTGACTTGGTGGCATCGATCGGGCCACCCATCATGGTCATCGACAGCGGCGTGGTTTCGCCGCGCGAGGCCATCAGCGACACGGCGGCCAGCACCGGCACGGTCGGCTGGCAGACGCTCATCACGTGGCAGTTGCCATACGTCTTCTGCAGGTAGCGGATGAACTCCTGCACATAGTTGACGTAGTCGTCCAGGTGGAATTCACCCTTGGACATCGGCACCAGACGGGCGTTCTTCCAGTCGGTGATGTAGACCTTGTGGTCCTTGAGCATGGTCTTGACCGTGTCGCGCAGCAGCGTGGCGTAGTGGCCCGAGAGCGGCGCGACGATCAGCACCACAGGCTGGGTCTTGAGCTTGGCCAGGGTGGCGGTGTCGTCGGAGAAGCGCTTGAAGCGGCGCAGTTCGCAGAACGGCTTGTCGATTTCGACGCGCTCGTAGATCGCGACTTCGACACCGTCCACGTCCACGGTAGGGATGTCGAAGGTTGGCTTCTCGTAGTCCTTGCCAAGGCGGTGCATCAGGTCGTAGCCGGCCGAGATGCGCTGCGCCATCGGCAGCTGGCCCAGTGGCGACAGGGGGTTGTTGAACAGCTTGGCGGTCACTTCGGCCAGGTCGGCGAAGGGTTCCATGATCGAGCGCTGGGTTTCGTAGATCTGGTAGAGCATGGCTGTGGAGAAGGTGATGTTGCAGTGCAATATAACAGGTGGTTACTGGTGTCCAGAGGGGAAAAACACCTAATGTGCAGCCCCGGATTGTCACCTTGGTGAAAGGAATCGACGGACCGTTCAGACCGGATTTGACCGGCCATTTCAGGGTGATGCCACGGACAGGCGAAAAAAAGCCGCTCGATGAGCGGCTTTCCGAAGCAGGGCGTGAGAAAAATCAAACGACCTTGGCAATCGCCTGACAGACGTAGTCGATGTTCTTGCTGTTCAGCGCGGCGACGCACATGCGGCCGGTGTCGGTGCCGTACACGCCGAACTCGCTGCGCAGGCGCACCATCTGGTCCTTGGACAGGCCCGAGTAGCTGAACATGCCGATCTGGGTGGTGATGAAGGACATGTCCTTGCTCACACCGGCCGCCTTCAGGCCGTCGACCAGCTTCTGGCGCATGGCCTTGATGCGCACGCGCATCTCGCCCAGTTCCTTTTCCCACAGGGCACGCAGCTCGGGGTTGCCCAGCACCGCGGCCACGATCGCGCCACCGTGGGTCGGCGGGTTGGAGTAGTTGGTGCGGATGGCGATCTTGAGCTGGCTCAGCACGCGATCGGTTTCTTCCTTGCTGCTGCCGACCACGCTCAGGGCGCCCACGCGCTCGCCGTACAGGCTGAAGCTCTTGGAGAAGCTGGTGGACACGAAGATGTTCAGGCCGGCGGCCACGAACTTGGCGATCACGGCGCCGTCTTCGGCGATGCCGTAGCCAAAGCCCTGGTAGGCCATGTCCAGGAAGGCGGTCAGGTTGCGGGCCTTGACCGCAGCGATCACCTGGTCCCACTGGGCCGGGGTGATGTCGTAGCCGGTCGGGTTGTGGCAGCAGGCGTGCAGCAGCACGATGGTGCCTTCGGCGGCGGCGTTGAGCTTGGTCAGCATGCCGTCGAAGTTGATGCCGCCCAGGCCACCGTTGGCGCTCTGGTCGAAGTAGGGGTATGTGTCGACGTTGAAGCCGGCGTTGGTGAACAGCGCGCGGTGGTTTTCCCAGCTCGGGTCGGAAATCAGCACGGTGGCGTTGGGGCTGAGTTTCTTGAGGAAGTCGGCGCCGATCTTCAGGCCGCCGGTGCCGCCGATGGCCTGCACCGTGGCGACGCGGCCGCTCTTGACGACGTCGGAGTCAGCGCCGAACACCAGACCCTTGACGGCGGCGTCGTAGGCGGCAATGCCGTCGATCGGCAGGTAGCCGCGCGCGGTGGGCTTGTCCATCATGGTCTTTTCGGCGGCCTGCACGCACTGCAGCAGCGGCAGCTTGCCGTTGTCATCGAAATACACGCCCACGCCCAGGTTGACCTTGTTGGGGTTGGTGTCGGCAGCGAATTGTTCGTTCAGACCCAGGATGGGGTCGCGGGGGGCCATTTCGACGGCGGAAAACAGGGACATGACAAGGGTCCAGAGTAGGTTGGAAACGGGAAGACGGGTGGGGCGGTGATGGTTCTGGCAGCGGGCCCCGGATTGCGTTAGGCTGTCAGATTGCCCGCAATTTTATCCGCCATGGTCACCGCATCTTCCGAGCCCCTGGAACTGGTCCTGGACGAGACGCCTCCCGAAGGCAATTTCGTCCGCTTTCCGGATTCGCCCTTCGAGCTGTTCCAGCCGTATCCGCCGGCTGGCGACCAGCCCACGGCGATTGCCGGGCTGGTGGAGGGCGTGCAGGACGGCGAGGTGTTCCAGACCCTGCTGGGCGTGACCGGCTCGGGCAAGACTTTCACCATGGCCAATGTGATTGCCCGCCTGGGCCGGCCGGCGATCATCTTTGCACCCAACAAGACGCTGGCCGCGCAGCTGTATTCGGAGTTTCGCGAGTTCTTCCCGAAAAACGCCGTGGAGTACTTCGTCAGCTACTACGACTACTACCAGCCCGAGGCCTATGTGCCGCAGCGCGACCTGTTCATCGAAAAGGACAGCGCGATCAACGAGCACATTGAGCAGATGCGGCTGTCCTGCACCAAAAGCATCCTGGAGCGGCGCGACGTGGTGATCGTCGCCACGGTTTCGGCCATCTACGGCATCGGCAAGCCTGAGAGCTACCACCAGATGGTGATGACGCTGCGTGTGGGCGACAAGGTCGGTCAGCGCGACCTGATCGCGCAATTGGTGCGCATGCAGTACAGCCGCAACGAGCAGGATTTCTCGCGCGGCAAGTTCCGGGTCCGCGGCGACACTATCGACGTGTTTCCGGCCGAACACTCCGAGGTCGCGATCCGCATCGAGCTGTTCGACGACGAGATCGAGTCGCTGCAGCTGTTCGACCCGCTCACCGGCAAGGTGCGGCAGAAGATCCCGCGCTTCACCGTGTTCCCCAGCAGCCACTACGTGACGCCGCGCGAGCAGGTGCTCCATGCCGTCGAGGCGATCAAGGAAGAGTTGCGCGAGCGCCTGGGCCAGTTGGTGGGCATGGGCAAGCTGGTCGAGGCGCAGCGGCTGGAGCAGCGCACGCGCTTCGACCTGGAGATGCTCAGCGAGGTCGGCCATTGCAAGGGCATCGAGAACTACTCGCGCCACCTGGCCGGCAGCGCGCCGGGAGACCCACCGGCCACGTTGACGGACTACATGCCGCGCGACGCGATCATGTTCCTGGACGAGAGTCACCAGATGATCGGCCAGCTCAACGCCATGTACAGCGGCGACCGCTCGCGCAAGACCACGCTGGTCGAATATGGCTTTCGTCTGCCCAGTGCGCTGGACAACCGGCCGCTGAAGTTCGAGGAGTTCGAGCAGCGCATGCGCCAGTGCATCTTCGTCTCGGCCACGCCGGCCGACTACGAGAAGACGCACTCGGGCAACGTGGTCGAGCAGGTGGTGCGCCCGACCGGTCTGGTGGACCCGGAGGTCGAGGTTCGGCCCGCCACGCACCAGGTCGACGACGTGCTGCAGGAGATCCGCATCCGTGTGGAGAAGAGCGAACGTGTGCTGATCACCACGCTGACCAAGCGCATGGCCGAGCAGCTGACAGACTACCTGACGGAAAACGGCGTCAAGGTGCGCTACCTGCACAGCGACGTGGACACGGTCGAGCGGGTCGAGATCATTCGCGACCTGCGGCTGGGCGCATTCGACGTGCTGGTGGGCATCAACCTGCTGCGCGAAGGTCTGGACATTCCAGAGGTGTCGCTGGTCGCGATCCTGGACGCCGACAAGGAGGGGTTCCTGCGCGCCGAGCGTTCGCTGATCCAGACCATCGGCCGGGCGGCGCGCAACCTCAATGGCCGCGCCATTCTGTATGCCGACCGCATCACCGAATCGATGAAGAAGGCGATGGGCGAGACCGAACGGCGCCGCATCAAGCAGGTGGCCTTCAACGAGGCCAACGGCATCACGCCCAAGGGCGTGGTCAAGCGGGTGCGCGACCTCATCGACGGCGTCTACAGCGAGAAGGCGGGCCGGGAGGCCGATCGCCTGGCGTCCGAGCGCGCGCTGCAGAGCAGCACCGACGAGATGGACGAGAAGGACATGGCGCGCGAAATCAAGCGACTGGAGAAGGCCATGCTGGAGCACGCGCGCAATCTGGAATTTGAAAAGGCCGCCTCGATCCGGGACCAGCTCTCGCGCCTGAAAGAGCGGTTGTTCGGAGCGCCCGGCCGCGACAATGTGGCCTGACAAACTGCCGCACAATACCCGGCCAGGTTGCACGAGGGGTCGGCAAGACATTGCCGGGACGTGCGACCACCAGAAACCATCCAGAACATTGACGCATGACCATCGCAGTGCGAGCGCCAGGACAGTCCGCGCAGACGGACGTCGACACGCGCATTTACCTGATCGAAGACGATCCCTCGATCCTGCAGTTTGTCCAGCAGGCCATGTTGTCCCGGCCCAACTGGCAGCTGGAGGGTGTGTCCGACAGTCGCAGCCATGCCCTGCAGTACGCGCTGAGCGGGGAGGCCAACGTCTTTCTGGTCGACCTCGGACTGCCGGACGGTCGTGGCGAGGAGCTGCTGCGCTGGCTGGCTGAGGTGCGGCCAGACGCGGAGCTGCTGGTGTTCACGGTGTTCGGCGACGAATCCCGTCTGGTGGGCGCCCTGCAGGCCGGTGCAACCGGCTACGTGCTCAAGGGCTGCAGCAGCGAAGAGCTGGTGCACGCCATCGAACAGATCCGCGGAGGGGGCGCACCGATCTCGCCGCTGCTGGCCCGCATGCTGCTGCGGCAGTTCCGGGTGGCGCAGGAGTCCCCGGTGCTGGTGCAGGCGCTGCACGAAGTCATGCTCTCCGAGCGCGAGACCGAGGTGCTCAAGCTGGTGGCCCAGGGTTACGTGAACAAGGAAATCGCGCTGCGGTTGGCGATTTCCCCCGCGACCGTGGGCTCGCACATCAAGAACCTCTACCGCAAGCTGGCGGTGCACAGCCGCGTGCAGGTGGTTCGCGCGGCACAGGAGCGGGGCTTGTTGTGAGTTGGACGGCGTCCCTGACCCGACGGCTGCTGGTCACGCCGGCGTACTGGTGGGCCGGGATGTTGCTGGTGGTGTTGATCGGCGGACTGCTCTGGGTGTCACGGACCGACCCTGTTGCCGGGGCCTATGCCATCCGTCAGGCGGTTGTCGAGCATGAACAGGCGGGCGTGCCCCGGGTGTTTTCGGTCGACCTTCCACACGTCTGGGACGACCAGTCCCCGCGGTGGGAGGGCGAGGCGCGTTACAGACTGGCCTGGCCGGAAGCCCTTGTGGTCGGGCAGGGTGATGCCCGACCGCTGGGCTTGCTGCTGCCGCGGGTCGGTGCGCGCTATCGCGTCTGGCTCAACGGCCAGGAGGTGGCCGGCCGGTTCTGGACCTATGACGGCTTCGCGGACGCGTCGCTGGTGCCGCAGATCGTGTCGCTGCCACGCGCCTGGCTGGTGGCCGATCCGAAAGCCAACCGGCTGGAGATCGAGGTCAGGGGGCAGCCGCTGCGCAAGAGCGGCCTGTCGCTGGTGCAGGTCGGGGATCACGACGCGCTCAAGCAGCGCCATGCCCAGCTGATGTGGTGGCAGGTCTACGCGACCTGGATGGTGGCGGCGTGCTCGCTGATGCTGGGTTTGATGGCGCTGCTGCTGTGGCTGAATACACACGAACGGCTGTTCGGCCTGCTGGCTGCCGCCACGTTCGCCTGGACCATCCGGTTGGTACTGACGCCGCTGGAGACCCCGCCGATGTCGTTCGAGGTCTGGTACTACCTGCAGAAGCTGTCGTTCACCGTCTACTGCGGCTGCCTCTACCTGTTCATGTGGGACCTGTTCGACTACCGCCAGGGTTTCATCCGCAGTTTCGTCAACGGTCTGCTGGTCGTGGGACCGGTCTGGCTGGCGGTCACGGTGTACGTCAACAGCTACGCCATGTACCAGCTCTGGATGGCGATCATCACGCTGACTTCGGTGGTGGCGCTGGTCAAGCTGTTCCACCGGGCGCGCTGGGGACTCGACGCCAACCAGCGGCTGATGGTGGTGTTTGGTGCAGCGACCATGGCCACCGGCGTGCGCGACTTCGCGGTGGTGAACTTGGGAGTTCCGGGTGACGCGGACATCCGGTGGATGACCGTGGGCTCATTGATGCTGATGTACGCGCTGGGCTGGGTGCTGGTGCGGCGGGTCTCGTCGGCGATGGAACAGGTGAGGTTGCTCAATGCCGAACTGTCGCGCAAGGTGGGAGAGCGGGAAGACGAGCTGCAGCGCCTGTTCGAGCGCTTGCGTCTTGTCGAGAGCCAGCGCGTGCTGGAGGCCGAGCGGCGCCGGCTGACGCGGGACATGCACGACGGCCTGGGCAGTCAGCTGGTGCAGGCGCTCAACGTCGTGCGCGGCGGCCAGCAGCTTGACAGCGCGTCCGTGGCGGCAATGCTCAACCACGCGCTCGAAGACCTGCGAATGACGCTGGATTCGCTCGAACCCATGGACGGAGACCTGCCGACGATTCTCGGCACCCTGCGCCAGCGCATAGCGCCCGCCTTGCAGGCCGCGAGCGTCGAGCTGGACTGGCAGGTGGAAGAGGTGCCGCCAATCCCCGGGCTCGAGGCCCGCGGGGTCCTGCATGTGTTCCGTTGCCTGCAGGAGGTGTTCGCCAACATCCTCAAGCACGCGAACGCGCGGCGCGTGACAGTGATCACCCGCGATCTGGGGTGCCAGGTGGAGCTCTGCGTGCGCGACGACGGCGTCGGACTGGGAGCAATCCGCAAGGCCAGTGCGCCGGGCAGTGGCGGCCGCGGCATGGGCAACATCCGCCTTCGTGCGGCCGAACTGGGTGTGGCGGTGTCGTTCGAGGACGCGCGACCGGGCACCTGTGTGCGTTTCACCTTCCCGCTGCAGCCAACCGATCCGATGCCGCAATGAGCCTGTCGGGCGCGGAGTTGCCAAGTCCGAGCGAATCAGTGGGCTATTGGTGTATACTCGATCAAAACACTCGGATACAGAGTCGAAATTGCAGTCACCGAGAGGTGGCTGGGGTGGGTGGAGAAGCGGTCGGTCGGGCACTCTGAAGGCCTGTGCCGGTCCTGAAACGACAGCCAAACCTCACGAACAGGAGCATCCCATGCGCCTCACGACCAAAGGCCGTTTTGCGGTCACCGCGATGATTGATCTGGCCCTGCGCCAGAACAACGGCCCCGTCACCCTGGCGGCCATCAGCCAGCGTCAGCAGATTTCCCTGTCTTACCTTGAACAGCTGTTCGGCAAGCTGCGCCGCCACGAGCTGGTCGAGTCCACCCGCGGCCCCGGCGGCGGCTACACCCTGGGCCGCAAGGCCACCGACATCACCGTCGCCGACATCATCGTGTCGGTCGACGAGCCGATCGACGCCACGCAGTGCGGCGGCAAGGAAAACTGCCACGGTGAAGGCAACCGATGCATGACCCACGAACTGTGGGCCCAGCTCAACGCGAAGATGGTCGATTTCCTCGACTCCGTGTCGCTGCAGTCGCTGGTCGATGACCAGATTGCCAAGGGCGTGGTGGTTGAAAACGCGCCCATGATCAAACGCGCGATTTCCAGCGCGCCGGTGGTCAAGCCGATTCGCGTGAATGCCCCGAACTCGGTCTTTGCCCTCGGAGGCGCAGCCCTGAGCAAGTGAATGGCTGTCGCCGGTGCCAGGTGTGACCTGGTGCCGGTGGGCCGCCGCTTGCCCGGGTGTCTGACCAGAGTCAGTCCACAACAAGAAACCCACGATTGAATGCCGACATGAGCACGCCGCATTTCCCCATTTACATGGACTACAGCGCCACCAATCCCTGCGATCCGCGGGTGGTGGATGCCATGATTCCCTGGTTGCGCGAACATTTCGGCAACCCGGCTTCGCGCAGCCACGCCTGGGGCTGGGAAGCTGAAAAGGCCGTCGAGACCGCCCGCGAACAGGTGGCTGCCCTGATCAATGCCGATCCGCGCGAGATCGTCTGGACCAGCGGCGCGACCGAGTCCAACAACCTGGCCTTGAAGGGCGCTGCCCAGTTCTACAAGACCAAGGGCAAGCACATTATCACGGTCAAGACCGAGCACAAGGCCGTGCTCGACACCTGCCGCGAGCTGGAGCGCCAGGGCTTCGAGGTGACCTACCTCGACGTGCAGGCCGACGGCTTGGTCAACCTTGATGCGTTCAAGGCCGCGATCCGCCCCGACACGATTCTGGCTTCGGTCATGTTCGTGAACAACGAGATCGGCGTGATCCAGGACATCGCTGCCATCGGCGCGATCTGCCGCGAGAAGGGCGTGATCTTCCACGTCGATGCCGCGCAGGCCACTGGCCGTGTCGACATCGACCTGCAAACCTTGCCGGTCGATCTGATGAGCCTGACCAGCCACAAGACCTATGGTCCCAAGGGCATCGGAGCACTGTTTGTGCGCCGCAAGCCGCGCATCCGCATCGAGGCGCAGATGCATGGTGGTGGTCACGAGCGCGGCATGCGCTCGGGCACGCTCCCGACGCACCAGTGCGTGGGCATGGGCGAGGCCTACCGCATCGCCAAGGCCGAGATGCACGAAGAAAACCGGCGCATTCGCGCGCTACACGACCGCATGCTGGCCGGCCTCAAGGGCATCGAAGAAGTGTTCATCAACGGCCACGAGACGCAACGCGTGCCGCACAACCTGAACATGAGCTTCAACTACGTCGAGGGCGAGTCGCTGATCATGGGCATCAAGGGTCTGGCGGTGTCGTCGGGCTCGGCCTGCACGTCGGCCAGTCTGGAGCCCAGCTATGTGCTGCGTGCCCTGGGCCGCAGTGATGAACTGGCGCACAGCAGCCTGCGCATGACGATCGGTCGCTGGACGACCGAAGCAGAAGTTGATTACGCGATCCAGACGATCCAGGAAAACGTCGCCAAACTCCGCGAACTCTCCCCACTGTGGGAAATGTTCAAGGACGGCGTCGATCTGTCCACCATCCAGTGGGCAGCGCACTGAAGGAGAACAACCATGGCCTATTCTGAAAAAGTCGTTGACCACTACGAAAACCCCCGCAACGTCGGTTCCTTCGACAAGGGCGACGAGTCCGTCGGCACCGGCATGGTGGGTGCGCCCGCCTGCGGCGACGTGATGAAGCTGCAGATCAAGGTGAACCCGACCACCGGCGTGATCGAGGATGCCCGGTTCAAGACTTACGGCTGCGGGTCGGCGATTGCGTCGAGTTCGCTGGTGACCGAATGGGTCAAGGGCAAGACGCTGGACCAGGCCGCGGCGCTCAAGAACAGCGAAATCGCCGAGGAACTGGCGCTGCCGCCGGTGAAGATCCATTGCTCGATCCTGGCCGAAGACGCCATCAAGGCGGCCGTGGACGACTACCGCAAGAAGCACGCGAACTGAGCCACTGCCATGTCTGTCACGATTTCTGAAGCCGCCGCCCGGCACGTCACGCGTTACCTCGCCAAACGGGGCAAGGGCGTCGGCGTGCGCCTGGGCGTCAAGACCACCGGTTGTTCCGGCCTGGCCTACAAGCTGGAGTATGCCGACGAGGTCGCGCCCGAAGACGTGGTGTTTGAGGAAAACGGCGTCAAGGTGCTGGTGGACCCGAAAAGCATGCCCTACATCGATGGCACGCAGCTGGATTTCGTGCGCGAAGGCCTCAATGAAGGCTTCAAGTTCCACAACCCCAACGAACGCGACCGCTGCGGCTGCGGGGAAAGTTTCCGGGTCTAATCCGGGAATGAACCTGCAATCCAACGACTTTGAGCTTTTTGAACTTCCGGTGGCGTTTGCCGTGGACGCTGCCCGGCTCGACGAGCGCTGGAAGGCGTTGCAGCGCGAGGTGCACCCTGATCGCCACGCTGCTGCCGACGCCCAGACCCAGCGCCAGGCGATGCAATGGTCGGTCCGCATCAACGAGGCCTACCAGCGGCTGAAAGATCCGCTCAAGCGCGCGGCCTATTTGTGTGAGCTGCACGGTGCGCCGGTAGAGGCCGAAAACAACACGGCCATGCCGGCGGCGTTCCTGATGCAGCAGATGGAGTGGCGCGAGGCGCTCGACGAAGCCCGCAGCGGTGACCAACTCGAAGACATGGCCGACGAAGTGGCCGCGGCCCGCAAGACGATGCTGGCGGACCTGCAGACCACTGCTGACGAGCGCCGCGATTTTGCGGCCCTGGCCGGACAAGTCAGAGCCCTCATGTTTGTTGAGCGCTTTGCCCGCGACGTGGAAGCCCGCCTCGATCAACTGGGACAATAGCGGGTTGCTCCCGCCGTCCGCCCGTTTTTTCCCTTCATCTCCATGGCGCTCCTGCAGATTTCCGAACCCGGCCAGTCCCTCGACCCGCACCAGCGGCGGATTGCGGTTGGCATCGACCTGGGCACCACCCATTCGCTGGTGGCCGCGGTGCGCCACGGTGTGGCCGAATGCTTGCCAGCCATTGATGGCAAGGTGATCCTGCCGAGCGTGGTGCGGTACCTCGACCAGAAACAGGGTGGGGCGGGGCGCCAGATTGGTTTCGATGCTCTGGCTGCCCAGATCACCGACCCGGCCAACACCATCAGCTCGGTCAAGCGCCTCATGGGCCGCACCCGCGCGCAGGTAGGGGACGTGGACAAGCTGTCCTACCGAGTGGTGGACGAGAACGGCATGGCCGTGGTGGAGACGGTGGCCGGTCGCAAGACGCCGATGGAAGTCAGCGCGGAAATCCTGGCCACGCTGCGTTTCCGTGCCGAAGACAGCTTCGACGACGAGCTGTTCGGCGCGGTCATCACTGTGCCCGCATATTTTGACGACGCCCAGCGTCAGGCCACCAAGGACGCCGCCGAACTGGCCGGCATCAACGTGCTGCGCCTGATCAACGAACCCACCGCAGCTGCGATCGCCTATGGACTGGACAACGGTTCGGAAGGCGTCTATGCGATCTATGACCTGGGCGGCGGCACCTTCGACATCTCGGTGCTGCGCCTGACGCGCGGCGTATTTGAAGTCATGGCCACCGGCGGCGATTCGGCCCTGGGCGGCGACGACTATGACCAGGCGCTGGCCGCATGGGTGCTGCAGCAGGCAGGCCTGGGGCCGGTGGCCGACGCGGCCGAGCGCGCCGCCATGCACCGCGAAGCCCGCCGCGTCAAGGAGCAGCTCTCCAGCCAGACCGAAGCGGTCTTTCGCAGCGAGATCGTGGGGCGCCAGGTCGAGCAGACCTTGCGTCGTGAGGATTTCGAGGCCTGCACCTCGGCGCTGACCGCCCGCACCATGACCGCGGTGCGCAAGGTGCTGCGCGACGCGGGTGTGACCAAAGACGAAGTGCAGGGCGTGGTCATGGTGGGCGGCTCGACCCGCATGCCAGTGGTCCGGCGCACGGTAGGTGAGTTCTTTGGCCGCGAACCCCTGACCAACCTGAATCCCGACGAAGTGGTTGCGCTGGGCGCCGCCATCCAGGCCAACGCGCTGGCCGGCAACAGCAAGGAGGGTGACCTGCTGCTGCTGGACGTGATTCCACTGTCGCTGGGTATCGAGACCATGGGCGGCCTGGTCGAGCGCATCGTGCCGCGCAACAGCACCATTCCCACCGCCCGCGCCCAGGACTTCACCACCTACCAGGATGGCCAGACGGCACTGGCACTGCATGTGGTCCAGGGAGAGCGCGATCTGGTGGCCGACTGCCGCAGCCTGGCCCGCTTCACGTTGCGCGGCATACCGCCCATGGCGGCCGGCGCCGCGCGCATCCGTGTGACATTCACCGTGGACGCCGATGGCCTGCTGGCTGTGACAGCCAAAGAGCAGGGCAGCGGTGTCGAGGCGAAGATCGACGTCAAGCCCGCATATGGTCTGTCGGACGAGCAGATTGCAGCGATGCTGCAAGACAGCTTCTCCACGGCGCAACAGGACATGGCAGCGCGTGCGCTGGTCGAGGCACGGGTCGACGCTGACCGCATGATCGCCGCCACCCGCAGCGCGCTGGCGGCCGATGGCGACCTGCTGGCCGACGCCGAGCGCGAAGCCATCGACGCGCTCATTACCGCGCTGGCGGGCGTGGCTGTCAGCGGTAGTGCGGCCGATATCGAAGCCGCTACCCAGTCGCTGGCCAAGGGAACCGAGGCCTTTGCGGCCCAACGCATGAACCGCGGCATCCAGCAGGCGCTGGCTGGCCGCAAGCTCGAAGAAGTCTGAGCACCACAAGAACACCCAATGCCCACGATCAAGATCCTGCCCCATCCCGAATACTGCCCGCAGGGCGCGTCGATCAGCGCGCCCGCTGGCACCTCGATCTGCGAGGCCCTGCTCGACAATGACATCAGGATCGAGCACGCCTGTGACATGAGCTGTGCCTGCACGACCTGCCACGTGGTGGTGCGTGAAGGCTTCAACAGCCTCAACGAGCTCGATGAAACCGAAGAAGACCTGCTGGACCGGGCCTGGGGTCTGGAGCCGAATTCCCGGCTGTCTTGTCAGGCGATCCTGGCGCAGCAGGACGTGACAGTCGAGATCCCCAAGTACTCGATCAACCATGCCAAAGAGAACCACTGATGAGACAGGTCGTTCTCGACACCGAAACCACCGGTCTCTCGGCCGAGAGCGGTGACCGCATCATTGAAATCGGGTGCGTGGAGCTGGTCGCGCGCAAGCTGACTGGCAACAACCTGCACCACTACGTCAACCCCGAGCGCGACAGCCACGAGGATGCGCTCAAGGTGCACGGCATCAGCAACGAGTTCCTGCGGGACAAACCCAAATTCGCGCAGATCGCCGACGAGCTGCTGGAGTATTTGCAGGGTGCCGAGCTCATCATTCACAACGCTCCGTTCGACATCGGCTTCCTGAACAAGGAGCTCGAGCGCATCGGCCGCCCGCCGCTGAAGGCCCACATCGGTGGCGTGATCGATACGCTGGTGATGGCCAAGGAAATGTTCCCGGGCAAACGCAATGGCCTGGATGCCCTGTGCGACCGGCTGGAGGTGGACAACTCGGGCCGCACGCTGCACGGCGCCCTGCTCGATGCTGAGCTTCTGGCCGATGTCTACATCAACATGACGCGGGGACAGGACGCGCTGTTGATGGACGTGGGCCCTTCAGAGGTCAGCAAGGTCGGACAAGAGGTAGTTCGCATCGACCTGAGCACTCTGGACCTGCCGGTGCTGTGTGCCAACGAGCAGGAGGCGGGCGCCCATGAGGCGGTGCTGGCCGACCTGGACAAGGCGAGCAAGGGCAAGACCTTATGGCGCCAGTTGTCGGTCGTATGACTGCGGACCAATCGGAAAGCCTGAAAAATCAGGCTATAATCTGAGGCTTCCGAATGACCGGATCGCAAGAACAGGATCATTTGGGCGGTTAGCTCAGGGGTAGAGCACGTCCTTCACACGGACGGGGTCGCAGGTTCGAAACCTGCACCGCCCACCAACAAGAAGCCCCGCAGGTCAGTGACTTGCGGGGCTTTTTCTTGACTGTTCGTTGCCTGAGCCTTGGATGGCCACCTCCCTCCCTTGAGGTGCGCTGCCGTTGAGATGCCTGCCCGCAAGAGGTTTGGATGGCATACTTGAATTCATGCGATTGAAGTCCTTTTTCTGGTGTTCGACGCAGCTGCCGGGGAGGCGCGGCTGCGTTGGGGGCTCGGATCCACGCCGATCCGGTTTGCCGTACTCCTCGCTGGGCTGACATGACACAGCGCTATGTACTGATTTCGCCGTGCCGCAACGAGGCGCAGTACATGCGACAAACGCTGGACACCGTCATCGGCCAGTCTGTGAGACCTGCCCGCTGGGTCATCGTCGACGATGGTTCGACCGACGCGACACCGCAGATCCTGGCGGAATATGCACTTGAGCATCCCTGGATCGAGATCGTCACGCGGGCGGACCGCGGACATCGCGCGGTAGGCCCTGGTGTCGTCGACGCGTTCTATTCGGGGTACGCAGCGATCCGCCCTCAAGACTATGAGTTTGTCTGCAAGCTCGATCTGGATTTGCGGCTACCGCCGCGGTACTTCGAGATCCTGATGCAGCGCATGTCCGAAGATCCGAACATCGCCACCTGCAGCGGCAAGGCCTATGTGGAGCAGGACGGCGGCCTCATTCCCGAGCGCCATGGTGATGAAACCTCACTCGGCATGACGAAGTTCTACCGGGTCAGCTGTTTCGAGGCGATCGGCGGTTTCGTGCGCGAGGTCATGTGGGATGGCATCGACTGCCATCAGTGCCGCATGAAGGGTTGGACGGCCTGCAGCTGGGACGATCCGGAGTTGCGCTTCGTTCACCTGCGGCCGATGGGATCCAGCCAGGACAGCATCTACACCGGCCGGATGCGCCATGGCTACGGCCAGTACTTCATGGGCACCGGCTTTCTGTTCATGGCAGCCAGTGCGTTGTCCCGGGTGAATCAGCGGCCCTATGTGCTTGGCAGTGCGGCGATGCTCTGGGGCTGGGTGAAGGCGGCTTTGCAGCGCAAGCCACGTTATGAGAACCCGGAGTTTCGGCGGTTCCTGCGCGCCTATCAGCTGCGCGCGCTGCTCGTTGGCAAGGCCCGTGCCGCTCGCGACATGACGGGGCGCGCCTGATGTGCGGCCTGGCAGGCATTGTCGGCCGTGTTGGCGATGTCAATCGCGCCGCGCTGCAACGCATGACCGATGCCATGGCGCACCGCGGGCCCGACGGCGACGGCCTGTGGATGGGGCCGGCCGACGACCGCGGCTGGGGTGTCATGCTTGGGCACCGGCGTCTGTCGATCCTCGACCTTTCGTCCGCCGCCTCGCAGCCGATGGTGGATCCAGAGCGTGGCGATGTCGCCGTGCTCAACGGCGAGATCTACAACTACGTCGAGATCCGGGACGCGCTTGAATCGCAGGGACACGCCCTTTGGTCGACCGGCGACACGGCGGCCATGCTGCGTCTGTTGAGCGTTCGAGGATTTGGTGCGGTCAGCGATTTGCGCGGCATGTTTGCGATCGCGCTGTGGGACCCGCGCCGCCGCGAACTGCTGCTGGCGCGCGATGCATTGGGCATCAAGCCTCTGTACTTTGCACGCAATCCGGACCCGGCCGGCGAATGGTCTTTCGCGTTCGCGTCGGAGGTGCGTGCGCTGCTGCGCTCGGGTCTGCTGCGCCAACCCCGGCTGCGGCCGTCTGCCGTGACGAGCGTGGTCTGGAATGGTTTCACCGTGGCGCCGGAAACCATTGTCGAAGGTATCGAATCCCTCTTGCCGGGCGAAATGCGGGTCTATGCGCAGGACGGCCTTGAGAGGCAGCGCCAGCGTTACTGGACCCAGGCTGAACTCCCGCGCCCCGGGTCTGCGAACGCCCGTGATGTGTCTGCGGCGCTTGAAGACAGCGTGCGGCGCCACCTCGCTTCCGATGTTCCACTGGCGGTGTTCCTCTCGGGTGGAGTCGATTCCTCCGCCATTGCCAATGTGGCCAAGCGCGTCTCGCGAGACCCGGTCCATACCTTCACGCTGGCATTCACTGAGCAGGAGCGCAACGAGGGAGACATTGCGCGAGCCGTGTCGAGCGCGATTGGCACGCAGCACCACGAAATCGTGCTGCGGCAGGAGGATTTTCTCGATCGGCTGGATGACGCCATCGGCAGCCTCGACCAGCCGAGTTTCGACGGCCTGAACTCGTTCTTCATTTCGCAGGCGGTGGCGCAGGCAGGTTTCAAGGTCGCTCTCGTGGGGAGCGGCGGTGACGAGCTGTTTGGCGGCTATACCTCGTTTCGGGACCTTCCCGCGATGGCGGCGTGGTCAAGACGTCTGGGCTTCGTTCCGGACTGTGCCCGCAATCTTGCAGCGAGAGCATTTGCCCAATGGAAGGCCTCGGGCGTTGGCAGCTTCCCGCCCCAGACACGCTGGGCGAAGCTGCCGACGATGGTTGCCGCGCGCGACGACCTGCTCGCGCTGTACCAATGCGCCTATGCCTTGTTCCTGCCCGAAACGCACCGCCGCTTGCTCGGCCAAGCCGCCGACGGATTGGGGGCAGGCTACCGGGGGCTTTCGGCAGAGGTCGTCGCGGCACTGCATACGGAAACTGCGGGTCGGAGCGATCTGGCGTCGATCGCCGCTCTCGAACAGCGGCTGTTTCTGGGGGAGCGCCTTCTGCGGGACACCGATTCGACCAGCATGGCTGCCTCGATCGAGACCCGATTGCCTCTCGTCGATCAGCAATTGCTGGAGGTCGTTGCTGCAGTGCCCGACAGTGCCCGGTTTTACCCGGTTCGGTCGAAGGCGATGTTGCGCGCTGCAGGCCTTCAAGGGCTTGATCCGGCACTGTTTGATCGGCCGAAGTCGGGCTTCGAGTTGCCCTTCGATCACTGGCTGCATGGACCACTGGGTGCAGAGGTGGGCGCGGTGCTTGGCGACGGCGCGCTGATGGCGAGTGTCGGACTCTCGCCGCAGGTGGTCGGGGAGCTCTGGCGGGCTTACCAGGCTGGGTCGCCAGGTCTGTACTGGACGCGAGTCTGGTGCCTCTATACGCTGGCGGTGTGGGCGCGCCGGGAGGGGCTTTCGATGGAGGCCGCGTGAAGGTTGCGTACCTCATCAGCGAGTACCCGAAGGTCAGCCACAGTTTCATCCGCCGCGAAATCGCCGCGCTTGAACGGCAGGGTGTCGAAGTCCTTCGGTTCGCGATCCGCGGGCCTTCCGATGGGAGCCCGGATGCGGCCGATGTCCAGGAGCTGAACCGCACGCGCTACGTGCTTGGCGCAGGAGTCGTACCCACGGTCGCGCATGTGCTGCGGGCTTTTGTACGGCGCCCCGTGGCCTTCATGCGGGCTGTGCACAGCGCGCTGCGGCTGTCGCGCCGCGCAGAGCGCAGCCTGGTGCACCACATCGCCTACTTTGTGGAAGCCTGCGTGGTCGGGAACTGGATGCACGAGAGCGAGGTGTCGCATCTGCATGCGCACTTCGGCTCGAATCCGGCGACGGTGGCGATGCTGACCGGGCAGTTGAACGGCTGCTCGTTCAGCTTCACGGCGCACGGGACGGTGGAGACGGATGCCGCACAGTTCATCGGAATCCCCGAAAAGGTCCGGCGCGCCGCCCATGTCATCGCCGTCAGCGAATACGGCAGGAGCCAACTGTGTCGCTGGGTCGAGCCGGTCCACTGGGACAAGATCTCGGTCGTGCACTGTGGACTCGACGCGATATACCGTGACGCGCCTGTCCAGCAGTACAACGAGGCGCGGCGCTTCGTCTGCGTGGGGCGGCTGAGTCCGGAAAAAGGACAGTTCTTGCTGATCGATGCCCTGGCTGAACTGCGCCGCCAGGGACTGGACGCCGAACTCGTTCTCGCGGGCGACGGGGAACTGAGATCGGCGATCGAACAGCGGAGCGCGCAGTCCGGTGTGGCCGATCTTGTGCGCATCACGGGATGGATTTCCGGCGCCACCGTCCGCGAGGAGATCAATGCCGCGCGCGCACTCGTGCTCAGCAGTTTTGCCGAGGGACTGCCGGTGGTGCTGATGGAGGCCATGGCCTGCCAGAGACCGGTGATCGCCACGCGTGTGGCCGGCATTCCCGAACTGGTGCGCGACGGGCAGGACGGCTGGCTCGTGTCGCCGGGCAATGCGAAGGAGTTGGCCGCGGCCATGCAACGGTGCCTTGAGGCCGACGCTTCGCAGCTGCAAGCAATGGGAGTGGCAGCCCGGTCGCGGGCGATGGAGCGGCATGACGTGGATCGTTCGGCGTTGCAGCTCAAACAGGTTTTCGCGTCACTTGCCGGGACAACGGCATGAGCGCCGCCGCTGCCTTCAAGGCCCTGGCCCGAGACACGTGTGGCCAGCTGCTCTCCCTGTCTCGCCTGACGGCTCCACAAACGCGACTGCGTCAGAGACTGTCCATCGTCACCTTTCACCGGGTTCTCACCGAGTCCCAACGCCAGCACTATCCTTTGCCGGGACTGGCGGTCACGCCGGACGAACTGGATGCCCATCTGAAGTTCCTGACCGGTCATTTTCAATGTCTGTCGCTCAATGCCGCCCTCGACCGTTGGGACCAGGATCGGTCTTCCGGTTTGCCACTGCTGGCGGTCACCTTCGATGACGGCCAGCTCGACAACTACCAGAACGCACTCCCTGTTCTGGAACGGAATGGGGTGACCGCGAGCTTCTATGTTCCCAGCCTGGTTCTGGACAACACGGCGCCGCTCTGGCACGACGCCATGGCGGCTGCGGTGGCCTGGCTGACCAATCCGTCGAGCAGCCAATCGATGCTGCTTGACCCGGCACGGCGCGCTGAGGCTGGTCGGTTGCTGGCCGCATTGCAGCCCGATGGGGACCGCCGGCCACTGGCTGGCCACTCCGCTGTCGAAGCGGCACTGGAAGTCACCAAGCAGTGGGGTCCCTCGCAGCGCGAGGAATGGCTGACGCAGGCCCGCGGAGTGCTGCCCACAACGGTCCAACCCGTCTGGGACGGGTTCATGAATGTGGCGCAGATGAAAGACCTGATGGCGCGTGGGCACGAGATCGGCAGTCATTCCCACTCCCATGCACTGCTGCCGCAATGCACGGACGATGAACTGCGCGCAGAAATTGCCGGGTCCAAGCAGGCGCTGGAAGCGGCAATTGGTGCACCCATCACCACCTTCTGTTATCCCAACGGATCGACCGATCTGCGAGCGGTGGCGCAGGTCCGCGAGGCCGGCTATCGGGCTGCAGTGACCACGCAGTGGGGGAGCAATGCCCGTGCGGACGATCGCTATCGGTTGCAAAGATTCAACATGAATGCGCAGCATGCAAAGGACCGCCGGGGCCGCTTTTCCGAGGCCAGGCTGGCGTGGCGCATGAGCGGCCTGCACCCGGGACTGACCGGGGCGAAACGCGATCCCTACAGCGGAACGCCGGCTTGACCCTCGTCTGGGTTCGGCACCATTGCTTCAGGTGCTGACGTCGGGCATTTCCGGGTGCCCCAGACGCTGCAGCAGTGCACTCATCGCGGCCGGGTCCTGAAAGCGACGCGCGAACTTGCCGAACAGGGAGCGCTTGAGCAGCGGAAAGCCAGCTTCCAGCATTTGCTCGGGACAGTTCAGGCACAGGTCCTGGTAGGTCGAGCCGTCGCTGTACCAGAACGCGCCCACCGTCATGTGGCCGCTGGCGACCCTGGCAAGACGGGTTTCCTGCAGCAGGATGACCGGAGCCGAAGCGTTGTAGCACCAGTCGGTGGAAATAACGGGAGCGACCGCCTCCAGGAAGCTGGCGTCGAGCTGGCGAACGATCAGGGCAAAGGACTGGAGGTGGTTCTCCTCCATCGAACTGGCACTCAGCCCGGCAAGGCGCCAGGGCGATTGCTGGATGAAAGGAGTCAAAGGCGAGAACGGACCGAGCATCGAATCGTTGAGCAGCATCACGTCCGAGCCGGGAACATGCCGCGCCAGCTCCGCCAGACCGATCGCGTAGGCAGAGAAGTCGAAGCCCTCCATTGCCTTCCAGTACAGCGCGTCGCCATGGTTCTTCAGCACTTCAAGCACGGGGTGACCAGGTGGGCAGCTGCACACGATCATGAGCCGGGCATCTTCTGCGGCCAGGCGCTCCAGCGTAAACCGGTGTTGCGCCGACAGCTGTCCGTCTGGGAGGAACATGAAGTACAGCAGCCAGGGGCCCTCCGCGGACGGAGGGGTCAGCACCCTCCACGCAGGAGCGCGCTGGCGTGTCCGGCGGGCTGACCAGCGACGCCAGACGATGCTCCAGCGGGGGGAACTGTCCACGTAGTTCCAGTAGGTCTGGACACCAGGAACCGGACGAACAGGCTCAGTAGGCATTCTTGCCCGAGAGTGCGCCAAAGGTGCGCAAGAGGATGGAGAAATCCAGCCAGAGCGACCAGTTGTTGATGTACTCGATGTCCGCCTCGATGCGTTGTTGCATGCGCTCGATCTCGGTGGTTTCCCCGCGCAGGCCCCGCACCTGGGCCAGACCGGTGATGCCGGGCTTGATGTTGTGGCGCGCGAAGTAGGCATTGATCCCCTTCGAGTACTGCTCGTCGTGCTGGACCGCGTGCGGGCGTGGTCCGACCAGCGACATTTCCCCCTGCAGCACGTTGAAGATCTGGGGCAGTTCGTCCAGGCTGGTCTTGCGGAGAAAGGCGCCGACGCGGGTGACACGAGGGTCGTTGCGGGTGGCCTGCTGGATCACGCCGTCGGCTGGCTTGTGCACGAACATGCTGCGGAATTTCCAGATATGGAAGACCCGACCGCTCCAACCCTTGCGCGCCTGGCGGAAAAACACCGGGCCCCGGCTGTCCAGCTTGATGGCCAGGGCGATGAGCAGGAGAAAGGGCGAAATCAGGAGCAGGATGAGCACGCCGAGCACGCGGTCTTCCAGCGCCTTCAGCAACAGCCGGGTTCCAGTCAGGGGTGTCTCCGACAGGGTCAGGACCGGCAGCCCGGCGATTTCACGTACTCCATAGTTCACCAGCAACAGCGAGAAGATGTCGGGCGCCCAGTGCACCGCCACATGGCGATCCAGCAGCTGGAAGTACATGTCCTCGATCAGATCTGACTTGCTCAGGGGAACCGCAAAGTAGACGGTGCGCACCTCGTGGCGGTCGATGACGTCCAGCAGGTCGTCCAGTGTTCCGATGATGTCGGGCTCCTTGAGCGGTCCAAAGTTGGTGGCTTCGTAGAGGGGCGCGCTGGCACCACGGCTCTGGATGGACGAGGGCAGCTGCAGGCAGCCGATCACGTTCTGGTTCAACCAGGGATTGCCGGAAATCTTGTGCTGAAGGTAACGGGCAAGCTTTCCCGTACCGACGATCAAGACGTTTTCTTGTGGAACCGCATGCAGCATGACGCGGGTCTGCACCTGGCGGCTGACGTACTGCAGCAGAACCTGCAGCAGGTAGCCAGCCACATAGAGCTGCAGCAGCAGCAGGCGGGAAAACGCCTCGGTCTGCTTGGTCGCAAAACCGACCACCAGAAGGAATCCGAACGCCACGGACCATGCCTTGAAGTGGGTCAGGGCCTTCTGGGTGAAGCTGCTGTTGCTGCGATAGACGCCAAACTGGTCGTAGGCAAACAGCATGCCCATGGCCAGCAGCAGCAGCAGCACCGAATAGTCGGCGTTGAGCCCGCCGACCTGCTGGCTGACCAGCAGCACGGCCAGTCCCATGACGGCGGCGAGGTCCACCAATGTCTGTACCGCCGTGGAGATGCTGCCTCGGCGTTTGAGGATGGATCTCGGGGGTCGCTTGGGGAGGACCATGGCGGAAAGTATAGGAGTGCGATGGGCTTCAGGCGCAGACGAAACGGTCAGCTGCGGTGGCGTCGTACCACATGTGAATGATGTTTCATGACTTGCTCTGGGCGACGCCGGTCTTGGGGTAGGTGGTCACCACCGCCCAGACCACCTGGCTCATCAGCTGCGCCAGTTCGGGAGAGATGGGTTGCCATGGAGTGCCGTCGACCAGCTTGACGGCGAACGGCTCCGTGGGGGGCGGTCGGTGGTAGAGCACAGCGTAGTGGGTCAGGGCGACCAGATAGTTGCCGAGCGGACTCAGGTGGATCATGTCCCGCTCCCCCTTGTCGTTGACGTTGAAGAGATCCTCGCGGGAACGGAGGCGGTCAACACCTCCTCTGGACTCCACTTCGCGGACCAGGCGGGCCATCACCTGTCCGGCTGGAATGACGTACACCGGTCCGCCGGTGTCCCCGTGCGCCATTCCCTTTGCCAGCAGCTCGCCTTCCCAGTAGAGCGCGAGGTCTTCGTCCAGACGTTCCAGCCAGCCCTTGGGGTCATTGAGTTCGTGCCAGAGCTCGTAGAGGTAGACGCGCGTCTGTGGATTGGCCGTGCGGGCAGCCCGCGCCCACTGGCGGATGTACCTGGGGCTCTGGTGGTACTTGATCGCGTCCTTGATTTCGACCGACTCGGCCAGCACAAGCACGTCGAACTGGCCACCGTCGACCGCCTCGCGGGCGTCCTGATAGCGTGGATGGGCGTTCTCCACATCAAATCCGTTGACCGGCACGTCGGGCTCCCAGTGGGACCTCAGGGATGCTCCCCACCCCAACTGGGAACGGTGGTCATGACCGGCTCCTGCCACCTGCTCCAGCATCATCGGGACATCCTTGTTGACCAGGCTGTGGCCGATGTAGAAGACCCGCAGGGGTTTGTCGGGAGGGGGCAGCGGCTGCGCATACATCGCTGCGAGCTCGGCCGGCCCCAGGGACTTCTCCCCGCTGCAGGCAGTCAGGATGCAGGCGAGTGCGACCTTCAGCGAATGTCTCAGGAACATGTGGAGGACACCGGTTGGGGTTTGGTATGTGCTGTCTGGCCCGTTTGGCATGCCTGTCCCTTGCGGGCGACCGTGGCGATGGCATTGGCAATGTGCACACGCAACAAGGATGCCAACACCTCGACGTTGGGTGACTCCAGGATGTCCATGTGCTTGCCGGGTACGCGTTCCACGGTCAAGCCGGGCGCCAGCGAGCGCCAGCCGTACGCCGGCGCGGTGGATGCGTCGTCACCCGCCTGCAGAAACACGACAGGCAGGTCGCTGCTTGGCGTGGCCTTGTGGGTCCGTATGGCCTGCGCGTAGGCCTGGATGCGTCGGCTGCCTGGCTCGCCGCGGTGCTCGGACTGGTGCCGGTAGACGCGGTAGATGTGCAGCAGGTGTCTGACCCCCTGGCGACGAAGCAGACGCAGGCGCCTGACCACACCGGCGACCAGGTGTCTGGGCCCGTGACCGGGCAGCCTGGAGTCGAGCAGGGCGATCAGGCCGATCTCTTCGCCCTCCTGCCGCAACCGCCGGGCCACCTCGAAGGCGATCGGGCCGCCGATCGAAAAGCCGCCGAGGAAATAGGGACCATGGGGTTGAACCCCGCGGATCAGCGCCTGATATTCCGTGGCCAGCTTCTCCACCGTCACATCAGGCAGCGCAACTTCTGATGGCCAGTCCAGCAAGTCGATCTCGGTTTGCGAGAACACCCCGTACACCGGCATCGCCGGATCCAGTTGTTGTGCCAGGCGCCGGTACATCTCCGCGCCCGCCAGCAGAAACAGTCCCGGTTCGCTCCCATGCGGCTGCAGCACGGCGACCGGGACGTCCCTCGTTTCCCCTGCCGGCGTCTGGATGAGCGCCGTGGCCAGCTCTGCGACCGTGGGGTGCTTGAACAGCAGGGCCAGCGCACAAGGGCGTTTGAGTGTCGACTCGATGCGGTTGACCACGCCCACGGCCAGGATCGAGTGCCCCCCGAGATCGAAGAAGTTGTCGTGGATGCCCAGCTGATCGGTTTGCAGCGCTGCGCGCCAGATCGCCAGGATGGTGTCCTCGGTGGGATTTCGCGGAGCGGCGGATGATGCGCTCCCACCCTGGAGTTCGCTCGGCGGCACCGGCAACGCCCGCCGGTCCGTCTTGCCGTTGGGCAGCACGGGGATCGTGGCCAGTTCGACAAACATGCCGGGCACCATGTAGTCGGGGAGCCAGCGCCGCAAATGGTCTCGCAGATCTTCGCGTGAAGGCATGGGTCCGTTGGGGACCACGTAGGCCGCCAGCCTGGGCTGACCGGGGGAATCCTCGCGCAGCATCACCACCGCGCGCGCCACGCCGGCGTGGGACAGCAGCCGGGCTTCAATCTCGCCAAGCTCCACCCGAAACCCGCGCAGTTTGATCTGGTCGTCCAGCCGGCCGCCATGCGCCAGCGATCCGTCGTGCAGCCAGCGGCCGCGGTCACCCGTGCGGTAGAGGCGCCGGTTGAGAGGGTCCGTGGCGCTCGCCCGCACGACGAATCGTTCAGCGGTCAGCGCCTCCAGCTGGTGGTAGCCGATGGCGAGGCCGGCACCGCCAATGCAGATCTCCCCGGGTACACCAATCGGACAGGGCTGAAGGTGTTCGTCGAGCACCTGGATCAATGTGTTCCACACCGGACGCCCCAGGTCGATGGATGGCAGGAGATCCGGAGACACCCGCCAGCAGCTCGACCACACCGTGGTTTCGGTGGGGCCGTACATGTTCCAGACTTCGCCACATCGGGCCAGCAGCCGCGAGGCCAGGTCGGGAGACAGAGGCTCCCCGCCGACCAGGGCCTTGAGCCGTGGGTTCCCGGACCAGCCGGCTTCGAGCAACAGGTGCCAACGCGACGGCGTGGCCTGCAGCACGGTGATGTTCTCGCGCGCCAGCACCTCGGCCAGCGCCCGGCCATCGGTGGCCTGCGCTTCACTGGCGACGACCACGGCGCCACCGATGCCCAGAGGCAGGAACAGTTCCAGGACTGCAATGTCGAAGCTGGGCGTGGTCACGGCCAGCAGGCGGTCCTGCACCGTGAATCCCGGGGTGTGCGCCATGCTGGCCAGCAGGTTCACCACAGCCCGGTGCGGCACCGCCACTCCTTTGGGCCGCCCGGTGGAGCCGGAGGTGTAGATCAGGTACGCAGGATCTTCAGGCCGGGCATCGAGCTGGGGATCGGCCGGCAACGGATCGGAAGCGGTGGCTGCAATCTGCGCTCTGTCGAGGTCGACCAGCAGACGCAGTGAAGGCTCGCAAGCAAGCCCCACCGAGCTGTGGGTCAGCAGCAGCGCCAGACCGGCATCGGCGATCTGGTCGCCGAGGCGCTGGCGCGGGTGGTCGGGATCCAGTGGCACGTAGGCCGCGCCTGCCTTCAGGATGGCCAGCAGGGCGATGACCAGATCGTGGCTGCGGGGCAGGCACACACCCACACGGGTGCCGCGAGCGATACTGCGCTGGCGCAGCAGCCTGGCCAGCCGGTTCGACGCCGCGTCCAGTTCATGGTGGGTCAACTGGACGGTGCCAAAGACGAGGGCGGCCTGTTGCCCGGAGATGGGCAATCCCCGGGCCACCCAATCGGTGACCAGACGGGTCCCGGGCGCTTCGATCGGGCCGGTGGACCACTGGTTCAGGAGGTCCTGTTCGGCATCCCCGAGCAGCGGCAGCGCGGCGATATGGGCTTCTGGGGTATTGACCGCTGCGCGCAGGATGCGCTGCAGATGCTCACCCATGCGCTGCACGGTTTCTGGCGCAAACAGGTCGGTGGCGTACTCGATCACGATGGCGTGGTCGTACAACACATCGACGATGACGCTCAGGTCGAACTGGGTCCATGCCCGGTCAAAATCGAGCCGTGACCAGCTCAGCCCATCGAACGCGCAGTCGCGGGCCTGCGAGTTCACCATGTTGAACATCACGTTGAACAGCGGCTGCCGGTTGCCGTCGCACTTCATGGCCAGTTCGCGCACCAGCAACTCGAACGGCATGTCCTGGTGCGCGAACGCATCCAGGGAGGTTTCACGCACCCGCGCGAGGACCGTGCGGAAATCCGGATCGCCGTCCAGCGCGGTGCGGAACACCAGGGTGTTCACAAAGGTCCCGATGAGGTTTTCCGAGGCGAGGTGGTGGCGGTTGGCGATGGGCACGCCGATGCCAATGTCGGTCTTGCCCGTGTGCCGATGCAGCAGCACGTTGAGCGCAGCGATCAACACCATCGATAGGCTGGCGTCGTGGGCCGCACCGAGACTTCGCAGGGCCGCGACGTGTCCGGGGTCCAGGGGAAAGCGCAGCGAGGAACCCCGGAAACTCTGGGCCAGAGGAGGCGGAAAGTCGTGGTTCAGCGGCAGTGGCTCCAGACCTTCCAGGCGGCGCGTCCAGTAGGCCAGTTCGCTGGCTTGCCGCTCGCCTTCGAACCAGCTCCGGTGCCAGCTGGCGTAGTCGGCGTACTGGATCGGGAGACTGGGCAATGCTGCCTGCCCTCCGCGCAAGATGGCGTTGTAGTGAAGGGCCAGTTCCCGACCCAGTTCGGCGAACGACCACTGGTCACTGATGATGTGGTGCATCACGATCAGCAACACCGACTCCTGCTCGGCGACATGGATGACCTGGACGCGAAACAGTGGACAGTTTTCGAGCTGGAACGGGAGGCCGGTGACTTTCGCCAGATGGCGGTGCAGCGTGTCTTCGATCGGGCCGCTGCCGTCTGGCGTCAGCCGGACCTCGTCGATAACCGGAGCTGGGGCTGAAACGACTTCACCCAGCACGCCTTTGGGGGACCCGAAGAAGCGGGTACGCAGAACCTCGTGTCGCTCGACCACGCGCGCCAGCGCCTCCTGCAGCGCGGCCACCTCGAGCACACCGCGCAGGCGAAGCGCGAGTGGCACGTTGTAGGCGCCGCTCTCGGGCGCCAGTTCGTGCATGAACCACATGCGCTCCTGCGAGTAGGAAGGCATGACGAGGGTTCCAGGCCCACGCAGATGGGGTGCCTCGGAAGGCATGGCAAGCGGTTGAAGGGGCGCATTGCCGTTTCGCTCCTGCGCGGCGACCACCAGCTGGGCAAGACCTCGCACGGTCGGCTTGTCAAACAGTGCACTGATGGGTAGGTCAACGCCAAGACGTATGCGCAACCGGGACACCAGTTGCGTGGCCAGCAGGGAATCGCCGCCGAGATCAAAGAACTTGGCGTCGGGGTCGATCTCCTCGTGCCCAAGCACTTCGGACCACAGCCGGCTCAGGGTGTCGATGAGCGACTCGTCGGGCTCGTGGGCGGATGGCCGAGCTGCATGCGATGGCGCTTGCGCGGACAGGCGCAGTGGCTCCAGCCGTCCTTCCAGGTAGAGGCGCCGCGCTGCGCTGCGCTGTGGCTTGCCACTGGATGTCCTCGGCAGGGAGCCCGTGCGCAGCGGCACGATGTCGTTCAGTTCCACCTGGTGCTCGATGGCCACCTGGCTCTGCACGCGGTCGAGCAGTTGCCGAACCACGTCGGGGGTGGGGTTGCGGCGGCACTCGACCAGCATGACGACCGCCTCTTTCGAGCCCCTTTCAACAGGGATGGCGATGGCGCCACCGACACGGACGTTCGGGTGAGCCGCCTCCGCAGACTGTTCGAGATCCTGGGGGTACAGATTGCGCCCGTTCGAAATGATCAGGTCCTTGCAGCGGCCCGCGATGAACAGTTCGCCGCCGTGGATGAATCCCAGGTCACCGGTGCGCAGATAGCGTGTGGCGTCCGGCACCTGGTCAGCCAGCGTTGCCCCGAATCGCTCGGCCGAGGCTTCGGGCTGCCTCCAGTAGCCTGCGCCGACGCTGGGTCCTGCCACCCAGATCTCGCCGATGCGGTCTGGTGCGCAGGGCGTCCGGTGGTCGGGATCGACAATGCGCAGCTGGAAGCCCGGCAACGCCGGCCCGCAACCCACCAGGGTTCTGGCGCCAGAGGCTCCTGCACCGACAAGTCGAAGCTCATGGCGCTCGAAGGCCTGAGCATCGAACGATGCCTGGAGCGGTGGGCCAAGGGGCTTGCGCACCGTCACTGCGAGCACAGCTTCAGCCAGACCGTAGGAGGGCGCCAGCGCACAACGGTTGAAACCGAATCGTGCAAAGGCGTCCGCGAAGGCGTCCAGCGTGGTCGCCCGGACGGGCTCCGCGCCACAAGTGGCGAGCTGCCAGTTGGTGAGATCGGCGGTCCAGTGCGGGGCGCGGGCCAGTGCCTGCACACAGGCCGCGTAGGCAAAGTCGGGTGCCCCGCTGTGGGTGATGCGGTGCCTGTCGATCGCCTCCAGCCACTTCAGGGGACGCAGCAGGAACTGCGCGGTGGACATCAGGAACGCGGTACCGCCCACATACAGCGGCTGGATCACGCCATGCACCAGGCCATAGTCGTGGAACCAGGGCAGCCAGATCAGGCCATTCGGATGCTCGGTGTGCACTTCGCCGCTCAGCGCTTCGCATTGAGCCAGCACATTGCCGTGGGTGATCTCGACGCCACGCGGAGCACTGGTGGAGCCCGAGGTGTACTGAAGGTAGGCGACTTCGGTCTGGTTTGGGGTGCCGGAAGAAGGTCCGACCAGTGCGGAGGGCTGCGCTTCGGCCCACAGGGACTCCGCGGAAAGCCATGTCGCGCCCGGAACCTGGGTGCGTCCAGCCGACAGGTGCTCTTCATCGGTCACCACCAGTGCCACCTTGGCATCGGAGGCGATGCCAGCCAGACGCGACCCGCTCCCACGCGGGTTGTGCGCGTCTGGCGCAGGGGCCGGGATGGGAATCAGGTCGGCAAGGATGCAGGCCCAGAACAGCTGCACCGCCTCCGGACCATTGTCAAACGCAAGCAAGACCCGGTCACCGGGGCTGGTGTGTGCACGCAGCTTGCGGGCAATGGCTTCCGTCGCCTGGCCCAGTGCCTCGTAGGTCAGCGCGTGCGTGACGTCAAGATCAGTCCCCAGGAACACATAGGCCTGGCGGGCTGGCATTTCTGCGATGCGCGTACGCAGAAGTGCTCGAAGGTCAAGGACTTGGGTCATACCATTCGCAACCAATGGCTCTGCCCACTGGCGTTCACGCGAACATCGTGCTGCAGGATTTTCCGGTGCGTTCAAGACGGTGGTTTCGCTCAGGCGGTCAGGGGTTTTCGAGGTGGTTTCAGATCAAGGCCGTTCAATGTCAGGAAATTGGTGGTTGGTATGGCAATGATGTTTTCGTAGGTTCTGGGTTCCGGAACCTCGATCTGATGCAGTTCCGGAGCTTCCCCGTGACGCAACCACCATTTCAGTTTGCCCATCAGACCATCATTTTCTGGCGCAAAGCAGATTTCGGCGAAAACATATCCAGGAAGGGTTGAACTGATGGATGGGAAATCATCCTTCTTGGCGTGTTGCCCGTGGAACTCGAATGCCACGATGGGTCTGTGTTTTGCAATCGTCTGCCGCAAACCATCCAGGGTCACCGGCTCAAGTCCTTCGACGTCGATCTTGATGAAATGAATGGCCTTCAGGTCCAGTTGCTCCATGAGCTCGTCGCCCCTCTTGATCGGCAGCTGGATGATCTTGGTGTTCTTGGGTTGCGCGGCAGTGTCGCTGACGTAGCCGCTGTTGCCCAGGTTGCCGTCCAGGTTCACCTGGAAGGAGGCGATGCTGTTCTGATTGCCAAGGCCCAGCTGGTGGCACTGGATGTTCTGGATGCCGTTCAGCCCGATGTTTTCGACCAGTCTCTCGAAGGTTTCCGGGTTGGGTTCAAAGCAGTGGATCTGTGAGGCTCCACCGCTCAGGTAGATCGCATGGTTGCCCGTGTTGGCACCGATATCCAGGATCACGCTGTTTCCCGGAAGCACCTTCTTCATGAATGACAGAAACCGCTTTTCGTAAAGCCCTTCCACGAAAATGATCTTGTCAATGTATTGGGCGGGATCAATCTTGAAGCGCAGGCCACCATCGGTGGTATGCACAAATGGCGAGGTCAGCGCTGCGATCTCTTGGCGACGCTTTGGGTGCTGATAGTACTTTTCCCAGAACCGGACAATGATGTTTCCGATTCTGGAGATGAGCGATTCGTGCTGTTGCGGCGTGGGCATTGGGGCTCCTGGGCTGGTTGCTGGCTGCCGGTCAAAGAAAAGGAATCGGCGGATCCTGATGAATCACGCCATCGACAATGCCCCTGCAAATCGCTCCTGAAGGGACTTCAGATGGTTCATTCGGGCGAGGAACTCGGATTCGCAGGGGTGGCGCCAGGCAAACGCCAGCCCGGCGTGCGCCAGCGCCAGCAACTGTTCGCGATCCCCGGCGAGCCGGGAAATTTCCGCTGCCAGGGCCTTCCAGTCGTCCATCGGAACGGAGCGGCCGCCATCACAGTGCTGCAGCAGGCCCGCAAACGCTTCGTTGGCATATCCAACAATGGGCACACCGCATCCCAGCGTTTCCAGATAGGTGCACGAGGGATCGCCTTGCCGGTGGCAGCAGACGAACAGGTCGATCTCGCTGCGGATGCGGGGCATCAGTTCTGATTCAAAGTCGAGCACGCCACCCAGAGCAACCTGGTCGCCGAGCCCGTGGTTCCTGATTTCCTGCGCCATGCCCGGCGCCAGGGGACCATCTCCATAGATGTCCATCCGGAACGGCACACCAAGCTCCCGCAGCGCCACCGCAACCTTGACCAGATGATCGGCGCCCTTCATGGGTGTCAGGCGCCCACTGAAAGCCAGGCGGATCGGGTGCCGGGGACCGAACGCGACCTCTCGGCTGGCAAGCCCTGGCTCGGACGGCATCATCTGCCGTGACACCCGGCTGTCGAAATAGAGCAGGGTATTGGGATTGAGTTCGCGGTAGGCATCGTAGGTCGGGGTGCCGTTGCATTGCAGACCGGCGGCCTGCCGCACCGTCGCCACGATGGCCTTCTCCTGGCCGTTGGTCCAGCGGTGCCGGCGCCAGCGTCGCCAGAAAACCGGGTGGTCGGCATCTACGATCTGCAGCCGGGTTTTCAGGGAGTATTCGGTGACCAGCACAAACGGCACGCCGGCCTTGGCACAAGTGGTTGCCGCGTGATTCATGCGGTGGTCTGGGCCACCCATCACGACCGCCGCTTCCGCCATGGTTCTTTTCGCCAGGTCCGAGTCGAAGCGCGCCAGCACCACCTGAAAGGGCAGGTCGTTCACCCGGACCCAGACGTCATCGAGATTGACCGAGCCTTCGTTGTCGTCGGGTTCGATCAGCAGCTTCACAGGACCATCCCAGTGGTCCACATGGGCTTGCATGCCCGAGACGAACTTGCCGGTCAGCCGGATCTGGTCCGGCCGGCCAATGCCGGCAGTCAGACTGGGTGCCACCACGAGCGGTCTTTTCATGGGTGCCCCGGGGTGTCAGTGAATCACCAGGCTGATCACCATGTCCTGGGTGGCGGTGATCGTTCCCGCCAGTCCCAGTGGTGTTCTCTCTCGGGCGTCCTGCTGGAGGGGGTGTGCGACAAAACGGGTGTCGTCGAGGGTGAGTGCCATTTCAATCGCCACATCCTGAAAATCCAGCAGGGCGTGGATCTGTGGATACACCCACTTGTAGTACGCCTCCTTGGCGCAGAAGACACGGGTCACCCAGCGGGCGCGCTCTGCCTCGGGCAGGTCGGACACGCGTTGCAGTTCATCGGGGCGGCAGATCAGGTCCCACAACTCCCTTGGCAGGTCGCGGTCGGGCTCCACGTCGACACCCACCGACCGGCAGTGTTCGCGCAGCGCAACGATGGCAATGCAGGTGGTTCTGCTGTGGGAGATGGAGCCGACCAGACCCTGGGGCCAGCGGGGACTGCGGTCCGGATCGGCAGGCAGGGCAGCGCCAGGCCGTCCCAGACGGTGCATCGCAAGGCGGGCCGCCGATCGCCCGGCGGCAAACTCCCTCTGGCGGTGCGCGATGGCGGCAGAGACCGCCGCGTATTCGTCGGGTGTCAGCGTCGCCGGATCACCGTCCGTCGTGCTGCAGCAGACCGCCGCGGCACGATTCCCCACCAGGGCCTGCAGGGTGCGCTCCATGCCTTGATACGCCTGCAGGGGCGCGGCGCAGGTGTTCAAAGTGTGCTCCCCGGCCGGGTCCGCATCGCCCGCCGGCGCGCCATGGCATCGGCACGCACCTGAGCGCGTTCGGTGGACTCGGCGGCAGATTCCGCCGTGTCGCGCGGCTTGTCGTCGAGATGCGCGGCCAGCCCGGCCAGGGTCGGGAACCGGAAGATGTCGGTGATGCTCAGGCGTGTCGCATTCAGGGTCTGCCGGATTTCGCGGTGGGCCTGCACCGCCAGCAGCGAATGGCCGCCCAGCGCAAAGAAATTGTCCTTGGCGCCAATCTGCGGCACACCCAGCACGCGGGACCAGATGGCGGCGATCTTCTGCTCGATCTCGTTCTCGGGTTCCACGAACACTTCTGTGCGTTCCCGTTGCGTGGTCTGTGTCGGGGCGGGCAGGGCTTTGCGGTCGACCTTGCGGTTGGGCGTGAGCGGGAACTCGTCGACCGTCACGAAGTGCGCCGGCACCATGTGTTCGGGCAGGCGGGTGGTGGCCCATTCGCGCAGTTGCTCGGTCGACACGCCCGGATCGGCACGCAGATAGGCCACCAGACGCACGTCACCCGGCTGGTCTTCGCGGGCCACGACCACGGCCTGCTGGACGCCGTCGACCGACTCCAGCACGGCCTCGATTTCACCCAGTTCGATGCGGTAGCCGCGGATCTTGACCTGGAAGTCGGCGCGGCCGAGGAAGTCGATCCGCCCGTCCGGGCGCCAGCGCGCCAGGTCACCGGTCCGGTACATGCGTGCGCCGCCCGGCGCCACGCACTCGGGGCGGACAAACGGATCGGCCGGAAAGCGCTCGGCGGTCAGGTCGGCACGCTGCCAGTAGCCGCGCGTGACACCGTCACCGCCGATGTAGAGCTCGCCCGGCACGCCGACCGGCAGGGGCTCCTGATGCTCATCGAGCACATACATCTGGGTGTTGGCGATCGGCCGCCCAATGTTGACGACCGATTCGTTGGCGCCGGCGGTTTCGGTGGACGACCAGATGGTGGTCTCGGTCGGGCCGTACATGTTTTCGATGGAGGCCTTTGTGACCAGACCCAGTTCCGCCACCAGTGTGCCCGGCAGGGCCTCGCCGCCGATCATCAGGTGCTGCACCTGCGAGAGCGCGGACTTGGCTTCCTCGTTCATGGCGATCATGCGCGCCATGCTGGGTGTGCACTGCAGGTGCGTGACGCCATGGCGGACGATCTGCGCGGCGATGGAAAAATCGTCGGCAGCCGGGCCGGCGCCCTCGTTGGACCGCCGCAGCACCTCGGCCAGCGGGTACAGCCCTTCCATGACCTTTTCCGAGGCGATGCCATAGTCGATCAGACAGGCGATTTCGTCGACACCGATGCGCTTGAGCTGTTCGGCACGGTCCAGGCAGTCTTCCACCGTTCCGAACAGACCCGAGTCTTCGAAGTAGCGCTGGAATGCGAACTCCAGGATGCCTTCCAGCTCTTCGGCGTCGAGGGTACGGATGTCGATCTCCGCGGGGTTGTTGATGCCCTTGGGCTTCTTGAAGGCGGGGAACGCCCATGCGTACTGCTTGATGAGGCCGGCCGCGCTGCGCAGGTAGTCCTTCATCGGCCCCCGGGCGGTTTCGCGTGCCTGTTCGCGGTCGCGCGCCACATAGGTGTGCAGCATCAGCGTCACTTTGAAGTTCGCAGGGTCATGACCCGCAGCGCGCAGGGCCTCGTGGTAGAGCCCGATCTTCTCGGCCACTTCCTCGATCGACTGGCCCAGCAGGTGGGTCAGCACGTGGGCACCGACCCGCCCGGCATCGCGCCAGGTTTCGGGGTTGCCTGCCGTGGTCACCCAGATTGGCAACTCCTTCGACACTGGGCGCGGTTGCGTCTTGACGGCGAAAGTGCCTGTCTTGGTGGGGAAGTCCACTGCCTCGCCACGCCACAGTCGGCGGATCTGATCGGTGGCGTCGAAGAGTGCCTGGCGGTTGGCTGGTGGTGTGTTCTCGGGGCGCAGCACGAAGTCATCCGGGTGCCAGCCCGACGCAACCGCGAGGCCGGCGCGGCCGTTGGTCAGGTTGTCGATCACGGCCCAGTCTTCGGCGATGCGCGCCGGGTGGTGCAGCGGCACCACGCAGCTGCCTGCCCGCACGTCGATGTTCTTCGTGACGGCAGCCACGGCGGCACCGGTCACCGACGGGTTGGGGTAGGGGCCACCGAAAGCATGGAAATGCCGTTCGGGCGTCCAGACGGCGCAGAAGCCATGGCTGTCGGCGAACTTGGCGCCCTCGAGCAGCAGCTCGTATTTCTTCGGGCCGATGCCGTCGTCGTTGCCCCAGTAGTAGATGGAGAAGTCCATCTTCTGCGCGCTGGCGATGCGGCCGGACGATACGAGCGCGCGGTTCTCGTCGCTGGAGAGCACGAGCTTGAAGCCGCGCGCCAGGGTGTAGAACAGCTCCAGCACCGAGATGTCGAACGACAGGCTGGTGACGGCCAGCCACACACCCGGCGGATCGTGGCGAATGCGGTCGTCCATGCCGCGAAAGAAATTGGCCACGTTGCGGTGCTCGACCATCACGCCCTTGGGCCGCCCGGTGGAGCCCGAGGTGTAGATCATGTAGGCGATGTCGGACGGGCTCACGCCGCTGACCGGATCGGTCTCCGGCTGCTGTGCAATGGCCGGGTCGTCGTCGATCACCAGCACCTGGGCCTGGTGGACAGGCAGGCTGTCGACCAGTGTGGACTGGGCAATGATCACCGGGGCGCCGCTGTCCTCGATGTAGAGGGCGATGCGGTCGGGCGGGTATGCCGGGTCCAGCGGCACGTAGCCGCCGCCCGCCTTCTGGATCGCCAGTGCGCCGATCAGCAGCTCCAGCGAGCGCGGCGTGTACAGGCCGACCAGGGTGCCAGGCACCACGCCCATGGCCACCAGTCGATGTGCCACCCGGTTGGCGCGTTGGTTGAGCTGCCGGTAGCTGAGGGCCTCGCCTTCGAACACTACCGCGGTGGCGTCGGGAGTTCTGCCCACCTGCTGTTCGAAGAACTGGTGCACGCAGGTCGTGCGCTCGTAGTCGCAACGGGTGTCGTTCCAGCCGTAGAGCACCTGCTCTCGCTCGGCCGGGCTCATGACCGGCAGGCGACCAAGCGTTGTCTCCTGGGACGCAGGATCGCCCAGCGCATCCAGCACCCGCTGCAGGCGTTGGGTCAGTGCCGACGCGGCCTCGCTGCTGAGGCGGGCTTCGTCGTGCCACACGGTCAGCGCGCCGGGGGCAGTGATCTGGACCGTGAGGGCTGTGCCCTCAATGCCCGCCGCTTCACCACCCGTTGCCAGGCCAACCTGCGGCACGGTGAGCGCCTTGATGGCCGGGTCGCGGACGACGAGGTCGAGGGCGAAGGCCGGCGCCTGCCGCGCAGCCGTCAAGGCTTCCGCGCACCGCGCGGAAAAGGCCGAGAACGGTGTGTCCCCAGCGGCCGTGAGACGCAGCGGCACCCAGGTCGAAAGATAGCCGTGTGCAACGGGGGCGCCGGCATCCCGGTAGGCGAGGTCGAAGCTGGTCTTGCCACTGACGCGCGCGACCCAGGCCGCCACCGCAGCCATCAGGCGGTCACCGGACAGGCCGGGCGGAACGGTCATGGGTGTTCCCAGCCAGCGGCTGGCGCCCGAAGCCGCAACCACCAGCGGCAGATCGATGCCTTCCGGTGCGTGCAGGCAACGGCGCCAGTTCGCCTCGCCGGCGGCCACACGGGCCATGGCTTCAGTGAGCGCCTTCGCCGTGTCGGCGTCGGGCAGGGGCAGGCGGTCTCCCGTTTGCGCCACGGTCGAAGGGCACACGGCCAGCCCCTGCAGATCCTTCAGCCCCGTGAGGCGTACCGGCGCTGAACCCGTGCCCACCACCAGGCCACCCATGGTCGCCTCCAGCACCGTGCCCGGCGCGGCAGCGGCCAGCCCGGTCTCGACGGTCGCCGCAGACACCAGAAGGACCCGGTCGCCGACCACCAGCTTGGGGCAGGTCATCGGATTCCAGTAGCTGCCGTGGTCCAGTCCCCGCACCAGGGCCTCCACCTCCTCAGCGGGCCGGCCCAGGTCGATGCGCGCGGCGGCGGCCGGGCGGTCCAGCCTGGCGTGGTAGCTGCGCTGGCTCAGGTCCTGTGGCCGGCGCTGCAGGCCGGGGCCGTGCAGGTCCGCCAGCAAGCCGGCGAAGCTCTCCATGGCGGCTTCGTAGCAACGGGTGTTCAGGGTCAGAGCGGTTTCATTGGGCGCCATCTCGAACAGCTGCTGCTGGACGATGTCGCCTTCGTCGATGCCGCCTTCGATCATGTGCCAGGTCACCCCGTGCTGCTGCTCGCGGGCCAGGATGGCCCACACCGGCGCGTTCAGGCCGGCATGGCGAGGCAGGGGGCCGTCGTGGAAATTGATGGCACCACGTGCCGCCTGGGCCAGCACGGCCTGGGGAATCACGGAAAGGTTGGCGATGCTGAACAGCCAGTCGAAATGCAGGCCGGCGAGCCGATCGGCGAGCCCTTCACCAGGCGCTTCAACACGCAGATCCCGGCCCACCGCCCAGGAGCGGATGTCCGGGTTCCTGGTGACCACCGCGCCGACACGGTCGCCGTTTTGCAGCAGTCGCTCCGCGCACTGGATCAGCAGGGACTCATTGCCCATCACCACACAGGAAAAATTGCTCATTGGAGACTCCGGAGATAAACAGAAGCTCGGGTTCAGGTCGATGCCGTGCTGGGCCGTCCGACAAGCCGTCGGTGCCAGGCGCAGCGAAGGGCATGCGAAACAAGATCGCTCAGGAAATTCACGGGCTGATCCGTGCTGCCCTTGCGGAACATCCGCCGGGTCCTGAAGATCAGGGCACCGGCCAGATGGGCCAGTGTTGCGGCGGCAGCGTAGGCAGCACTGTGGTTCTTGGTGAAGAACCACAGCCGCGAATCGAACCAGAAGGGCGGGATGCGCTTCCAGCTCTTCATGCCGGTGGAGACAGAGCCGATGTGCATGACGCGGCTTTGTGGCAGGTACACGGAAAGCCAGCCCGCCCGGCGTGCGCGAAGGCACAGGTCGGTCTCTTCAAAATAGAGGAAGAACCGCTCGTCAAAGCCGCCGGTTTCTTCAAAGGTGCGTTGGCGCACCATCAGGCTGGCACCCGCCATCCAGTCCACCTCCTGTGCCTCCCGGGGCTCGGGCAAGGCCACGATGTAGCGGCGCAGAAGCCGTGAAATGGGACCGGTTTTCGCGGCACCCTCGAACTCGCTGAACACGGTGGGAAACCGGAATGCCGTCTGGTGATAGACACCATCCTCGCCGTGCAGGCGGCTGCCTGCAAAGCCCACCGTGGGATGGGCCTGCAGGTACTCGGCCAACAAGCGGATGGCGCCAGGCTCCGGAAAGGCGTCGGAGTTGAGGATGTAGATGTAGTCGGGCGCCGATCCGTCGGGCAGACCATGGCGGATGCCGAAGTTGTTGCCCGCGCCGTAGCCTCCGTTGCGGCCCGACTGCAGCACCCGTACGCGGCTCCAGCCCCGTTCCTGTACCGCCTGGATCAGGCTCTCGTACGAACCATCCCCCGAATCGTTGTCGACCACAGTGATGGCGCCCGCCAGCCCTTCCATTTCCTTCAATGCGGCCTCGACCGCCCTCAGTGTCAGCGCCGGAGTCCGGTAGTTGAGCACGATGGTCAGGACACGGACGTCCGCAGGCTGGTTCATGCGGCTGTCCCGGGTCGTTCGGCTTCCTCGATGCAAGCCTTCATCAGGCTGGCCATCACGCGCACGTTTGGTTCCAGCACCATGGAGTCGTGGTTGCCCGGCACCTCCAGCACGCGAAGCGCGGGCATGTAGCGGGTCCAGTCGTTGTCGGCATAGACATATTCCCGGTCCGCGGTCACCCAGCGTCCGCCGGAAACCTTCCAGTGACGGTCCAGAGGAGGGCGGAACAACACCGCAGGCCCGCTCCAGGCGTGCAGCCGGTAGCGGGGCAACGCGGCCAGGAAGGCTGCCTGAATGGCTTCGTTGTTCAGCTGGTTCGTGCGGGGCTGCAGTGGCGGCGCATTCCGGTTGCGGCGCCGGTCGAGCTCCCAGCGAACACGGTCGCGTGCCCAGGTCCACAGGAACCCTGCGCCTTTCTTGCGCATTTCGGCCAGCTTGATGATGGTCTTGTCGACGCGACTGAGCCGCGGACCCACGGGCAGCGGCGTGTCCAGCATCACCAGCAGGCTGATCTTTTCACCCGCGGCTTCAAGCTGGCGGGCGATTTCGTAGGCCGTGATGCCGCCGCCCGAGAACCCGCCCAGCAGGTAAGGGCCGTGCGGCTGCACCTGACGCATCTCCGCGATGTAGTCGGAGGCAGCCTCCTCAAAAGTCTCGTGCGGCGCCTGATCGCCGTACAGTCCGCGCGCCTGCAGGCCGTAAAACGGCCGGTCGGTTCCCAGCAGGCGCGCCAGGTGCCGCAGGTTCAGCACGTTGCCGAACATGCCCGCGACCAGGAAGAACGGCGTCCGTTCTCCGCCTTCGCCATCGTGCATGGGCACGAGATGCACGAATCGGCGCCGGGCCGGTACCGCCGTGTCACCGCTGGCGGCGGGTGTGGCATCGGCCGAAGCGCTGTCTCCGATGCGCTCCCGGATCAGGGCGGCACACAGCGCGATGGTCGGCGCCTCGAACAGCACCGAGATCGGAAACTCGACGCGGTAGGCTTTCTTGATCATCGCGAACAGGCGCACCGCGATCAGCGAATGGCCGCCCAGATCAAAGAAGCTGTCCTGCACCCCCACCTGATCGACGCCCAGCAGTTCTTCCCAGAAGCCTACCAGCGTGCGCTCGACATCGTTGCCGGGCGCCACATAAGCGCTGTCAAGGTCGGGGCGCTGGAATTTCTGTCCGGACCCGGCGTCGGTCGCTGCAGCCTCGCCGGCTTTTCGCACCAGCGCGTCCAGGTTCATCGACGTGATCACCACTTGCGGCAGGCCGGTCGCCAGCGCGCGCCCGAAGGCATCAGCCCCTTCGTGCGGCAGGATGCCCAGCGACACGGTGTACTGCAGCTGCTCTTCCGCCTGCGACAGCTTGGCGTGTGCGCCGGCTCCCCCGGATTCCTCGAACACCAGTTCGCGCGCATCGAGCCGGTTGACAGAGGAGGAGAACCCGCCTTCCTGCAGCCGCTTGATCGAGAATCCTTGCACCTCCACGCAGACCTCGCCCTGCGCGTCACACAACGTGACGTCGAACACCGCGAATGGCGCGTCGGCGCGGTTGCTCTGGGCATTGCGCACCCAGCTCCACACCGTGCCGGGCAAGGGACGGTGCACGTGCACCGCCTGGTACGACACGGGCACCCAGAGGTGATCGGGCTTGTAGCCGTCGATCAGGTGCATGGCCCAGCCGGTGGCCAGATCCAGCAGCGCCGGGTGCAGGAGGTAGCCCGCTGCAAGGTCGTTGTCGAACGCCGCCGGCAGCTGCAGACGGGCGATGCCCTCGCCGTCGCCATAGGCCACCGACTGCAGCACCCGCCAGCGCGGGCCGAAGTTCAGGTGTTCCTCCTGCGGCGAGCGCAGCCCTTCGGGATCGTCGGCGCGGCGGAGCGTGCAACGGGCCAGCAGGGCCGCGGTGTCCACTCTCGGGGCTGTGGGTAGCACCCCCGGGACCAGCATGGCCTGGGCGTTGAGCTGGAAGCCTTTGCGCCCCTCGAACAGCACGTCGCTGCGCACTTCGAGGGCGTAGCCTTCCTCGCTGCGCGCCAGCTTCACGCGCACCTCGCGGGTCTGGCCGTCGTTGACTTCCAGGGGGCGGAAGAAATACAGGTCGCGGATCGAGAAAGCGCCTGTCTCGCCGTTGCCCCGCAGGGCCTCGGCGGCGAGTTCGAGGTAGCCGGTGCCAGGCAGCAGGGCCTGTCCCGCCCTGGTGCGGTGCCCGTCGAGAATCCATCGGTCCCGGGTTTGCCAGGACGCCGTGAACAGGCGGTGACCGGCGACATCGAAGGTCGCTTCATCCAGCAGCGGGCTGCCGGCCGGGTGGCGGGGTGGCGGTGCCCCTTCACCCAGGCGGCTGGCCATCGCCTTCGCCGCCATGCCGACCTCGTTCCAGATGCCCCAGTCGATGGCCTGCACCTTGGTGTGCTGCCCGGCGCGGCTGAGCGCGTAGGCATTGAGGTACTCGTTGGCCGCCACATAGTCGACCTGGCCCGCGGGCGCGGTCACCGTGCTGGTCGACGAGAACAGGATCAGCCGGTCGATGCTGCCGTCGGGGAACAGGTCGTGAAGGATCTGCACCCCGTGCACCTTGGGCGCGAACACCTCTTCGACGCCGCCCGAGGTCTTGGTCATCAGCGGACCGTCGTCCACCACCCCGGCGGCGTGAATCACCACTTCAACGCGTCCAAAACGCTGTTGCGCCTGTCCGGCGGCAGCCTGCATGTCCTTGACGTTGCAGACATCGGCAGCGACGACCAGCACCTCGGCCCCGAGGCTTTCGAGGCGCCGCACCGCCAGAATCCGCTGCACCACCGGGTCCAGCGGATTTCCACTGCGCAGCAGCGCATCCCAGGACGCCGGTGCGGGCAGGGGCTGACGCGCCAGCAGCACAAGGCGGGCCTGCTTTTCACGCGCCAGGCGTTCGGCCAGCGTCAGGCCAATGCCGCCCAGGCCGCCAGTGATCAGGCACACGCAACGCTGCGACAGCCCGGACAGTTCCTGGCTGGGTGCCAGAGGCAGCGGGGCGAATCCCAGTTCGAAGCGCTTGTCGGCGCGCAACGCCGCCACGCGATTCCCGGGCGTTGCAAAGAGTTCCTCCAGCACACGGTCGGTCAGCGCGTTCAACGCATTGGCTTCCGGTCTGGCGCGCCAGCCCTTGTCCACGGTCGGCAGCGACACATCGAGCACCGAGCAGGTCAGGCCGGGCAGTTCGCGCGGCGCCACCCGGGCCGGGCCCATGAGCGTCGCCTTTTCAGGGTAGGGCAGGGCTTCGCCGCGCACCCGCGCGGCACCGGAACTGATCACCGTCAGGTGCTGCGGCTTGGGCAGGTTTTCGCCGGCCATGGCTTGCGCGAGGAACAGCAGGCTGAAAAAGCCCTGCTCCAGGTTGCGGTGAAAGAAGCTGCTGCCAGGGCGAAAGCGCTCGTCCTGCGTGACCAGCCAGGCGTGAACGATCTGCTGCGGCGTGTTGCCCGTGGCCACGAGATCGCGCAGCAGTTCGTCATAGCCTTCGCGGCCGCGCTCCGGAGCCAGCAAGTATTCGAACTCGCCCAGCCGCGCAAAAAGATCGCCCGCGCGCACCACCGTGACCCGGTGAGACGCGCTGCGCAGCCGCTCGACCAGCCTGTCGGCGAGGCCGGCCTCGTCGGCAAACACCAGCCAGGACTGCGGCGCGGTGCTGGCCAGATCCTGGGTGACATCGATCTCGACATTGGCCTGGCGCGGGCGCCAGCGCGGCTGGTAGCCCCAGGCGCCGATGTCGTCGGTGCGCACCAGCTGGTGCGCGGCTTCCGGTGCGGAGCGGGCCGCGCTCGGTTCGATGAAGTAGGGCTTGCGCTGAAAGGCGTAGGTGGGCAGGGGCACGCGGTGCCGTCGTGCCTCTCCCCAGATGGGCTCCCAGTCCACCTTGACCCCGGTGGCCCACAGCCGGCCCAGGGTGCCCAGGAACCACACGTCGTCGGCCACGGCGTGTTCGGCGTGGCGCAGCGAGTTGATCACCTGGGAGGCGGGAACGCCGTTGGCCTGTGCCAGGGACCCCAGCGCCTTGCCCGGCCCCACCTCCAGGTACACCCGCTGGCTTTCCTTCTTCAGCGTGGCCAGACCCTCGGCGAAATGCACCGTACTGCGCAGGTGCCGTACCCAGTACATCGGCTCGGTGGCGTCGGCCGCGCTCAGCGGCTTCCCGTCGCGGTTGGAAATGATGGGGAGCCTGGGAGCGCTCAGCCGGATGCTGCGCAGGTAGGCCTCGAAACGGCCCAGGATCGGCTCCAGCATGCGCGAGTGCGCGGCGATGTCGATCTGGACGCGTTGCGGTTCAATCTCGCGCTCGCGCAAGCGGGCCTCCAGCCGGTCCAGCGCATCCTGCGGCCCTGACACCACACACAGCTCGGGCGCGTTCACGCTGGCCATGTCCAGCTCCTGACCCAGCAGGCCGCGCACCTCATCCGCGGGCAGCGGCACGCTGAGCATGCCTCCCCTAGGCACAGTGTCGAAAAGCTGTCCGCGTAGGAGCACGAGGCCAATGCAGTCTTCGAAAGACATGACGCCGGCCAGGCAGGCGGCGGTGTTCTCGCCCATGCTGTGCCCTAGCAAGGCGGCGGGTTTGACTCCCCAGGACATCCACAGCTGCGCCAGTGCATGCTCCACGATCATGATCAGCGGCAGCTGGACCGACGGTTGCCGGAGTTTTTCGACGGCAGCGGCGTGGTGCTCGGGTTCCGGCAACCACAAGGCCCGGATGTCGTAGTCCAGCTGCTTCTGCAACACATCCAGGCCACGGTCCATCCAGTCCTGGAACACCGGTTCGGTGGCGTAGAGCTCACGCGCCATGCCGGCGTATTGCGCGCCGCCACCCGGAAGCAGGAACACCACTTCGGGCTCGTCCAGGTGGCTGTGGGTGAAGACGCGGCGGGGATCGCTGCCTTCGAGCAATGCGGCGGCTTCTTCATGGCTCTCGGCGACCAGCACGCGCCGGTGCTCGAAGGCCCGGCGCCCTTGTTTGAGCGTGTAGGCCACGTCGGCCAGGGGCTGTTCGGGATGGGCTCGCAGATGGGTGGCCAGGGCCTTGGCGTTGGCGTCGAGTGCCGTGCGCGAGCGGCCCGACACCACGAGCAGCTGGAACGGCCAGTCGGACGGATCAGAGGCTTCCCGGGCAGGCGCTTCTTCCAGCACCGCGTGTGCGTTGGTGCCCCCCACGCCCAGCGAGTTGACACCGGCACGGCGCGGCCCTTTGTGGGACAGCCAAGGGTTCAGGGTGTGGTTGACCTTGAACGGGCTGCTGTCGAAGTCGATCGACGGGTTGGGCTGCTCATAGCCCAGGCTCGGTGGAATCTCCTGGTGCTTGAGGGCCAGGGCAACCTTGATCAGGCTGGCCACGCCCGCAGCGGTGTCGGTATGGCCGATGTTGGTCTTGACCGAACCGATGCGGCAGAAACCGGTGTCTGACGTGGTTTCGCGGAAGGCCTGTGTCAGCGCAGCCACCTCGATGGGATCACCCAGGAAGGTGCCGGTCCCGTGGCATTCGACGTAGTCGATGGTCTCCGCGCTCACGCCGGCCATGGCCTGCGCCTCCGCGATCGCCTTGGCCTGGCCATCCACGCTCGGCGCCAGATAGCCGGCCTTGGCCGCGCCGTCGTTGTTGACGGCCGTTCCCTTGATCACTGCCCAGACGTGGTCGCCGTCCTTGAGGGCGTCCTCCAGTCGGCGGAGCACCACCACGCCGGCACCAGAGCCGAACACCGTGCCCTGGGCGCGGTGGTCAAAAGCATGGCAATGTCCGTCGGGGGAGAGGATCTCGCCTTCCTGGAAGATGTAGCCGCGTGCATGGGGCAATTCGATGGTCACACCGCCGGCCAGGGCCATGTCGCACTCGCCGAGCAACAGGGACTGGCAGGCATGGTGCGTGGCCACCAGCGAGGTCGAGCAGGCCGTCTGGATGTTGACGCTCGGGCCTTTGAGATCAAAAACGTGGCTGACCCGGGTGGACAGAAAGTCCTTGTCGTTGCCCGTATGGCGCAGCAGGAACATCCCTGTGCTGGCGACCAGGTCGGGGTTGGAGCAGATGTTGAAATAGAAATAGCTGCCCATGCCGCAGCCGGCATAGACCGCGATGCGGCCGTCGAAAGTCTCGGGTGGGTGTCCGGCGCTTTCTAGCGCCTCCCAGGCCACCTCCAGGAACTGGCGGTGTTGCGGGTCCATGATGGCCGCTTCCTTGGGACTGAAACCGAAGAATTCGGCGTCGAATTGCTCGAACCCTTCCAGTGGTGCTGCCGCCGGCACGTAGTTGCGGTGCCGCATGCGCTCCGGGCTTTCTCCACTGACCAGAAGCTCGGCTTCTGACAATTTCCGGATGGACTCGATGCCCTGGCGCAGGTTGTTCCAGTAGACGGTGGGAGTGGCCGCGCCCGGTAAATGCGCCGCCATGCCTACGATGGCAATGTCGTTCGAAGCGGCTGAAGGCATGGTCACGCGGATCCTTCCGGTTGAGCTGTTCGTTCTAACTCCTATCGGTTAAACCATTATGGCTCCACATTTTGTTACTTCGCGTGAGCGAGGTCACACTTTTGGGGGATGCTCTGTTGTGGAAGAGGCACCTTTTTCGGGCGGGAGGTCGGTGGGGGGGGCGGTGCGGAAATTGACGTCGCCCAGCACCCCATATTCACTGCGGTCGCGCAGGACTTCATCGACCACTTCGACGTCGATCACTGGTGCTTCAGCAGCAAAACCGTAAACAAGCGCCATATCGCAAAGGATGTTGATGCTGCGGGGAATGCCATGCGATGCCTTGGCGATCTTGGCTGAGGCGTAGGGCGTGAACAGGTGACGGTCCCGTCCTGCCACCTTCAATCGGTGTTCGATGTAGTCGCCAACCTCCACCGAATTCAATGGCGAAATGAAGAAATCGGCGGCCACCCGCTGGGCAAACTGTTGCAGTTCCGGCCGCCGCAGCAGATCTCGCAGTTGCGGCTGACCGACCAGCACGACCTGCAGCAGCAGGTCTTTGTCGGCGTTGATGTTGGAGAGCATGCGCAGCGATTCCATGGCCGCCGGGCTGAGATTCTGGGCCTCGTCAACGATGAGAACGACGCGGTGCTTCTTGGCGTACTCGCCAATCAGGAAGCGCTGAAAGGCGTCATAGCGGGCGACGGGCGAAAGGCCATCGTAGGGCAGGCCAAAGGCCAGCATGATCCATTCGGTCAGATCGGCCAGGTCGGGGTGGGTGTTGGTGACCAAGCCGACCTTGACCTCGTCGTTCAATTCATTGAGCAGACGCCGGATCAGCGTGGTCTTTCCGCAGCCGATGTCACCACAAATGACCGTGAAGCCCGCCTGGCTGCGGATCGCGTACTCCAGCATCGTGTAGGCCAGCGAGTGCCGCTTGCCCATGAAGAGGAAGGCCGGGTCGGGCTGGATGGAGAAAGGCCTCTCGCGAAGGCCGTAGAAAGACTCGTACACGCTTTGGTTTACCTTGAAAAAAATGAAATCGCATCCGGATTGCTGAGGAACAAGCCTCCCGACAGCAGCTGCGGGCTACCAGTGGCCAGCCCCAACGCCGATGGTCATCTTGATTTGCGCATTGACATAGACCACAAGATCAAAAACAAAACCGACCGCGAGCACAACGATGTGTCTGGGGTGAAACAGCTTTTTGGGCTGTTGGGCAATGAATTTGATGCGTTTTGTCAAATAGTGCAACGGAATCCAGCCATCCGGCCACCGCGGCAGTTGCGAACGAATCATCTCGTTGAGCCAGTTGTCCTGGCTGGCAGCCCTTGCCAGTTCCTTGTAATGCTGGTCTTTGGGGAGCCGGTGCAAGGCACCAAATACAGCGGTATTGATGGCCGACCCGATGACGATCCGTGTCTGGTGCCGGATCAATGCCGACACGGAACGCTCTGACGCAAACACATGAAAGACATCGCCGCCATCAATGCGGGAGAAGTCCTCTTCCATGGTCATCGCGTCGGTGAGAATCATTGCGCGCAGGAAGCCATCTTCCACCGCCAGGCCAATGGGCAGATGAAGCAGTCGTGCTTTGGCCGCAGGCATGGCGTACAGCGAACCACAGATGGCGGTTTTCCAATCGTTGAGCGTCTCGCTGCTCATGGCAATGACTTTGTCCATCGCGCTGAGGTTTTCAGGACGATAGACAATGTCTTTGATCGGATGCGAATTGAATGCATGCAGCCTGGGATTGGCCGTCAATCCCTTGACCAGGCGCAGCAGACTGTCGGTCTCGGGCAGCTCGATGTCGGCATCCGTGAAGATCAGCACTTCGGCATCCTGCCGGCTCAGTTCATGGACGTAACTGTTCCATGTTCTGGATTTTCCCCCCCGGGTCAACTCGATGACTTCAACCTTGAGGTTGGAGGGGGCGATTGTGGTGGATTGCGCGAACGTGCGAGCCAGTCGAGCAGTGTCGTCCGTGCAACCGTTGGCCAGCACCAATATGCGGGCATCCATGCCGGTGACATCCTGGCGCAACAGAGCTTCGAGGGTCCGCTCAATGCCCTTCGCTTCGTTGTGCGCGAAAACCCCGATGTCTACTCGTGTCACTTGGTTTCCTGTGGAGGGCTGCATGGTCACAGTTTGCCTGCGACCGAAAGTTTGCGCCATGCGCGAGGCGATCTGTACTTCCTATGGATGAGGGTCAGCGGGGAGGTCGTCTGGGCAAGGGGCTGAAACTGTCCCTGAGCAGGAGCCCGATGCCTGCAGGGTAGTGAATCAGGTACCGCTTCCAGAGACGGCCAGGCTCCTTCATCAGCCGGAAGAACCACTCCAGACCCATCTTCTGCATCCACTTCGGTGCCCGACCGCCCCGGGGCCCAAGAATTTCAAAACTCCCGCCCACGGCAATGATCACCAGTTCGGGCATCTGTGTTTTTATCTTGAGCGCCAAGCGGTCCCCGCGCGGGACGTTCAGCGCCACGAATACCCAGCGGACTCGATGCTCGCGCAGTTTGCCAACGAACTCTTGCACCTGATCGTCGCTCAGGTCGACTTTGCCGTTGAACAGGTATCGACAGGCTTGCTGTGCAGTGCCACCGTAGGTCGCCACGGTGGTGGCCGGGTCCTGCCCTCCAATGATGGCGTAAGCAGGCAACTCAGGAAGGCGCAGAAAGGCGTCGACCAGATCGACGCCGGTGGTCCTCTCAGGGATGACCTGGCTGGCGCCCCTTGCTTTCGACGCCCACACGAGGGGCATTCCATCGGCGGTGATGATGTCCGCTCGGGCGACCATGTCCCAGTAGCCAGGGTCCCGTGTGAAGCGGGCGAGCATCTCGGTGTTGAGCGTGAGCAGCCATGCGCCTTCTCCGCGGACAAGGCGGTCCAGCAGGCCATCCAGCGCTTGTTTGGTCGTTGCGCGGGAAACAGGCAGGCCGCACAGGATGCAGTGGTCGTTCACGTTCGGGATCCGTTGTGGCAGTGCATGGGTGCAGGGCTGTGGCCAGCTACTTGTACTCGATGATGGTGTCCGCCGCACCCCGGAGTCGGCTGCTGTGGAATTTCAGGACTCCCAAGGCCTCGGCAAACTTGCCGATCACCAGGAAAGTGCTTGATCGGGCAGAACCATTGCGCCGCAGCAGGCGCAGCCATTGAAGGGGGTAGGTCAAGGCCAGCAGGGCGGCCCAAGGTCCCAGGATCGCCATTGCGATGGCGATCGAGAGCGGCAGAAGAATTCCCCAGAACCAGGTCCGTCGCGTTTCTCGGACCCAGTGCCGTTCCGGTGTGGCGCCGTGCAGCCAGGCACCGGCCGCGTAGGCGTGACCTGATCGAATGGTGCGCCTCCACCACTGGCTGAAACGGGTCATGGCTGCGTCATGCAAGGTCATCTCCTGGTCCAGCCGATGAATTCGCCAGCCTTTCTGGCGGAAGCGAAGGCACAACTCAGGCTCTTCACCCGCAATCATGCTGTCCCGGTAGCCGTCGACAGCCTTCAGGGCAGTGGTTCTCATCATCGCGTCACCGCCACAGGCAAGGGCGTCGCCGACCGGCGTGTTCCACTCCTCGTCGCACAGCCAGTTGTAGATGGAGCGTTCGGGATACCGCTCCCGACGTCTGCCACACACCACCGCGTAAGAGGGATGATCTTCGAGAAACTTGCCTGCGGCATCCAGCCAGCCCTCGACGACCTCACAGTCACCGTCCACAAACTGCACAAAGTCGATGTCGGGATGCGCCAGCAGCAGTCTTCGAAGGCCTTCGTTTCTGGCCCGTGCCGCGGTGAAGGGGCGCGAAATATCGAGGTCGACCACCTCGGCGCCCATTTCTGTCGCCATCTGTTTCGAGCCATCGCTGGAGCCAGAGTCCACGTAGACCGTGGCCGGGACCACGGGCAGGACCGAACTCAGGCAACGCCGCAGGCGATCGCCCTCGTTGCGCCCGATCGCCACCACACCCAGCTTGTAGTCATGCATGCGAAGCAGTTCCTCGATAGAGTTGCAAGCAACGCGCAAGAGGACATTGTTCTGTCTTCCCGCCGCCGGGTCCGAGGCCCACAGCATTGCAAATATTCTGACATGTCTGCCATCTCACAGTGGTCCAAGATCCAGGAACCGAGCGAGAGCCGGAATCAGCGGGGCATTGACCCAATATGTGTGTCAACATGTGTCGATGCGCATCCCCAAGTGGATGGAGGTCAGGGAGAAATGACCGCGTGCATGGCGTAAGATGTGATTGTAAAAAAATGAAACCCGGCGTTGTCCAAGGGGGCGCCGATGGTTGGTTCGCTGAGACCTCTTGTGAGGGCGCAAGTCTTTGGAGGCTGACCATGTCTTTTTTTTCGCGATTCGTAGCAATTTTTTTGTTGGCGACCATCAGTGGGCCGCTGCTCGCGCAAACTGAATCGGCTTACAAACTGCGGCACGGTGATTCCCTGATGGTGTCTGTCTGGCGAGACGACGCCCTGAGAATGCAGGTACGTGTGCTGCCCGATGGCAGCATCACCTTTCCGCTGGCGGGACGCGTCGAGGTCGTTGGCCTGAGCACGCCAGAGGTCGAAGCCCGCGTTGCGGCAAAGCTCAAGAAATACATCCCTGATCCGGTGGTGACCGTGGCGATCACGGCTGCGGATGGCAATCAGGTCTATGTGCTGGGCAAGGTGGTTCGTCCCGGCGCCGTGCCTCTGGTTTCTCCAGAGACCACGGTTCTGCAGATGCTCAGCCAGGTGGGCGGTCTTGACCGCTTCGCCGACGGCAATTCGATTCGGGTGCTGCGCCACTCTGCGCAAGGCACGCGCATCCTTCCGGTCCGATACGACGATCTGGTCAAGGGCAACCAGCTCGACACCAACGTGATGCTGTTGCCCGGTGACACCATTCTGGTTCCTTGAAAATGAAATCCCCGCTCATTGCCTATTGGGTGCTGGCGTCTCAGGCATTTGTATGGATGCCTGCCGCGGCACAGAACGCATTGACCGTGCCCGTGGAAATCGTTCGGGTCACCAATCCTGACCTCAGGACCGAAAGTCGCGGCAACGTCACGCTCTATCGATTCCACCCGCAATACACGCTCCAAAGCGTTCAAGACAGTTCGCGCACTGAGTTGTCCCTTGGCGCTCTGATTGAACGGTCCAGCAATACCGATCTGAGTGCCAGTCGCTCTCTTCCCAGCGTCGGGTTGCTCTGGGAACACTCGAGTCCGGTGGATGTGGTCGTGCTGCGTGCCTCGTTGGAGGAAGCGTCAACCCGAGAGACCGAATTTGCTGAGTTCGGAAGAGTGACTCAGGACAGCACGCAGCGAACTGCCCTCGTTCGAGGCACATGGACCCGCAACCTGACGGCGGGATCCGCTCTTGAACTTGGCGCTTCGCACGCGCGCTTGAGTTACGACAGACCGTTGCTTGTCGACTACAGGGAAACGCTCACCTCTGCCCGCTATCGCATCGAGTCGAGTACCACTTCCCGCTATTCGCTCTCCGCGAGCGCTTCGCGCCTGAACCCGGATGGTGGCGGCGAGGGCGCATCGCGGAGAGAACTCGGGGTGGGCTACGAAGTGGACATCAGGGAAGGTCTTTCGCTGAATGCGACGGCAGGAGTTGCCCGCTCTACCGTTCCGCGCAAGAAGACCGTGCCAGTTGGTGGGTTGCGTCTTACGTATCGAGGGGAGCTGATCGGTTATCAGGTGGGGTGGTCCCGGGAAGTCAGTGCCGGTGCTTCACTTGGTGGCTACATGCGCTCCCAAGGCTTCGAAGCTTCGTTGACATATCCGTTCACCACCAACACTTCCCTCAATCTCGGGTTCAACCGCGCGCAGTCACTGGAGGCCGATCGTGATGTCGGCTCCACGGTATACGCACGGCTCCGTTCGGAGCTGACCCGGTTCTGGACATTCACCATGGGTGTGGAGCAGCGGCGAGCCAAGCCCTTCGGTCGACCCACCGCGCGCGGAAACTCGGTGGCAGTGGGGTTTGTGTACGCACACCCCAACTTCTAACTTTGCAAACCCATGGCTGCCGATTACCAACTTAGTCTCCGGGACTACCTGTCCATTGCCCGGCGCCGGGCGTTGTTGATTGTCCTGACCTTCGGTGCTGTCGTTGCTGCTTCTGTGGTGGTGGCGATGGTGTTGCCGCGGGTCTATCAGTCGACGGGAACCTTGCTTGTGGAGAGCCCTCACGTCTCGGGCGATGTGGTGAACGCTGCCTTGCCAGGAAACGTGGAGCAGCGGGTTCAGGCCTTGAGCCAGCGCATCATGACGCGGGAGAGCCTCTTGCGCATCGCTGCGGAGCATCAGGTGTTTGACCCGAAGTCCGGGGTGGTGATGAAGGACACCGACGTGGCAAACGCCATGCGGGCGAGCATTGAAGTTCATGTGCAGAACGGAGGCTTGCAAAACGGGGAGCGGCCGACTGGCAACTTCGCGTTCAACGTGTCGTTTCAGCACGGAGAACCGAAAAAGGCGCTGGAAGTCACCAATGCACTGCTCCGATTGTTCCTGGAGAGCAGTGTTCGGGAGCGCGTGGAGAAGGCGTCCCAGGCCAATCAGTTTCTGAGCCAGGAAGCAGACCGCGTCAAGGCGCAGCTGGAAGAGTTGGAGCGCCGCATCGAGACCTACAAGCGGACACAGGGCAGTGCGACGGAAGACGGGCAGGCGGTGGCACTGGCAAACATTCAGACGCTGGAAAGTGATCTCCGTGCCACCGAGAGGGACCATCGGCTGGCACTGGACCAGTTGCAGACTCTGACGGTTGAACTGGCAGGCGCCCGGGCGGGTGTGCTGATGCCTGGAACCGTGACCGCGCCAGGGCCGAGCATTGCGGAGCAGGATCTGGAACGTGCTCGATCTGAATTGGCACGCATCCGTGGCGTGTACACCGAAGATCATCCCGATGTGCTGGCGCAGAGACGGAAGATCGAACTGCTGGAGCGCTCTTTGCGGTCGGATTCTTCAGCCAGCAGCCCGGCGCGGGACGCTGCCGCTGCCCAGGCGAAGCTGGCGGTTTCCCGCCTGGAGGCCCAACTCAGCACCGCGCGTGCGCGCGCCGACCTGCTGGCGAACCAGCAAGCGAGCCTGCGCAATGCCATCAACCTCCAGCGATCCAGAGTGACACGGGCTCCGCAGGTGGAGCGTGACCTGGCCGCGCTCCAGCGGGATCACGATGCGGCTCAAGCAAAGTACGAGGACCTGCGGTCCAAGCAGATGTCTGCGCAGGTGGTTCAGAACCTTGAGGGCGGTCAGCAAGGAGAGCGCTTCACCCTGCTTGAGCCTGCACTGATGCCGGAATACCCGATCAAGCCAAGCCGCAAGAAGGTCGTTGCCCTGGGTTTCTTTCTGGCGCTGGCCGCTGCTGCGGGCGTCGTGGTGTTGCTTGAAGTGATCTTTGCGCGCGTCCGGGGTGTCAACTCGTTGACTGCAGTCACCGGCCTGCGGCCTATGGTGGTCATCCCGTACATCACCACGGCCAGCGAGCTCCACGCAACCCAGGTGCTGCGCATACGACTGATCGCACTCTCGGCGGGGCTGGTCCTGTTGGGTCTGGTGCTGATCCATACCCTGGTTGTGCCCTTGCATACCCTGCTGATCTCAGTGTTCTCCCGTCTGGACTAAAGGCCCCTTGCCACATGGAACGCATCAAGCTCGCGATTGAGAAGGCCAAGGCAGCGGAAGGAGATTCGGGCTGGTCTGGTGCGTCGCAGTTGCACGACGCCAACGACCCGGAAGCATCAGCCAAGGGGTCGACCAGACGTGAGGGTGCCTCTGCCGATCTCGGTTCCATGCGGTATTTGCAGACGACGGTGGTATCGCTGGACGCTGCGCACCTCGAGAGTCACCGGGTGATCTCGCATCAGAAGTCCCATCCGGACAGCTGGGCTTTTGACGTGCTGCGCACCCAGGTGCTGCAGAAGATGGACGAAAACGGCTGGAGGACGCTGGCGGTGACATCGCCAAGCGTCGAGTCTGGCAAGACGGTGGTCTCCATCAACCTGGCCATCAGCATTGCTCAGCTGACCAACCGGACGTCCCTGCTGGTTGACTTTGATCTGCGCCGCCCCAGCGTTGCCCGATCGCTTGGATTAGACCGCCCCCTGTCGCTGAACGACTACCTGAGCGACCGGGTCGACCTTGGTGAAGCCCTTGTCAATCCGGGCATCGAGCGATTTGTTGTCCTGCCGACCAACCAACCGGTTACTGGTGCCTCAGAGGTTCTGTCGTCTTCCAAGGTTGGCAACCTGATTGGCGATTTGCGCGAGCGGTACGCTGACCGCATCGTCATCTTTGACCTGCCGCCGGTTCTGGCGGCCGACGACGTGATGACCGTGCTCCCGCGCATCGACTGTGTGTTGATGGTGGTGGGCAGCGGGGTGTCGACGCAGAGCGAGGTCGAGGAGGCCATGACCCGCCTCTCAAAGGCCAACCTGCTGGGCGTTGTCCTGAACAAGGACGAGGTACCTGCCCAGAACGCTTACTACTAGTCATGCACCAGATTGACGGCGGTGCACGGCTGTGACTGACATTCAACCCTTGTGCCGCTCTGTCGAGCCTGGCATGGCGTCTGACTGCCATGGCTGAGTACTTGCGCGCTCTGCTGGTGTTGATGGTCATCGGTATCGGCTATTTCTATGTGGCGCGTGGTGCTCTGTCGCCGCTGCTGAGCGAAGAGACCTTCAAGCGCTGGAGAGCCTTGTGGCTGGTGGCCACGCTCGTCCTGTTCCTCTCCCACGGCATCCTGCTGTACTTCCTGATCCTGGGCATCATCGTGCTGGCCTATCGGCGCCGCGAGGCGCATCTGATGGGCATGTACTTTGTCCTGCTCTTTGTGGCGCCGCCAGCGCCGGCAGAGATCTCTGGCCTGGGCATCATCGACCACCTATGGGTGGTCAACCACTACCGGCTGCTGGGCGTGGCCTTGTTGCTGCCTGCCGCGCTGTCTCTTTTCCAGCGAAACACCACGGCCCGCCTGGGCAGTTCGCCTGTTGACTGGATGGTGATGGGCTACCTCGTCCTCATGTCGTTGCTCGCATTTCGCGATGGCAACGTCACCGATGGCTTGCGGTCGGTCTTGTCGCGCTGGGTCGATATCTTCCTGCCGTATTACGTGGCGAGCAGAAGCATTCGCTCCGAAGATGGTCTGAAGCACGCCATGACTGGTTTCATGATCTCGGCAATGATCCTGTCCATCGTTGCGATCTTTGAAGTGCTTCGCAGCTGGAAGCTCTATTCGGCAGTACTTGGAGCCATCGGAGTCAATCAAGGCATTTTTGGAGGCTACCTGACGCGATCCGGCCTGTTGAGGCCCAATGCATCTGTGGGTAATTCCATTGTTCTTGGCTATGTTGTCGTTGTTGCTTTGGGATTCTTTTTCTATCTCAAGGAGTTTCTTCCAAAGCGCATTCACCGGTATCTGGGGGTATCTCTGCTGATTGGTGGGATTACGGCCTCTTTGTCCCGGGGGCCATGGGTAGGGGCGGTACTTCTGGTGATTGCCTTCGTGTTGACAGGACCAAAACCCATCAAGCAATTGTTCGTCCTTGGCTTTTGGGCCGGGGCGTCCTTTCTCCTTCTGAGTCAGCTGCCCAGCGGGCAACTCCTGATCGACATGCTGCCCATCTTTGGTACCGCTGAGCAGGGAAATGTGGAGTACCGCGCCAGCCTCCTGACAGCGGCCATGCCGGTCATCGAACGCAATCTGTTGTTTGGCTCAAACAATTATCTCGAGGCACCCGAGTTGCAAGTCATGATGCAAGGGGAGGGCATCATCGATCTGGTGAATACCTATGTCAGCGTGGCACTGTATTCGGGCATGACCGGTCTGCTGCTGTTTCTGGGTGCGTTCCTGTTTGCGCTCCATCAGGTCCGAAAATCCGTGCGCGTCGCGAAGAAGCAGGGTTCGAAGGTCGTTCTCCTTGGGCGCGCGCTGTTTGCGACTTTGTTGACCATCATGTTCATCATCTACACGGTCAGCAGCATTTCGGCCGTTCCTGTGGTGTATTGGGCGGTGCTGGGACTGAGTGTGGCCTATGCCGGCTTCGTGGCCGAGCAGGCTCGCATCTCCAAAGAAACTCCAGTTTCTTGAGGAACCACGTGACCGATCCAACGACTGCGACCGTGCCAGCTCAAAACCGGGCGGCGCTGAATGCGAAAGCCCGCTCCGGCACGACCTGGATCGTGATTGCATTCGGGTCCGGACAAGTGGTTCGCCTGGGCATGAACATTGTGCTGGCGAGATTGCTGTTCGAGGAGGCTTTTGCCCTCATGGGACTGGTCACGGCGGTCATGACCGGTCTGGCGATGTTCTCGGACATCGGACTTCAGCAGAACGTGACCCAGAGCCCACGCGGTGATGAGCCTGATTTCCTCGATACGGCGTGGACCATGCAGGTCATCAGGGGAGGAGTTCTCGCCTTGTTGGCAGCGCTGCTGGCGTGGCCTATGGCCGTTTTCTACGGTGCCAATGATCCCGCTGCGCTGGAGTTGCGGTGGTTGATTTCCCTGGTCGCATTGACCGCCTTCACCGAAGGATTGAGGTCGCCCCGCGTACTAACTGCGGCCAGACACATGCATGTGGCCCAGATCACCCGCATAGAAATCGCGGTGACGATCGTTCACACAACCGTGCTGCTTGGATTGGCCTGGTACTTGCGCTCGGTATACGCCCTCGCTATCGCCGTGGTGGTGTCTTCGGTACTGCACACCTTATTGACCTACTGGTTCTTGCCAGGCCCGCCGGCCCGCTTCGTGCTGGAGCCAACCGCGGTGCACTCGATCTTCTCCTTCGGGAAGTGGATCTTCCTGTCCACACTGCTGTACTTTTTTGCGATGCAGATCGATCGTCTGGCATTTGCAGCCTTGTACCCGCTGTCGGAGGTGGGGGTCTATTCCATTGCCGCAGGCCTGGCGATGATGGTTCCCAGCCTGGTCGGGAGTTTGCAGGCTGCCATTGTCTTTCCCTGGTACACGCGCATGCTGGAGGACGGCATGGACCTCCCCGAAGCCTTTCACAAGGCCAAGAAGCCTGTGCTGGTCGTGTCGACCTTTGTGATCGTTTTGCTGATCGTCGGAGCAAAGAGCTTCTTCTCGCTGGCCTACGATAACCGCTACGCGCAGGCTGCCGTGTTCTTGCCCATACTGGCCCTTGGTGTCTGGTTCAACATTCTCGGTGGCTTGTACGGTTCGGCATTTCTTGCCAAAGGCCTGCCCAGATGGCTTGCAATGGTCAGTGCCGTGAAAGTGCTGTCGTTCCTTGGGCTGATCGCTTTGCTGTCCCATTTCGAAAGCTCGATCGTGTTTGCGACCGTGGCGGTTTCGGTGAGCGAACTGATTTCGGCGTTTGTGACCCGCTATCTGGGATGGAAGCTGGGGCTGAAAAATCTTCGCATCGAAGGGGCCATGCTTCTGATGCTGATCACTTCATCCACCCTTGGTCTCATCTTGGTGTATCAGTTCGGGCCGATGGCCAAACTGCACCCGGTGCTGCAACTCGCGGTGCTGGGCATCCTGGTTTCGGCGTTGTTCGCGCCCTTGCTTTTCAAGCTGCTGTATCCCCTGATCAGGCGGCGCTGAACCGGCCGCTGACCCTTGTGGCGACTGTTGTTCCTGGTGCGGTTGAGGGTTGCTATTGTCGGCCCCACCAAGCGTTCTTTTTGCCCAAGGCCAATGCCTGGCTTTCCACCCAGTAATAGGTTCGGGCAAAACCGATGCCAACGGCAATGGCCATGAGCAACGCCACCCATGGCATCGGGGTGTGAAACAGGCGAGTGACGATCGACTTCACCTGGTAGTGGCTGAGGTACATGAACATGGATGCCCCGGCGATTTCGCCAACCACTCTTTTCACGGGAACTGGCACAGATATCTCCTGCCAGAACAGCAACAGGGCACAACCAGCGCAGATGTAGTAGCTGGCAGATGTCAGCCCATGATGCATCACGACTGCGATGGAAACAATCGCCATTACCTTCAATTGGGTTGACAGATCCCGTGAGGCGGAACTGGCAATGAGCATTCCGCAGGCCACGGTCCACAAATACCAGATTGGCGTCCTGTGATAGATGTAGTTGGTGTCCCAGAACAGCTCAATCATATAGCTGAATCCCATCGACAGGACCATCAGCACCGTGCCGCTGACCAGCGGGCTTCGCCGAAAGGAATCTCGAACGGCAGTGAAAGAGAAAATAATTGCCACCAGCAGCAAAAGCTGCATGTATATTTCTGCAAAATAGAAATATGCAACGTGGTATTGCTTGGGGTCAAACAGGTTTGAGATCAGCAGCAATGGCTTCAATTCGCTTTCGTGTGCCCACAGCTGCATGGCAACAACGACCAAGACGGTCGGTATAGCAATTCTTGTGATGGTTCCAAATACTGCGCCGACCTTTCCGCTGCGGCTGATTTCGGGCCACTGAAATCGCATGAAGCTGTAGCCGGCCAGCAGGAAAAGGAAATAGGCGGCCCCCCAGTTTTTGCTGTAGACAAAGGTGTCCAGATGCAGGGCCAGAATGCAGATCATGAAGAATGCACGCGTCAATGTCGCGGATTCCAGGTGAACGAGGGACTTCTTGTTTGCTGTCTCCGGAACGCTGCGCTGCAATTGCGCGACAGTCAGCGACTCCCATCCACTGGGCAAGGGTCCAAAGCGATCCTCGTACCCCATGGAGAACTGGATATAGCCCAAAGAGTCACCGCCCAGTGCATCGAAGCTTGAGTCTTCTGTGATCTTGCGTCCGGGGAAAAACTGCTGGAAAAACCCCAGGACATCGCTCGCCTCCGACTCATGGTTTTCATGGGCTTTGTCGGGCGCAGAGCGGACTGTTTCGCGCTCAAGAACGAATTGCTCCGTGAGAATCCGCCGCAACGGCTTTCCCGTGGCGGTCTGGGGAATCGACGGCATGGCTCTCACATGCAGGGCATCTCCGACATCCAGGCCCAGCAACTTCAGCGCATCGGTCGACGCCCTCCTTAGGCTCGCTAGGTCAAGGTCCGGTGATTCCGCCACCACCAATACGCCTTCCCCGCGGAGCGCATCCGGTACCTTGGACACAACCACCTTTTCGCCGTGCAGCAGGTGTTTGCTGATGTGCTCACCCAGGATATCGGGGTTGATCTTGACACCGCCGGTATTGATCAGGTCGTCCGCTCGGCCATCGTAGAAGAGATATCCGTCCTTCAGGTGGCCCAGATCACTTGTCACCAGCCAGCCGTCCGAATCGGTCAACGGTTGCAACCGGTCTCCGTCGATGCGCCATTGCGAAACATGAGGACCGCGGATCCGGATGCGACCCTCTGCAGAGATACCTACTTCGGTTTTGCCAACCGCACGGCCCACGGACTCGAGCAATTCATCGGGTGCGTCCGAGATCTGCAGGAAGGTGGTGCGAGAGGCCTCGGTCAGTCCATAGTGCTGGACGATGCGGGCATTGGGAAACAGCTCCCGGATCCTTCGCTTTTCGTCGGCCGCCATGTACTGGGAGCCAATCTCCAGCCACCGAAGCTTTTTGCCCGTGTTTCCGATGACTTCAGGCTTGTGCAGCAGGATTCGCAGCAGGGTGGGCACTGCGGAGAGCGAGTTGACTTCGCCCGCGTCGAGCATTCGAGCCAGTTCGATGGGGTCAAAGCCCCGTGGCGGGATGTATGACTGCCCTCCCACTGCGCTGATGACGCGAATGCGGGCCATGCCGAAGCTGTGTGTGACCGGTACTCCAACGTATTCCCGCGCTTCTGACGTCAGATCCATCTCGGCAATGAGCCGATCGGCAGCGTCGGCGAGATTCGCGTAGGTGAGGACGATTCCCTTGGGCTTGCCTTCGGTACCCGACGTGAAGGTCACCTGCGCCGGGAGTTCGTCGCGAATCAGTGCGTGCTGTTCTGTGAACCAGCCACCACCTGCATCTGGAACGATGCACTGCTCAATGGTGATGCCGACCGGCTCCCTGGCGGCCGCCTCATCCTGAAATCCAACCAGAGGCCGGCGCTGCTCGTTGAGTGCGAAAACCTGTTCAACATAGGAGCGAGAGTTGCGGCGGATCAGACCGGTTGCGCGAAGCGTTGAGTCTTGCATCTTCAGCACCTTGGGTTCATTGATCTGCAACTCGGGAGCGGGCTCAGCATCAGGATAGCTGAAGTCGCCGTGTTGAAGTCACCTCGAATCGCCGTGTCATTTCGCTGCGGCCATCGGTAGCAAGACGATTGGTTCTTGCGTACCTCGCGCATCACCGCCTCGTCCAGAGCCGGCAACCAGATCAGAGCTCAACGGACACAGGGTCGGGGATCAAGTTCTTGTCGGCCTCCCAACCTACCGAAGGGTCAGATTCTCAGTGGAGTTTGAACTTGAATGAGGTCGAATGTATTACTCGAAGAAGTCCGAGTCGGCCCACTGCGACGAAGGGCCCTGGTCTTCGGACGTCACCGGCACATTGAGATCCAGCACGAACACGACTTCACCACCGAATCGACCAACGCCCAAGGTCTTCATCAGTTGCTGCTCCTGCTCTGGCCGCTCCATGCGCATGAAGCAGATGGCCTGTTTGGTGCCCTCATGCATCGCCGTGAGGATGTCCAGGCGCGCGATACGTCCGAACTGGCCGCACAGCTCGTGCAACGCGGATTTCAGGCTGCTCACATCACTGTGCTGCCGAAGTTCTGCAAGTGCGCTCACGGTAACCCCTTAAATCTTCAGACTGACACTCCCTGGTGGAAGCGGCTGGAACGGCCACATTGACTAATGAGATGATGGTAATACAGTTGCTACAAGTTGCTACAGGCCTGTTACACATTCCCTCCCCTAAATGAGGTACCAAACTTGAGGTTCGTGCCTGCCATGCGCCCTGAGGATCGCCAGCAACCACCGGCGTGCGGGGGTATGCTTCAAAAACTCCACTGACGAAGGCGGGCGAGACATGCAGCAAGGACTCCGTGCAACCCACACCGACGAAGCAGTCTCCTCGACCGATCTCGCGGACACAGCATCACCTGGGCTGCAGTGGGAACAGCTCACGCGGCTGGCAACCCGCCTCGCCAGGGTTTCGGTGGCCATGTTGGTCGAAGTTCAGGCAGACGGCCCTTTGGTCATGGGAGCCAGCGGGTTGTCCGCTGACCAGCAGGCGGACGCTGCGGCCCTGTGCGAAAGAGTGGCCGCGGACACAGACCTGAACGGTTACCTGCCCGACGCCGCTGAGCACCCCGTCTTTCGGGCGGACCCGCTGGTGAGCGCATTGCAAGTCCGGTTCTGTCTGGTGCTTCCATTGGTGTCCAGCGGAGAGCGAAACCCCGCCTGGCTGGCGCTGCTTGATGCCGCGCCGCGCGGTCCGGACGAGCTGGCGGCGTTCATGCCGGGCCTGGAGGCTCTGTTGGCCCATGCCCGACAGTTGCAAGACCTGGTTCGCCAGCACCAGCGGTTGGCGCACCTGACGCAGGGCAGGGAAGAGCGTCTGGGCAAAGCGCTGCATGAGAGCGAAAGCCGGTTGAACCTGACCGAGCACACGGCCGGTGTGGGCAGTTGGTCGGTCAACATCGGTACCGGGCAGATACAGCATTCCGAGGAATACGGGAGCATCCTGGGCCTGAAGCCCGGGGAGTCCGTACCCGATCTGGCGGCCATGGTGCGGCGCTACACACCGGAATGGCGCACTGGCATCCGCCAGAGGCTGGAACGATGTGCCCAAACCGGTGAGGCATTCGACGAAGAGATCCAGGTGCAGGTTCCGGGCCTGAGTCCCAAATGGGTTCGCACCGTCGGCAATGCGGTGCGTGATGCGAGCGGCAACATCGTGCGCATCCAGGGTGCGGTGCAAGACATTTCAGTCCAAAAGCATGCGCAACAGGAAACACTGCGCCTGGCGATGCGCCTGACCACCACGCTGGCCAGCATCACTGAAGCCTTTGTCACGCTCGACCGGCAATGCTGTTTTACCTACCTGAACCAGGAAAGCGAGCGGCTTCTGCAAAAAACCACTGCCGAACTGCTGGGCCAGGAGGTTTGGCAGGATTTCAATCCTGACCTGGCCCAACGGCTGCGGGAGCAGTTGGGTGTTGCGATCCGATCCAACCGGCGCGTGGAACTGGAGGATTTCTTCCCCTCGCTGGGCAAATGGCTGGAGGTGCGGGCGTACCCTTTTGCCGAAGGGTTGGCGGTGTATTTCCGCGACGTCACCGAACGCCGACGTGCCCAGGAGCAGCTGATGCTGCTGGAGACCAGTGTGGCCCGGTTGAACGACATCGTGGTCATCGCCGAAGCGGGTGCGGGACCGGGTGACGAGGCGCGTATCGTGTTTGTCAACGACGCCTTTGAAAAGCACACCGGCTACCGCGGTGACGAGGTGCTGGGTCAACCACCCCGCTTCCTGCTGGAGCGGGACCCTTCCACCGCCAAGCTGCTGGAGATGGTCAATCGCTTGAAGGAATCGCCGCAAGCGCGCACCGAGCTCATGGTGCACCGCAAGACCGGCGAATCGTTCTGGGTCGAGCTGGAGGTGGTTTCGGTACAGGCGAGTGCCGAGGTGGTCACCCACTGGGTGGCCGTGGGTCGTGACATCACCCAGCGCAAAAATGCGGAAGACATGATCCGGCATCTGGCCTTTTACGACCCGCTGACCGATCTTCCCAACCGCCAGTTGCTGCTGGATCGGCTGCAGAAGGCGCTTTCGCAGAGTACCCGCACGGGGCAACACGGCGCCCTGATGTTCATCGATCTCGACAACTTCAAGATCCTCAACGACACGCTGGGTCATCACGTGGGTGACCAGTTGCTGAGACAGGTGGCACAGCGGCTGACGAACAGCGTGCGCAAGACCGATACGGTGGCGAGGCTGGGGGGTGACGAGTTTGTGGTGATGGTGGACGACCTCAGCACCGACGCCGAGACGGCGGCGAGCAAGTCGCGCATCCTCTCTGAAAAGGTGTTGAACGTTCTCCGTGAGCCGTTCCAGATCGTGGGCCATCAGCACTTTGCCACGCCCAGCATCGGAGTCACTGCGTTTAGTGGCAAACACAGCGATGTGAGCGAATTGCTGAAGCAGGCTGACCTTGCGATGTACCAGGCCAAGGGCATGGGCCGCAACACACTGTGCTATTTCGACCCCGACATGCAGGCGACGGTGAGCGCCAACGCGGCAGTGGGTGCGGCTCTGCGCGTAGGGCTTCGCGAAAAGCAGTTTGTGGTGCACTACCAGCCGCAGGTGGACCGCCTGGGTGTGATCACGGGGGTGGAAGCCCTGGTGCGCTGGCAACATCCCGAGAAGGGACTGATCTGGCCGGCAGACTTCATTCCGGTGGCCGAAGACACCGGTCTCATCCTGCCGCTGGGGATGTGGGTTCTGGAAACCGCGTGCGAGCAACTGGCCTCGTGGGCCAACGGGGAGCAGACGGCGAATCTCAGCATTGCCGTGAACGTCAGCGTGTACCAGTTCCGCCACCCAAACTTTGTGGACATGGTCATGGCGGCCATCCAGCGCACCGGCATTGGCCCGCACAAGCTCAAGCTCGAACTGACCGAGAGCCTGCTGGCCGACCGCATGGAAATCACCATCCAGAAGATGGGCATGCTCAAAGACCTTGGCGTCACCCTGTCGCTGGACGACTTTGGCGTGGGCTATTCGTCGCTGTCCTGCCTCAAGCGGCTGCCGCTGGACCAGCTGAAGATCGACAAGGGGTTTGTGGCCGATGTGCTGACCGACCCCAACGACGCGGCCATCTCGCGCGCGATCATCGCGCTGGCGCAGAGCCTGAGTTTGCAGGTGGTTGCCGAAGGCGTGGAAACGCACGAGCAGCTGAACTTCCTTGCAGAACAAGGGTGCGATCAGTTCCAGGGACATCTGTTTGCGCCGGCGCTGCCCATCCAGACGCTGGAAGCGTTTTTGCGCAACCCATCGCATGCCACGACAGTTGCCGCCTAGGTGCAACGCACAAATATCCGAAAACGCAATCCGACAAGGCTTCTTTGCAGCAGCAATTGGCCGCTTGCTGGATGACTCGACAGAATTCTCGATAGGTATTGAGCAACATGAATATCCTGCTGACGGGCGGCTGTGGATACATTGGAAGCCATGTGGCGGTGGTATTGATGTCCGCCGGGCATCAGGTATTCATTGTTGATGATCTATCCAACAGTCGCCGGGATGTGGTCGGGAACATTGCGGAAATTGCCGGTCGATCGCCGGCATTTTATGAAGGTGATGTAGGTGACGTCGCGTTCGTCCGGGATATTTTTCGCCGCCATCAGATAGAGGCAGTCATTCATCTGGCGGGATTCAAATCCGTCGGTGAATCGGTGCAATGGCCTCTCAAGTACTACCAGAACAACATCTGCGGCTCGTTGGGTCTGTTCCAAGCCATGGAGGCCGAGTCTGTGTCGAAGCTGGTGTTCAGCAGCAGCGCCACCATCTACGGTGATCCCCAGTACCTGCCCGTGGACGAAGCGCATCCGCAGCATGTCACCAACGCCTATGGACGCAGCAAGTTGCACATCGAGGACATGTTGCGGGATATCAGTGCTTCTCGTCCGTCGCTGGGGGTCGTCTGCCTTCGCTACTTCAATCCGGTGGGGGCCCATGACAGCGGGCTGATCGGGGAATATCCAAGAGGGATTCCCAACAATCTGATGCCTTATGTCGTGCAGGTGGCATCCGGCAAACGTGAGGTTTTGAGCGTATTTGGTGGAGACTACCCGACTCCCGACGGGACGGGGGTGCGGGATTTCATTCATGTCATGGATCTGGCCGAGGGCCATCTGGCCGCATTGAACTTCCTGTCGTCCAACAAGGGCTGGCATGCGTTTAATCTGGGGACCGGAAGAGGTTTCAGTGTGCTGGAAATGATTCGAGCATTTGAAAAGGAATCCGGCCGCACCGTCCCCTTCCGCATGGCGGCGCGACGGGAAGGGGATGTCGCCTGTTCGTATGCCGACGTTCAGTCAGCCGAACGTGCGTTGAAATGGAAAGCCACGCGGGTGCTGGAAGACATGTGTTCGAGCGCATGGCTTTTCCAGAATCGGCTCTCGACGAAAGATTGATCGAATGGGTGCAATGCCAGATGACGCCTGCCGGCAGCGGAAGAACGTGCGAGCCGCTCCCGAGTCTTGTTTGCTGAGAGGGCTTGTCGTGGCGGCCTGCATGGTGTCTGCTGCCGGCCCGGTAGCGGCTCTCAACTCGACCTCGGTGGTGGTC
>NZ_JBKIXC010000008.1:0-4553 GCF_046604225.1 Hydrogenophaga sp. RWCD_12
TGTTGAACTCGCCGTTGGGGTTGAAGATCAGGTTGCCCGAGTCGTCGAACGAAAAGATCCCGCCGTTGTCGCCAGCCCCCAGGACCGACGGATCGAGCGGACCCCGGTCGTTGTAGAACAGATGCAGATCGTTGAATTCAGCGGTCTGGTCTGTGGGATTGCCGTAGATGTAGATGCGCACCGTGTAGTCCGTCTGCGGACTCAGGAGCAAGGGCCCGTCCACATTGAACTGGTCCCAGTTGTAGTTGCCGGGCGCAGACGCCTGCGGCAGAGCGTGCCCAGCGATCAGGGTCTGAGCACGTGCCTCGTCGCCGTTGGGCAACAGTTCGACCGACACGGTGTAGCCGAAGCCCAGCCCGTTCGAGTCGAGAACACCGAAGGCCAGGCTGGAGAGGTCGATGACCGAATCCACGGTCCTGAACGAGACGTCGACGTAGTCATTGTTGTTGCGGGCTTCGTCCAGGCTGAGCGAGTCAAGGCCGAAAACGTCCACAGCCTGCCGGATCGGGTTTCCGGAGAGCGTCAGGCCGCTGCCGGCCGTGAGCGAGGACACGGCCTGAACCACTGTGCCGGCGACCTGGCGGCCATCGAGTCCACCGGCGGATCCGTCACCCGCGTTGGAAGTCCAGCTTGCCAGCACGTTGCCAGAGGAGATGACCGGGTGTTCCGCAGGATCCAGTGGCCCGGCCGTGTTGAAGCCGATGCGGGTGATCGCACCATCGATGTCGTTGTCATTGGCACCGATCTGGCCCAGCGAGACCGCGTCGTCCTCGTAGGTGCTGAAGGCGTCGTCGGTGCCCACCGGCGCGTCGTTGGCGCCGTGCACGGTGATGGTCACGGTGCCGATCGCCTGTGCGCCCTGGTCGTCGCTGACGGTGTAGGTGACACTGGTCTGGCGCGTCTGGCCCACGGCCAGGTCGTCGAACGCGCTCCCGGCGATGAAGATCAGGTTGCCCGAGTCATCGGTGCCGAAGCTGCCGCCGTTGCTGCCACTGAGGCTGTCCAGCACCATGCTCAGGTTGCTGCTGTCGGGGTCGCTGTCGTTGCCGATCAGATTGCCCAGCCAGGATGCGCCGTCTTCACTGACATCGAACGCATCGCCCACCGCCACCGGTGCGTCGTTGGCGCCCTGCACCGTGATCGTCACTGTCGCCGTGTCGCTGCCTCCGTGGCCATCCGACACTGCGTAACTGAAGCTGGTGGTCCGGGTCTGTCCCACGGCCAGGTTGTCGAAGGAAGCCCCTGGAATGAAGATCACATTGCCCGAATCGTCCAGACCGAAGCTGCCGCCGTTGCTGCCGTTGTAGCTGGAGAACGAGGCACTGAGGGTGTCGCCATCGGGATCGCTGTCGTTGGCCAGCAGGCTCCCCAGCAAAGAGGCACCGGCTTCGCTGACCGTGAAGCTGTCGTCGACAGCCACCGGGGCGTCGTTGACGCCAGTGAGGGTGATGGTGACGGTGGCCGAGGAGTTGCCGCCGTGGCTGTCGGTGATGGTGTAGCTGAAGCTGTCGGTGGTCGTCGCACCGGCGGCCAGACTGGCGAACTGGCCGTTGGGGTTGTAGACGTAGCTGCCATTGGCATTCATGGTCAGCAGTGCGCCCGAGGGCAGCTCGACCGGCGTACCCGGGGTGAACTCGGTCAGGTTGACCTGCACCACCGTCAGGCTGTCGCCGTTGGGATCGGTGTCGGCGCCAAAGCCGTTGTTGGTCAGAACGCTGTCGCTGTGCGTGGCATTCGCCAGCACGGCTTCCGCATCGTTGTGTGCCACCGGCGGGTTGAAGTTGGGCGCCGTGATGTTCACGTCCACCGTTGCCTGCGCCACGCCACCCAGTCCGTTGGATACCTGGTAGGTAAAGGTGTCGTGCACGGCACTGCTGCCGTTGCCGGTGACCGTCACCTGACCACCGGCGCCGACCGTGAGGTGGATGCCCGAGCCGAGTGTGATGCTCTGACCCTGGGTGACGGCCTGGCCCTGGATCTGGGTGAGTGAGAGGTTGGCGCCGGCCAGGTTGTAGTCGTTGGCCGTGAGGTCCACGGTGATCGGCAGGTTGGCCGCCGTGGTCACGCTGTCGTCTTCGGCGACCACCACGGTCTGCGCGGAATCGGCGCGCACCAGCAGCCAGGAGTCGTACACGTCGTCGACCGCGTCGGCCACCGCCAGCCGGATCGTGTTGACCTGCCCCAGGTTGACGTTGAATGTCATCGGGATGGTGATGGTGAAACCATCCATCTGGGTGTTGTAGGTGCCAGCCGTGTTGTTGATGAACAGCGAGGGGTTCTGCGTGGTGTTGACGCTGTTGATGCCGATGGTCGAATCACCACCGGAGGCATTCGGTACCAGGGACACCAGCTGTCCGTTGATGGTCACTTCCAGCACATCGTTCATTGATCCGACGTATTCGATGTACTCCTCGGAGCCGAACACGATTTCCAGCGTCATGCGTCCAACACTCCCGGCAGTGGCGCCAGGCGGCAGGTCGGGGATGAAGCTGACGTCGAGGATGGCTGCATCGAAGGTCGGATTGCCGGCCAGGGCATTGAGTCCCGCATCGCCATCCACCCCAGGCGCGTTATCGCCGAAGCCACCGTTGTTGTTGGGGCCTGCGATGCCTGCCGCGTTGGAGCCGGTGGAGAGAATCGTGCCGGAGGTGAAGCCCAGCACGTTGCTGCCCAGGGTGACGCCGGAGGCGGCGGCAAAGGTGCCGGACTGGGTGCCGCCGCCCTGGTAGGTGGCCGACACGACTGTCACACCCGCACCCATGATGTTGTTGGCCATGCCCAGGGCACCGGTGGTGCTTGCGGGCGTGAAGGCGAAGTCCAGCGCATGGAACCAGTCCAGGGGCGCCAGCACGGTGGTGTCGACCGTGCCGGTGGCCTGCTCCAGGGTCCAGTCCGCACCCAGCGAACTGCTGCCGGTGGCATCGGTCGAGGCGGCGACGTCGGCACCGGTGATGTCGGCCAGCAGGTTCATCGCCGCCAGGCCCGTGGTGCCCGCAGCGTAGTCGCAGGCATAGATCAGGATGTCGCCGTCGGCGCTGAGCGCCTGGCCGATGCTCTGCAGATACGTCAGCTGCGTGCTCTGGATGCTTTCGGTCGTGACCTCGGTGCTGCCCAGGGTCAGCACACCGTCGCTGCCGTGGCTGACGATGTGGATCGCATCCACATCGGTGCGGCCGGAGAGCGCATCGGCGATCTGCGACAGGCCGTCCTGCTCCAGCGTCAGCACCACCACTTCGCGGCCCTGGCCCTGGAAGGCGCTGATGTCGGGCACGCGGCTATCGACAAACACGATCTCGTGGCTGCTGGCAGCAGCAGGTTCAATGACGGCCAGCGTGGCGGGTGCGGTGTCGACCGCGACCGGTGTGGCGGTTTCGGTGACCGGCTCGGCAGCTGTGGTGGTTGAGGTGGTGGAGGTGTCTGTGCGGGTGTCGGTGGTCGCGGTGACCGAGGAAACCGGTTCGGTGGTCACGGGTGCTGTGACCGGTGTGCTCGTTTCGGTGGTGACTGCGTTGACCGGCGCTGGGGCCGAAGCTTCTACCGGGGCCACGGTCACCACGGCGTCGGCCGGATGGTCGGCGACCGGCGCTTCAGCGGCAGGAGCAACCGTCGAAGGGGCTTCTGTCGGGGCCGTGCTCTGGTCGATCGCGGTCACCAGCATCGCCCCGTCGAACACGATGCGCGTCTCCATCACCATCGCCGCGCCCGACTGCCGGGGCAGTTCGGCGCGGACCGCGCGCGTGCTGGAGGTGCCTGTGCTGTGCGTCACCGCAGATTCGGGCGCCGCCACGTAGCAGCCCAGGCTGGCGTTCCAGATCGATCGGTAAGTCTTGTTCATGGCGGTGGGCTCCAGACCGGGCATCGACCTGCTGTCTGCAGGGTCCCAAACGGAATGCCGGTACACCCACCTCATCGGCAGCCATGACCGCAGACTGAAACGCCAATGACAAAAATCTTGAGGAAAATCAACATTCAATCAGGATTGAATGCTTTGGTTCCCGCCGCTTTCAAGGGACTGAATCCTCTTGGCTGACGCCCGCGTGGCACTATTTCACGCTGGCGTCAGCGGGGTTCAGGCGCGCAGGGCGCCGCGGGTCAGCGGCCGCTGGCCGAAGCCCGTAGACCAACGCGAGAGTTGTGCCCGCAGGCCTTGGGCCGCACCATCTGTGGCCGCGCCGTCCAGGCCGTCGGCCGCACCGAGCGCCGAGTAGGTCGGCAGGCTGTCGGCCAGCGTCCAGAGCTCGGCACGCGCCGTGTGGTTGTCAACGCCATGCGCATCCGACTGCACAGCCACAGGCAGGGAAAATCCGCGTGCGCCGGTGGCCAGCAGCGGCGCCACCTCGATGATCTGAGCGGCCGGCGATGCGGCGGCTGCGGGCGCTTCCGCGGTCCGCACCACCGAGCTGCGCATTGCCGACTCCAGGCTCTCCACGCGCTGCAGCCGCACCGACTCGGTCGCATTGCCCGATGCGGAAGCCATCTTGACCGTGGTGTCCGTGTGCGACATCAGGCTGTTCTGTGCGGTCTGCTTGTCCAGCGCAGTGCCTTCCGGCGTA
>NZ_JBKIXC010000009.1:0-2084 GCF_046604225.1 Hydrogenophaga sp. RWCD_12
CACCACCACCGAGGTCGAGGTCTGCCCCGTTGTCGTTGCTGGAGCTGGAGCTGGGGCTGGAGCCGGGGCTGGGGCTGGGGCTGGGGCTGGGGCTGGGGCTGGGGCTGGGGCTGGGGCTGGAGCTGGAGCTGGAGCTGGGGCTGGGGCTGGGGCTGGGGCTGGGGCTGGGGCTGGAGCCGTTGTGGTGGTTGTGGTCGTCGCAGCAACGAAGCACGACTTCACGGTCCCCGGGATGGGATCACCAAAGGTGCCGTTGCCGCAATCCACGGGGCCGGTGAACGACTTGACCGCAAACAGGCCAGCGGCACCGTAAGCCACACTTTTCGTACCGGAGAAGCTGCAGGTTCCGCCCTCTGTCGCGCAGGCTGTGCTGTTGAAGGACGCACCATTGATGAGCTGCGAGCCGGTTGCCGGAGCCGGAGCCGGAGAAGGTGCAGGTGCAGGTGCAGGAGCGCGGGGCGGAGCTGGGGCGGGTGCGGGAGCCGTCGTCGTGGTGAATGTCGTGGCAAGGAAACACGACTTCAAGGCTCCTGGAATGGGGTCACCAAAGGTACCGTTGCCGCAGTCCACCGGACCTGTGAGCAACTTGATGGTGAATTTTCCGGCGGCACCATAGGCCACATTTTTCGTGCCGGAGAAGCTGCAGGTTTTGCCTTCCTTCGCGCACGCGGTGTTGCTGAACGAGCCGCCGTAGATGAGCTGCTTGCTGATCGCGGAGGTGGTAGCGAGGTGCAGCCCGGTGGTCTGTTCGAGGCGCTCGGTGCTCTCCATGCCGCCATCTGCCTGAACGGATGCGTCCCCGCTGGCAGTGGATTCAAGGCTTGCGGATGTGGCGACAACCTGTTCAGAAGCGTCGCCCGCCCGGCCACCACCGCCACAGGCGGTCAGGCTCAGGGAGCTGGCCAGCGCGACCAGCAGCAAGGCAGGGCCAGGCCGCGCGGGCCTTTTCGCGTTGGGTACCCCCCCCGGCGGGAGTGTTAACTCAAAGTAATTCATTTGACCAACGGTGGAGTAGATTGACATACAGTTTCCGGACAAGTAGCGGTGTTGACTAAACAAAAAGTGCGGCGCCATGAATGCCAACGACAACAATGGCTCACCCATCGGGCTTGGAACTTGAAGGAATGCTCAAGCGGTATGAATGTATCGCCCATTCAACCAGCACCCTGAATTGAATTCGATGAACTGCCGTCATCAGGCGATGTGCGGCGAAATTCAATGAAATCTTAAATATGTATCCGAATTAACAATTGGAAGCAACTAATTCCAACCAATTAGAATCACCCCTCAAGGTAGTCCAAACGGTTAACGGATATTCCCGAGAAGAAGAAATGGCATGAAAAACCGGCTCTTTACTGTCGCTTCGAGAGCGCTGCCCACCGTCCGCCTCCAAGGCGAGGCCGATCCTAATGCGGAAGCAACATGGTCATGTAGCAAGAAATATCGGACCGGGACATTTCTTACCTAATTGGCAGTACTTTTTGCCATTTCTGAAGTCGAATGCAATGCCCTGTTACTTTGGTTTCAAGTCCGGCTACACAGACATGACGGCAAGTCTCATGACCTTACCAAGACGAGGCGTCCAGCCCTCAGTCGCCAGGGCTTGCGATCGGCAAAAAGCGGGCGTGGTCAGAGGTCGCGCGGAGCGCGCAGATCGGTCTGGCGTGGTTTGCCTGAAGGCCAATCATCCGGCGGGATTGCTGGGCGGCATCTGATCCAATCAGATACGGCTACCGTGATTTGAAAATCAACCCGCGGACCAATCCAACTCCGGAAAGCTGGAGTTGCAACGGGTTTTGCAGCAATGTCAATTTGGAAAAGGACGTGAATCCCGCCTCTGTTCCCGGGCTTGGTGCCCATGCATCGCTCCAGACGGCGAGACTCAGCTCGCGCCAGACACCAATGAAGCGGGTGCTCTTGCTGCCGATCGCCCCTGTTGCCGAGGGCGTGCGACCGGCGATGACTGGCAATTTGCCAGCCTCACTCAGCCTCGAAACAGGAAAATTACCAGGCCTGCGCAGTGCGTATTTTCAGCACGGAGGAGGCCATTGCCGTAATGGCCAACGGCTCACTGGTAATAGAAA
>NZ_JBKIXC010000010.1:0-1716 GCF_046604225.1 Hydrogenophaga sp. RWCD_12
CAACGATGCGCCGGTGGCGACGGACAACGTGAAGTCGACGTCGCAGGATGTGACGGTGGGCGGGAACGTGATCACGGAGAACACCGGAGACGGTGTGGACAGTGATGTGGACGGCGATACGCCGTTGACGGTCTCCGGGTTCACGGTGGGTGGCACGCCTGGAACGGTGGGCACGCCGGTGACGATCCCCAACGTGGGCCAACTGACGCTGAACGCCAACGGCAGCTACACCTTCAACCCGGACCCGGCCTTTGTGGGCACGGTGCCTGTGGTGGTGTACACGCTCAGCGACGGCAACGGTGGAACCGACACAGCCACACTGACCATCACGGTCGATCCGGTGAGCGAGACGCCGTCGGTGGTGGACGACAGCGCCACGACGCCGGAAGGCACGCCAGTGACGATCGATGTGCTGAACAACGACGATCCGGGCAGTGACGGCCCGCTGACCATCACGGAAGTCAACGGCCAGCCCATTGCTGTGGGCACGCCGGTGCCGCTGGTGGATGGCGTGACCGGTCTGCCGATCGGTGAGGTCAGCCTGAACAACGGCGGAACGCCGCTGGATCCGACGGACGATGTGCTGGTGTTCACGCCGGCGCCTGGGTTCAATGGCCCGGTGAACTTCACCTACACGGTGCAAGACCAGCTGGGCAATCCGCTGGACGGCACGGTGACGGTGGATGTGACGCCGGTCAATGCTCCGCCGGTGGCGACCAACGACTCGACGGTGACGCCGACGAACACGCCGGTGAGCGTGGACGTGCTGGGCAACGACAGCGATCCGGACAGTGACCCGCTGACGATCACGCAGGTGGACGGCCAGCCGATCACCGAAGGCGGTCCAGCGGTGACGGTGCCCAACGGCACGGTGGCGCTGGTCGGGGGTGAACTGGTGTTCACGCCGACCAACGGCTACACCGGCCCTGCGGACTTTGACTACACGGTCAGGGACCCCAGTGGAGAGACCGCCAGCGCGACGGTGACGATCACGGTGGGCCAGGCCAACCTGCCACCGGTGGCACAGAACGACACCAACGCGACCAACGAAGACACGCCGCTGACGGTGACGCCGGCCAATGGTGTGATCCAGAGCACGGGCACGCCTGGTGGTGTGGACAGCGACCCCAACAGCGACACGCTGTCGGTGGGCGCGGTCAACGGAGACACGACGGATGTGGGCCAGCCGGTGCTGGGCACCTACGGCACGCTGGTGCTCAACCAGGACGGCAGCTACAGCTACACGCCGACCTCGGGAGCGCAGGCGCTGGCCCAGGGCGAGACGGCGGCGGACGTGTTCACCTACACGATCAGCGACCCGACGGGTGCGACGGCAACGGCGACGCTGACGATCACGATCACGGGCGTCAACGATGCGCCGGTGGCCGAAGACAACAGTGTCATCACGACGCCGGACACCAACGTGGGTGGCAACCTGCTGACGGACGACCAGAACGGTGCGGCGCCTGGCGGGGTCGATACGGACCCGGACGCCAACGACACGCTGACGGTCTCGGGCTTCACGGTGGGAGGTACGCCGGGTACGCTGGGCGTGCCGGTGACGATTCCGAACGTGGGAGAGCTGACGGTCAACGGCGATGGCAGCTACACGTTCGATCCGGTGCCTGGGTTTGAAGGGGCGGTGCCGGCGGTGGTGTACACCATCGATGATGGCAATGGCGGCACCGACAGCGCCACGCTGAGCATCCTGGTCGA
>NZ_JBKIXC010000011.1:0-1507 GCF_046604225.1 Hydrogenophaga sp. RWCD_12
CCCCGCTCAGCCGCGTCGCTTGAAGTTGGGCCACCACCGAGGTGGAGGTCTGCCCGAGTTCTGGTGCGCGCGTCTGGGAGGCGCTGTCGAGCACGTAATACCCAACGCCCTCAAAGCGGTAGGTCGCGCTCAGGTTGGCCTGGATGCTGGACTTCTCGCTCTCGCTGGTGGTGTAGAAGTGAAAGCCCTTGCTGGGCACATAGAACCGGTAGAGCGGTACCAGTCCCGCACCTGCCACCTGACTGGCGTAGTAGGCGACGCCTTCATAGCTGTACTGTGACGAGGAAGCCTCAAGACTGGCGCGCTCGGTCTCGCTGATGGTGTAGAAGTGAACCCCGCTTCGGGTGTTGAAGAAACGGTGCACCGGCGAGAGGCCAGACGAGACGGTCTTGGCGACCCAGAAGGCCGGGCCTTCCAGGTGAAAAGGGGAGGAGAAATCGGCCACCAGGTTGTCGGCCTCGGTGGTGTTGGTGGTGTAGAAGTGCGCGCCGGTGCCGGCGTTGTAGAAGCGATAGGCAGGCGCCCCTACCACCGTGGCCTTGCGAGCGATGGCGCCAGAGACGTAGGCCAGCTTGGAAGCGATGGCGCCAGGCGGCAGGCTTTCCAGCGGCTGCGAACTGTCTGCCCTTTTAGCCTGCGCCTCTGCTTGCGCCAACGCCTGTGCATTCAACTGGGCATTGGGTGTGCCAGCAGCGTTGCCCGCCGACGAAGCATCCGCTTCGCTGCGATCCAGACTCGCTGCGGTCGAAGCGCCCTGGGTACCGTTGACCGTGGAATCGGCGGTGCTGCCTCCGCCACATGCAACCAGCAGCAGGGACAAAGCACCAGCCAGGCCAGCCCGTACCCAGCTGGTTTCATGGATTTTCATATGCGTTCAAGGAGAGTGCGTTGGCCAGCTTGCCGCCGGCAGACATCCGATGAAGGCAACCCTGGCGGGCGGCCTCTTCACGAAGCTGAAGCCAGGACAGCTGGCGCAGCGGGCATGGACAGGGGGCCGCCGCCACCGGGCGACACGCGGCACAGGAGCGCCGGTGAACCGACCGATCGCAATACAGACGCGGAATTGAATGGGATGGTCATGGCACTGATCAAAGGGTTGTCATGAGGCCAATCAAAAGCATCCCTTTTGATTGTCGAATGCCGGGCCAGGCAATCGCGCCACCAGACAAACCGACTGAATCGCGCGAACAGACGAGATTTCACGCGAACATCCCTCGTTTGGGGGATCGTATGGGACAGGCGGCTGGAACCATCGAACCAGCGGAGTATCAATGCGTAACCGCGGGAGGCGACCGCGGCCAATTCATTGCCGCAAGTTAATGCGTGTAAGCAACTGTGGGGATTTGAAAGCAGCTTGTTTCCCCTGCTTCTCGCGCACCGCGAAGGGGCACCAAGCCGGCCCCGCCTACTGGCGGAAGAACGGGCCCATCCATTCGGCGGGCAGCAACTTGTAGGAGTTGTTGTATTGGTTGATGTTGGGCGTGCCGCCATCGGCGCGGGTGTTGCT
>NZ_JBKIXC010000012.1:0-1331 GCF_046604225.1 Hydrogenophaga sp. RWCD_12
ACAAGGCACCGCGCTGGTGGACCGTGCGGGCTCGACGATGCAGGAGATCGTGCAGTCGATCCAGCGCGTGACCGACATCGTCGGCGAGATCAGCAGCGCCAGCAACGAGCAGAACGCCGGGGTCGGCCTGGTGAGCGAAGCGGTGACCCAGATGGACCAGTCCACCCAGCAGAACGCGGCGCTGGTCGAAGAGAGCGCTGCTGCCGCCGCCAGCCTGCAGCAGCAGGCCCAGCATCTGGTGCGGGCGGTCAGCGTGTTCAAGCTCGGCAGCCACCACTGAGCCATCCCCGGATGTCGAATCCTCACGAGCAGAGAGAGACCCCATGAACCATTTCCAATTGCGCATCGGTGGCCGGCTGGCGGGCGCCTTCGGCATCGTGCTGACCCTCACCTTGCTGTTTGCCCTGCTAGGGATCAACCGCATGGCAGCACTGAACGAAACCACCTCCGAGATCGAGGAAAACTGGCTGCCCAGCGTGCGTTCGGCCGGCGTGCTCAACAAGCTGATCGCGGATTTCCGCATCAACGAGTTCGATCACGTGATGTCCAAGGCCGACCAGGACATGGCCGAGGCCGACAAGGATCTCAAGAAAACGGCCGATGCGCTGGATGCTGAAATCAAGACCTACGAAAAGCTGATCTCCTCCTCCGAGGAGCGCAAGCAGTTCGAGCAGTTCCAGACAGCCTGGGCGGCTGTGATTGCGGAGCACCAGGAGGTGATGAAGCTCTCGCGCAACAACAGCACCGATCAGGCCTTCGCGGTGATGGACGGGACTTCCCGCAAGGCATTTGAAGAAGCCTCTGCGGCGCTGAATGCCATCGTCAAGATCAACAACGACGGTGCTGCTGCCGCCAGCCAGCGCGGCGACGCGCTGTATTCCCTGACGCGCCTGCTCATCGGCGGCTTCCTGGTCGTGGTGCTGACGCTCGGTGTCGCCATGGCCTGGCTGATCACGCGCTCGATTACCCGGCCGCTGGCCCAGGCGGTGGACCTGGTCAAGCACATCGCCGATGGCGACCTCACGCAGACCATCTCGGTCACGCGCCGCGACGAAACGGGCGACCTGCTGATCGCGATGCAGGGCATGCAGCAGTCGCTGCTGCGCGTGGTGACGGACGTGCGCCAGGGGGCAGAGGGCGTGGCGACGGCCAGCGCGCAGATTGCCCAGGGCAACCAGGACCTGTCCAGCCGCACCGAACAGCAGGCCTCGGCGCTGGAAGAAACCTCGGCCTCGATGGAGCAGATGGGTTCGACGGCGCAGCAGAACGCGGACAACGCGCGCACGGCCAGCCAGCTGGCGTCGAGTGCCAGCAGCGTGGCGGTGCAGGGT
>NZ_JBKIXC010000013.1:0-1217 GCF_046604225.1 Hydrogenophaga sp. RWCD_12
CGGCGCCGCTGGCGGTGCAGTTCGATGCGACGGCGACGACCTCCAGCCTGAGCAGCCAGCACCCGTTCCACCACGTGCGCTACGCCTTCAACTTCGGCGACGACCAGGGTCTGAACTGGCCGGTCTCCGGGCTGCCCAAGAACACGCAGTCGGGCGGACCGCTGGCGGCCCACGTGTTCGACCGTCCGGGCACCTACCAGGTGCGGGTGCGCGCGACCGATCAGGTCGGCGGGTATTCCGAGAAGATGGTCACCGTCGAAGTGACCGATCCCAACACCGCGTACACCGGGACGGGAACGATCTGCGTGTCTGCCGTGGCCAACTTCAGCGGTTGCCCCGGCGGCGCCTCGCAGGTCAGTGCATTGCCCAGCTCGGCCACCTACAGCGGCCGGCGCGTGCTGCTGCACCGTGGGGAGTCGTTTGACACCATCAACATCCCGCACGGCAGCCAGAACGTGCAGGTGGGTGCGTACGGCACGGGCGCCAAGCCGCGCGTGAACAGCGTGCTGGTGGGGGTGCTCAATCCGCCGAACTCGTCGTTCCCGCGGGACATCACCATTATGGACCTGGACGTGCTGCAGCGCTTCGAGCAGTTCGTGACGATGTCGCGCCTGCTGCTGTACCGCAACACGTTCGAAGTGCCCACGGGTGAGTTCATCACGGCGCAGATCACCATCGCCAGCGCGCTGGGCTACATCGTTCAGAACCACACGCTGGCGGCCAACCAGTACTTCCAGCCGCGCGAGCTGTTCGTGGTGGAGAACCTGGTGCGAGGCAGCACGGCCAACCCGCTGGTGAACATGGCCGGGGAGGGCAGCCGCTTCGTGCTGATGGGCAACGACATGGGGACGGCGCAGCAGCACACGGTGCGCATCTGGTCGATGCACAAGGGGTTCATTGCGCACAACGCACTGCGCGGTCGTTCTTCGGACGGCATCCGTGTGTCGCTGAAGGTGCACTCGGGAGGACTGGGGGACTACAACGACAACTACGCGATCTCGGGCAGCACCTACGCGTCGCGCCAGATCGTGATCGCCAACAACCGCCTGGGCGACACGACGGACAACAACTCGTTCACCGGAGGGGCCAGCCCGCAGAACAACACCGACAGCAGCCGGGAAGGGCTGGAGGATGTGGTGCTGGAGAGCAACGTGTTCTACCGCGGGCCCAACACCAACACGGAGTTCATCCTGATGGGTCGGCGCATGACCGCGCGC
>NZ_JBKIXC010000014.1:0-1001 GCF_046604225.1 Hydrogenophaga sp. RWCD_12
GCCGCCAAGGCCTACGACCAGATCGACGCGGCTCCGGAAGAAAAGGCCCGCGGCATCACGATCAACACCGCGCACGTGGAATACGAAACGGCCAACCGCCACTACGCCCACGTGGACTGCCCCGGCCACGCCGACTACGTCAAGAACATGATCACCGGTGCCGCCCAGATGGACGGCGCCATCCTGGTGTGCTCGGCCGCTGACGGCCCGATGCCCCAGACCCGCGAACACATCCTGCTGGCCCGCCAGGTGGGCGTGCCTTACATCATCGTGTTCCTGAACAAGTGCGACATGGTGGACGACGCCGAGCTGCTGGAACTGGTCGAAATGGAAGTGCGCGAACTGCTCTCCAAGTACGACTTCCCCGGCGACGACACCCCGATCGTCAAGGGTTCGGCCAAGCTGGCCCTCGAAGGCGACAAGGGCGACCTGGGCGAACAGGCCATCATGCGCCTGGCCGACGCGCTGGACAGCTACATCCCCACCCCGGAACGTGCCGTTGACGGCGCTTTCCTGATGCCCGTGGAAGACGTGTTCTCCATCTCCGGTCGCGGCACCGTGGTGACCGGCCGTATCGAGCGCGGCATCGTCAAGGTCGGCGAAGAAATCGAAATCGTCGGTATCGCTGCCACCCAGAAGACCACCTGCACCGGCGTGGAAATGTTCCGCAAGCTGCTGGACCAAGGTCAAGCTGGCGACAACGTCGGTATCCTGCTGCGCGGCACCAAGCGCGAAGAAGTGCAGCGCGGCCAGGTGCTGTGCAAGCCCGGCTCCATCAAGCCGCACACGCACTTCACCGGTGAGGTGTACGTGCTGTCCAAGGACGAAGGTGGCCGTCACACGCCGTTCTTCAACAACTACCGTCCGCAGTTCTACTTCCGCACGACGGACGTGACCGGCGCCATCGAACTGCCTGAAGGCAAGGAAATGGTGATGCCTGGCGACAACGTGTCGATCACGGTCAAGCTGATCGCCCCGATCGCCATGGAAGAAGGTCTGCG
>NZ_JBKIXC010000015.1:0-813 GCF_046604225.1 Hydrogenophaga sp. RWCD_12
CCCGACGGTGCAGCAACTGGCCCCGGGAGAGACGCTGGCGGAGACGTACACGTACGTGCTGACGGACAAGGACGGAGACACCTCGACGGCGACGCTGACGATCACCATCACCGGTGCGGAAGACCTGCCGGTGGCCACACCCAACACCAACAGCGTCAACGAAGGTGCAGTGCAGGTCTCGGGCAACGTCAAGACCGACGGCACGGCCGACACCAACGGTGACGGTACGCCGGCGCAGAACACGACGGCCCTGACGGGTTCGGGCACCGGCAGCTACGGCACGGTGGCACTCAATGCCGACGGCACGTACACCTACTCGCTGGACAACACCAACCCGACGGTGAACCAGCTGCTGCCTGGCCAGACGCTGCAGGAAACCTATACCTACCGCCTGACGGACAAGGACGGAGACACCTCGACGGCGACGCTGACGATCACGATCGTGGGCACGGACAACGTGCCGATTGCGGTGGACGACACCAACACGATCGCCGAGGACACCCCGACGGTCAACGGCAACGTCAAGACCAACGACACCAATGGGGACGGCGGCCCGGCAGCCAACACCGTTGCGTTGACCAGTTCGCCGACTGGATCCTACGGCACGGTCAGCTTGAATCCAGATGGCACGTACACCTACACGCTGAACAACGCCAACACCACGGTGCAGCAACTCGCTCCTGGTGAAACGCTGCAAGAGGTCTATACCTATGTTCTGACAGACGGTGGTGGTGAGACGGAGTCGGCCACGCTGACGATCACGATCACGGGTACCGACGATCTGCCGGTGGCAGTCAATGACACCGCCACGAT
>NZ_JBKIXC010000016.1:0-734 GCF_046604225.1 Hydrogenophaga sp. RWCD_12
GCCTGGGCGAAGGCCAGAGCCGCAGCACCAGCTTCCAGTACAGCCTCAGCGACGGCCAGGGCGCCAGCTCGGTGGCCACGGTGACCGTGACGGTGCAGGGCATGAACGATGCGCCGGTGGCGGCCGACGATGCCTTCACTGCGTACGAAGACACACCGATGGCGCTGGGCAGCCTGCTGGCCAACGACAGCGATGCCGACGACGGCGACAGCCTGCACGAGCAACTGGCCTCGGCCACGGGCAGCGGCGGCGGCATGTTCATCGTCGACGACGGAGGCGCACTGTTCTTTGTCGCCGGCAGCGACTTCGACGACCTGCAGGTGGGCCAGTTCCGCGACACCAGCTACACCTACACGGTGAGCGACGAGCACGGCGGCTCGACGCAGGCGCAGGTGACGGTGACGGTGATGGGGACCAACGACGGCCCGGTGGGCGTGGCCGACAGTTACGACGCGGACGCCAATGTGGCCATCGTGCTGGGCGGTCCGGTGGACAACGACACCGATGTCGAAGGCGACAGCCTCAGCCTGGTGGCGTTCGAGGCGGGCGCGGGCAGCAACGGCGGGATCTTCAGCGCCGACGAATACGGCAACCTGAGCTTCGATCCGGCGGGGCAGTTCGACAACCTGGCCTTCGGGGAGACGTGCGAGACCAGCTTCACCTACGAGGTGCAGGATGGCAACGGCGGTGTGGCCAGCGCGGTGGTGACGGTGACCGTGCATGGCGTGAATGTC
>NZ_JBKIXC010000017.1:0-728 GCF_046604225.1 Hydrogenophaga sp. RWCD_12
GACACCTCGACGGCGACGCTGACGATCACCATCACCGGTGCGGAAGACCTGCCGGTGGCGGTGGCCGACACCAACAGCGTCAACGAAGGAGCGACGCAGGTCACGGGTGGCGTCAAACCCAACGACACCAACGGTGACGGCACGCCTGCGCAGAACACGACGGCCCTGACGGGTTCGGGCACAGGCAGCTACGGCACGGTGAGCCTGAACCCGGATGGCACCTACACGTACACGCTGGACAACACCAACCCGACGGTGAACCAGCTGCTGCCTGGCCAGACGCTGCAGGAAACCTATACCTACCGCCTGACGGACGAAGACGGTGACACCTCGACGGCGACGCTGACGATCACGATCGTGGGCACGGACAACGTGCCGATTGCGGTGGACGACACCAACACGATCGCCGAGGACACTCCGACGGTCAACGGCAACGTCAAGCTCAACGACACCAATGGTGACGGATCACCGGCCCAGAACACGGTGGCCATCAGTGGCTCGCCCACGGGCAGCTTCGGCACCGTGGCTCTGAACCCGGACGGCACGTACACGTACACGCTGAACAACGCCAACCCGACGGTGCAGCAACTGGCTCCTGGCGAGACGCTGGCCGAGACGTACACGTACGTGCTGACCGATGGCGCCGGAGATACCGAGAGCGCCACGCTGACGATCACGATCACGGGCACCGACGATCTGCCGGTGGCAGTCAATGACACCGCCACGAT
>NZ_JBKIXC010000018.1:0-635 GCF_046604225.1 Hydrogenophaga sp. RWCD_12
TCCGACGGTGCAGCAACTGGCCCCGGGCGAGACGCTGGCCGAGACGTACACGTACGTGCTGACGGACAAGGACGGAGACACGTCCACGGCGACGCTGACGATCACCATCACCGGTGCGGAAGACCTGCCAGTGGCGGTGGCCGACACCGCCACGATTGCGGAAGACACGGCCACGGTGACGGGCGGTGTGAAGACCAACGACACCAACGGTGACGGCACGCCTGCGCAGAACACGACGGCGCTGAGCGGCTCGCCCACGGGCAGCTACGGCACGGTGAGCCTGAACGCCGACGGCACGTACACCTACACGCTGGACAATGTCAACACCACGGTGCAGCAGCTGGCCCCGGGCGAGACGCTGGCGGAGACGTACACGTACGTGCTGACGGACAAGGACGGTGACACTTCGACGGCAACGCTGACGATCACGATCACGGGTACCGACGATCTGCCGGCAGCGGTCAACGACACGGTGGGCATCACCGAGGACAACGCCACGGTGACGGGCGGCGTCAAGACCAACGACACCAACGGTGACGGCACGCCGGCGCAGAACACGACGGCGCTGCAAGGCTCGCCCACGGGCAGCTTCGGCACCGTGGCTCTGAACCCGGACGGCACGTACACGTACACGC
>NZ_JBKIXC010000019.1:0-602 GCF_046604225.1 Hydrogenophaga sp. RWCD_12
ACTGTTCGCCGCGAGGGCGCCCGTGCGGGCCTGGTCCGGGCGGCCGAAACCGGCCTTGTCGTGTTGCATGTCCATGGTGGTGGGTCCTGGGTGAAGAAGGGTGTCAGAAGCTTTCCCACTCGTCGGTGCCACCGCCACTGGCGGTGGCGACCGGCTTGGGTGCCGGCAACGAGGCGGTGACCGGGGCCGGCTTCACCGGCTTGAGTGGCGCGGGCGCGGCGGCCGTGCGGGCTGCCGGCGCCGGGCGGGCAGGGGCAGGCAGGGCGGACTTCGCGGCAAGGGGCCGGTGCGGGGCCGTGACCGTCGCGGGGACCGGCGTTGCTGTGGCGTGGTGGCTGAGGCGGAACGCCGCGACGGCGCGCACCAGCTGTTCGGCCTGCTGGCTGAGGCTGGCGGCGGCCGACGCGCTCTCTTCGACCAGCGCCGCGTTCTGCTGCGTCGCCTGGTCCATGTTGCTCACCGCCTCGCTGACCTGGCTCACGCCCGCGTTCTGTTCCATGCTGGCGCTGCTGATCTCGCCGACGATGTCGGTCACGCGCTGGATCGACTGCACGATCTCCTGCATCGTCGTGCCCGCGCGGTCCACCAGTGCCGTGCCCTGC
>NZ_JBKIXC010000020.1:0-501 GCF_046604225.1 Hydrogenophaga sp. RWCD_12
GGTGATCGTCAGCGTCGCCGTCGAGGTGTCTCCGTCCTTGTCTGTCAGGCGGTAGGTATAGACCTCTTGCAGCGTCTCTCCTGGAGCGAGCTGCTGCACCGTGGTGTTGGCGTTGTTCAGCGTATAGGTGTACGTGCCATCGGCGTTGAGTGCCACCGTGCCGTAGCTGCCTGTGCCCGAGCCCGTCAGGGCCGTCGTGTTCTGCGCAGGCGTGCCGTCACCGTTGGTGTCGTTGGTCTTGACGCCACCCGTCACCGTGGCCGTGTCTTCCGCAATCGTGGCGGTGTCGGCCACCGCCACCGGCAGGTCTTCCGCACCGGTGATGGTGATCGTCAGCGTCGCCGTCGAGGTGTCTCCGTCCTTGTCCGTCAGAACGTACGTGTACGTCTCCGCCAGCGTCTCGCCCGGGGCCAGTTGCTGCACTGTCGGGTTGGCGTTGTCCAGCGTGTACGTGTACGTGCCATCCGGGTTCAGCGCCACGGTGCCGAAGCTGCCCGTGGG
>NZ_JBKIXC010000021.1:0-470 GCF_046604225.1 Hydrogenophaga sp. RWCD_12
GACACCTCGACGGCGACGCTGACGATCACCATCACCGGTGCGGAAGACCTGCCAGTGGCGGTGGCCGACACCGCCACGATCGGCGAAGAAACGCCGACGGTGACGGGCGGTGTGAAGACCAACGACACCAACGGTGACGGCACGCCTGCGCAGAACACGACGGCGCTGACGGGCTCGGGCACAGGCAGCTACGGCACGGTGGCACTCAACGCCGATGGCACGTACACCTACACGCTGAACAACGCCAACACCACGGTGCAGCAGCTCGCTCCAGGAGAGACGCTGCAAGAGGTCTACACCTACCGCCTGACGGACAAGGACGGAGACACCTCGACGGCGACGCTGACGATCACCATCACCGGTGCGGAAGATCTGCCGGTGGCGGTGGCCGACACCGCCACGATCGGCGAAGAAACGCCGACGGTGACGGGCGGTGTGAAGACCAACGACACCAACGGTGACGGCACGCC
>NZ_JBKIXC010000022.1:0-461 GCF_046604225.1 Hydrogenophaga sp. RWCD_12
GCTGACGGGCTCGGGCACAGGCAGCTACGGCACGGTGGCACTCAATGCCGATGGCACGTACACCTACACGCTGAACAACGCCAATACCACGGTGCAGCAGCTCGCTCCAGGAGAGACGCTGCAAGAGGTCTATACCTACCGCCTCACGGATAAGGACGGAGACACCTCGACGGCGACGCTGACGATCACCATCACCGGTGCGGAAGACCTGCCAGTGGCGGTGGCCGACACCGCCACGATCGGCGAAGAAACGCCGACGGTGACGGGCGGTGTCAAGACCAACGACACGAATGGTGACGGCACGCCTGCGCAGAACACGACGGCGCTGCAAGGCTCGCCCACGGGCAGCTTCGGCACCGTGGCTCTGAACCCGGACGGCACATACACGTACACGCTGAACAACGCCAATCCGACGGTGCAGCAACTGGCTCCTGGAGAGACGCTGGCGGAGACGTACACGT
>NZ_JBKIXC010000023.1:0-454 GCF_046604225.1 Hydrogenophaga sp. RWCD_12
GTGCCGGTAATCGTGATGGTCAGCGTTGCCGTCGAAGTGTCACCGTCCTTGTCCGTCAGCACGTACGTGTACGTCTCCGCCAGCGTCTCGCCAACGCTCAGCTGGTTGATCGTCGGGTTGGTGTTGTCCAGCGTGTAGGTGTACGTGCCGTCCGGGTTCAGGCTCACGGTGCCGTAGCTGCCCGTGGGCGAACCCGTCAGGGCCGTCGTGTTCTGCGCCGGCGTCCCGTCACCGTTGGTGTCGTTGGGTTTGACGCCACCCGTGACCTGCGTCGCTCCTTCGTTGACGCTGTTGGTGTCGGCCACCGCCACCGGCAGGTCTTCCGCGCCGGTGATGGTGATCGTCAGCGTCGCCGTCGAAGTGTCTCCGTCCTTGTCCGTCAGCACGTACGTGTACGTCTCGGCCAGCGTCTCGCCAGGAGCCAGTTGCTGCACTGTCGGGTTGGCGTTGTTCA
>NZ_JBKIXC010000024.1:0-443 GCF_046604225.1 Hydrogenophaga sp. RWCD_12
GAGCCGGGGTCGATCAGGCCCATGTCGGCGCTGCTCATCAGCGCCTCGATGTCCATCAGGATCAGCATGCGTTCGCCCACGCTGGCGATGCCCGTGATGAAGCCGGTGTCCACCGTGGTGTTCATCTCCGGCGCCGGCTTGATCAGGTCGCTGGCCAGCTCCATCACGTCCGAGACAGAGTCCACCACCGCACCCACCACGCGACCGTGCACGTTCAGCACGATCACCACCGTGAAACCGTTGTATTCCACCTTCTCGCAGCCCAGCTTGATGCGCAGGTCCACCACCGGCACGATCACCCCGCGCAGATTCACCACGCCCTTGATGAAGTGCGGTGCGTTGGCAATCCGCGTGGGCTCCTCGTAGGAGCGGATCTCCTGCACGCGCAGGATGTCGATGCCGTATTCCTCGGCCCCCAGACGGAAGGTCAGGAATTCGCTGGC
>NZ_JBKIXC010000025.1:0-342 GCF_046604225.1 Hydrogenophaga sp. RWCD_12
ACCGGATCGATCACCAGACGGATCGTGGCCGTGGCCGTGGCACCGTGCGGATCGGTGATCGTGTAAGTGATCGGGATCGGCGTGGTCGTGTTGTAGTTCGGCTCCGGCGTGAACGTCAGCGTGCCATCGGGATTGAGCACGAGCTCACCGATCGGAGCGCCTGTACCCGGATCGTTGATCACCACCGGCGTGCCCGGCACGATCGGGCTGCCGTTGATCTGCGTGATCGTCAGTGGCTCGTTTTCCGGGTCGCTGTCATTGGTCAGCGGGTTGAACGTGACCGGCTGGTCTTCCTGGCCACGGATGTTGTCGTCCTGAGCCACGGGAGGATCGTTGGCCGCA
>NZ_JBKIXC010000026.1:0-291 GCF_046604225.1 Hydrogenophaga sp. RWCD_12
CGTCTGCACCGAGCCGGCGTCGATGTTGCCGCTGCCCAGCGTCAGGTAGCCGTCGCCGCCGTGGCTGACGATGTGCACCGCGGTCACGCCCGTGCGGCTGCTCAGCGCCGCGGCCATCTGCTCCAGACCGTCCTGCTCCACGCTCAGCACCACCACTTCGCGGCCGTTCGCCGCGAAGGACTGCGGGTCGGACACGCGGGAGTCCACGAAAACGATTTCGGTGGACGAGGTTGGCGTCACCGGGCCCGCATCGCCATTCATCACCGTCACAACGGGCGGATCGACCGGTAC
>NZ_JBKIXC010000027.1:0-288 GCF_046604225.1 Hydrogenophaga sp. RWCD_12
ACGCCGGTCGATCCGCCAGCCCCCGTGGTGGACGGCGGAGATGCCGGTCCCATCCCCAGTGTTGCCACTGAGATTGTCTTCGTGGACGGTCGTGTTTCTGATCCGCAGTCCTTCGCAGTGAACGGCCGCGAAGTGGTGGTGCTGAGCGTGGAGCAGGACGGTCTGGAGCAGATGGCCGCGGCGCTGGGCAGCCGCACGGGCGTGACAGCGGTGCACATCGTCAGCCATGGCGGCGACGGCTACCTCACCCTGGGCAGTGGCAACATCGACGCCGGCTCGGTGCAGTCA
>NZ_JBKIXC010000028.1:0-266 GCF_046604225.1 Hydrogenophaga sp. RWCD_12
GGCGAGGTGGTCGGTCAGGTCGTGCAGACCATGAAGGACATCAACGACAGCAGCCGCAAGATCAACGACATCATCGGCGTGATCGACGGCATCGCGTTCCAGACCAACATCCTGGCGCTCAACGCCGCGGTGGAAGCTGCGCGCGCCGGCGAGCAGGGCCGCGGCTTTGCGGTGGTGGCTGGCGAGGTGCGCAACCTGGCGCAGCGCAGCGCCGAGGCGGCCAAGGAGATCAAGGGCCTGATCAACGCCAGCGTGGAACGCGTGGA
>NZ_JBKIXC010000029.1:0-266 GCF_046604225.1 Hydrogenophaga sp. RWCD_12
GCCAGGTTGAGCGTGTGCACCCAGTCGGTCGGCACCACGGTGCTGGCTTCCACCGCGCCCACCGAGGCCTCCAGCGTCCAGTCCCCGCCCAGGCTCTGGTCGCCCGTGGTGTCGGTCGAGGCCGCCACGTCGGCCGAGGTGTACTGCGCCAGCAGCTGCAGCGTGGTCTGCCCCGCCTCGCCCGAGGCGAAGTCGCAGGCATAGATCAGGATGTCGCCATCGGCCGTCAGCGACGCGGCCACCGTCTGCAGCGCCGCCTGGTGGAT
>NZ_JBKIXC010000030.1:0-265 GCF_046604225.1 Hydrogenophaga sp. RWCD_12
ACTGGACAACGCCAACACCACGGTGCAGCAGCTCGCTCCTGGAGAGACGCTGCAGGAAACCTATACCTACCGCCTGACGGACAAGGACGGTGACACTTCGACGGCGACGCTGACGATCACCATCACGGGTACCGACGATCTGCCGGCAGCGGTCAACGACACGGTGGGCATCACCGAAGACAACGCCACGGTGACGGGCGGTGTCAAGACCAACGACACCAACGGTGACGGCACGCCTGCGCAGAACACGACGGCGCTGAGCGGC
>NZ_JBKIXC010000031.1:0-261 GCF_046604225.1 Hydrogenophaga sp. RWCD_12
GCTGTTCGCCGCGAGGGCGCCCGTGCGGGCCTGGTCCGGGCGGCCGGTGGCGTGGTGCATGTCCATGGTGTCTCTTCCTTCAAAAACCAGAGGGGGGGTACATGGACTATCGGCCGAACAGGACCGACCTGAAGGGGCGATAAGAGGCCAAAACCCGCCGCAGAAGTCACGGTTTGCCCCGATCCGCCGACAAAAAAGCCGCCCGAAGGCGGCTCTGGTCCGGTGCCGCCGCGGGCGGCCGCCGGTCACTGCAGGCGCTGC
>NZ_JBKIXC010000032.1:0-208 GCF_046604225.1 Hydrogenophaga sp. RWCD_12
CGTGATGGTCAGCGTCGCCGTCGAAGTGTCACCGTCCTTGTCCGTCAGCACGTACGTGTACGTCTCGGCCAGCGTCTCGCCAGGAGCCAGCTGCTGCACCGTGGTGTTGGCGTTGTCCAGCGTGTAGGTGTACGTGCCATCGGCGTTCAGGCTCACCGTGCCGTAGCTGCCCGTGCCCGAGCCCGTCAGGGCCGTCGTGTTCTGCGCC